>NZ_JBEPQK010000011.1:0-269887 GCF_040547805.1 Bradyrhizobium sp. LA6.1 | reverse complement strand
CCTTCAAGGACCTCCAGCCGGCTCACCGGCCCTACCGACGAGCCGTCCAAATGGACGTCCTTTTTGCTGTCCAATCCCATCCCAAACCTCCGTCCTAGTCGGAGGCTTCTTCGCACGTTCATTCGAATTCTGAAGCAAGGGTATCGGCTTCGCGCTTACCGTTAATCTCGTAGTCACCTCGATTGGGATCGACTGCAGCACGATGCTCAATGGGATCTCGATAGTTGCAAGAACTGCGTCAGTCCCTGCGATACGATGCCCGAATCTGTGCATACGGCTTGTGGGGCCAAAGCCATTTTGAGCGGAAGCCTCGCCGAAAGGCTCAATTTCTAGCCATTCTCTGAAAGCCATAGCAAGGCTCCTTTTTGGGTAACCGGAGCGTTCAACAGCGTTGGTCCCGACGCGCCTGTAACGCCATACCCGATCTCGGGAGGAATGCCCCCTGTCGAATCGTACAGGTGCGTCCAAATCTGAGCTGACCTACCTCGGAGGTGCCGGCTTCATTATCGACAAGGGGGTCGTATTGGATGTGCAGCCTTTCGGCCAAGTCCGACCGCCACCTCTCGGGACAGGCGATCGAGCTCAAGCACCTTCGATTCGCGGCACTCGCATATGAATGCGGCAGCTTCCGGAAGGCCGCCGAGCTCCTTCCTGTTCAGCATTCTGCATTGAGCCGTGCGGTGGCTCAACTCGAGGCCCAGGTTGGAGCGGCTTTATTCGAACGTTCGACAACAGGCGTACGACCTACCCTCGCTGGCCTGCATTTCTTGAAACACGCAATCTCAATTTTGGAGCAACTTGACGCACTTCTCGAATCGACAAGCGGCTTGGCACGTGGCCAGTCTGATCAACTTCGGGTAGGCTTATGCGCGTCGGTCGCCCCTGGCCGCCTCGGAGAACTCCTTGCCGGCTTTCGGCAACGTTGCGCTCCTACTAACCTAGTCGCCACAGAGCGATCTACGACAGGGTTACGTAGATCTCTTCAGAGCAGCGATTCAGATATTATAATTGGATCAGGACTGCTCGACTCGTCAACCGTCCACGCGCACGCGCTGTGGCGCGAGCGGGTTTTCGTTTTGCTCCCGACAGATCACGCGCTTGCTTCCCACGAAGCTGTCTTCTGGACGGACCTTCGCGATCAAACCATTTTGCTCGTAACGCCCGATCGTGCCGGCAGCGTGGAGGAAATGTTAGAATCCAGAATCCAGATGCGTGGGATCATCCAAAACGTGCAACGGCATCACGTCAGTCGGCACCTCATTCACAAGTTCACAAGACTGGGATTCGGCGTGAGCTTTATCCTAGACTCCGACGTCGCCACTGTTGGAGACGACGTTGTTTATCGAGAATTGCACGACGAGCAGGGTCAAGTGGACGTCTGCTTTTATGCGCACTGGATGCCCAGCAATAGGAAATTCGCATTACGTCCATTTCTGACGTTTTTAGCCGAGCGCTACCCGTCGCCAACCGAGCGATAGACGCGCTTTGACTTCGCAAAGCCTCTGTCTGCGGCCATAAATCGCGCCAGCATTGGCGCGACCAGTTTGATTGGATCAATCGCCTGGCCTGTTTCGCGCGCCAAGGCTTCAGCGTACGCAACCAAATCCCGGTGCACCGAAGCAGGTAGTTCCGTCATGACTTTGACTGGCTTATCGTCCGACAACGCCGTGATCTTAAGCTTCGACACCAGACACCTACCCTCTATACAGCTCAAGAACGAGATCTCGATTGACGATGACACGCACCGGGAAACCGGACCGGATGGTCAACGTTGGTTGAATACCGAGGCTGCGACGGACGATCTGTTGGCCTGTTTGATTGAGGGAGTCGCCTGCACCGCGCCGCATCGCCTGGAGGATCGCGCTGTCATTGCTGTTCGTATTTGAGCCCGCGCCGGGCTCGGTGCCGACGGCTAGTAGGGTCGAAAGAGCCGCGGCTTTGAACAATTCGCCCCAGTGATTATTGACCTCGTCTTCAAGCCCCGAATAGCCCGCGGTATCAGCCCCCTGTTCACGCTCCAACACCATCGAACGGCCATTCGGCATGATCAGCCGGGTCCAGACCAGCAACACGCGCGACTGACCGAAGGCAACCTGGCTGTCATAAACGCCAATCAGGCGCGCTCCCTGCGGGATAAGCAGAAAGCGCCCGGTGGGCGAATCGAACACATTTTCGGTCACCTGTGCGGTGATCTGGCCCGGAAGGTCCGACCGTATCCCTGTGATCAAGGCACCTGGAATGACAGTTCCCGCCTGCACGACATAGGGTGATGCCGGCTTGGTGACGCGATCGGGGCTTACTGTACGGCGATCAACGAATGCATTGACGAATGCGAGCTTCCTGTCCTGACCACCCTGCGAAACTCCCTCGTCGCCATTGGTGGCCGAAATTGATGAAGCATTCCGGTCGCCACCCTGGGCCGCGGCAGCAGGCGGGCGCGCATCTCTTGCATTGGCCGAAGCGAACAAATGGCTTACGCGGGCCGCTTCGGTTTCTTGATCCCGGCGCTGCTGTTCCGCATCGAGAGCCGTAGCTCCAATCGTCGGCGACTGACCTTGGGCGGCCAGAATAGGACGCCCAAGGTCTCCAGGAAGAGGTGGACCAAGCTGGGGAATACCTCGACGCGTCAACCCCATGTAGTCCTTCGGCAGCGTCGCAATGCCATCGGCAATATCGTGATGCTCAGTGGCGTAGAGCTCATCCGCCGGCTGATTTCGGGAACGATTGTTTTGCAATGACCACAATACAGCGCCGCCAATGACTACCAGCGCGACCGCAATTCCTCCTGCGAGAACCTTGCGCGATAGCCGTGTTACGCGCGGATGCTCCGCTCTTAGGCGGAAGCTTCTCGACGGGTCGTCCTGTGTTTGCCTCGAAATCGATCGATCCTGATCGCCTTCAATCTTCGAATTCATGACGACGACCTCCCGTCAGTCCTGACAATTCGGACCTTCTGCTGGTGTTCGCCCCCGAGCCGCAGTTCTGCCGCTGCAAACAGCCGATCCACAATCAGTAAATTGCCGTATGCGCGGTAGTTGACCAGCTCGGTCTTTCCGTCAGGGCCAATGACGAACAGCGGCGGCATCTCGCCTTGGACAATCCCTTGCGGGAATTCGACATAGACCTTGCGGCCATCGTCATACGCACAGAGCGGCCGCCAGGGTGGACTGTCCCCCTCGATCGCGTAGCGAAGCACGCGCTGCGCTGGATCTGGAAGAACCGGTGTGAGGGAAGCCTCGCGCGATTTTTCGCGCGCTGTTTCTGGATAATACCAGGCGACGGAGGGCATGTAGGGCCGCTCGCGGGAGCGAAGCTCGATCAAATACGTGCGCCGGTCGGTATTAATGACAAGGTTGGTCTCGATTGCCGCCCGCGTCGGCTTCGCGAGGATGTGGACACGACGGGTGTCGCCGCTTCCACTTTCGGTATCGCCTACAACCCATCGCACCGTGTCTCCTGCCGCGATAGGCCCCGATCCTGTCAGTTGCTCCCCTTCTTCGAGCGCAATATCCGTGATTTGTCCGGGAGAGGCGTACACCTGATAAAGCGCTCCCGGGCTGTAAGCGTAGATCTGAGCCGCGTTGAAATATCCCCGCTTGCGCGGCTCGACTCGCGCCGCATTGTTTGCTGTTTCAACACGGCTCACCGGTTCAGCCTCCTCCTTCCCTCCTGACTTCCCGCCGAGAGCTGGCTTCCAGGCAGGCGGGACGTGAAGCGGGTGCGGTCTGTTGTCGACCGGTGCTGGAGGCGCAGGCAACGCCGGCAGCTCAGCGTCATAGTTGATTTTCGGCGGAATATAGGTCGCGCAACCTCCAAGGGCCGACGAGCAAACCAGCAGGGCCGACACGATCGCGCGCTTCGAGATCAAGGCGCTAGCGGTGGTTGGGTTGTTAGGCTTCGAGGAAATGTTTGACGTCGTCTTGGTCACTGACCCAGCTCCTTCGACCAATTGATGGCGCGTACATACACGCCGAGCGGATTCTTGCGCAGCCGTTCGGCGTTGCGCGGCGTCTCAATCACAACGGTGAGAATCGCGGTCCAGCGCTCGGTCGAACTCAACGAGCCGTAGTCGTAGGTGCGTTGGACCCAAGCGACTCGAAAGCTGTCCGGTGAGGCACGGATGACGCTGGAGACATCAACCGAGATTTGCGCCTTGCCCAACTTAACGAACGGATCGTTGTTGCGCGCGAAGTCATTGAGCGCGGCCGCGCCCCGATCGGTCGTAAAATCATAGGCGCGCAACCAATTCTGGCGGAGCACGATGCCGTCGGCGGGTAGGCCTCGGACATCTTCAACAAAACGCGCCAAATGGTAGGCGATCTGAGCGTCGGTGGGTTGATAGTCAATGTTGGCCGGGGCAACCCTTTGCGCCTGACCGAGCCGATCGACCTCGACCACCCAGGGCGTGATCGATCCTTGACTCGATTGCCAAACGAGACCACCCGCAAGACCACTTGCTAGCGTGAGGCAGCCAAAGGCCATCAACCGCCAGTTCTTGGCCTGGACGCGCGCAGATCCAATGCGCTGATCCCAGACCTGAGCAGCTTTTTGATAAGGCGTGACGGGTTCGGGCATGCGCCCGTAGTGAACGGACGGTCGTTTGAACATGAAATTTCCTCCTGAGATCAAGAGTTTCGTCTTAGCGTTGTAAGAAGTTGGCTGAGTTGTCAGTGCCAGTAGTTGGTGGATCGACGCCGCATCAGTGCTCTCCTTCGGAGAGATCGACTGAAGTGCCGGCTCCGCCGGGATCGCTGGAGCGAAGGGCATGCCCGGCCGCGGATGCGCCATGCCGAATTGTCTGGGCCTGCTTCGCGCGCCGTGCGAAATCTGGTTGCCGATCCGCTGAACTAGCTGCGGCCCGCTCGCCTGCTTGCCCATCGCTGGCGAATGTGCTCGCCATCCGGCGCAACGGATTTGTCACGGCTGACACACCGGTCTCGGCGGCGCCTGCAGCGTTGCCGCTTCGATAAGCAGCGGAGACCCCGCTTAGAGCGGCGCTTCCTCCGCGCGCAGCACCTGCGATCGCACCACCGGCGAGGCCTACACCGCCAGCGGCAAGGCCAGCGCCCGCGGCAACAGCACCGCCAACAGCAAGACCCGTCCCAATCGCCGCGCCGGCGCCAAGCTGCGGTCCGCCTGAGACCAAGCCGTTTGCGATTCCTGGCCCGAAGATACCAAGCCCCAACAAGGTGAGCGCCGCGAGAACAAGAGTCATCGCCTCTTCGATCGTCGGCTGCCCGCCACTGAATCCGGACGTGAACTGCGAGAACAAGGTCGAGCCGATACCGACGATGACGGCCAGGACTAGTACTTTGATTCCGGAAGACATCACGTTGCCCAGGACCCGCTCTGCTGCGAAGGCGGTTTTGCCGAAGAGGCCAAAAGGAATGAGCACGAAGCCGGCAAGTGTCGTCAGCTTGAACTCAATCAGAGTGACGAAAAGCTGGATCGCCAGAATGAAAAAGGCGAGGAGAACCACGGCCCATGCAAACAGCAGAACGACGATCTGGACGAAATTCTCGAAGAAGCTGATGTAGCCCATCAGGTTCGAGATCGAGTCGAGCAGCGGCCGGCCGGCGTCCAGGCCGACCTGAGCAATGCGACCCGGTCGTAGGAAATCTGATGCCAATAGGCCGGTCCCGGATGCTTTCAGTCCAAGCCCAGCAAAGCTTTCAAAAACAATGCGTGCGAGGTTGTTCCAATTGCCAATCAGGTAGGCGAAGACGCCGACGAATAGTGTCTTCTTCACCAGGCGGGCAATAATATCCTCGTCTGGCCCCCAGCTCCAGAACAGGGCAGCAAGAGTGACGTCAATCGCAGCAAGCGTTGTTGCGAGATATCCGACGTCGCCCCCCAATATGCCGAAGCCGCTATCGATATAGCGTGTGAACGTCTCCAGAAATTGATCGATAACACCAGTGCCAGTCATCGCCTGCTCGCGTCTGGAATTGTAACTGAGGGATAACCTTGGGATAGGCGGCTCTGGTCCTTTGGTGCGGCCCCTGAGCTGCCAGGGTCGAAATCTAAGGGACCATTTTTGTCACCGAAGAAGCGGCGCCGGTTCTCCGCCCAAATGCGCAGGCAATGTTGGTAACCCATCGTGTCGTTCGTCGTGACGCTGCGGCAGCTAGCAACGTCAGAACCATCCAAGCTGGTCGTCTCTTCAGCCGTTGCCGGCGAGGAAGGGCCTTCGCCACCACGAAGCTGGATCGCGCAGGCTGCGGCGAGCAACACTCCAACTGCTGCAACCAAGACGGCTCCAGAGGGTCTTGCGTCACTCATTGGTGGAACATCCGCACTTCCTGGGGTTGGTAGCCCTGACCCGGCGTCAGGAACCGTCGGAGTTGTTCACGTCCCTGGTCTTGAGCTGCGGCGCGCTGCGCCCCTTCGAGGCTCTGCGCCCTGCCCTGGGCTGCCACAGTGGCGGTGAGGTCAGCAAGTTGCTGTGCCTGGAGCGCGAGAATCTGATTGCCGGCCTGAGTTGCCTGCAGCGCGCCGCTGGCCCCCTGGCTTGACGTTACAAGCGCAGCGGTCTGGACGCGGTTGGTGTCGAGGTTGCCGACTACACCTGCCTGCACCCGGAGTGCGTCCTGCAGGCCAGCCACAGAATTTTGCCAGCGCGATTCAGCGTTGGTGAACAACGCCTGGCTGGACTGGTTGCTGGATGCCGGCCTATAGCTTGTCGAGAAGGCCTGATCAATCTGTTGTACGTCGTATGCAATGCGTTGGGCTTGGGCCAGCAGCTGCTGGGTCCGCTGGATCGATGACTGCAGCTGTTGCAACGACGAGTACGGTAGGTTGGCCAGATTCCTGGCCTGATTGGTCAGCATCTGCGCCTCGTTCTGCAACGAGGTGATCTGATTGTTGATCTGCTCGATCTCACGCGCCGCGGTTAGGACGTTCTGAAGGTAGTTGTCAGGATCGAAGACAATCCACTGCGCCCGCACCGGCGCCGTGATACCGAGCGTGAGGGTAATCATGCTGGCGGCGAGCAATGAGCTAAGTCTTCTCATAGCGGTCTCTCCAAATTGCCGAGTTCGGGGATCAGGTCGATGGCCCAGGCGAGACCACGGTGCTGGAGCCAGGCGGGCACGAAGCCATCCCGTCCATGTTCCGCGAGCACTCGCTCCATGGCGGCTTGGTCAGTCTTGGAAGAGGCCGCCGCGAAGGCGAGCGCCACTTCACCAAGGCCCAATTCGAACATCCGGTTGCCGCGGCGAGACTGGCAGTAATAGTCGCGCTTCGGCGTGGCCCGGCTTAAAAGTTCGATCTGCCGGTCATTGAGGCCGAAGCGCCGGTAGATTGCTGATATCTGCGGCTCGATTGCCCGTTCATTGGGGAGTAACAAGCGCGTTGGACAGCTTTCAATGATCGCCGGCGCGATTGCGGAGCCATCGATATCGGAAAGGGATTGGGTGGCGAAGATGACGGACGCATTCTTCTTTCGAAGCGTCTTCAGCCACTCGCGAAGCTTGCCGGCGAACCCCTCGTCGTCGAGGGCAAGCCAGCCTTCGTCGATAATGAGAAGGGTCGGCCGGCCGTCAAGACGGTCCCCGATGCGATGAAAAAGGTAAGACAGCACGGCCGGAGCCGCGCTCGTTCCGATCAACCCCTCGGTCTCAAACGCTTGGACCGAGGCCTCGCCAAGGCGCTCGAATTCGGCGTCGAGCAAGCGGCCGGACGGACCACCCAAGCAATAAGGTTGTAAAGCTCGTTTGAGGGGGGAAGATTGCAGAAGGACTGACAAGCCCGTCAGGGTGCGTTCTTGCGCCGGTGCTGACGCGAGGGAGCTCAGTGCCGACCACAGGTGATCCTTGACCTCCGGCGTGATCTCGATCTTTTCCCGGGCCAGGATCGCACTGATCCATTCGGTGGCCCATCCTCGCTCCGAACGATCATCGATCCAGGCGAGAGGTTGTAGGGCGACTGAGTTTTCGCTCTCGTTGGACAGCGCACCACCCAGATCATGCCAATCGCCACCTATCGCGAGCGCTGCCGCCCGGATTGAACCACCGAAATCGAACGCAAAGATCTGGGAGTTCGGATAGCGGCGGAACTGCAACGCCATCAGGGCCAGCAGCACCGACTTGCCCGCGCCTGTCGGTCCCACTACGAGAGTATGGCCGACATCGCCGACGTGGAGGGAAAATCGGAACGGAGTCGATCCTTCGGTCCGACCGTACAGCAACGGCGGACCCCTGAAATGCAGATCTCTCGCCTCGCCCGCCCATACCGCCGACATCGGAATCAAATGCGCAAGGTTGAGGGTCGAGACCGGCGGCCGCCTCACGTTGGCATAGGCATGTCCCGGTAGGCTGCCGAGCCAGGCCTCGACGGCATTCACCGTCTCGACCATGCAGGTGAAATCCCGCCCCTGGATGATTTTCTCGACCAGCCGCAACTTCTCGTCGGCTCTCTCAGGGGCACGATCCCAGACCGTGATAGTTGCCGTGACGAAAGCTTGTCCGATCTGATCTGACCCCAGTTCCTGCAGCGCGGCGTCGGCGTCCATCGCCTTGTTATGGGCATCGGTATCAAGCAGCGCCGACGCCTCGTTGGTCATCACCTCCTTGAGAATGGCGCCTATCGATTTTCTCTTGGCGAACCACTGGCGTCGAATTTTTGTCAGCAGCTTGGTGGCATCGGTCTTGTCGAGCATGATCGCCCGGGTCGACCACCGATACGAGAACGCCAGGCGATTGAGTTCGTCCAAAATTCCGGGCGTGGTTGCGCCAGGAAAGCCAACAATCGTGAGGATCCGGACGTTGGCTGATCCCAGCATCGGCCCCAGCCCGCAAGTCAGCGGCTGATCAGCCAACAGGGCGTCGATGTACATTGGAATTTCTGGCACGCGAACGCGATGACGCTTGGTCGAGACCGTCGAGTGCAGGAAAGTCAGCGTGTCCTGATCGTCGAGCCAGCCGCACTCGGGCATGAACCCTTCGACGAGCTGCAGCACGCGATTGGTTTGGTCAATGAATCCGTGTACGACCTCGCGCGCGTCAGTTCCAAGGGCACGATCGCGGCCCTCGTAGAGCAGACGTTCCGCCTTGGCGGCTCCCTCCTCCGGAGGCAGGTACAAAAACGTCAAGAAGTAGCTGGACTCGTAGTGCGCACCGGCTTCTTCGAACTGTGCTTTACGTTCGGCATCGACCAACGCCGATGCCACATCCGGAAACATGTCGTAGGGATAAGTGCCCGCAGAATGACGCTGCGCCTCAAAAAACACGGCCCAGCCTGAGCCGAGGCGCCGCAAAGCGTTGTTCACACGGCCGGCGATGGCAACAAGTTCGGACGGCACGGCGCTATCGAGGTCGGGTCCTCGAAATTTCGCCGTCCGTTGGAACGAACCGTCCTTGTTCAGGATGATTCCTTCGTCGACCAGAGCGGCCCACGGCAAGAAGTCGGCAAGCCGGACGTTGGAATGGCGGTATTCGGCGAGATGCATCATGACCGACGGCTCAGACGTTGAGATGACTGGGGATACGCAGATGGCGGCGCACGACATCAACAAAGGCAGGGTCGCGCTTGGCCGCCCAGACAGCGGCCATGTGACCGATGAACCAGAGGACGAGACCCGCGATCCAAAGCCGCAGTCCCAAGCCAAGGGCTGCGGCCAGCGTGCCGTTGATAATCGCGACCGACCGTGGCGCGCCGCCCATTAGGATCGGCTCAGTCAATGCACGGTGAAGGGGCGCGACAAAACCCACGACCGGTTCATCCATCAGATCACCACGCCGCCGCCGAAGGAGAAGAACGACAGGAAGAAGCTCGAGGCCGCGAAAGCGATCGACAGACCAAACACGATCTGGATTAGTCTACGGAACCCGCCGGAAGAATCGCCAAACGCAAGGGTCAATCCGGTTACGATGATAACGATCACCGCAATGATCTTGGCGACCGGTCCCTCCACCGATTGCAGGATCTGATTGAGCGGCTGCTCCCACGGCATATTCGAGCCGGCTGCCCATGCCGGTGCCGTTGTCATGAGAATCGCACTAGAGGCGGCAAAGGATACGACTTGAAGAGAACGAAGTGGTAGACGCATGTCAGTCTCCTGCTGATGAAACGCTGTAGTCGCCAGCGGCCCCAAGTCCCGTGACGAGGGCTAGCTCCACGAGGCGGCGATCAGCACCGCGTCCTGCGAGCACAGCGACCACATTGATTGTTTCGGCTATAAGAGCGCGCGGAACCGCGATGACGGCTTCCTGAATGAGTTGCTCGAGCCGCCGTAACGCTCCAATCGCGGTACCAGAATGGATCGTACCGATGCCGCCGGGATGACCAGTGCCCCAAGCCTTGAGCAGGTCGAGTGCTTCGGCACCGCGGACCTCGCCGATTGGGATGCGGTCAGGCCGCAGTCGGAGTGAGGAACGAACGAGATCAGAAAGCGTGGCTACGCCATCCTTGGTCCGAAGGGCTACGAGATTGGGAGCTCGACACTGAAGTTCTCGGGTGTCTTCGATCAGCACAACGCGATCGGAAGTCTTTGCCACTTCGGCCAAGAGCGCGTTCGTCAATGTTGTCTTTCCGGTCGACGTGCCACCGGCAACGAGTATGTTTTTCCGAGACGCGACTGCGATCCTGAGTGTCTTGGCTTGCGCGGAGGTCATGACGCCCGCGACGACGTAGTCGTCGAGCGTGAAGACCGCGACCGCCTTCTTGCGAATGGCGAACGCCGGAGCCGCAACGATCGGAGGCAAGAGACCTTCGAACCGCTCGCCCGTGCTCGGAAGTTCAGCCGAAACACGTGGCGATCCAGCGTGCACCTCTGAGCCAACATGGTGCGCTACCAAGCGAACAATACGTTCGCCGTCTGCCGCCGATAGTGTTTCCCCGGTATCAGCAAGCCCGCTCGACAGCCGGTCGACCCACAACCGCCCATCGGGATTGAGCATCACCTCGATGATCGCGTCATCTTCCAAGTAGCGAGCGACGGCGGCGCCCAGCGCGCTACGAAGCATTCGCGCACCCCGCGAAGTCGCTTCCGAATGATAAGAATGGACTCCCACCGCCGCCCCCACCGAGCGAGGACCTCTAAAGAGCGCCCTCAGATGGGGTGATTAAAAGAGCCACCAATCGAATTAGCGCAACAAGCGCTCCTTGGTCGTCGTAGGTTGGCGTAGGAAAAGAAAGACCCGCGGGAGAACTGGACGTCTGTTCGCGTGAGCAAGGCGGACGCGCCTACCCTAGACGTTCAGGTCCGAATCTGACCCTTAGCAAACCTTGAGACCGGCCACGACAATCGCTTAGCGTACTCGCTGGGCCGAGCCATCGCAGCTTTATATCGCATAGTCGCCAGAAGCTACGGTTCGATGCCATCATGACGAAGGCAGAGAACCGAGCGGCCGCCGGGCCTGGCACCAAGAGCGCATGCGTCAGCGCGCGGAAGAAGCGTGGGCCGAGGCGACCTAGCCGAGCTTGGCCGGCTTCGCCACTACCTCATCTTCGGTAGAAAGGACAACCGCGCGCATCGCGAGAAGCTGATGAAGGCCATCGACGACTACGTCGAAGAGATGACCGGCGATTGGACCTGGCTGCACGCCCAGAACCACAAGTGTGGTTGAAGAATCGCTGGCAAATCGGCCCCCCGTGCCTTGGGGGCCGCACCCAAATCAATTAGCTAGGGACGCTTTAAGGCGCTCTGCTTGGCGATGGCTGCTTCACCCATCTTGTCTATCGTGTCGGCTATGTTGACCCTACGTTGCGCCTCAAGCTTTTGCGCACATTCTTCATCGCCGTGGCACTCCTGCCTGAACAGTTCAAGCATTGTCGTAAACTGAAATCCCGGCCGCGTCGCAATGTAGGCGATACAACCCAGACTGATCGCGAAGCCAATGCAAATGAACAGCCGTGACGGAATTTGTTCCCGCGCTCGTTTGATGGCACTGACGCGCGTCGGTCGTTGTCGGTCGCGGGGACGCTACGAAATGTAAAATCCGAGCCGCAATGCACGTTTTTCAGTTAGGCCGATTGGCGAGTCCTGATAAGCCCTGACGAAACTCCTGTACAATCTCTTTTCTATCACATCGTCGAACAGGCCGAAAACGACGAGTAGCGTGAGCGCCACTACGCCCGCCATCCCGACCGAATAGATTGCTGCGTGCCGCATGCACGGTGTTCCACTGTCGCGAAGAATGCATAGAACTTAAAACACTACTCGTGCCCCAAGTAATACAGCGCTTTATAGCGCCATTCTTCCCAGAATTCCGCAATGGGAAGGAGATGGGAAGCGGCTTTGAAGGCAACTGACCTCGGCTCGGTAGCGGTTGGCCATGAACTCCAGCCCTGCCCGCTCCTCAAGGATCCGGCTGGTCCGGCGCAGCTCCAGGCAGATGCGCTCCAAGCGCGAGCTCGTCAACGTCGTGCTGATGCCACCCCATGGAGCAGATCAGACTCCGGCGCGCTTTAACGCTGGGCGAAATATCGGCCATACTCGCGCTATGGCTGCTCTCGATGAGATCGAACGAAACGCGGCACAGGCGCACTTGAAGCGCCTGGAAGGGCTCGTTGAGGATGTACGGAAGGCGCTAGCTGGCTCGAGGAATGCCAGCGAGAAGGTGGCGTGGCTCAAGGAAATGCTCGCCGCTCAAGGCTATCGCGTCGATGGCCATTAGGCCCGCCGGCGTGAACATCGGCCCCTCCATCATTCTGATTTCCTCTTTTCCACACCCACGACACCAGTAGTGGATCTGGTGCGCGCATCGTCCGATCATCGTCTTACCCAACTCACGCTCGTGCTGCATTGCTATCGCAATCGGCGATGTTATGTTCGGCGCAGAACCGGGCTTTTTCGATGCGCAAAATCGCCGTCGCCGTCTTGCTTGCCCTGATCGCCGCCCCCGCGCTGGCGCAGGACCATGTTCAACAGTATGGCGAACAGCCCAAGGAGAAGACGGCGTCGGAGAAGGCGGACGACGATCGGGCTGAGGGCACCTATTAACTCTCTCTCAACAATGTTCCGGACCAGAAGTCGGTCGATCCGTGGGGAACTGCCCGCGGCGATGATGCGTCGAAGAAGTCGGCCGCGCCGGCCAGGCCGGCTGTGAGCGGTCGTCCAAGGCCAAGAGCCGCAGCACCGCCAATTAGCAAAGATGTGTGAAACGGCGGGCTCGCTTCGTCCGCACCACGACGCGCAGTAACTCGAGCGTGCTCCAGGGGCCCAAGGAATTGATAGCCTGCGAAGCGCTTCCGGCGCCGCTTGTCAGGTCGAGGTCAGAGGTTCAATCCGATGATAAACCGGATGGCAAAGAAGGAGCCGGCGGCGACAATAGCCGTCGCGCTAAGCGCGAACACAACTCTCCAAGTCTCATCCATTCGGCGCCTCGTATAAGACGACCCCGTGGCGGCCCCATCGGGCCGGGGGGCGTGATGATGCTGAGGCCTCCGGACAGGCTCTTGCCTCGTGGGACCGAGACCGTCGCCGCAGAACGAAAGTCGGCCGCAGCCGGTATGTTCCCAGCCAAATTCTCATTTCTGCTGCTTGTGGCCCAATCCCCACAGTGCTTCAACTAAGGGCCGCAGGCTCCGTCTGGTCCGGCTCCTGCGACCCTTGCCGCGGCGTTCCGACGATCGACGCAGCGAATTGCGACGAATCATGTTGCTTGCCATCCGGACACCTCTGTCAGAGTGCGCCCCGGTGGCTCGGCCATCTGAGGCGGCTTAGAAAGCGAGTATGAGCATCGCCACCAGCACGACGTTAAATGCTCCCAGCGCAATCATGGCGGCATCAAAGACGCGGGTTAAGTCGATCATGGTGCCCCTCCATCCACGCTTGCTCGGTAGAAGATGCTCCTGTTCGCAACCGGGGTCACTTGGAGGGCAGACATGCACGGCAGGTCATTTCCAGCCTCGATGCTCCCGGCTGCCGATCCAATTGCGGATTAGAGCGCCGGGAGTGCTAGGCCCGCCAGCTATGGCCGAGGAAGAACAAACAGGCCAGCACGCCAATAGCGCCCGGTATTACCAGGTTAAGTCCATAAAGCACCGCCTGTCAGCAAAGGAATCGCCTGTCCGATAAACTGACGGGCCTTCGGCTGCGTTAAGCGTCAGCGACAAAAACCCGCCAGCGTGAACCGGCGGGCCTTTGTGATGGACTCGCGATCGGCTTACCAAGGAAGATAGAGCGCGACGAACAGCGCCAAGCCGATCAGACCGCACGCCCACGTGACCGGGCCAATTGGTGTCTGCGTATCCAGGATACCCCCAAGATACCCCCAAAAAACTGCGAGCTCGACTCTGAAGGGCGGCCCGTGCCTCGATCTCGTCCGCCGAGCGCCTACAATCCTCGGCGACCTTCAGTAGTCCGATCCGCTCGATATGCATCGTGGCAGGCGCAGCCTCAGCTAGGCAGATCTGCTCTAGCCGCCAGAGCTCTTCCAGGTCTCGCTTCATTCGACCACGCACGCCCATTGGTACATGCTGATCCTTCTGTAGTGCAAAACCGTGGCAATAACACTTGTGCGAGTAGCGTGCATATAGTTCCAAGATTTGCCGCAAGGTCCCGATCTCGGTCGTGGGGGCGCTCCTTGTCACAGCCGGGTCGGCAGCCCGGACGACCTTTTCCCACACCCACGACGCACAGCAGATCGCGCAGGTTTCGAGCCACTATAAACGACAATTTGACTCTCACTGGCGCCGCGTTTCGATGGCGTCATGACCAAGGCAGAGAACCGCGCGGCCGCGAAGGCCCACCACAAAGGACGGATGCGCAAGATCGATGAGGAAGCAGAAGTCGAACGCGTGAAGGCAGACCTCGCTGAGCTCGATCGGCTTCGCCGCTACCTCATCTTCGGCACGCAAGCCCGCCGCTTCGGCAACCGCGAGAAGCATTTAGCCACCATTGACGACTACGTGGAGGAAATGACTGGAGAGCGGACCGCGCCGCACGTCAAGAACCACCAGCGCGGATGACGAATAGAGGATACCGCCAACAGTGCTGCAGCCCCGTAGCTCCCCGTAGATTTCCCCAAGGGTTGCCGCTTCGCCTTTCGAAGGCCTTCTTTACCCTCAAGGGTCGCGATACCGTTTCAGAACAACCGGGCCAAATTCGAGGAATAAGCGCGGCGTTTAGCGCGCGCCCACAGACTATGCGGGAAGAGCTGTGAAGCGCACTTACCTAGCAATCTCTATTGCAGTGGGCGCCTATATCCTTACGACGGGAGTCGGCGCGGCGATATTCCCTTTCTCATTCGGCCGCGACCAGCTCATGGCGTACGTGGGCCATGAACCCAATATCATTTCGGGGCCCACCCTCGGCTCTCTGACGTATTGGATGCTGCTGCTAGTCTTTGTGATCGCGCTACCGACAGCCGCGTTGCTGGCAGGAGGCTTGATCGATCGCCCCATCTTCTCTGAAGAATCAAAGGTACCCATTTGGCTTCCAATCGCCACCGCGTTGGCGATGACTGCCTACTGCCTCTATCGGCTTTCGCTGTCTGGCGGCCTCAACCTTCTGACAGCTCCCTGGGACCTGACCTCGTGTTACGAAGCCAAGATCCTGCGTCGGGCCGAATTGCAGAGCGCGCTTGGAAACTTCTACTTTGCCTTCGCCTTTGCGAGCCTCCCGATGCTCAGTTGCTATCTGCTTGCACGCGGCGTGATAGGTAAAAACAAACCGGCGTTGCTGTCCTTCGCCGTTCTAAGCGTCGTCATCCTTAGTCTTGACCTTGCGACAATGCAGAAGGCGCCAGCATTCATCTACCTCTTGATGGTGGGGCTGACGCTCGCACTCTCAGAATTCGGAATTTTACGCAGCGGCATTCTCGTGCTGCCGATTGCTGCCGCTCTCTTCCTCGTGCTTAGCATCACTCAGTTTTGCGCTGCTGAACACGTTGTATCGCCCGCGCCCTTTGCGGAGGGATCGCGACCAGAGGGATCGCGACCAGATCGCCTGTCAACGTTTCGGATCATCGCGATCCGGATGGTTCGCTCCAACTTATTGAGGATGGCCGTCGGCTTTCCCTTCTATGTAGAAACCTTCTCAGACCCAGAACGCCGATGTGGCATCGATCCATCGTGGCTACGTCGGGTCTTTGGCGAGCAACGATGCTTCCCGCCAACACTAATATTTCCTAAGGTATTTCCAAATGTCACGTCCACGACAGGCTATCAGCCTGCACCTGTGAACGTCTCCGGCTATGCAGAGGCAGGTCCCTGGTACGCATTGTTCGCGACCTTTGTTGCCGGATCACTGCTTGGCCTCATTTCCAGTCTGGGACGCGGCAGAGACCCTGCGGCGATCGCGACCACAGTCGCAGCATGCGTCTTCGCCTACTATATTGCGCAATCGTCTCTAACCGGAGCTCTGTTTGACGCATACGGACTGCTATGGCTAACGCTGCCCCTTTTCATTTTAAAGCTGTCAAATATTTCGCGTGGCACGTGACCGCCTGCGCTCGAAAGAAGATAAACGGTGAAAGAATTTTTATCTGTCGCCGCGAAGGTGATCGCGTTGATGATGCTGGGAATGGCCGCTGCGCTTTCCACGATGATGTGGCCATTTGGTCACAGGGCCTCGCGCGCAGCCCTGCTATTTTGGCGGTTCACTGGAGATCGGACCATGTCAATCGATCGGACACGGACTATCGAGTGGGACGGCAAGGTCTTGAGCGGCTCGGTTGCCGCAAATGGAACACCAACGAAGGTTACTTTTGCGGCCGTACAAACGGGCGGGACTGAGTCCGCAGATGTTCCTACCAATCGTTACTTGCCTGGTAGATGGAACTGGGGCCCGGCGAAATCCTCGATCGATTGGTATTGATACAACTGGCGTTCGTCGTGAACCGACGGGCGGCAAAAGAAAACCCGCCGACCTCGTGAGCCGGCGGGAGTTTGGACTTTAGATTACGCCCGGGGTCTCCCGGTCGTGGACGGGTTATAGCACGAACGCCTGCGCTAAGTGTCGGCGCGCATCATCTCGGAATGCTCTACCGCAAGCGCACGATAGTGCGCGGCCATCTCTCGATAGTGCGCCCGGGAAATTGCATCCTTTGCCTCGTCCGCACGCTTTTCAAACATGGCCGCGCGGTCTCGAAGGTCTACGGGTTTGGCCATCAGCTATCTCCACAGGTCCAACTGCCCACCCAGCCACTGCTATATGGATGCTAGCGGCGTTGGAGCCAGTCGAAATTCCGTGAAATCACGGGAATGGGTTTGCTCGAACCGTGAATGAAAGAGGCCGCCTAAGTCAGCGGCGAGCCCGACTGGATGAGCTGACCCCGCCTTTGGTCTCATATAGTTTGGTGCGTTACGGCTTGTATTCGCGCTCCAGTTGCGGCTCAATAACGCTTTCGGTCTTGGGAGACCAACATGCATTTTTGATCGGCTGCATGACCTCCGAACCATCAGATTGAAGTGAGGCGCATACTATGCGTGCACTCATGCTAGCCTGCCTGTTGGCGTTCTCACTCGTCTCCCACGCAAAAGCCAATGAACCCCCACCGGACTGGCTTGCGGCTCGCCTCTGGCTGGACAGTGCAGATTGCGCACTCAAGACCGGCAAGTTCCTCGTTCTGTGTCGCGACAGCAGAGTGATTCCTATCGGCGATGACAGCCTCGGCGACGACCCCGGGCACGCGCTCGCGCTGGGACTCTACTCCGCGCTGACAGGACGGGCGGCAAAGCCGTCCGATATTGCCCGGATCAACCTTGGCATCAACGTTATCGGCCTGATCCTGCTCGCCCTCCTGCTGTTCACGCTGCAGCTGCGGATCAGCGCAGCGCTCGTGCTGCTGTCGATCGCCCTCGCTCGGCAATACCCCATCCTCACTCCCCACCCGGCAGGACTTGGCGATGCCTGCCTTTCCGCCATCCTGCCGCTGGCCCTGCTGGGCCTACCGCTGATCAAGGCATCGCAAGGAACGTTCATCGGCTGGCTGGTGGCGGGTATTCTGAGTCTTGCGACAGCAAGTCTGTTTCGCCAGTCAACGGCCATGATGGGAGTTGCCGCCTCCGCGGCAGCGATCGCCGTCAGCGTGGCCGTGTCAGGCCGCCGCACCATTCTGCCGCACATCGCGCTGCTTCTCGCCGTCTTCGTTGCCTACAAGGCCCCCCACCTGGTGCACCGCGCCCGCGACATTGCATACAACCTGCAGCCCGCGAGATTTACCGAGGAGCACGGCCCGTGGCACAGCCTCTACATCGGGCTCGGGGTGAACAAGAACCCGTTCGGCATTCGCTGGGATGACGCCAGCGGCATCGAAGCCGTCGAACGCTTAGACTCTCGCATCCTGTTCGGCACTCCCGCCTATTTCGATGCGCTCAAGCACGAATATTTCCGGATCGTCACGACGTCGCCAAGACAGGTTCTCCAAGTCTACGCGACCAAGCTCGCTAGCACCCTTCACCAATCATTGCCCGCACCGCTCCACGTCCCCATCATGTGGCCGCTCCTGCTCGTTGGGCTGGCTGCCATGGTCGTCCGCTTCTGGATCGCACGTCACCTTCCACCTAATGCCGCGGACGCAGCACTGTTCGTCGCGTCGCTCTACACCTGCTTTTTCATCGGGCAGGCCGTCCTAATCAACTATGCGATGATCTACATGTTTCCGATCGGGATGTTCCTGCTGCTTGCCATCGGGGCGTGCCTCGATCTCACCCGCCGGACCATCTCAACTTGACGTCAGGAACCGTGCCGGCCCATCGGCAAAAACCGAGGTGGAACACTCACCTCACAGCTTGTCGTGCCAGCCACACCCAAGTAGGGGCTTGCTTCGACTAGAGCGCGTACTCATAAGTCCACGATGTCCGCATATTCGCCAACAGCGGCGCAGAAGCCGACATTTCACGAAGGCCCGCTAGGGCCAGAAGCGGAAGTCATTCGATCCTCGTTGCCACGGGCGAAATCCCTGGCTGCAATCGTCATTCCGGCAGCCCGGCTTGCCGCAATCCTTCTTGCCATCGCATTGCTTGGAGCGGCGATCCGTAATCCAGGTTGATAGTCCGGATTGTCCTGCAATGCCATTGACACCCACGATGCCGCTTCGGCATAGCGGCCCGGCATGAACCGGAAAAGTGTGCCGCGGATCGTCGGAAAGATCACGGTCAAATCAATCACCGAAGGCGCGATGTGGAGCGGCGGGCGAACAGTCAACCACGCGGCAACGGGCGGTCCGCTGGCAACTGACCGCGTCCCAAAACGCCGCCATCTTAAATGGTGGTGGGCTCAAAATGCCCTGTGCACGTTAACAGGCACTAAGTTCCAACTATCTAACAAATATTAGGAATCCACCGTCCACCTTTGGCAACAAGTGTTGTAGGGCGGTTACAGCAATCCCCAGCGAGCCGCATACACTTGGCCAAGTCAGGTGGCGAAGCGCACCGAATTCATTGAACTTGTAATTCATTCTGGGGAGACACGCGCATGAAAGTGCTTTTTGTGGCTGCGGCCGGAACGTTGGCTCTAGCTCTGGCGGCACCAGCCAGTGCGGCGGACTTGGCCGCCCGGCCGTACACCAAGGCTCCGCCGCCGATGGTCGCCACCATCTACGACTGGAGCGGCTTTTACATTGGCGTCAACGGTGGTTACGGCTCGGCGCACACTTGCGCGGATATCGTCGCGATCGGCGCGTTCCCGATTGTTCCGGCTGCTGCCGACGGGTGCCACAACGCAACTGGAGGCACGGTTGGTGGTCAGATCGGGTACCGGTGGCAGTCGGCTAACTGGGTCTTCGGCGTCGAGGGCCAGGGCAACTGGGCCGATTTCACCGGCAGCAACATCGGTCTCTTCTCAGGTACCGATAATCGCAGCCGCATCGACGCCTTTGGATTGATCACGGGCCAAGTGGGCTATGCCTGGAATAATGTTCTCCTCTACGTAAAGGGCGGTGCAGCGGTAGTTGGAGATCGCTTCGACGCCTACGTTCCGCCTGGATTCGTCGGCGCCGGTACGCTCCTGGCTACCACACGCGACACCGCTCGTTGGGGCGGTACGGTCGGCGCCGGGGTAGAGTTCGGCTTCGCGCCGAATTGGTCGGTGGGCTTCGAATACGACCATATCTTCCTGGGCCATCACGACACCGTTTTCACCGATCCGGCGGGAGTTTCTTTCGCCACGGCTCGCATCGGTCAGGATGTCGACATGGGTCTGGTTCGCGTGAACTACCGTTTTGGTGGTCCGCTCATCCCAAGGTATTGAGTAGCTTCATTCAAACAACAAAGGCCGGCTCAAAGAGCCGGCCTTCTGCTTTGGGAGGCTCAAGTGACGAAGACTTACCGGCCAGTCATCCCCTCGAAACTCGCCGATGAGCTGAACCAAGCATTCGCATCAGCTGAACCTCACAGAATCTGCGGGGCGATCGGAGAGGCGCTCAAAGATTTCAACATTTCGGAGATCTCAAGGGAGGCCGGGCTGCAGCGTACCAGCATTTATCGTGCTTTCGGCAATGAACAGCTTCCGAATTTTTCAACCGTTTTGGCGGTGCTCACCGCAATGGGCTTGCAGCTCAAAGTAACGCCGAAGCGGGGCGCCCATAAGCGAGCTCTCATCCAGCCGGACCCCCTTGGATAGATCAACAGTACTGCAAATCGAGCGCCACCGCGCCAAGCGCACAAAAATTCATAACGTTACAAGGCGCCTTACGCCGCGCGCCACCTGCAGAATGAAGGAGGCCGCCAACTGAGGCGGCCTTACTGTCGGTGCCTGCGCTCGGCCCGAGCATCGATATAGATGATCACCGCGAATGTGGCACTCACAGCCAAGACGCCGACCGAGGCAGTAATGAACAGCACCGTCATCATCGCCGGGTCAGTATCCCTGCGTGGGCAGTGTGCCGGCAATTCACGATTGATTAGCGTCTGGTACAAACTAGGACACGGGCTAAATCAACTCAGGACCAGTGCCCGCCAACGGAGGCGGCGTCAAATCGTCAGGATCAGCCAATAGTGGCGGGTATGACAAGGCTGAGACAGTCCATGACGCACCGCCTCTCAGCAGAGGAATCGCTCGCGTCAGTGATAAAAACCGGCCAGCGCGGGAACCGGTGGGTCAGCGCTTCGCTGCGTTGCCAGCTAATTCCATCGCGAGATCTAGGGCTGCGATTCCAATTTGGTCGGTCGGACGAGATCTACAGCGCTGGTCCATCCAAGCAATTATCGCTGTAAAGTCACCGCCTCCGACAATTTCTCTATCGCCGCTAACATTCAGACCACTGATGAAGCCTACAGCCCAGGATTCGAAGGCGCCCTTTACTACCGCATTCTTGGTTCTGTTCGTCCACGTCGAGCACGACTGCGAACCTGCGCCGACGATGGTCGCCCCGGCGCGGAGGGGATTGGTTGGCAGTAGTAGCAAGGCGACGACCGCCAATACCCTCATCATCAGAACCGGTAAGCTGGATGTAGAAGACCAGCCTACCGATCTAGGTCGCTCTTGTCAGCCGCAGTAAGACCGTGACAGCGTGCAGTGGGTCAACCACCGAGAGCAAGCAAAACCGGCTAGAGGCTTGCAAGGAGCCAGAGTATTCCTAGCGAGGATTTGCGTCCTTCGCGGCCGGCCGACTTGGTGGGGGCTCATTAAGATCACGAGCCCAAGGGGCAGCCGAGTGGGCCGCCGGCTTAGACGTGGCCTGACCAGTGCTCAGACAACCCGAGGTAAGCGATCCGAGAACGACCACACACGCCGCTGATATCATCGCCTGAAAACTCACGCTCGACGCCCAATCAAAAATCGCGCCGACCTTGTGAGCCGGCTGGAATTTGGACTGCAGATTGCGCCGGGTGACCGGCCGCCGACCGTTATAGCATGAAGATCCACCAGCGGGAACCCGAGCTGCGAAAGCACCACGGAGCGACCCGCCACACCTCCTCAACCCCTGTCCCGACAAAAACGATGCGCGAGCGCGATCGATAGTCGGCCGTGGCCGCGGCTTCGCGCAAGCTTCTCAGCCGCAGCCTCGTTGCCGCCGACCTCGGCCAGCAGGGCACGTGCGGCGGCACAGAACATCGGCAGATCCGCGCGCCGGAAGCCCGCGCCCATGGCGACGTAACGCGCGCCACCGAAACCGGCGTAGGGATCGGGATCGGCGGCATGCGCCGGCGCGGCCGACAAAGCGACCCCGGCGGCGGCCACCAGCGCGATCCGCCCGCGCGAAATGCTCTGGAACCTGCGAATAGCCCGCGGCACGTAGCTTGGCCTCAATCTCCCCCTGCGTCAGAGCGAACGCGGGAGAAAAAGCGCATATCGTTACAACAATGGCAATGATTGATCGCATCGTTCGCCTCCTTGCTCCGCCGAGGATGCGATGCCTCCTATGTGCGACGCCAATCGTTGTGCCTGAAGCAGATGAATATGAGTCAGAAATTCTTGGAGGCCGCATCGTCTTCGCACGCCTCGGCGCGCCTAGCGTTCAGGACAAACGAAAAAGCCCCGGACGATGCCGGGGCTTTGACGTTTGGCCGTGAGACCAGATCAGTACTTCGCGACGACCGGACCGGTCCAGTTGAAGCGGTAGACCAGCGAGGTCGAGATCGTCTGGTTCCAGCTGTTGGCGCGGATGCTGTTGCCGACCGGAACGTTGCCGGCGTCGAACAGCTCGTCCTGGGTCTTGGCGTTGTAGAAGGCCGAACGATATTCGGTCTTCATGAACCAGCCGGGCGAGCTGATGCCGAAGAAGTTCAGGCTATTCTCGACGCCGCCACCGATGAACCAACCGTTGCGGTTGTAGCTGTTGAGGTGGGCACCGACGGGAACGCCGGCGAGGTCCGTGAAGTTGGTCTGGCCGAAGTGGGCGCCCGAGTAACCGCCGTTGACGTAGGTGAGAACGTTCGGGGCGGCCAGCCAGCCGAGGCGCACACCAGCGGCCCACGACGTCTCGAGCTTCTGGGAGCCCGTGATCTGATTGAGCGGATCCTGGATGGTGGCGCGGATGCTGCCGAACTGACCGTCAGCGAACACGCCAGCGACCCAGGTGCCGCTGAACTGCCAGTCGTAACCGGCGCCCACGGTGCCGAACCAGCCCGAGCCGCCCTGGCGCTGGGTGATCGTCAGCGGCGTACCGGAAACCGTATCCACAACGCTCTGGTCAGCATTAGAGAGGCCGCCACCGCCACCGCCGAAAATGTAGAAGCCGGTCCAGTTGGCGACCGGCGCCGGCATCGGAGCCTTCACGTAGGGACGGGCAGCCAGGTCAGCGGCCGAGGCCGAACCGGTCATCGCCACAACCGCGGCGAGAGCGAGCAAAGTCTTTTTCATTGTCGAAAATTCCCCAAGTGGAAGCGTCGTCGATGTCTGCGAGGTAATCTAGACGTATCGGCCGATAATGCTGTAGCTGGAAGGCCACAGTGACGGACAAACGCTCTGGAAATGCTGGCTGGCAACGAAGAAAACTTAGCCGATTTATTCCGCGACAATCCAGCGGCTATCGCCACTTATCTATCTGATAACTTTGAAGAAAATGATATACTAAAGGCTAAGACGGCGCTCAGCCTCGTCACGCGAGCTCATAACGTACAGCTCCTGGCACGGGACGCGGGCCTGCGACGCGACACCCTCTACAGGACGTTTGGCGGTCGAATCGACCCGAAGCTCGGCCGGGTTCTTAGGCTGCTCGAAGCGCTGAACGTAAAGGCCCGAATTACGCCTGCGTCCGGGATCGCCAGCCCGAGCGCGATCGCTACACGAATCAGTCAAGCCTTCGCTTTCGACGATCCGACTGACACCATCCGGGAGCTGAGCACCGTCGTCAAATCGCAGAACGTCACCTCGCTCGCGCGCGAACTCGGCATTATGCGGACGACGGTCTACAAGACGTTCGGAGGAACCGTGGATCCGCAGCTAAGCCGGGTCCTAAGTCTCTTTGAGACTTTCCGGGTCAGGCTGGAGGTCGTGCCGTCGACTGAGTCCAAGGTCAGACCACCCCGTCCGAAGCTTGGTCGACCGCGAAAGACCCTGGTCGAGCGGCCTTAGCATTTCTCAAGTTGGGCCCGTTCCCAGCACCTATCTGCGACCGGGCTGGTGGACTCGTAGGGGAAATTATTTCAAGCCAGAAAACGGCAAAGAAAACCCCCGGACCTCGCATGATGTGCAGGACCGCGTACCACGTCCCGCGACCAGGCGGCGGCGGCGAGTACCTCACGGTAGTGATCCGCGAGCTTAGCAATGCCGAGCCAGTCTGGGCGGCACCCTTCGACACCTCGCCAGCCTCGAAAGCGAAGCCCCTGAGATCGACTTCGCTCAGCCACCTCAGCTTATTGTCAATGCTCGTGACCGGGCCCTAAATTTCCCGCACCGCTTCCTTCGCCTCGTAGGTCACCCTTGGGGGTTTAGGCGCAGCCCCTTTCGCCCGCTCGACGCGAGGCTCATCAGCACGCTTGCGCCAGAGATCGTCCGCAATAGCGTCCAGATCTTCTTTAGTCGGAGTCCACCGGTTCTCACGTTCTCACTTATCTCGGTTACGGCTCGCCGCACGCCCTCGTACCAAGGCGCGTGCGTTGCTGTTCGGCGCCGCTTGTCGCATGGGTCTGGAAGGCTTGGTGTCGAAACGGCGCGACTGGCGCTATGGCTCCGGCCGGTCGAAAGACTGGATCAAGGTGAAGAACCGTGCACACCAGCGATGTCTCGAGAGTTTCGATGACTGATAGCGAGTTCGTCCGCATTATCCGCACTCGATCGTCGCCGACTGCGACACTTCGAGGCGCGATTCAGCGACGGCACCGAAGCAGGTTCAGGATCTAACTCGAGCTGAGCGCGACAAGATCTGATGTCCTGGTTCCGCGCATTCGACGGCCCTATCCCGGCATGAAGAACACCTTCCAGCTATTCACGAATTTACGCGGATAAGGCGGCTGTGCTATTCAACTTTCATGAATAAAGTTCCCGAAGCGCTCGCTCCAGACGGCGAGCCGTTCGTCGTTGAGGGCTACTATGACGGCGTGCCCTACAGGTTCGTTGACGGTACGGCGATCGACGCGGTCGTGCGCGGAGAGGTCGTTAGGTTCGAGTCCTTTGAAGAGTTCGTGCAGCCCTCGGCTAAACCGGGCGCCAGATATCGGGGCAGCCTCGTCTTTGCAGCTCAAATATGTGTCTGTTGGGTCTCGGCTTTCTTCGTTCGAATCTATTATTCCTACATCCTCGATGTGCACCCCCCGGCGTTCGGTCAGGCCGCTAACCTGATCCAGATCTTGCCCTTTGTTTGTCTGGGCTTCGTGTTCCTGTTCGCCCGAATCAGTTTCGGGTATTTCGCTTGCTATTATTTTTTCAGTGTTCTTTTGACCTATGTGACGCTCACGGAGGCAACTTCAAGCTGGGAGATGCTGGCCGCTGCCGCAGCGTTATTTCTGCCGGCGATGTTCCTGCCGCTACGCCGGCCTCCGGTCCCTGAGCTTTCAGTTGGTTTGCTGCGAAAGCTGTTGATTGGCGCTCTCGCGCTTAGCGCAGTGGTTCTTATCGCGGCAGCGCAATATCATTTCAAATTCGTCAGTTATGAGAACATCTACTTGCACCGGTCGGGGATCGTGCTGCCGACGCCACTCGCGTATCTCATGGGCATCGTGACTGGCGCTCTGCTCCCGTTTACCTTCGCGTGCTTCGCGTTCTCAAGGCGGTGGTTAGGAGCCGGCGCCGCTCTTGCGCTCCTTTTCCTAGGCTATCCAATAATGCTCACAAAGATGAATCTTCTCGCCCCGGCCTGGATGTTGTTCCTGTTGCTGCTGTCTATGTGGAACGGGCCGCGCGCAACCGTGATGCTCTCGCTGCTCATCCCAATGGTGGTTGGGCTGCTGTCGATTTCCCTAGTCCTGGTCCCCGGGCTACCCGATGACTATCTCCCTATCTTTGGGCTCTTCAATTTCAGGCTGATCGCGGTTCCGGCTATTTCCATAGACCTCTACGACCGCTTCTTTGCTACCCATCCTCTTACGTATTTTTGCCAGATATCATTTTTGAAGCCCCTCCTTCATTGCCCCTACAGCGAGCAACTGGGCGTCGTGTTGGAGCGCGAATATCGGTTTGGTACACTAAACGCCTCTCTGTTTGCCACGGAGGGGATCGCGTCGGTGGGGCCGCGGTTAGCGCCGCTCAGCGTCTTCGGTTGTGGCTTGGTACTCGCCTTCGGCAATGCCTGCTCATCTCGACTCCCCGCTCGCTTCGTAATCGTCTCTGGTGGGATGGCTGTGTTAGCGCTGCTCAACGTTCCCCTGTCTACCGCACTACTGACGAGCGGACTTGGAACTCTCTTCTTGCTCTGGCTGGTGATGCCGCGAGCCTATTTCGATCGGCCTGCCTCGGGGCCATGTTGATAAGCTAGCGCCCTACCCATCCGGCATAACGCGCGTGTGGAAGCGCCCAAATGGTTCACACACGCCACGCGAAGCCGCCATGCAGGTGCTGATCCTGGTGGCGGAAGGTGGTGGCCCGACGATGTTTGCCCGCATCGGAGTCATGCGAGCGTTGAACCGCCACTATGTCCCGGAGCTCAACCCGAAGGGCAAAGAGCCCCATTGGGGCCGTCGCAAGCTGAAGAGGGATCAATGATTGTGAGGTCTGCCGGTATATGAGCCGGCAGACCTAATAGTTCGCTTCGAATCATTGGCAGCTGCAACTGCCACTCATCTGTAAGCTGCTTGATTTACAGCTTTTCCCAGCATCGTTTCCAACGCAGGTTCCGGAGCACGCATTGTTGCGTTTGGCACAAGTCGAACTCCGCTTTAGGGCGTCCTGCTTGGCGATGGCTGCTTCGCCCATTTTGTCTATCGTGTCAGCTATGTTGATTCTACGTTGCGCCTCGAGCTTTTGCGCACATTCTTCATCGCCGTGGCACTCTTGCCTGAACAGTTCAAGCGTCGTCGTGAACTGAAATCCCGGCCGCGTCGCAATGTAGGCGACACAACCCAGACTGATCGCGAGGCAGATGCAAATGAACAGCCGCGACGGCATTTGTTCCCGCGCTCCTTTGATGGCAGGGACGCGTGTCGGTCGTTGTTGGTCGCCGAAACACTACGGCGTGTAAAATCCCAGCCGTAAGGCCCGCTCCTCAGTTAGGCAGGCCATTGGCAGGTCCCGGTGAGCCCTTAGGCAATTTTTGTACAATCGCATCTCGATCGCATCGTCGAGCAGGCCGAACATAACGAGCAGCGCGAGCGCCACTCCGCCCGCCATCCCAACCGAATAAATTGCCGCGCGCCGCACCTGCGACGCACGGGAAAATTCTTTGCCCACGGAAATTGACTGCTACCAACGACTGCACGAGCGTAAAATACTACTTCTGCCCAACGTCACGGTTCGGGTCAATCGCCGATCTGGAGGAGCGGGCATAAAAAACCCGCCGACCGCGTGAGCCGGCGGGAGTTTGGACTGTAGATTACGCCCGGGTGTCCCGGTCGTGGACGGGTTATATCACGAACGCCTTTGCGCTAAGCGTCAGCGCGCATGATTTCGGAATGCTCTACCGCAAGCGTACGATAGTGCGCGGCCATCTCCCGATAGTGCGCTCGGGAAATTGCATCCTTTGCCTCGTCCGCACGCTTTTCAAACATGGCCGCGCGGTCTCGAAGGTCTACGGGGTTGGCCATCAACGATCTCCTGAGGTCCAACTGCCCACCCAACCATAACTATATGGACGCTAGCGGCGTTGGAGCCAGTCGAAATCTCGTGACATCACGGGAATGGGTTTGGTCGAACCGCGGATGAAGCAGACCGCCGGCGGGTCAGCGCTTCGCTGCGTTGCCAGCCAATTCCATCGCGAGATCTAGAGCTGCGACTCCAATTTGGTCGGTCGGACGCGATCGACAGCGCTGGTCCATCCACGCAACTATCGCTGTAAAGTCACCGCCTCCGACAATTTCTCTATCGCCGCTAACATTCAGACCACTGATGAAGCCAACAACCCAGGATTCGAAAGCGCCTTTTACTACCGCGTTCTTGGTTCTGTTCGTCCAAGCCGAGCACGACTGCGAGCCGGCACCCACGATCGTGGCGCCGGCGCGGAGCGGATTGGTTGGCAGTAGTAGCAAGGCGACGACCGCCAAAACCCTCATCATCAGAACCGGTAAGCTGGGTGTAGAAGACCAGCCTACCGATCTAGGTCGCTCTTGTCAGCCGCAGTAAGACAACCCGAATGCTGGCCACTGCCGGGCACGCTTCCGGTGCAGTCGACCGCGGCGCTTCATTGGTCCCGCTCCGCCAGGATGCGGCGGATCTCGGCCTTCCTGACCAAGGAATGCGGCTCAGCTCTGGTCCGGGTTGCTAAACTAACGGACAGTCCACCGCTGATTTGGTAAAAATCCCATCCCCTTCCGGGCGAAGCTTGCGCCCGGTTCATGTCGTGGGGGTGCTTCCGGAGACCTGAGCGGCTTTTGCTGCTTCTGCGCTTAGGATCGCGTCAATCGTACTTCTTGCCACGACGCTGGACACATGGACTGACGGGTTGCTGTGTAGATCGCCTGGAGGCACATCTTGCCGATGTTATTCCGAAATCCTCCCTGATGTCACCGATGGTAGCGGTCACCCGTTCTTCGAACGACCCATAATCCGAGTTGGCCGGTAGAATAATGAAAGTGGATAGAGACTTCATGCGAAGCGTCGACACGATCGTTTGTCGATGTGCGAAATCGACGCTCCTGTAATTAAAGTATCCGATGCCCTCCTTACGACTGCCATCGCAGTAGCTCTCATCAGTATCGAAGCCCTCCAAGCAGAGTGCGTACAATTCGGTTGAAACTGGCTTCAGTTTGATCAAACTATCGAAGATGCCAATATAGTTGTCGTATTCGTCCTTGGTCCGCGGCCGAATGGCAACTAGGTGATTGGACCCAGTTCGGCCGCGGATAAGGACGAAGGCGTTGGTCAATAGACGTGATCGCCCCGTCCGCACAAAAATACTAGGCTGCGCCTCGCCACGGAGTTGGACAGGTTGGCTGAGGAAGCCATAAAACGAAGCGGTAGCTTCGCTCGATACGAGTGATGCTATTTTCTCAGGGCTTCCCCACTACAGAGGGTCCTGATGAACGATGTCTTCCGGAATCTCACGCAGAAAGCTCTGCCCTTTTTGTAGACGGCGTCCGAGTGTCTCGACAAAACCTTCAAAGCGTTCCCGGCCTTTCAATTGCGCGGTTGCCTGCGCGTCGTTGGGCAATGGCGGCGTGATCGTCAACCAAAAGCGAATGAATAAAGCTAGTGTCTCGGCGGTCAAACCGACGTCGCGCTCGAGCCTCTGCATCTGGCGTGAAAGATGATCAAGGCGGCGTGTAAATGCTGCCTCCCTCCTGTCGGCGCCGTCTGGCGACAGAAACGAGGCCACTGCGGCTTCCACGATCGCCGACCTAGAGAGTTTCTTGCGATCGGCAAGATCCGAGATCTGCTTGAGCAGCTCAGGAGGGAAATAGACGTTCATACGGTTGCGCATTGAACCTCACAGCTCCATACCGTCATTTGGGTCCATGGTCACCTGGCGGGCTAGGCCGCGCATTTGCTGGCGTAGTAGACGAGACTGGCGGATCGCATCATCGTCATCGTCAAGAACTGCCGCAAATTCCTCCGCCGGGGTCGGTTCAGTCACCTCCTTGGCGATTGCAACGTGATCGGGAAGTTCTGGTTCAAGACGGAGCCCGCTGTTGGCCGTGTCCTCCGTGGCACCGCCGGCAAGGGTGGCCGACCCCGCCGCTGTCGTAGGAAGCTGACTCGTGGACCATCCGTCTATTCGCAATGACCGGCCGGCGGTGCTTGGGTCGGGCGGTGGCATTACCCGCTCGGTGAACCGCCGATCTTCGTAGTAGCGCACCTTCTTCGCCCGGATTGGCGCTATGCCTGCGACCATGACGATCTCATCTCCTGGCGGAAGCTGCATCACCTCGCCAGGTGTCAGTAGCGGCCTCGCGGACTCCTGCCGTGAGACCATGAGGTGCCCAAGCCAGGGGTTCAGCCTATGCCCGGCGTAGTTCTTCGTCGCCCGCATTTCGGTCGCGGTACCCAACGCATCGGACACACGTTTGGCGGTGCGCTCGTCATTCGTGGCAAAGCTGACGCGGACGTGGCAGTTGTCGAGAATGGCATTGTTGGGTCCATAGGCCTTCTCGATCTGATTGAGCGATTGCGCGATCAGGAAGCCCTTGATGCCGTAGCCCGCCATAAAGGCGAGAGCGGACTCGAAGAAATCGAGACGCCCAAGCGCCGGGAACTCGTCAAGCATCATCAGGACTCGATGCCGCCGATCACTGACGTGCAAATCCTCGGTCAGGCGGCGGCCGATCTGGTTCAGAACCAAACGGATCAATGGCTTGGTTCGCGAGATATCGGAGGGCGGCACCACGAGGTAGAGCGAGGCGGGACGGGCATCGGCAGTCAGATCAGCGATGCGCCAGTCGCATCGGCGCGTCACCTCGGCCACCACGGGATCGCGATAGAGACCCAGGAAGGACATCGCGGTGGACAGGACGCCCGAGCGTTCGTTCTCCGATTTGTTTAAGAGCTCACGCGCGGTCGAGGCGACTACGGGATGAACGCCCTGGTCGCCGAGGTGCGGCGTCGTCATCATCGCCTTCAAGGTCGCCTCGATCGGCCGCTTCGGGTCGGACAGGAAGCCAACCACGCCGGCTAACGTCTTATCCGCCTCGGCATAGAGGACATGAAGGATGGCGCCAACCAGAAGCGAGTGACTGGTCTTCTCCCAGTGGTTCCGCTTATCGAGCGAGCCTTCGGGGTCGACCAGTACGTCCGCGACGTTCTGGACATCGCGAACCTCCCATGCCCCGCGTCGAACCTCCAGGAGCGGATTGTAGGCTGCAGATTTTGGGTTGGTTGGGTCAAACAGAAGGACCCGGCCCTGCCGCGCGCGGAAGCCGGCGGTCAGCTGCCAGTTCTCACCCTTGATGTCGTGCACGATGGCCGAGCCGGGCCATGCAAGCAGCGAGGGGACGACCAGGCCAACACCTTTGCCAGACCGCGTAGGCGCGAAGCACAGCACGTGCTCTGGACCGTCATGGCGGAGGTAGTCACGGTCAAGTTTGCCAAGCACCACACCGTCCGCCCCGAGCAGGCCAGCCGCCCTCACCTCCTGCGCCTCCGCCCAGCGAGCCGAGCCATAGGTCTCGACAATCTTGGCTTCACGTGCCCGCCGGACCGACATAAAGATCGCCACTGCAATCGAAGCCAAACTCCCCGAGGCCGCGACAAAGGCTCCCTCAACAAACACCCCGGGCGCATAGGCGTCATAGACAAACCACCACCAGAAGAAGACCGGGGGGTAATAGACTTTGAAGCCCGAAAGCTCGAGCCAGGGCCGACCAAGCTCTGGCTGATAGCCCAACCGCCAAGCGGTCCACTCGGTCGCGCCCCAGATGGCCAGCAGAACGATCGAGCCGACCACGAAAATCTGCCCCCAGAGGATTTTGGTCCCGGACATTTTGCGCAACCTTCACAAGTCAATTTGAGAGTTAGCTAGAGGCCCAAGCCGCGTTTGCGGCCAAAACCCCATTCGATGCCGCCGCTGTCCTTCACGACCCCGGAGACATGCTGGCCGAGCCGGCTTTCGAGTTCGCGGGACCAGGGCACCAGTTGAAACCCGAGCCCATTGTCGATCATGGCGAACCGTCCCGAGGTCAGCGTCAGCCGCTGGCGATACGTGCCGGCCACATGCTCACCGGAAGCGGCCTTCACCTGAGGCAGGCCAGTGTCGGCCGAAACCCTTGCGCCCACTCCGTCCAGTTCGCGCCTGCGCAGCGTGTCCAGGAGGTCGCGCTGCAGGATGACGCGCCGGCCCTGCCGCCGCGCCAGACCTTCCTGAACCAGATGCTCAATCCGAGCCTCCATGGCATCGCGGGTCTCGCGGCCAAAGCCGCCCATGGCTAGCGGCAAATGCTCGCGCTCGACCAATCGGTGATCCAGCCATGTCGCGCCTTTCGCGTCGACCTGCGCGCCGAGATCGAAATCGGAACGGGTCGCGAGCACCAAAGTGGGACTGGGATCGTCGGCTTGACCGAAGCGCCGTACCTCGACAATTCCGCCGATTGGCGGAGCATTTTCGAAGGCTTCGATCCCGCGAAGGCGGAAGTGGTGCGCGCGACCGTCTGTTCCGTCGATCACGGCGTAAGCCTCGCCGGTGAACTCGTCATGCAATCCCCGATCGACCAGCCGCCCGATGATCGGGTTCGCTGGCCGTCCGCCTTCGATGACGAAGTCCGAAACACCTCGTGCTTCCCGACGCTCTGTGAAGGCACGGTGCATGGTCTTGATGATGTCGCCGCGCATGCCGAGGTCGCGCAGGCTGCGCTCGGCCTCGAGCCCCACCATCCATTCTCCGGGCGCAGCTGGCGCGGCAAGGCCCATCTTCTTCAGATGCTGTAGGCGGCCCACCATCAGGCGCCGGATTTCGGGATCCGAGCTGCCAGGGGGGTCAGGGCGAAGATCGACATAGCCGGCTTCGTCGGCGGCCAGCCAGATCTCCTGATCGAGCCGGGTCCATCGCTCTGCAATCACTTCCCTCTCCAGTGAATCGCGGATTTCGTGCTCGGGCTTCGGACCTAGTTCGATCGCAACCAGTTCCTCGGCCTGCGAACGAAGGCCACGGCTGATGTAGTCGCGGGAGATCACGAGGTCGGCCCCCTCCTCATCGACTCCCCGAACGAGAAGATGGATGTGAGGGTTGTCTGTGTTCCAATGATCGAGGGCCGCCCAATCGAGCCGCGTACCGAGATCAATCTCCATCTGCTTGGCCAGGTCGCGGGTGAACGCTCTGAGGTCGGTCATACCGCCGGCATCTTCGGGCGAGATGATGAACCGGAAATGGTGGCGGTCGTCCTGACACCGCTCGGCAAAGGCCGCGCCATCCGCACGGTCGCCGGAAGCATCGAACATACTGGCGGGCTCACCACTTCGGGTGACGCCGTCGCGCTTCAGGTACGAAAGATGGGCCGTCAATGGCGCTGAGCGGAAGGATCGCCCCTTGTGACGAACAACACGCGCCTTCACGACAACACGTCGGGTCGGGCTGGACAACCGGCTTCGGCTGAAGGCTAGCCTGCCGCGGCCAAAGGTCGAGCGCCCATAGGCTGCTGACCGTCTGCCGGAGGCAGCCTGACCCGAGATGTGTCCAGCCTTCTTGGCGGCACGTAACACCTGGCTGATGAATGTTTTGAGCTTGGGCGCGCGCGTGCTGCGGATACGCCCAGGCCGGACACGCAAGTCGCTATCGCGAACGGTCATATCCGGCCCTCAAATGGCGCAAAAGCACCCACAGTGCCGAAGATGTCTTTGATTGCATTGCCCAAAACGCAGAGCGCGGCACGCGTACCGACCGACCGGCACGCCAGAACCCAAGCCATGCCAATGGCTTGCGGTTCGACCGGTGAGCCCCTTTTATCTCGCCATCGCCCGTCGTATCTCCTACCGATCTCCAAGTCTCCGCAGACTTCTTCGAGCAGCACATGACTATTCGCAAGATTGCGTAACGGGTCATCGCCCCTCTCCCGCATCAAGCCTTGCGACAAACATTCCGGTTGGCTTCGGAACGATCACCGACGGCGTGTGCAGTCTTGACGCGGTCGGTTGCTGCCGGCCGGCGGCGCCCATTCCGTCAGATTGTGCAGGAAAGATCGGCGAAGCCAACCATAGACGTGCATCGGCAGGCGACGTCGAAGCGGATGCGGCGTCCAACTCAGCAACAATCCTGCTCACATAGCCTCGCGTCTCAACCGGCAAAGTGTCGCCCGCAAGATGCTGTTCGTAACGCACCGGCCCGGCGTCGTAGGCTGCGAACGCACCCGGAAAGCCGTAGTGGTCAAAGAGCTCTCTTAGATATGCCGAACCAGCCAGTATGTTGTCGTGCGGGTCGTACGGATCATTTCCCAGAGCATAGCGCAGGCGAAGTCCGGTCCACGTCGCTGGCATGATCTGCATCAGCCCTATTGCGCCCTTGTCCGATTTGGCGCGCGCATCTCCAGCGCTCTCGATCCGCAGGATTAATTGAATCCACTGCACGGGAATGGCGAACCGCTGCGCGGCTTCGCCGACGAAATGCTCGAACCGGCCGGTGGTCTGGCCCCTCGTCGGATGCGCGACCTCTTGTTCGTCGGCGCGTGCAAAACGACAGTCTATCGACAGTGCGAACAGCAGTGGCACGACGGCCCAAGTGCTCACCCACCATAACCCCAAGCATGCCACCGTGCTCGCGACCGCCCAGGGTAAAGCTGCTTCGCACCGGCCGTTCGGCCGCCCTGGACTGCCGCTGCGCGCGACGGCATTACAATTTTCGGTCGGGACGGAGGAATGGTGCCGCAACTGATCGAACAGACGAATGACAGATCGAAAGTATGGAAGGACCAAGATCATTCCTCCCAGGTCCACACGGGGCGCGCACGGCCGATCACAGCCGATGCGGGTAGAACGCCGAAGTAGCGGCCATCCAGCGAGTCGTCAGACTGCCAATTCATGAGGAAGAGTTCGCCCTCGCCGACGGCTCGACAACCCTGCCAGTTCGGCAGAGGTCGGCCTCGCCCGTCGCGTTCTCGTGCCTCACCCATGACGATGGCGTCGACCGAGATTGAGACACCGTGCCTGCAAACCGTTTGTCCGGGCAGCGCCAGTACCCGCTTGAGCATGGGGACGCCGATTGGCAGATAGCCGTTCAGATCAAGAATGGTCGCAAGCGGCTCGGGTGGCCGAACCGCCACCAACTCTGTGACGTAAAACTCTTCGACGGATCGCAAGCGGTAGAGCCCAATCGCGACACTCGGCGATGCGTTCCAGATGTAGAGCGGGCTTATGTCTGCGATCACCGTTATGGCAAGCGCAGCCACTCCCGCAGATGTCATGGTCAGTGTCTTCAGGCCCCCCATCATCGCATGATCCTCTGCCGATGGAGCCAAGCCTGATGACGAGCCTTCGTATACGCGCGCGGGTTTTCGTTGACCGAGAGCCGGTTGTGAACGTGCTGCCAATGATCAGGGGCGACATCCGCCGGATTGATGCTAAGAGCCTCAATGGCGTCGATCGCCTGCAGCACCCGTTCGACTTTTTGCCAGCCGACCAGCCGCAGCAAACTCTCCGCCCCGGGCTTCACATAGGGCACGGTCGAGCAGCGCTGTCCCGGCGCGACCGCTCGCAAGACATCGACGCGCGAAATGAGTGTTCCAAAGTCGTTGGACGTCCAGCGGACGAAGGCAAAGATGCTGCCCGGCGCGAAAGACAGGATGCGCCGCGATTGATCGATCCTCTGCTCCTCAGCGATGCGACCGAAGCGAACACGATTCTCGATACGCTTCTCGAGCCACAGCACCTCTACTTGCGTGAGATCGCTCATGCAGCGGCTCCCTCGGTTTGGAGGCCACACTGTCGTTGACGAACGAGCCCATCACGGGCTTTGGAGCGGTCCGTTAGAAGAAATCCGAAGTATTTCCAGTTAGTAGAGTTAGAGCGCCAGGAAAGCGCGGAGAAACAAGCCCCTGGGCCCGATTCCGGTCCCTGATAGCACGAGGATCCGGTCCCCGATGGCACGAGGGTCGTGGTCCCCGATGGCACGAGCTGATTCACAGATTGTCCTCCGAGTTTGGAATGAGACCGCGCTTGCGAAGTCTCGCAAATAGCGCCGCCACGGCGATGGGCTTGAAGTTCGACAGTTCAGCCCCGTTCTGATCGCGCGTGGGGACTAGCTCGTAGCCGGGCATCTGCTGGCTGACCACTTCGCGCACATCGTATGCAAAGTGCTTGAGCGGAGAGAGGCCGCCGGACCTGGCATGGAGATGCACAAGGTCAAAGCTCCAGCCACTGCCTGATGACCGCCGTGCTGGCGGACGAGACGATAGAGCCATCGGTCAACTCCGCCCGTCAGATCGAAATAAGCGCGATCAACCGCCAGCACGAACGCATCATCGATGACGCCGGCATAGAACCAATCCGGCAGGATCAGTTCGAGCCCGAGTGGACGGCCGTTTGCATCGGCTGTCCCCCGCCACTCGTTGATCCACGAGAAACGATGACGCCGCCGCTCAGTCGGCTGACGGATCGACGTCATCACCGTCGTCGACTGCAGCCTGTCGAGACCGGCCTTCAGCCAGGCATAATCTCGCGCACTCGTCCCACGGCCCACAAACGTCAGAATCTCGTAAGGCGTTGCAGCCATCAACCGAGAGGTCCTTAAGCCGGCATCACGAGCTTCGACAATCTGGGACGCGGCCCAGATCAGTGCGTCAGCATCCCAAATAGTGGCCATGCCGTGCTCGGGCACGGTTTCGACGCGAATGGAGATTGACCCGGCACGAAAATCGATCGGCACAATCCGCTGCGTCTTTGCGAGCGAGAAGAACGGATATGCCTTCAGATCCTGCGCATCGCGGCGCGCCAGATCGCCGGGCAATGCCCGAAAGAGTTCGAGCTGATCGCGCTCGGAACGGTGTTTGTGCCGCATGATCTTTGCTTCCGACGTGAATCAGCGGCGTTCCTGGCCCGCATACGGGCGTAAGCCTGACTGCTTCTTGGCGGGCAACACCGTCCCCTTGCCGGGATCGGACGTCGACGTCTTGGCGCCGCGATCGGCCCAGGCTTTCAGATCGTCCAAAGCGTAGACGACACGTCCACCGATCTTCCGATAAGTCGGCCCAGTCCCGTACGTCCGATGCTTCTCTAGCGTGCGACCGGAGAGCCCGAGATAGCGCGCGGCCTCCGGGGTTCGCAGGAAGCGCGGTGGTAGACCAGCCATCAGATCGGGCATTTGAGAACTCCAGGGTGACACTCGCAGCGCGCGGCGGTGCCGGCTTGTGTGCGGTCATCATGGAGAAGGGCGATGTCGGAGGGGGATGCCGGAGATTGATCGGGCCGTTTTCGATCCCCCTAGAGAGAGGCGCTAGAAGTCTTTGCGCACCGGTCGCAATAGTTTGCGATAGCCGCCGCGCATTAACGCGGCGCCGCTCTGCACCAGACGGATAGTTCGATTGCGAAGATCGTGCGTTTTCCACGCACGATCGGGGACCCGCTTTTGGCCAAAGAGTGTTGCTGCGACGACGCGATAGGTGCCGCCGGCACCATGAACGTCGAGCGCACGCAGGGCGGCGCTCAAGCGCTCGCGCTTCTGCTGGGATAGCTCATGAAAGGCCTGGCCGGCCGGCCGTCCATTCATGGCGCGCCACAACCGTCGCGCTGCGTAGGCCCGCGCCTCGAAGTCGCGATCGAACGGCAACTCGGTCACGTAGTGGGCGCCGATACTCGGCGGTTCCCTCGACCAGACGCGATGGTCGACCGCGCCAATGCGCAGCACCGCGTGCCAACCATCATTCTCGCGGCGCAGCTGCCCGGCCGCAAGTTCAAGGGGTCGCGGAGATACGGCCATTTGATCGAGAGATGGCGGCGCTACTGCGATTGGAACGACTGTCGGAAGAACCTCGGGCGCCCAATAGATGGTCTCTTCCCCGAATGACCGCCGAGGGTCATGGGCGAAAGCAGATACCCCACTTCCTCCTGAATTCGGGCGTCACTTGACCGTCCTGGCTCCTCGCAATCATCGCGTCGTAATCGCGTTGATAATCCGTATTGCGACGCAGGCATTCCCAGGCGATGTCGGTAATTTCTGCATCTTGAAGGCTTCGGTAGGACTCCGGCGAGCGCCAGTCAAACTCAGGCATGACTTCATTCCATTGCACGCAACCAACAGAGATTGCGGCGCAATAATTGTGATCGATTCGGTTGTGGGAAGTCCCTATTTGAGCACCATGTGGTGCTCCAGGTGCACCACGGCTCAACGGGAGAAAGGGATTTTTAGCCAAGTCTTCGCGGGGATGGATTTCTTCTAATTTGTGCCCTTGCCACGAAATAGACGCCCCTGTTCGGACATCCACTTAGCGCGAGAAAGATGACTTCGGTAAGCGTTGAGGGCGCGGTCCGGCTCACTGTCTGGATCAATATGTAAGACTATTCGGGCTACTTCCCGCCAGTCAGCCCCCTCACCTTCCGCCTGCAGAAGCCGAACGTAAGTTATTGCGTGCTGCTCATCGTACGATGTCAGCGCGGGTTCGGTGGGAGCCAAGTCAGCCACGTTGGGATCGAGCGGCGGAGTCTGCATGATCTCACGGTTAGAAGACTAAGCCGAGTTTACTGGTGTAACGGCTCATGAAAACGCGCTTTGTTAAGTATATCGAGGTGCAATATACTGAGCAAGCGGCATCCTTTCTCGCATGGATCTGCGGGAGACATTCGCCACAAACTTGCGTCGTCTACGCAATGGCAAGGGATGGTCTCAAGACGAACTTGCGTTGGAAGCCAAGATAAGCCGGAGTTATTTGAGTCAGCTTGAAAAGGGCGTGTACCACGTCAGCATCAAGGTCATTGGTCGTCTCGCCGATAAGCTGGATGTCGAACCTGATGAGTTTTTAAAGCGAACCACTAAAAGAGCTCGCGCCAAATAGGCGCCGCTTGATTCGCGAGCCGGGCCGGAGGCCCGGCGGGCCCCCGGACGCAAGTATGCGTCCGCGCCGCCGATCTGGCTTGCCGGTCGGCGGCGACGCACCCCCTTAGGAGGAAAGCCGCGCAGCCCTACCGACTGCGCGACTTATCCCATTAGATGGCACGCTCCATCAAACGCTTTGCCTTGCCTTCGAGTTCAAGACGCGCGTCCTGATGAACCTTGCCGCGCGCGAACGCAGTAATCCCCTGCACGAAGTCGAAGATGCTTTCGGGCTTGCGGCGTTCCTCGCACAAGACTGTCTCGATGATCTTCGTGGCGTCGGACTTAGAGAACCCACCCTTACGCAGGAAAGTCTCGCGATCCTCGTCGGTCCGGGCAATGATCCGCTCCCGTGCGGCCTTGATTCCCGCCACGAACGGCCCTGGCGAGGAATTGGCAAAGCGGGTCAGTGCTGGCGCAGCTTCATGGGCAAACCGCTGCGCCGCGAATTTCGAATGCCGGATCGTGATTTCCTCGAAATTCTCCACGCCCCACAGGTTACGGTTCATGCAAACCGCTCGGAGATAGAAGCTCGCGATTCCCAGTGTTTTGCTGCCGACCTCGCTATTCCAGCAGTAAAATCCCCGGAAATACAAATCCGGTGACCCATCCGCCAAACGTCCTGCTTCGATTGGATTCATATCGTCGACCAGAAACAGAAAGACGTCCCGATCGCTGGCGTAAAGCGTCGTCGTCTCCTCGGTGATGTCGATCAGGGGATTGTAGGTCATGCTTGACCAATCTAGCACACCCGGGACCTTCCAGCGCGTATCACCCGTGCCAACGCCCGCGATCTTCATGACGGCAGCCACAAGCTCATGGTCCCAGATGCGGCCGTAGTCAGGTCCGGTGACTGCGCGAAGCTCGATCCATCCGTTTTCGGCCTCCAAGGTTTTCACGAGCTCGGCGCGATGGGACAGCAGGCCGTGTTGCAGGTTGATGGCCGATAGCGCGGCATGAAGTTGCCGCATGTAAGAGGTCGGTGCACCGACGAGCGTGCACAATTGACCAAAGCTCCAATGTGTCGGCGCCACGGTCTCGTCACGTCCCGGCACAACCAGAGCCAACCGCTCGGGATTGTCCCGACTCGCTTCCACCTTGATGGCCCGGCTTTCCACGGTTCGCGCTTGCGCACGCTCTGCGCGACCGCGTACCACGTCATAGAGGTCCGGGAGGTTCAGATAGCGTTCGTCATCTGGCCGAGCAAACCACTCGGACGATACGCGGCCGATCCGCTGGCCACGCGATACATCCACCCGGAAGCCCGCGGTGGCAGGCGGCTCGTTCTGAGACACAGACATCATGTTCACGGTCTTATTCCTTTGGGCCGAGGTTGAAGCGCAGCGCTGCGCTGCAACCCTGCCCGTCGGCGAGACCTGGGGTAGCAAGGGCCAGGGCGGCAGGACCGGAGGGGGATCACCCGCCCAAAAGGGGCGCGCTAATCGAGCGCGCGTCTGCACGCGCCCTGACGACCTTGGTCGTCAAGAGATCATGGCGCGGAAGTCCGGGGATACCGGTCCTGTCGGCACGCGTCAGCGTGCTTCACCCTTGCCCGCGCGAGGGCCGAGCCCTTAGCAATTCTCTTGAAGAGAAATGCTCTCCCCTGCTTCCCTGCATAGCGGCAAAAGAAACGCAAAAAAAGCCCCGCCTCCGGAGGAGGCGGGGCCGAGGATCTCCGGGGGGATCAGTCGCCGTTGTGGCGAGACCAGATCAGGATGAAGCCCTCCCCGCCTTCGACTTTCACCAGCGAGGCGTAGATCGGCGCCGGAAAGCTCGGATCGTCCAGCTTGACCGAGAGGTATTCGCGATCGCTGTCGCGGGCGGTCTTCTTCCAGGCCGCGCCGAACTCGGTCACGCCGGCAAAGATGCGGTAGTCGGGCGCCTTGTCGTTGTCCTTCTCGAAGGCGGCGAACCTGGCCTTGATGTTCAGTGTCAGCGTCTTGATCGAGCCGATGTAGCCGTTGTCCGCAGCGGTGAAGGTGCCGATGATAGCCATGGTAGTCTCCGTTGGTTGTTCGGGCCGCGTCCATCGCGGCCTCGATGGCGATCTTTGGCCCGGGGAGCGATCGGCCCGCAGCCGTCAGGCCCGCAGCACAGCGGAGGACGGCGATAAGCCTGCTTTTTTGTCTTCCGCGAGGAATGCCGCCTCTTCGCGGCAGGGAAAAAAGCAGGCGCAGCCGTTGCGGGAAGGCGATCGAGGCTCTTGCCGGTCCTCGGGCCTGATCAGCCCATTCGAGGTTGCGTTGGCCGCGCCCTTGAACGATCTGTCGGAAACAACATGACGGCCGGTGCTGGTGCTGCACAAGGACACCGCGGGATCAGTCGAACACTTGCTGACGATTGCGTATCAACGGCGGGAAAGACGTACCCGGCGCGAACATTGGCGCTCCCAAAAACATTCACTGCTGCTGGATCAAAGACACGTCGGGGGTCACGGCTCGATAGCAATCTCGACACCGTCGTCACTCCATAATTAAGTCGTCCGACCTCATCCACATCATCGCGGAAAAAGGTCGAGCGACACTGCACAGTTCTGGATGACGCAAGGCGACGGATACCAGGATCATACCCCCTCATCCAAGTCGGAGGCTCTCCGAGCAGCCGCCGCTTTACATCTATCGAAAATGGCCGCGCGCCGATCAGGCGCGCCGCCGAAATTTTGGAATGAGCCGGGCGGCACTCGCGGTCCCAATCCAAAATGTTACTCGGCTGCTTGCGAGAAGCCGTCACTCACGCTGGTTGATGTGTCTGTCCGCTCTTGCGGCTTCGCTGCCCTCAAGAACGTAGGCAGCCAATCGGTCGCCGCCAGCAGCTGCTCAGCAGCTTCGCCATATCAACTTTCTTCATATCAGGTACCCATGTGTTGACGTGGCATCAGGTTGTCCGCGCCACCACGGATCCTCATAACTGCCGCACTTTCCGCAGGCCCGCGGTCGAACCGAGGTCGGCCGAGCACGCGGTAAGTCCTGTATCAATCAAAGCCGGTCCGTCGCAGTGCGCATTCCCAATTCCAACACTCGAAATCGATCCGATACCTCAATGCACGGCCGCCAGCGAATCTGTCGGATGGGCCATTGATGATGCATCCAAAGCAGTTGACTGCCTGCTAGCGGGCCCAACCGACAACCGTGCGCCGAGACTTTTAACTATTTCCACCTTTTGGATTTCATCGATCAAAATTGCCTTTCCTCGAGCCTGCGCTCCAAGCCCTCCTTTTCGCGCGCTAATCTGGCCTATCACCGCTAGGCCGCGCCGCGCACTAGAGAGACAACATCTCCCACTGTAGAAGTCCCTGTGTGATCGGCGTCCACTCTCACTCCACGGACGAAATCTAGATCTTCCAAATCGGACGTAGTTCTTCTGAGATCGGCTCTTATTGCACCAAGCGGCACCCAGCAGTGAGATCAGACCTCCCACTTTCACCCCGCTCTCCGCTGCCTGCCCGCTATCCACCCGCTGGAACCTGGCCCGCGATGATGAGAGCAGACATGGCCGCAGCCTATCTGGACTTTGGAAACACAGGCGAGCTCGCGCGCGCAATCGGTCGAGGGCATGCACCGCCACCCGTCAGCTGGCGCGGAACAGGACGGCTGCGGCAGCCAGTTTGGTCGAAGGCGATCATGGACCAGTTTGCAGCGCCGATCGGGACAAGACATCTTCGAGAAGCGGAGGACCTATTATGCCTCGTATGATGTCATTTGATACAGCACCAACACTTCCTCGATATTGTCGACGAAAAATACTAGCGAACAATAGGATAGCCTATTATTTCGAGCCGCCAACCTGGGCTCGTCGACAGGGCTGCGGTTTAGGCCCTGAAGCGTTAGGAAGCGATTACGCCAGTGCCGTCGAGCGGGTGGATAAAGTTCTCTTGCCCGCGTTCGAAAGTTGGCGCTCGCGGGGCTTAAGTGACATGATCGCCGCCTCTCCCGAACCGGGCACGTTCGATTGGCTAGTCAGCATCTTCCAGGCTCACCAGAAGTGGGACGAAATCGACAGCAACACTCAGCGTCAGTACAGGAAAAGCCTCGCACTCTTCGCCAATCACGAGTTGAAAGATGGAAGTCGTGTTGGGTCGAAGCAATTGTCCGATTTCACAAAGGCCTTCGTCGACGCAGTCTATGGAAAGCTGCTAGTAGTAACAAAAGTAGGTAGCAATGGAGAGGTAATCGTCCGCGAACGTCGACGTTATGCAAATGTGGCCATGGCGAGCTGCCGGCGCGCCTGGTTCGTTGGCCAGCGCGCCCAGGAAAAGATGGTACCGGCGAGCAATCCATTTTCACGGATGGGACTAAAATCAAGTGCACCCGGACGGCCAATACGGCCCACGCCGACCGCAACGTGGGATGAACTTGTCGCTTTCAGAGCCGCCGCGACAAAGCTTGACTACCGCTCGATCGGAACTGCTGCTTTGTTGGCATGGGAGTGGTTACAGCGGGAGCAGCACGTCTTCGGCGCCTTCGACATTTCGCACTATCGCCCAAGCGAGCGACCAAATAGCGTCAGGATCGTGCATCCAAAGAATGGAGAGGAAGCCTGGTGGCCGCTGCTAGACGAAACGGACGCCCCTCTCTTTCCCGAACTTATGGAAGAGCTCGACGAGATTAAAAAGACCTCGCTCTCGGGCCTGGTATTCCGACGCGACCATGCCCATCGCCGGTCAGAAACCCCGCTTCCATGGATTACCCCACGCAAAGACCTGCGCTATCTGCGCAGCGTGGTAAAGAAGATAATCGCGGAGGCTGGCCTTCGTCAGGAACTTTCCTTTACTTCCTTCCGGCACGGAGGATTCACCGAAGGCGCCGACAGCGATCTCACGGATGCAGAGTTGCGCGCCGCTGGCCGTCATAGATCGAGCCGCCAACTGCCAACCTACGCCAAGCGCACCGGAAAGCAATTGATCAGAGCCACCAAGAAACGTCGCGAGGAGCGGGCAAGATCGCTCTTTGTTCGACTAAATGCCAATCATCCCTTGGAATGAAGGTGTATCGGGCGACCGCGGCATCTAACGAATGTAAATGAAATGATCGCCTATTTTCCCGTCCAGACCGGCTTCCTCTTCTCGCCGAACGCCTTCAGGCCTTCCTTCGCGTCCTCGGTCATTGCGAGCAGCGCGATCTGGCTTTCGGTGTAGGCGATGCTCTCGTCGAACGACATCGAGGCGATGGCGCGCATGGCATACTTGCCGCGACGGATCGCGGTCGGAGATTTGTCAACGATGCGGCCGATCAGCCAGTCGACCTTGGCATCCAACTCAGCTGTGGGCACCACGTAGTTGAGCAGGCCCGCAGCTTGCGCCGCTCTCGCGTCGAACGGCTCGCCGGTGAGAGCCCATTCGTTGACGAGTCGCGGCGGCGCGATGCTCTGCAACAGGCTCAGCACCTGCATCGGGAATACGCCGACCTTCACCTCCGGCAGGCCGAAGATGACGTGATCGGCCGCAATCGCCATGTCGGTCATGCACAACAGGCCCATGCCGCCGGCCATGCAGACGCCACCGACCCGCGCAATCGCCGGCTTCGTCGCGTTCTGCGACAACCGCAGCAGATCGGCATAGTCGACATTCGGCTTGGAATGATCCATCGCGAACGCCGCGCCGGAATTCTGCAAGTCGGCGCCGGCGCAGAACGCCTTGTCGCCTGCCCCCGTCAGCACGATGACGCGGACGTCCTTGTCGTCATGCGCGTCGCGATAGCCTTTGGTGATGCCGGCGATGACCTCGCCGTTCAGCGCGTTGCGCTTCTCCGGCCGGTTGATGGTGATCCAGAACGCCTGCCCACGCTTTTCGGTGATGATTGCTGTGGTGTCGGTCATGGTACGCTCGCTTCCTTGCTCCCGTTTGCAGCCATTTGCGGCAGCTCGGGCGGCAGGCGCAAGGGCAATCTGTAGCGAGGCCTTGCTTTAGCGCCTCGACACAAATTGGCGGGCGAGCGAAGCGTGCGCTCAGGCCGAGACCGTTTTCCTGATCCAGACCTTGTTGTCGTGGAATGCAGCTCCCCCGATCGGCGCGATCGTATCGGCTCCAGTCAGCACGTTGATGCCGCGGCCGCCGATATGATTCTTGTTCGGGTGAACGGATTCCGCGATCAGCACGCCGCGCCGCACGCCGTCGAACAGCGTTGCGAGCAGCGTGGTTTCGCCGCGGGTGTTGCCGAGCGTCACGGCGTCGCCGTCGGCGATGTCGAGCGCGGCCGCATCCAGCGGATGGATCATCACGCTCGCTCTGCCTTCGCGCGCCTGCGAGGACGGCGTCTCGTTGAAGGTGGTGTTGAGGAAGCTGCGCGATGGACTGGTCGCGAGCCGGAACGGGTGGGCTTGATCGGTATGCTCGATCACCGCCCAATGGTCCGGCAGCGACGGCATCTTGTCGAAATCGCCCATCGTCTGGCCGAACGGCGGATGCGCCCAATCGGCCTTGAAATGGAATTTCTTGTCGGCATGGGCAAAGCCGTCGAGATAATGCGAGGTCCTGAAGTCCGGTTGCAGGTCGCGCCAGATGTCGGCTTCGAGACCAGCGATATCGCCGTGGTTGCTGAGCTTCAGCGTCGCGTCGATCAATTCGCGCGGCGTCATCTCGAAGCCCGGATGCTTCGCGCCAAGCCGCGGCGCCAGCGCCTGCATGACCTGATGGTTGGAGCGGCATTCGCCGCGCGGGTCGATCAGCTTCGGCCCGACCGAGATGTGCTGGTGGCCGCCGCCGTAATAGAGATCGTCATGCTCCATGAACATGGTCGCCGGCAGCACGATGTCGGCCATCTCGGCCGTCTCGGTCATAAACTGCTCGTGCACCGCCACGAACAGATCCTCGCGCGCAAACCCCTGACGCACCAGCGCCTGCTCCGGTGCCACCGTCATCGGATTGGTGTTCTGGATCAGCATCGCCTTGATCGGCCCCTTGCCGAGCAAGGCTTCGGCGTCGCCGGTAAGAATGCGACCGACCTGCGACTGGTCGAGCGCCCGCGTGGTCTTATCGATCGCGTCGTGGCCCTCGATGAGGGATTCATTGAAATGCCACAGCGCGTAATTGTTGAAGAAGGCGCCACCGCCTTCATACTGCCAGGCGCCGGTCACCGCGGGAACGCAGAGCGCCGCATGCATTTGCGTGGCGCCGTTGCGCGAGCGGGTGAAGCCGTAGCCGAGCCGGAAGAAGGTCCGCTTGGTCTCGCCGACCAGTTTCGCGAAGGCCTCGATCTCGGACACCGGCACGCCGCAGATCGCGGACGCCCACTCCGGCGTGCGCGTCTTCAGATGCGCCTCGAGCTCATCGGGGCAGTCCGTGTACTTGTCCATATAGGCGCGGTCGGCGTAGCCATCGCGGAACAGGACATGCATCACGCCGCACGCGAAGGCGCCATCGGTGCCGGGCCGCAGGATGATCTTGATGTCAGCCTGCTTCATGGTCTCGTTGTCGTAGATGTCGACAGCGGCAATCTTGGCGCCGCGCTCCTTGCGAGCACGGGCAGCATGCGTCATCACGTTGACCTGCGTGTTGACCGGGTTGGTGCCCCAGATCACGACGAGATCGGAGAGCGCCATCTCGCGCGGATCCACGCCGGCAATCTTGCCGGTGCCGATCGCGAACCCGATGCGCCCGACATTGGCGCAGATGGTCTGATAGAAGCGCGAGTATTTCTTCACATGCGTGAGGCGATTGAGGCCGTCGCGCATCACCAGCCCCATCGTGCCGGCGTAGTAATAAGGCCAGATCGATTCCGCGCCGTACTCGCGCTCGGCCTGGTTGAAGCGATCCGCGATCTCGTCCAGCGCCTCGTCCCAGGAGATCCGTGCGAACTGCCCGGAGCCCTTCGGCCCGGTGCGGCGCATCGGATACATCAGCCGCTCGGGGTGATGGATGCGCTCGGCGTAACGGGCGACCTTGGCGCAGACGACGCCAGCCGTGTAGGTCTGCTTTTTCGAACCTCGGACGCGGCCAATGCTGCGGCCTTCGATCACCTCGATATCGAGCGCGCAGGCCGAGGGGCAGTCATGCGGACAGGTCGAATGGCGGATTTCGATCTTGGCGTGCTGGTTCATGTCCAAATTCGTAACACCAAAATAACGGGCAGCCGAGGGCATTTATCCGGCAATGCCCATGCGATTTGCTCAAATCGCGCGCGCCCGCGGTTCCTGCCGCGCCTGCGAAATGCTGCGGGATCACACCGAAAACCGCCCGATATTCCCTGTTCGACCAGCTTTGTGAGGCGTCGACAGTCCACGTTCCCTGCCGCTACAGTGCCAGCCAACAAGAAAGACATCAGGGAGGTGGGCATAATGGCCCGACGTTTTATGCTGGCGCCGGCCGTAAGCCTGTTCGCCGCACTCTCGGCATCCCCCTCATTCGCACAGGATTACCCGACCCACGCCGTCCGGATCGTGGTGCCCTTTGGCGCCGGCGGGCCGGCGGACGTCGCGGCTCGGCTGATCGGCAACGTACTCCAGGAGAGCTTTGGCCAGCCCTTCGTGGTCGAGAACCGCACCGGCGCGGGCGGCGTCATCGGCACGGTCGAAGCGGCAAAGTCGCCGGCCGACGGCTACACGCTTTTGATGATGTCCAACACCCAGACCGCGAATGAATCGCTCCTGACGCCGGACAAGCGCAAATACGAGCTGATGCGCGACCTCGCGCCGATCGCGCCGGTGAACTACTCCGACCTCGTCATCGTGGTGAACCCGCAGGTTCCGGCGAAGACTCTTCAGGAGTTCATCGCGCTCGCCAAATCGCAGCCGGGCAAGCTGAACTACGCCTCCTCCGGCCAGGGCACGCCCTATCACATGGCCGGCGAGCTGTTCAAAGCCATGGCCGGCATCGATGTGGTCCACGTGCCCTATCGCAACAGCGGCGAGGCGCGCAGCGGCGTGATCGGTGGACAGGTGCAGATGATGATCGACGCCGTGCCGGCGATGGCGCCGAATATCGACGAGAACCAGGTCCGCGCGCTCGCGACCACCGGCAAGGAGCGCTCGGCCGTGCTGCCGAACGTGCCGACCGCGGGCGAAGCCGGCGTCGCAGGCTATGAGGCGACGATCTGGCTTGGCCTGATGGCCCCGGCCGGCACGCCGAAGCCCGTCATCGACAAGCTCAATGCCGCCGTGAACGCAATGGTGAAGCGACCGGACATCGTAAAGCTCTGGACCGAGCAGGGTGCCGTACCCATGTCCATGACACCGGAGGAATTCGACAAATTCCTTCGCGGCGATATCGAGAAATGGGCCGATGTCGTCAAGAAGTTCGACAAGTCCTGAGGCCGTAGAGCGATCATGCCGACCATTCAATTTCAGCTCAACGGCGCGGCGATGACCGTGGAGGCCGATCCCGACCAGACGCTGCTCGATGTGCTGCGCGGCCGGCTCGGCGTCACGGGCGCGCATTTCGGCTGCGGAGCCGGTGAGTGCGGGGCCTGTTACGTCATGGTCGGCGACCGCGCGATGGCCTCCTGCGACATGCCGATGTGGTCAGTGGCGGACAAGAACGTCGTCACGGTGGAGGGCCTCGGCACGGCCGAGCAGCCGCATCCGCTGCAACGCGCCTTCGTCTCCGAGCAGGCGATGCAATGCGGCTATTGCGTCTCGGGGATCCTGATCAGCGCGGCGGCGCTGCTGAAGCGCAATCCCTCGCCGACGGAGACCGAGGTCAGAGCCGCGCTCGATCGCAATCTTTGCCGCTGCGGATCGCATAATCGCATGGTCCGCGCCGTGCTGCGCGCGGCAGCGGAGACAGCGACGTCATGAGTATGCCGTCCCCCGTCCCGAAACTGCCGGTTAGCCTCGCGGCCAATCCAAAGCTGTCGTCCTGGGTGCGGTTCAGCGGCGAAGGCGGTGTCGCAATTTCGCCCGGCAAGGTCGAGATCGGCCAGGGCATCGTCACGGCGCTGGCGCAGATCGCCGCGGACGAGCTCGACGTCGATATCGGCAGGATCGAGCTGATCCGCGCCTCGACGGCGACCAGCCCGAACGAGGGCGTCACCTCGGGCAGCCTTTCGGTCCAGCAGTCCGGCCGCGCGCTGCGACACGTCTGCGCCGAGGTCCGCCAGCGCTTCCTCGCAGCTGCATCGGAGCGTCTCGGCGTCGATGCGGCGCTGCTCGATATCGATGACGGCACGATCTCGGGTCCCGGCAATGTCAGGACCAGCTATTGGGAGCTGGCTGGCGACGTCTCGCTCGACCGCGACGCCACCGCGGGTGTCGTGGCGAAGCCCGCTGCCACACGCGGTGTCGCCGGACATTCGGTCCAGCGGGTCGACATTCCCGACAAGGTGTTCGCGCGACCGCGCTTCATTCACGATCGCGCACTGCCGGACCTGGCACACGGCCGCGTGCTGCGGCCTGACATCTCGGGTGCCAGACTGATCGCGCTCGACGAGACGGCGGCGCGCGCCGTTCCCGGTCTCGTCGCGATCGTCCGCGACGGCGGCTTTGCCGGCGTGGTTGCCGATACCGAGGCTGCGGCGGAAGCCGCACTGAAAGCCTTGCGCAAGGGCGCAGCCTGGTCGGCCGGCGAGCTGTTGCCCAACGAAGACGATCTTGCAGGCTTTCTGAAGAGCCAGCCGGTCGAAACCACCGTCATCGACACCAGAGCAGCGTCAACGACGAAGAAAGCTGCGCGCACCCTCCGCCTGCAATACACCCGTCCCTACATCGCACACGCCTCGATCGCGCCGTCCTGCGCCATGGCGCAATGGGACGGCGAGCGTGTCCATGTCTGGACCCACAGCCAGGGCGTCTATCTGCTGCGCGCCGATCTTGCGATCGTGCTCGAGCTGCCGGCCGAGAACATCGTCGTCGAGCATATGGAGGGGGCCGGCTGCTACGGGCACAATGCGGCCGACGACGTCGCGCTCGATGCCGTGTTGCTGGCGAAAGCCGCCGGCGGCCGCCCGGTGCGGGTGCAGTGGTCGCGCCATGACGAGATGTCTCATGCGCCGTTCGGCGCAGCGATGGCCATCGAGATCGAGGCCGACCTCGATGCGGACAGCGAGATCGTCGGCTGGCGCCATGCAATCTGGAGCAACGGCCATGCCGCGCGCCCGGGACGCGCGGCGCAGCCGGCGCTGCTTGCGGCGACCGAGATCGCGAACCCCTACCCGCGCATGATCTCGACGAATCCACCGGCCGCCAATGGCGGGGGCGGCGACCGCAACTCCGTTCCACTCTACGACCTCCCGGCCTGGACCATCACGAGCCACCGGGTGCTGACGATGCCGGTGCGCACGTCGGCACTGCGGACCCTGGGCGGGCAAGGCAATGTGTTCGCGATCGAATCCGTACTCGACGAGATCGCGGTCCTGCGCGGCGAGGACCCGATCGCGTTTCGCCTGCGTCATCTCCGCGACGAGCGCGCCAGCGACGTCATCCGCGCCGCGGCACGGCGCGCGCAGTGGAAACCGCAAAAACAGTCTGGCATCGGCTATGGCGTCGGCTTCGCCCGCTACAAGAACACAGGCGCCTATTGCGCCGCGATCGCGGAGATCGAAGGCAACGACGACATCCGTGTCAGGCGGTTGACGCTTGCGGTCGACGTCGGCGAAGCCATCAATCCGGACGGCGTCATCAACCAGATCGAGGGCGGTGCGATCCAGGCCACGAGCTGGGTCCTGAAGGAGCGCGTGCGCTTCGATTGCACGCACATCACGTCGACATCTTGGACGGACTATCCGATCCTGACCTTCAGAGAGGTGCCGGCGGTGGATGTCGAAATCATCCAGCGGCCGGAGATCGAGCCGGTGGGCGCCGGCGAAGCCGCGCACGGCCCCGTGACGGCGGCGATCGCCAATGCGGTCTACGACTGCCTCGGCGTGCGCGTGCGCGACCTGCCGATCACGCGCGATAGGATCATCGCAGCCATGGAGCTTGCATCGTGACGACAGTGACCATTTTGAGCGGCGGCGCGGCGCAAGGCCTGGTGCGCGGCCTCGGCGAGCCCTTCAAGACGCAGACCGGCCTCAGCATCGACGGCGAGTTCGGCGCGGTCGGCATCATGGCCGACAAGCTGCGCGCGGGGACGCCGGCCGATCTCGTGATCCTGACGCAGGCCCTCCTTGCGAAGCTCGCCGCGGAGAGGCTCGTCGTCCCCTCCTCGATCGCAGATATCGGCCGGGTCGAGACCGCGCTGGCGGTCCGTAACCGCGATCCGAAAGTCACGGTGAAGACTGAGGCCGATCTCCGCGAGGTGCTGCGATCCGCGGATGCCATCTACGTTCCGGACACCAAAGCCTCGACCGCGGGACAGCATGTCGCCAAAGTGCTGGATCAACTTGGGATCGCCTATGAGGTCGCATCGCGTCTCAAGATCTTTCCTAACGGAGCGACCGCGATGCGGGAGCTTGCTGATTCCACCGCAACTCAGCCGATCGGATGCACCCAGGCGACCGAGATCATCGCGACCGACGGCATCGCGCTGTCAGGATCGCTGCCGCCGGGCTGCGAGCTCGTGACGATGTACACGGCTGGCGTGACGGCGCGGGCCGCACATCCGACAGAAGCGGCCGCGCTTATCGCTCTATTGACCGGCGCAGACCGGAAGGAGCTGCGCCGGAGCATGGGCTTTACCGGCTAGGTGCCGACGGCCGCCTTATTTGTGCAACTGGGTGAGACCGGTCGGCGGCCCATCGACGGCGGTCCAGCCGCCGTCGACGAACAGCGTGCTGCCGCTGACATAGCTCGCGGCATCAGAAGCAAGATAGGCGACCGCCGTCGCGACCTCGTCGGCGCTGCTCCAGCGGTTGAACACGGTATGGCCGGCATAGAGATTGTAGATATCGGGCCGCTGCTTGAACGGGCCGGTCAGCGCGGTCTCCGCAATGCTCGGCGCGATCGCGTTGACGCGGACGCCGGCGTGGCCGACCTCTGAAGCAAAACCCTTCACCAGCAGGCCGATCGCCGCCTTGGTCGAGCCATAGACGCCAAGACCGGGCTCGATGGTCACCGCGCGCACCGAGGAGCAGGCGATGATGCTGCCGCCCTTCTGCTCGACCATGATGCGGCCGAAGGCCTGGAAGAACCAGACGGTGCCCTTGATGTTGAGGTTGAGGACGCGGTCGAGATCCTCCTCGGTGTAGTCGAGGATGGTCTTGCGGATGTTGAGCCCGGGCGTCGTCACGGCGATGTCGAGCCGCGAGAATTTCTGCATGACGATCTTGGCGAGCGCATTGACGTCCGCAGCACTCGCGGCGTCGCAGCTAGCTGCTTCCGCCCAGCCGCCCTTGTCGCGAATTCCGGCTGCCGTCGCCTCGGCGGCGTCAAGCGCACGATCTGCGCAAACGACGCGGGCGCCGAGCCCGGCCAGCGCCTCGGCCGACGATTTGCCGATGCCCGAGGCGGCGCCGAGCACCACGGCGGTCTTGCCGGTGAGATCGAAGAGCTTGCGATAGTCAGTCACGAACGGATTCTCCCTGTTGCTGCTATCCCTTGTAGCCCATCAGCAGGCGGGGCAGCCACAGCGAGAACGCGGGGACGTAGGTCACGAACATCAGAGCTGCGATCAGGGCAGCATAGAACGGCAGGATGGTGCGCATCACCGCACCCACCGAGATGCCGCCGATGGCGCAGCCCACGAATTGCGTCGTTCCGACCGGCGGGGTGTTCAGCCCCAGCGCGCAGTTGATCAGCATCAGCATGCCGAACTGCACCGGATCCATGCCCGCCTTCATCGCGATCGGCAGGAAGATCGGGGTGCAGATCAGGATGGTCGCCGCCATGTCCATGAACGTGCCGAGCACGAACAGGATGACGTTGATGAGCAGGAAGATGACCCAGGGCTGCGAGGACACCCTGCTCATCAAGTCACCGGCGAAGTCGGCGACCTCGTAGAGCCCCATCAGATACTGGAACATGGTGGAGACGCCGATCAGCAGCAGCACCACGCCCGTCGTCTTCACGGCCTTGGCGGCAGCCCGCAGGAAGTTCGGCAGGGTCATGGTGCGGTAGATGAAGAAGGTCAGCAGGATCGTGTAGGTGACCGCGACGGCAGCGGACTCAGTTGCGGTGAAGACACCGGACAGGATGCCCGCCAGGATGATGCCGACGATCAGAAGTCCGGGCAGCGCGGCTGCGAACGAGCGGAAAACCTCGGCCCAGCCCGGGAACTTGCCGGCCGGATAGCCGCGCTTCACCGCGACCGCGTAGGCGGCGACCAGCATGCACACCATCAGCACGATCGCCGGCAGAAGTCCGGCGGCGATCAGCGCGCCGATCGAGACCTTGCCGCCGGCAGCGAGCGCATAGATGATCATGTTGTGGCTGGTCGGCATCAGCGCTCCGACCAGCGAAGCGTGGGTGGTGACGTTGACGGCGTAGTCGGTGTCGAACCCTTCCTTTTTCATCATCGGGATCATCACCGCGCCCATCGCCGACACGTCGGCCACGGGCGAGCCGGAGACGCCGCCGAACAGCGTGCAGGCGACCACGTTCGACATGCCGAGCCCGCCGCGGATGTGCCCAACGAGATTCTTGGCGAGCTGCACGATCTTGTCGGCGACGCCGCCATGCAGCATGAGCTCACCGCTGAAGACGAAGAACGGAATGGCGAGGAAGGAGAAGATGTTCATCCCCGACATCATCTGCTGGAAGATGACTGCGACCGGCAGGCCTTCGTAGAGGATGGTGCAGATCGCGGAGAGACCGATCGCGAAGGCAACGGGTACGCCGAGGATCAGGAAGCCGAAGAAGGTTGCGCCGAGAATGATCAGTTCCATGAGGGGACGACCTCTTCGCCGCGTAGGAGCGCAATGATGTGCTCGATTGAAAAGGAGACGATCAGGACGCCGGAGGCGATCAGCGGGACGTAGCGGATGACCTCGGGGAGCCCGAGATTGGGGATCTTCACGGTTCCGACCGACGCTCCGAGGATCCAGCCGTTATAGGCCATCGCAATGCCGAACAGCGCGACCAGAACGTGGATCACGAGCTCGATCTTCTCTCGCAGATGATCCGGAAGCATCACCAGCAAACTGTCCATGCCGATGTGTCCGGCGTCGCGAACGCCAACGGCGGCGCCGATCAGCGTGACATACAGGATCAGGACCAGCGCAAGGTTCTCCGTCCAGGTCGGGCTGGAATTGAGCACGTAACGTCCGAACACCTGGTAGAACACGATGGTGACGATGACGAGCAGGCCGGTCACGGACAGATACATGCCGAGGCGAGCAACGACGGCATTGATCCGCGACAGCAAGCCGGTCGACGGTCGGCCGGTTACCTCCTGCTCGTGGCTTGCGACATGTGGGTCTGTCATCGGCGTCTCCTTGCGGGGGTCCGGCGCCGCCTCGCGGCGACGCCGGACCCGACGCTGTGGCCCTACTTCGTGTCCTGGATCCGCTTGACGAGGCCCTTCAGCTTCTCGTCGCCGGCGAACTTGTCGTACACCGGCTTCATCGCATCGACGAATTCCGCTTTGTTGGCGATCGTTACGACCTGCACGCCGGCCGCCTCGACGGTCTTGCGGGAGGCCTGCTCACGCTCGTCCCAGAGCTTGCGCATGACGGGCACCGATTCCTTGGCCGCCTTGCGGACCATCGCCTGATCCTCCTTGCTCAACGTGTCCCAGACCGTCTTGGACATCACGAGAACTTCCGGCGCGAGCGAGTGCTCGGTGACGTTGTAGAACTTGGCGGCCTCGAAGTGACGCGAGGATTCGTAGGACGGCCAGTTGTTCTCGGCGGCGTCCACGAGGCCGGTCTTGAGCGCGGTATAGACCTCGCCATACGGCATCGGTGTCGGGTTGGCGCCGAGGCTCTGGATCATGCCGACCCAGAGGTCGGACTGCTGGACGCGGATCTTCAGGCCCTTGAGGTCGGCGAGCGATTTGACCGGCGCCTTGACGGTGTAAATGGACCGGGCGCCGCTGTCGTAATAGGCAAGGCCGATCAGGCCCGCGGGCGCCATGGACGCCAGGATTTCGTCGCCGATCGGACCATCGAGAACCGTGCGCATGTGCTGCGTGTCCCGGAACACGAAGGGCAGGCACAACGCGATGGTCTCGGGCACGAAGTTGTTCAGCGGCGATGCGTTGATCCGCATCATGTCGAGCGCGCCGATCTTCAGCTGCTCGATGGTGTCCTTCTCCGAGCCCAGGGCTCCGTTGGGAAACACCTTCACACCGAGCTTGCCGCCGCTCGCGGCTGCGAGCTGCTTGCCCATGAACTTGACGGCTTCGACGGTCGGATAATCGGCGGGGTGGATGTCGGCCGAGCGGAAATCGCGTGCGGTCGCCAGCGGCGCTGAGACCGCCAGTACGGCGGCTGCGATGATGCCGGTGAGTGTCTTCATCTGGGGCTTCCTCCTGAGTTAATTATGTCGTTGTCGGGCCGATGCTGCAGGCCGCCTTGGGTCGCTCCACTTCGGGTGTAAAGTCAAGCGTTGCAAACGCACCACCTTGGTAGGATTGCGCGGCGGAGTCGAGCGGATTTGACTGGTGAACGATCACGGCGAGGAAAGGTGCGAGCTTCATCGCGCCCTCTCCGGCGGGGACTTGCGCGGCAGGTGCCGGCTTCCCTTTAATCCCGCCTCGCCGTCGGCCAATGCCGGACGCGAGGTGACGATGCTCGTCATATCCATGGACGTTCCTCTGGTTTTAGAATCGACCGCTATTGGTTGCGGCTTGGAGGTGCAGACGTGACGGTCGCCCCATCCTTGCGATGCGCGCTGATCAGCGCGATGTCGCCAACGTCGTCCCTAGGGCGGGCGGCATTCTGAGTCCAAGCCAAATCCGGCATCGATCAATGCTGGAGTTGCATCGATCGATCATGCATCACTTCGAGGGCGCGATCGACGAATGCCCCGTTTTTCCGAAATCGCCTGCACCGGGGCGTTACTTGACGCCAGAGGTAGAGCCCGCCCAAGATGCGCCGAAACGGAACATCGCGAGGGAAATGCCCATGCCGCGGAAGCTGATCGATATTTCCGTGCCGCTCAGAAACGACGTGACGGCCGATCCGCCGGGCAATCACCCGACGATCCAGTATATTGATCACCAGCAGGGCCTGCCCCGCATGCTGCAGTTCTTCGACGGCCTCAAGGCGGAGGATTTGCCGGATGGCCAGGGCTGGGCGGTCGAGCAGGTCTCGCTGTCCACCCACAACGGCACGCATCTCGACGCGCCCTGGCACTTCCACCCGACCATGAATCGCGGCGAGCGGTCATGGACGATCGACGAGGTGCCGCTCGAATGGTGCCTGCAGCCCGGCGTGAAGCTCGACTTCCGCCACCTGGCCGATGGGTACGTGGTGACTGCCGACGACGTCGAGAAGGAGCTGAAACGGATCGGGCACACGCTGTCGCCGCTGGAGATCGTGGTCGTCAACACCAGCGCCGGCGCCAAATTCGGCCAGGCCGATTACGTCAACTCCGGCTGCGGCATGGGCTATGAGGCCACCATGTACCTGCTTGAACGCGGTGTGCGGCTGACCGGCACCGACGGCTGGAGCTGGGACGCGCCGTTCGTCTACACCGCGAAGAAATATGCCGAAACAAAAGATGCCGGCCTGATCTGGGAAGGTCACAAGGCGGGACGACACATCGGCTATTGCCATCTCGAGAAGCTGCACAATCTCGACAAGCTGCCGTCGACTGGATTCACGGTCTCATGCTTCCCGGTGAAGATCGAGCGAGCGTCCGCAGGGTGGACCCGAGCGGTCGCCATCGTCGACAATCAGGTCTGAGGCCTCACTCGCCGTCCAGGCCGCTCGCGGCGAGGTCGCGCAACGCATCGGTATCCAGCACGACGATGGCGCCGTGCTCGAGACGGACCCAGTTGCGGCCGGCCCAGGCGCGCAATTGCTTGTTGATGCTCTCGCGCGTCATCCCCACCATCTCGCTGATCTCCTGCTGCGTGATGGCGAGCGTGCCGCTGCCGGAGTCGAACTTGCGCTCTTCGGTGAGACCGAGCAGCGCGCTCGCAAGCCGGCCCGGCAGATTTTGCAGGATCACCTGCTCGACCTGCTGGCTGGTCCAGCGCAGGCGCGCGCAGAGCAGCTCGATGAACTTCATCGCTAGCGCCGGCTGGCTCTTCACGAATGGCAGGAAGTCGCGGCGGTCGATGATGTAGAGTTCGCAATTGGTGTTGGCAGTCGCGTCGGCCGAGCGCGGCGCGCCATCGAGAACCGCGATCTCGCCAAAGATTTCTCCCGGACCGATCAGATTGAGAATAGCGTTCCTTCCATCCGGCGACGAAGAGGAAATCTTCACTGTTCCCGTGATCACCGCGAACAGGTTGTTGCCGGGATCGCCCTTGGCGGCGATCGTCGCACCGCGCTTCACCGTGGTGTGCTTGGCATAGCGGCAGAGCTGATCGAGCGCATCTGGCTCCAGATCCGCGAAGATCGGGTGCTTGCGCAGGACCGATAATTTGTTGCCCGCCGCTTGTCGGGGGTCGCCGGTCTTGTCCTGAGGCACGCCGCTCGGCTCCTAAGACTGCGAGGCACTGGAGTTCCTGCGTAGTCAACGTTAGCAGGCTTTTCAACCGGAAAGCATGTGCACGGTTTGAGCCAAATACGGCGAAAATGCCGCGGTCGGGCGCCAAGGCGGCATCCGGGGGATGAGCCAATGTGTCCCGGTCGATGCAGAGTTGCAGCTATCGCGCGCACCATTGCGTTGAGGCGCTGCCGAACGGCCGCGAGCTGGCCGTGGAAGCCTCCGCGGCAAGCACGGTAAAACGCGATTGTGATCTCGGGACCGTCAGTGCTTGGCGTCCGAATCGGGGCGACCTGCGCTGGTTTGCCGGTCTGCCCATGCCAAGGCCCCGGCGAATGTGACAAAAACGACCACGACAGCGATCGTCACCAGCAGTGCGTCAGTCGGCATGATGCCCTCCCCTGTTATTTTGGGCATTATTGGCGGCGCACGACCGCCGTCATTGATTGGGATCAAAATTGGCGAGCGCCGGATCAGGCCGCAGCCAAGGCCTCGACCTTCGCCGGATCGAGCAGGCTGATGCCGCCATGAACGATCTCGATCACCCCATGTCGCTCCAGCTTGGTGAAGGTGCGACTGACGGTTTCGATGGTCAGGCCGAGATAATCGGCAATGTCCTGACGACTCATCGGCAGCTGAACCGTGTCCGACGCCCCCTTCAGCGAGAATAGCCGCTCGCGCCAGGCGAGCAGAAACGTCGCGACTTTCTCGTCCGCCGATCGGCGGCCGAGCAGGACCATGTGGTCGCGCGCCTGGCTCAACTCGCGAATCGCCAGCTCGTTGATCCGCCTGAGGAGGTGCGGCCGGCTCTCGACGAAGCGGCCGAAGGGCGCCTTCGCGAACTGGCACACTGTGACGCCACCGATCGCATCGGCCGAAAAATTGTGACGGCCGGAAATATTCATCCCCAGGAAATCGCCTGGTAACGCGAATCCCACGATCTGCCGCCGACCGTCGGGCAACAGCTTGTAGAGCCGCATGACGCCGTCGAGGAGATTGTAGAACGAGGTCGTGCTGTCCTCCTCGGAGAAGACGGTCTCGCCCCCGTCAAAGAGGACGCGGCGCCCCAGATGCTCGAATTCCCTGAGCTCGGCCGGGTCCAGCGACGAGCACACCGCGAAGTCGCGGACCGCACAATCGCGACAGAAATGCCCGTTCGGCTCAATCGTCACCACGGAAGCCTTCATCTACCGCTCCAAGCACCGGCTGCCCCGCATCAGGCCGAGCCCACCGCGCGGGCTGCATTTTACTGCACTGCGCCAAAGCCGATTGACCCAGATCAATTTTGGCGGGCATGGCCGTCTTGTGCTGTTGCTAGACCGCCTGCACCGTCCAGCCGATCAGCTCCTTTGCAATGCGGGCGAAAGCTGTGTCGAACGCTGCGACCGCCGCGGCCGGCTCGACCTTGTCAAGCGTCTCGCTGGTCTCGACGAGGCGCGACGCCACCACTTTGCCGTTCTTGTCGACGATGCGTGCCGACAGTCCGATCTCGACCCGAGCCTCGCCTTCCGTGGCGATCCGGAAGCGCCTGATGTCGATCAGGAGCTGGTAGTCCGCCTGCCCGAGATCGCTCGTGCGCAAGGGCGCGTGGGCGATGTCGTAATTCTCAAAGCTGTCGATCAGCCGCGCCTGCACCAGTTTTGGAATGCTGTCGGCCCAGAGGAATTCCGCAAAACCCGGATTATCCCCGCTGGGTGCAAACAACATCCGCTGGGTCTGGAGCATCGCGACCGCGGTCGGCTCGGGAATCGCCAGTGACGCCGAAAGCGTCTTGCCGGCCGGCCCAAGATTCTGCGGCGTGCGCAGGTCGTAGGTGATCTTCTGCGCCGGCGTCCCGCCGCCGGTCATCTTTTCGAGGCCTGCCAGAATACCGTCGATTTTGCCGGTGTTGCGCGCGAGCCCGTCGGAGAATGTCTTGAGGTTCGCGATAGTGTCCTTCAGCGGACCGGAATTGTCCTCCAGCACGGTGTCGACCCGTCGCAGCGCATCGCGCGCAGCCTGCGTCATGCTCTGGCCTGCACCGGCCTCGGCGATCAGGGTCACGGGCTCGCCGGCCTTGGCAACGATCATGCCGCCCTCCAGCGTCACCACCGGCACGCCGGTCAGCCCCTGGAAATCGAGCCCGACCTTCGTGTCGGTACGCACGGGTGTCGTCGAGGCAACCGAGATCGTCGCATTGACGAAGCGCGGATTATCCGGCGCGAGGCCGATCTGCGTCACCTCGCCGACCCGGATGCCGTTGAACAGCACACCGGCACCGACCAGCAGGCCCGGCACCGGCCCCTGGAATTGCACATGATAGTTTGCGCGCGGCCCGATGCCGCCTGTGTTGTTCAGCCAATAGACGAAGCCGAACACCGCGAGGATAGCGGCCAGCACGAAGCTGCCGATCAGCACGTAGGGAGCGCGGGTTTCCATGTCTCATCTCATCTCGTGTTGCAGCATCTGAGAGCGCTTGCCGTGGAAATAGGCGCGCACCCAGGGATGCTCGGATTGCAGCAATTCGCGCATCGGGCCGATCGCCACGATCTTGCCGTCGGCGAGCGCGGCGACGCGGTCGCAGACCGTGGTGAGGCTCGCAAGATCATGGGTGACCATGAACACGGTGAGGCCGAGGGTCTTCTGCAGCGTCCCGATCAGCGCGTCAAAATCGCCGGCGGCGATCGGGTCGAGACCGGAGGTCGGCTCGTCCAGGAACAGGATCGGCGGATCGAGTGCAAGTGCGCGGGCTAGCGCCACGCGTTTGGTCATGCCGCCCGAGAGCTCCGACGGATATTTGTCGGCGTCCTGCGCTCGCAACCCGACCATCTCGAGCTTGGCGATGGCGATCTCGTCCATCAGCTCCTGCGACAGCACGAGATTTTCGCGGAGCGGAAACTGCACGTTTTGACGTACCGTCAGCGAGGAGAACAGCGCACCTTGCTGGAACAAAATGCCCCACGTCGTGGCCGCGCCTTCGGTGCGGCCACCGATCGGCCGTCCCATGACTTCGATGCTCCCGCCCTGGCGCGGGATCAGGCCGATGATGGTGCGCATCAAGACCGACTTGCCGCCGCCGGAGGCACCGACGAGCCCGAGGATCTCGCCTCGGCGGACGTCGAGCGACAGATGGTCGAGCACGGTCTGGCGGCCGAAGCCGACCACGAGGTCGCGAACGCGGATCGCGAATACCTCTTGCGATTCGTCCATCGTCACATTCCGATCGAAGCGAAGAAGATCGCGAATAAGCCGTCGAGCACGATCACCAGGAAGATCGATTTCACCACCGACGTGGTCGTCTGCCGCCCGAGCGATTCCGCGCTGCCCTTCACACGCAATCCTTCGCTGCAGGCGACGATCCCGATCACCAGAGCCATGAAGGGCGCCTTCAGGATGCCGACCTCGAAATGGGTGACGGAGATGGCCTCATGCAGCCGCGCGATGTAGATCGCCGGTGCCATCCCGCCGTAGAACTGCGCAACCAGTCCTCCGCCATAGAGCGCCGCAACCGCCCCAATGAACGCGAGGATCGGCAGCGCGATGACGAGGGCTGCCACTCGCGGCAATATCAGGACATGGACGGGATCGAGGCCCATGGTCGAGAGCGCGTCGATCTCCTCGCGCATCTTCATCGAGCCGAGCTCGGCCGTGTACGCGCTCCCCGACCGGCCGGCGACCATGATGGCGACGATCAGCACACCCAGCTCGCGCAGCACCAGGATGCCGACCATGTCGACAGTGTAGGACTCCGCACCGAACCTGCGGAAATGAAAGAACCCCTGCTGGGCGATGATGGCACCGATCAGGAAGGTAATGAGAACGACAATCGGAATGGCCTGCCAGCCGATCCGGTAGAGCTGATAGACAAGCGATGTCAGCCGCAGCGAGCGTGGCCGGCGCAGCACGCCGATCACGGCGATGAACAATGCACCCAGCATTTGAAGAAAGATCGTGACGTCTTCGCGCGCGCCAACCGTAGATTTGCCGAGATCGCCGAGCCTGAGCAGAATCGGGTTTGGCGCGGCCGCAACCGCCGGGGGGTGGCGGTTGACCTGACGCACCTCATCCATCAGGCCGCTGAAATGATCGGCAACGCCGACGAATTCGGCCGATCTGCCGGATGATGCGGCCCGTCGCGACAGCTTCTCCAACACCCAGGCGCCGAGCGTGTCGAGCGCGCTGACGCCGGACATGTCCAGCGTCACGGCACTGGATCGATCGACATCCGCTCCGACCGATCGGGACAGCGTTTCGAGCGCCGACACATTGGCTGCCGTCCACGGCCCTTCCGGGCGCAATTTCAGCACATCGCCGGAGGGCGTTGCCAGCAACAGCGGTTCGGAGTTCACGCTTCCACCTCATCGGGACAATTGGTCCCCATTCAGCCGCCACTTCTAGGCCAGCATGTGGCGGCCGGGTTGACCTGTCTCAACACCAGGGCCACGCGCCGTCCCTTGACGCAAATCAAGCGCGGCCGCGCCGCCGGGCCTTAGGGTCGCTTCCATTCAAGGGAGTTCTCAAATCCATGTTCAACAGCGACAGGATGAGCGAAGAACTGCGAGCGCTGAAGGTTGACGTCACGCGTCTGCTGAGCACCGCAGGCGAAGAGATGTTCGACAGCTCGAAAGACCGGGCCGAGGCTCTGGCCGATCAGATCAAGGCCGCGCTTGCCGAGCTCGGAGAAACCGTCAGCGACGAGCAGGAGCAGCTTCAGCGCCTCATTGTGGAACGCCCGGTCACATCGCTCGCCTCCGCTTTCGCACTCGGCGTCGTCGTCGGCGTCATGCTGAGGAGACACTAAGTGAATACCGAGAATGTCGTCAAACATCTGCGCGTGCTGTGGCGCGCGGACAGGATCATCGCGGACATCAAGCTGCGCCATCTGTTGATCGGTCTCGGCCTGCGGGCCTTCGCGGCCCTGATCGCGACATTCGGGCTCCTGATGCTGGAGCTGTCGGCCTATTTCGCGCTGGTCCAGATCTGGAGCGCAATTGCGGCGGCTGCCATCCTCGGCACCGTCAATTTCGCCATCGCGGCGGTTCTCTTCGTCGTTGCCGGCCGTCCTCCATCCGGCCGCGACATCGAGCTCGCCAATGAAATTCACGGCGCATCCATCGAAGCCTTGCAGCTCGAGGCGCGGGCGCTCCAGGCCCAGGTGTCAGGCGCGGTCCATCATCCGCTCAGCACGATTGTGCCGGTGCTGGTGCCGCTGATCGCGATCATCGTCAAGAGTCTGCGGAAAACGGCCACGGAATCCGCCGCATCGCGCGAAGCGCACTCGTGATCGGAACGCTCAGAGCTTGAGCCTGACGTCACAGAGGTCGGGCTCGGTCGAATCCGGCTTCACGTCGAAGCCGAGCTGGCGGCACATCTCAAGCATTGTGGTGTTCTCCCTGAGAACATCACCCGAGATGGTCTTCAGCCCCTCCGATCTCGCATAGTCGATGATCAACTGCATCAACGCCCATCCGAGCCCCCTGCCCTTGAGGTCGGAGCGCAGCAGGATCGCATATTCGCCGCTCTCATAGACCGAGTCCGAATGGAGCCGGACCACGCCGACCATCTCGCCGGTCGCTTCGTCGAATGCGATGAAGGCCATTGCGCGGGCATAATCGAGCTGGGTCAGGCGCGCGATGAACTCGTGGGTGAACTCCTTCATCGGCGCGAAGAAGCGCAGGCGGAGGTCGTGCGCCGTGACGTGACGCAGGAATTCGTGGATGGTCGGCTCGTCCTCGGGACGCAGGGGCCGTACGAAGATGCGCCAGTCATCCTTGAGCGCCAGGCGGCGCTCCCACTGCGACGGATAGGCCCGGACGGCGAAATTGGCCGGGCCGGAGCCGGCGAATTTGCGCTGCGGCGGCTCCACCGCGACGCGGGCGTCGACCGCGGTCACGCCGGTCTCGTCCGCAAGCAGTGGGTTGATGTCGAATTCACGGATCTCGGGAAGGTCGGCGGCCATCTGGGCGAGCTTGACCAACACCATCGCGACGGCGTCCGGCTCGACCGCGGGTACGTCGCGATAGGCCTGCAGCAGCCGTGATACGCGCGTGCGGCCGATCAGGTCGCGGGCGAGTTGCAGATCGAGCGGCGGAAGCGCCAGTGCCTTGTCGTTGATGATCTCGACCGCCGTCCCGCCCCGGCCGAAGACGACAACGGTGCCAAAGGTGGGATCGTCGGCAAGACCCAGGATCAGCTCGCGCGCCTTCGCCTTGACGACCATCGCCTGCACGATGACGCCCTCGATGCGGGCTTCGGGACGGAGCTTCCTCGCCCGCGCGAGAATGTCGGTGGCAGCCGCGCGCACGGCCTCCGGCGTGGTCAGATTGAGGACGACGCCGCCGACGTCCGACTTGTGGACGATGTCGCGCGACATGATCTTCAGCACGACTGTGACGCCCTGCGCGAACATCTCGCTGGCGTAGGCGACAGCCTGCTCGACATCGGTTGCAGCACGGGTCGGTACCATCGCGATGTCATAGGCTCCGAGCAGGTGCTTGATCTCGATGGGCTCGAGCCATTTGCGGCCGTCCGCGATCGCAGCGGCGACGATCTGCCTGGCAGCCCGGGCGTCAGGCACGAACGTGTCGGGCATCGCGGGAGGAACCTGGCTCAGCTCCTCTACGACCTCGCGATGCCTCACGAGATGCATGAAGCCGCGCACCGCATCATCTTCGGTCGGATAATTCGGAATGCCCGCGCCGGAGAGCGCCTGAACGATGTTCTGATCGGCTCCAACCCAAGCCGCCAGCACGGGCTTCGCCCATCGACGCTGCTTCTCGCGATATTTGCCGACGAGCTCCGTCACGGTCGCGGCGATGTCGGCCGCCGGGGCGATCGCGGTCTGCACGTTGAGGACGAGGACGGCATCATTATCAGGGTCTGCGAGCAGCACCTCCAGCGCCGCCGCGTACCGCGATGCATCGGCATCACCGACGATGTCGACGGGATTTGCACCGGACCAGGTCGGCGGCAGCACTGCATCGAGGCTCTTGCGCGTCTCAGCCGAGATGGATGCCGGGATTCCACCAAGGTCCACCAACCGATCCACGGCCAGGACACCGATGCCGCCGCCATTGGTGAGGATGGCGAGACGCTTTCCCGCCGGCGGTTCGACGCGACCGAGTGTCTCGGCGCAATCGAACAGCTCGCGCAGATCGGAGACCCGCAGGACGCCCGCACGGCGGAACGCGGCATCATAGACGGCGTCGGCGCCGGCGAGCGCGCCCGTATGGGTTGCCGCCGCTTTGGCACCCTGCGCCATGCGGCCGGACTTCACCACGACGACCGGCTTCACGCGCGCCGCGGCCCGTGCCGCCGACATGAACTTGCGCGCGTCCTTGATGGCTTCGATATAAAGCAGGATCGCGCGGGTCTTGGGGTCCATCGCGAAATGGTCGAGCAGGTCGGCAATATCGACATCGATCTGATCGCCGATCGTGACAATTCCGGAGAACCCGACGCCGCGCTGCGCAGCCCAATCCACCATTCCGGCCGCGATCGCGCCGGATTGCGAGATCAGCGCGAGGTTGCCCGCCCCCGGCATGTGCGCGGCAAAGCTGGCATTGAGGCTGACGCCGGGCATCATGATGCCGAGGCAGTTCGGCCCAATCAGCCGCATGCCGTATTTGCGTGCCGCCGCGATCGCGGCCTCGTGCAGGGACCCAGGTCCGTGACCGAGGCCCGCCGAGACGATCAGCGCGCCGGCCGAGCCACGACGTCCGGCCTGGTCGATAATACCGGGGACCTCGCGCGCCGGCGCGGTGATGACCACGAGCTCGGGCACGAAGTCCAGCCTGTCCAGACTGCCCACCGCGGCGATGCCGCCGATCTCGGCATGGCGCGGATTGACGAGGCCGAACCGACCCTTGAATTCGGCCTTGTGAATATTCTCAAGAACGGCGCGGCCGACGGAGACCGGGCGGGCGCTCGCGCCGACAAGCGCAACCGAACGCGGCGACAGCAGATTCTTCAAGCGATAGGTTGACATGAAAGCAAATGCGCCCGGTCGGTGGCGGTTCCGATGGTTGGCGATCAGGCCGATAAACTGGCGATGCGCCTAGTGCGAGATAATAACCCAGCACGGCGGCTGGCCAATGACGGTCTTTGTCACACCACCCCAGACGATCTCGTTCAGGCGTGAATGATGGTAGGCGCCCATCACGATCGCATCCATGGCATGGGAATTCGCCCAGCTCCCGAGCACCTTGCCGATCGAGCTGCCGCCGCCCTTCGTCGTTTCGAACGAGGCGTAGACCCCGTGTTCCCTCAGATGGTCGACGAGCGCGGTTCCGGATTGCACGAAGGCATCGGTCTTGTCGTCCGCCACCGTGACCACCCGGGCGGATGAAGCAGCCTGAAGAATGGGCAGCGCGTCGCCGACGGCCCGCGCGGCACGGGCGGAGTGATCCCAGGCGATCATGACGTTCTCGAACTCCGGTCGCAGCTCGTCCACATGCTGTTCCGGGCAGAGCAGCAGCGGCCGGCCGGATTCGAACAGGAGCGTTTCGATGATGCGTTCCGTTTGACTGTCATGCGGCCTCACGGGGACCAACGTCAGATCGCTGAAGCGCGCATGCTCGGCCAGGATCGACGCCATCTGGTCCGCCGGCACCTTACCCGATCGGCTTTGGGCACGAATGTTGGCGCGGGAGGCTGCATTGGTGAAGGCATTGAGGAGTTGCTGCACGTCGCTGAGCTCACGCGAACCGCTCGCCTCCGGGGGATCCAAATCGCCAGGGATGATGACCTTCGGCCGCACGAAAACATCTTCCTCGAGCGCGAGCGCGGTGATCCTGGCGCCGAGGTCGGCGGCGACAGCCACGCATGTCGCGATCGCGGCGAGGGCCGGTCCGCGCGGTTGGCCGACAAGCGGCAGAAAGACATCCTTGATGGGCATCGGGATTCTCCTTACCGGTTAGGATAAGCCACCTTTCGCCGGGAAGCTTGATCCTCCTCAAGGCGGGAACACCGCGCAGCCAGCCGACGACAGGCTTTGACCGATGTCAAGGACTGGCCCCGATCCGCCTCTAAGGATTAGCCTGCTGCCTCACCGCTGACGCATCTGGAAATGCCTGCTGAGATGACAGACGATTCTGCAATCCAGGAACGGGTCTTCGAAGCTCTAAACGCGCGTCCTGGCGTAAAGCGGATCGACACCCACGCAGCGTCGGTGTTTCTCGACGGAACGCGCGCCCTGAAGATCAAGCGGGCTGTCAAGTTTCCATTCCTCGACTATTCGACGCTCGAAAAGCGCGAGGCGGCCTGCGAAGAGGAGATCAGGATCAACCGGCCGCTCGCGCCGCAAATCTATCACCGCGTCGTGGCGATCACGGAGGAACCGGATGGATCGATCGAGATCGACGGTGGCGGCCGGCCGATCGAGTATGCGGTCGACATGTCCCGCTTCGACGAAAACCGGACGCTGGACCATGTGGCAAAAGCCGGCCCGCTGGATGCAGAGCTCGCTGCGGCCATCGCGGATGCGATCGCAGCATCGCATGCGAGGGCGCCCGTCGCGGATGGCGCCGCATGGATTGCCTCCATTCCTGCGCTGATCGATGGCAACAGCACCGGGCTGCGCAGCGGTGGCCATTTCGAAGCAGCAGAGGTTGATCAGCTTGACAAAGCCTCACACCGGGCATTCCTGCGCGTCCGCGCTACACTGGAAGAACGCGCGCGCCACGGTTTCGTGCGCCGCTGTCACGGCGACTTGCATCTTGCCAATATCGTGCTGATCGACCGGCAGCCTGTCCTGTTCGACGCGATCGAATTCGACGCGCAGATGGCGACTGTGGACGTGCTCTACGATCTTGCGTTCACGCTGATGGACCTGCTGCGCCATGACCAGTCGGCCACGGCCAATGCCGTCCTGAACCAGTATCTGATGACGGCGCCCGACGAAACGCTCGACGCCCTGGCGGCGCTGCCACTGTTCATGTCCATGCGCGCCGCGATCCGTGCGCAGGTGGCGCTGGCGCGACTGAGGCGGCTTGATGCCGACGGCCCCGGCACTCTCGACGAGGCGCGCCGCTATTTCGAGCTCGCCCGGGCTTTGATTCATCCCCCCGCCCCTCGCCTGATCGCGGTTGGCGGACTGTCGGGCACCGGCAAATCCGTGCTCGCCCGCGCGCTGGCGCCCGTCGTGGCGCCACATCCGGGCGCCGTCGTGCTGCGCAGCGACGTCATTCGCAAGCAGCTGTTTCAGGTGGGACACACCGAACGGCTACCGCCGTCCACGTACCGGCCTGACGTGACGGCGCGCGTCTACGGGGTGCTGATGCAGCGCGCCCGGCAGGTTCTGGCGCAAGGCCACTCGGCAATCGTCGACGCCGTCTTTGCGCGCGAGACCGAGCGAGACGAGATGGCCGCCCTGGCACGCGAGTGCAGCGTACCGCTCAATGGACTATTCCTCGTCGCCGACCTCGCCACCCGCCAGGCGCGAATCGGCGGCCGCCGGGGCGACGCGTCCGACGCCACGCAAGAGGTTGCCGCGCAGCAAGAGCACTATAATATCGGCCATGTCGGTTGGGCGACCATCGATGCATCCGGGACACAAGCGCAGACGCTCCAGAATTGCCGGGACGTAATCGCTGAGGGCAAATAAGGCAATCTGATTGGCGCGGGCTAGGATGGCGCGACCCACCACGAGTTCGATGGCGACCGCTCGCGCCAAGCCTGCGGCGCGGCGCAATGTTCTGCCCGGCCGCCTCAGCCCCGGCATGGCCTGCGACACCGCGTTCCGGATTATCGCCCGCCGCCACCTCGATGCCGTCCTCGCCCAGCACGATGGCACCTGCCACGGCGATCCCGAGGCGCTGCATCAGATCCGGATCGCACTGACGCATCTGCGCACCGCCATCCGCTTCTTCTCGCCCATGGTCGACGATGCCCTGCGGCCGAATGTCTGGGCCGAACTGAAATGGCTGAACAGCCAGCTCGGCATGGTGCGCGACCTAGACGTGGCGATCGAGCGGGTTATCGCCGAAAGCGGAGGCGAGCTTGACGTGATCGCCGAGCTTCAGCATTGGGACGAGAAGCGCGCCGAGAGCCACCGCCTGCTGGCGCGCGCGCTGCAATCGGCGCGGTATCGCCGTCTTGTCGAGCAGACCTCCGCCTGGATCGAGAGCGGTCCTTGGTCGACCCGGCGCAGCAAGGAGGCCATCCGATTGCGCCGCTGCCCGCTTGCCGACCACGCGACGGCGCAGCTCACGGAATGGGAAACGACGCTGCTCAGGAAGGCGCGGAAACTGCGCAAGCTCGACGTCGGAAAACGGCACAAGCTGCGGCTCCTCAACAAGCGGCTGACCTATTCGATCGAATCGCTAGAGGATTTGTTTGCAGACGAATCGCTGACCAAACAGAAGTCGATCCTCAAGCAATTGCGCAAGGCGCAGAAGTCCCTCGGGCAATTGAACGACGATGCGCGAGGGCAAACCCTGGCAGCATCACTGAACGAGGCCGTCCCCGAGGCGGGCATTCGCTTCCTCAACCGGAAGCGCCAAAAGAAGCTGTTGCGGACCGCCACGAACGCTTACCGGAAACTGGACAAGGCCAAGCCGTTCCGCTCCTCCGACCTCGCCCCGAATGCAGAGCCCGAAGATTAGGTGCGGACCAGCTTGACTTGGGTCAAATCAGCTTCCTGCCGGTGACCTAAGCTCCACACATCGATATTCGTGTGAACTTGCGGAGCTTCCCCATGCGCGCCCACCAGATCATGACCCGCTCGGTCATCTCGGTTGCCCCCCACACCAGCATCGTCGAGGCGGCAAACATCATGCTGAAGCGGCACGTCAGCGGCCTCACCGTGGTCGACGATGCCGGCAAGCTGGTCGGCGTGGTCTCCGAGGGGGATTTCGTCCGCCGCAGCGAAATCGGCACCGGGCGCAAGCGAGGCCGCTGGCTGCGGTTCATCCTCGGCCCCGGCAAATCCGCCAGCGATTTCGTCCACGAACATGGCCGCAAGGTCTCGGAGGTGATGACCGACTCGGTCGTGACCATCACCGAGGATACGGCGCTCGCGGAGATCGTCGATCTCATGGAACGGAACAACGTCAAGCGGCTGCCGGTGGTGCGCGGCGACAAGGTCGTCGGCATCGTCTCGCGCGCCAATCTATTGCAGGCGGTGGCGGGGCTCGCCCGCGAGGTACCGGATCCGACGGCCGACGACGATCACATTCGAGGCCGTATCATCGACACCATGGAGAAAAACGACTGGTGCCCGTTCGGACTGAACGTCATCGTCCGGGACGGCATCGTTCATCTGAGCGGCGTCATCACTGAGGAACGCGCGCGTCAGGCCGCCGTCGTTGCGGCGGAGAACGTCGAGGGCGTCAAGAAGGTGCACGACCATCTGTGCTGGGTCGACACCGTATCGGGCGTCTATCTGAATTCGCCCGAGGACGACGATCTCGCCAGGGCAAGCTAGGCGCGAACCGAAGGCGGCTTAGCGGGGAATGACGGCAGTGGCTTCAATCTCGACGCGCGCCGCCTTCTCGACGAGGCGGACGACCTGCACCAGCGCCATCGCAGGATAGTGCGCACCGAAGGTCGCACGGTAGCTCTTGCCGAGCTCCCTCAGGTTCGCCAGGTATTCGTCCATGTCGACGACGTACCAGGTCAGGCGCACGAGGTGCTCGGGCCGCGCCCCCGCCTCCGCCAATATCTCGGCGATGTTGCTCAGGGCTTGGCGCACCTGCGCGACAAAGCCGTCCGCGAGACGCTCCTCGGCGTCCCAGCCGATCACGCCGCCGGTGACGACGATGCGCCCCTCGGCGGCCATGCCGTTGGCATAGCCTTTCGGTAGCGGCCAGCCGGACGGTTGGAGCACCTGCGCCCTAGAGCCGGTTTCGTCCTCGGCTGCTGTCGGCAGCACTGCCAGGTGCGGGCCTTTCGGCGTCGTCACGGACAATTCTTCATCCTTCTCTTATTCCGCCGCAACGCCAGAGGACGTCGCTGCAGCCTGCGCCAACTGCCGCAGGGCAAATCGCTTCAACTTGCCGGTCTCGGTCTTCGGCAGTTGCGCCACGAACTCGATCGCGCGCGGATATTTGTAAGGCGCAATCTCACGTTTGACATGCTCCTGCAACTCCGCTGCGAGTTGAGCGTCCGGCGTCACACCTGGGGCGGCGATGACATAGGCCTTCACGATCATGCCACGCGCCTCGTCCGGCGCACCGACGACGCCGCACTCGGCTACGGATGGATGCGTCAGCAGCGCCGCCTCCACATCCGTGCCCGCGATGTTGTACCCGGCTGACACGATCATGTCGTCGGAGCGCGACTGGTACCAGAAGTAGCCGTCGCTATCCATCAGATAGGTATCGCCGGTGATGTTCCAGCCGTTCTGGACGTATTTGCGCTGCCGCTCGTCGGCGAGATAGCGGCAGCCGGTCGGGCCGCGCACCGCGAGCCGCCCCATCGTGCCCGGCGGCAGGTCATTGCCGTCGTCATCGACGATTTTTGCTTCGTAACCCGGCACGGGTTTGCCGGTTGCGCCGGGACGGATCTCGTCCACGGTCGCGCTGATGAAGATGTGCAGCAGCTCGGTCGAACCGATGCCGTCCATCAGCTTGATGCCGGTGGCCTTGAGCCAGGCATCGAATGTCGGCTTGGGGAGGGTCTCGCCCGCAGAGACGCACTTTCGCAGCGAAGAAATGTCGCGCCCCGCGAGCTTGCCGATCATGGCGCGATAGGCGGTTGGCGCGGTGAAGCAGACCGAGGTCTTGTATTGCTCGATCGCCGTCAGCATGTCGTCCGGTGTCGTCTTCTCCAGCACGACGAAGGAAGCGCCGATATGCATCGGAAACAACACGCCGCCGAAGCCGAAGGTAAAGGCGAGCGGGGCTGAACCGACGAAGCGATCCTTCTGCTCCGCCCTCAAGATGTTGTGCGCATAACCGTCGCAGACCGCCAGCATATCCCGATGGAAATGCATGGTGCCCTTGGGATCGCCCGTCGTGCCCGACGTGAAGGCAATCAGGCAGATGTCATCGGCGGCGGTATCGACCGCCTTGAACTCCGGGCTCGCATCAGCAATCAGCGCCTCGAGCGAGTCCGACGCGCCGTTGCCCCAATAGACCACGTGCTTGAGGCCGGGCGCCGCCGCTTTCGCCTTCTCCATCTCCTCCGAGAGTTTTCCATCGCAGAGCGCGAGTGTAATCTCCGCCTTCTGGATCGGATAAGATAGTTCCTTGGCGCGCAGCAGAGGCATGGTCGCCACGACGATGCCGCCAGCCTTGATCACCGCGAGATAGGTCGCAACCATCATCGGATTGTTGGCGGAGCGCAGCAGCACGCGTCCGCCGGTTACGAGACCAAGCTTGCGAACCAGAACGTCGGCGATGCGGTTCACGAGCGCTTGCAGCTCGCGATAGGTGTAGCTGACGGCCGGACTGATGACGCACGGCGCGTCGCCGTGGCCCTGCTCGACCCAGCGGTCGAGAAAATAGCTGACGCAGTTCAATCGCTGCGGATAGTGCAGCTCCGGCCGCGTGAATATGAATTCGGGCCAGAACTCGCGCGGCGGCAGATGCTGCCGTGCGAATGTATCGACGTGGGCTGTCGCGGCGTTGCCGTCATACGAGCCCGACTCTTGAGCCTTAGCGGCGTTGGCCATCGCACGCTCCTTTCAGCATGGAAAGCACCCGGCAGCATCATCTAGAAAACATTTTAGGCTTAAAACAATTCGGCGCAATAGCGGATTTTGGGCATCCCATGCATTTTCCGGCGGCAAGGTGGGACTGGCGGGGTGCCCCGCTGGCGGACTACGGCCGGCGGCGACCGGCCGATTTCTGCGCCGACGCCTTTGTCTTGGCCAGGAGCCGCATCAATTCGCGAACATCCTTCGGAGTCAGGTCGGCGAACAGATCGGCGATCCAGGTCTCGTGCTCCGCAGCCATCCTGCGAAACTCGGCGCGACCCAGCTTTGTGAGGCGGATCACCTGGACGCGGCGGTCCGTCTCCGAGGTGCGCCGGTCGAGATGGCCCGATTCCACCAGCCGTTCGACGAGGCCGGTGACGTTGCCGTTGGACACCATCATGCGCTTGGAGACGTCGGACAGCGTCATGCCATCGGGCGCCTTGTCGAGCTGCGCCATCAGGTCGAACCGGGGCAGCGTGACGTCGAAGCGCTGTCGCAGGCGGCCACGGACTTCGCCTTCGATCAGGGTGGTGCAGGTGAGCAGACGCAGCCACAGCCGAAGCTCTTCGGCGTGGTCCTCCGGCGTCTCGACGGCCTTGGTCTCGGAATCGAGCATCTCGATGCAGTCACTCATGGCCGGCCCTGGCGCCAGCACGGATTCCCCAACGTTTTGAGCTTCAAATAAATCGGCCCCGGCCGCAAGCCTAAAGCTGCAACAATCGACCGCACCGAATTTCTTTAGGCTTCAAATAACTGGCGCGCCGCTTGCATGCGCACTGCCCGCAGGATGGCCACGCCTTGAGCTTGCTTGCCGCGGCCGCCATCATCGGCATAAGCTTGGATTGGAGTACGCGGCTTGCTGCGCAAGCCCGATCGTCACGGGGACACATCATGAAGACGCAAACGACCTTGGCCGCTGCCGCCCTGCTGCTCGGCACCGCGGTGAGCCCTTCCCTCGCCCAGGAGAAGATCAAGCTGGGCGTGGTCGTGACCCTGTCGGGCCCCGCCGCCGCGCTTGGCCAGCAGGTCCGCGACGGCTTTGCGCTCGCCGTGAAGGATCTCGGCGGGAAGATGGGGGGCCGAGATGTCGAGGTGATCGTCGCCGATGACGAGTTGAAGCCCGACGCAGCGGTCACGAAGGTCAAGGGCCTTCTGGAGCGCGACAAGGTCGACTTCGTGGTGGGCCCGATCTTCTCCAACATCCTCCAGGCGATCCACCGCCCCATTACGGAGTCCAAGACGTTCCTGATCAGCCCCAACGCCGGCCCATCGACTTTCGCCGGTAAGGACTGCAACCCGTTCTTCTATGTGACGTCGTACCAGAACGATCAGGTCCACGAGATCCTCGGCAAGGTGGCGCAGGATCGCGGCTACAAGCGCATGTATCTGATGGTGCCGAACTATCAGGCCGGCAAGGATTCGGTGGCGGGCTTCAAGCTCGACTACAAGGGCGAGATCGTCGAAGAATCCTACATGCCGCTGAACACGCTGGACTTCCAGCCGGAACTTTCCAAGATCTCGTCGCAGAAGCCCGATGCGCTGTTCACGTTCATGCCGGGCGGCCTCGGCGTCAATCTCGTCAAGCAATACCGGCAGGCCGGCCTTGCCGACAGCATTCCGGTGCTCTCGGCTTTCACGGTGGATGAATCGACCTTGCCGGCGCAGCAGGATGCGGCCGTCGGCATGTTTGGCGGCGCGAACTGGGCGCCCAATCTCGACAATCCGCAGAACAAGAAGTTCGTCGCGGCCTATGAAGCCGCCTACAACGTCGTGCCCGGCACCTACGCTTTTCAGGCCTATGACGCCGCGATGCTGATCGACAGCGCGGTCAAGGCCGTGAAAGGCGATCTCTCGAACAAGGATGCGGTTGGGGCTGCGCTGAAGAAGGCCGACTTCACCTCTCTGCGCGGCGCCTTCAAGTTCAACACCAACGGCTATCCGATCCAGGATTTCTATCTGACCAAGGTCGCCAAGCGTGCGGACGGCAAGTTCCAGACCGAGATCGTTCAGAAGGTCTTCGAGAACTATGGCGACCGCTATGCCAAGGACTGCAAGGCGGCAAACTAAGCCGCACCGCAATACGGGAGGACTGCAATGAAAAGCGAAATCACCGGCATCACACGGGCCAATGAAGGGATCCAGGGCATTTCCTGGAACATCCTCGGCCAGACCTATGTGCCGAAGAGCAATACCGAGCACAGCTTCTCCTGGCACGCGACATTGCCGCCGGGCACATTCGTGCCGCCGCACATCCATCCCGACCAGGATGAGTATCTCTACATGCTCGAGGGCAAACTCGACTTCGTGCTCGGCAATTCGGAGTCGCAGGCGACCGCGGGCGATCTGATCCGCCTCGGCATGGGCGTGCCGCACGGCATCTTCAACAAGTCGGAGCAGACGGCAAAGGTGCTGTTCTGGGTGTCGCCAACCCGCAAGCTGTTCGACCTGTTCTGGGGCCTTCACAACATGAAGGAACAGAAGCCCGAGGACGTGGTGGCGATGGCCGCCGAATTCAACATCCACTTCCTGCCGCCGCCGCCCGGCGGCTAGCAGCGAGTCCTAAGCGCGCACCGCCGCCAGACCCGGCACGGCGGCGAAGCCGGCCTTGGTGGCGTAGCCGCGCACGATCGCCTCGCGCTGGGAATAGCTCAGCACGTTGTCGACGTTGTCGAAGCCATCGGGTGCAAGCTGCTCGACGGCGTCGATGACGCCCTCGGGGCCGCCGCGCCGGTTGGAGCGGACGATGTCAGCGGTCATCGGCAGACGCTTCTTCTCATATTCAAGCAAAGCTTGGCGCGGATGCTCGGCGCGCACCAGCGCATCGGCAAGGCAGCGCGCGTCGAGGATCGCCTGAGATGCGCCGTTGGAGCCGACCGGATACATGGGATGCGCGGCATCGCCGAGCAGCGTAACGCGCCCGGACGACCAGTAAGGCAAGGGATCGCGGTCGCAGGTCGGATATTCGTAGAACTCGGGCGTTGCCGAGATCAGGCTTTTGATGTCGATATAGGGCACCGAGAAGCGCGCGACATGCGGCATCAACTCCTCGCGCCGGCCGGGCCGCGACCAGTCTTCCTTCCGGGGCGACGGGGCATTACCTTCGCCGACCTTCACCAGCACCGCCCAGTTGGTGAGACGGCTCGCCTGGCTCGATCCCTCTGCGATCGGATAGATCACCACCTTGGCGTTGAGGCCGCCGGCCACGATCATCGACTTGCCGGTGAGGAACAGCGGCCAATCGCGCGCACCGCGCCATAGCATCAGGCCGTTCCAGCACGGCGGTCCCTCGTTCGGGAACAGCGTGTCGCGAACGCGAGAATGGATGCCGTCAGCGCCGATCAGGATATCGCCGCGCGCAGTATGGATGTGCGCGCCCGAGCGGTCGAAGAAATAAGCGGTGACGCCGCCCTCGTCCTGCGTGAAGGCGCCGAGGCGGCAGCCGGTGTGAATTGCCTCCGGTCCGAGCCGCTCCTCGACGGCGCGATGGATGACGCCCTGAAGGCGGCCACGGTGAATCGAGAATTGCGGCACGTCATGGCCGGCGTCGATGCCGCGGGCTTCGCGCCAGACCTCCTGGCCGTGGCGATTGAGGTAATAGAGCTGGTCGGTGCGGATCGCGACGTCGTCAAGCTGCTGGAGGAGACCGAGGCCGGCAAGCTCCCGCATCGCATGCGGCAGCGTGTTGATGCCGACGCCGAGCTCGCGGATCGTGTCAGCCTGCTCGAAAATCTCGCACCCGATGCCGCGCGAGCGCAGCATCAATGCCGTGGTGAGACCACCGATACCGCCACCGACGATAATCGCCTTCATCGCCCTTACTCCACTCGAAAATACGCCAGGCAATGGGGTTAAAGTCGCACGGGCGGTCACTCCGCCGCAAGCGGCTTTGTCGCCTCCGCCTTGAGCTCGGCCCGGGTCTTGGGCTTAGCCTTAATTCTCAGCTCCTCGAGATCCCGCCGGTCGCGCACGCCGTTGCTGAAAATCTGATCGGTTCCGGGCAGGTATTGCGGCGCAAGTCACCGTTGCTGGCTTCCCGCAGCAAGTCCGGGGCTCAGTCGCCCCTGAAGACCGGCTTGACCTTGTTGGCGAACGCTTCAAAGGCGCGCTCGAAATCCGCCGTGGTCATGCACAGCGCCTGGGCAACGGCTTCCGCTTCGATCGCCTCTTCAATCGACATCGCCCACTCCATCGCCAGCATCCGCTTGGTCATGGTGTTACCGAAGGTCGGGCCTTCCGCGACCTGCTTGGCCAGCAACTGCGCCTGGGGCAGCACCTGCTCGGGCGTAACGATGCGGCTGAAAAAGCCCCAGCGCTCGCCCTCCTCCGCCGTCATGAACCGGCCGGTGTAGAGCAGCTCGGAGGCGCGCGACTGTCCGATGATCCGCGGCAGGATCGCGCAGGCGCCCATGTCGCAGCCGCCAAGGCCGACCTTGTTGAAGAGGAACGCGACCTTCGCGCCGCTCGCCGCGAGCCGCATATCCGATGCCATCGCGATGATCGCGCCGGCGCCGGCGCAGATGCCTTCGACCGCGGCCACAATGGGCTGAGGGCAGGCCCGCATCGCTTTGACGAGGTCGCCGGTCATCCGCGTGAAAGCGGTCAGCCCCTTGGTGTCCATCTTCACGAGCGGGCCGATGATCTCGAACACATCGCCGCCGGACGAGAAGTTACCGCCGGCGCCGGTGACGATGATGGCCTTGACTGCATCATCGAAAGCGCAGGCGCGGAAGAAATCCGTCAGTTCCCGATAGCTCTCGAAGGTCAGTGGATTCTTCCGCTCGGGACGGTTGAGCGTCACCGTGGCAACGCCGTCGACCACCGCCAGCAGGAAGTGCTGCGGCGAATAATCCGCGAGCGGCACGGTCACAGGATTAGCTGGTCTGCTCATGCGATCTCCTAACTATGTTTGTTCCGCGCTACTAGATTTCGCCGCCTGCGACTGCAATCGCCTGCCCGGTGATCGCACCAGCGCCGTCGCCGCACAACCAAAGCACTGCGTCAGCCACCTCTTGAGGCGTGATCAGCCGCCCCTGCGGATTGTGCTTCGCGAGCTCGGCGATCGCCTGCTCGCGGCTCCTGCCGGTCTTCTTCATGATGTTCTCGATGCTGCCGGCGACCAGATCGGTGTCGGTGAAGCCCGGACACACCGCATTCACAGTCACATTGCTTCCGGCCGTCTCGAGGGCAAGAGAGCGCACGAGACCGACGACGGCGTGCTTCGCCGCCGTATACGCGCTGACATAGGCGTAGCCCTTGAGCCCCGCCGTCGAGGCAATCGCGACGATGCGGCCATAGGGACGATCCTTCATGCCCGGCAGAACGCCCTGGATGGCATGGACAACGCCCATGAAATTGACGTCAATCATGCGCGCAAACAGGGCAGCGTCCGATTTCGCGAACGGCGCGGATTCTGCACTTCCCGCGTTGGCGATCAGGATGTCGATCGGCTTTCGCGCGCTCGCTTCAGCGATAGCGGCTTTCAGTGATAATTCGTTCGAGACGTCGGCGATCGCAGCAAAATGCGCGGCACCTGCGCCGACCGCCTCTTCTAGAACAGCGGCGTTCCGGCCGAGCACCGTCACGGTTGCGCCTGCCCCGACAAGAGAGGCTGCGATGGCGCGGCCGATGCCGCGACCGCCACCGGTCACGAGCGCGTGCGGCGAGTGCGGCAATCCGGACATGCGCTGGCTCCTTGGCTCTGCTGATCGTTCCTCGATATATTTTAACCTTCAAGTTTTTGCAACGAAGCTGCCGTAGTGCCGCGAATGCCTTCGCGCGAGAGACCGGCCCGAAAATTGCTTTAAGTATAAAATTATCGCTTCCCATCCCCCACAGGCCTGTTAGCATCGCCCGGACGAGCAAAAGGATGTCGCGTGTCGCAGCCTGCGCCAATGATAACAAAAGACGGCCGCTTCGCCTATGAAGCCGCGGGCGATCCGGACGCGACACCCCTGATCTTCCTGCATGGCATTGGCGGCGCGGCACGGGCCTGGCGGCAGCAGTTCGCGAGATTCAGCACCCAGTTCCGCGCGATTGCATGGGACATGCCGGGCTACGGCGGATCGGCGCCGCTCGCCAGCGTCAGCATCGCGGCCCTTGCCGATGCGCTCCAGCAATTCATTGAGCAGCTTGGTGCGACCACGCCAATTCTGGTCGGCCATTCGATCGGTGGCATGATTGTCCAGAAATGGCTGGCGCAATCTCCGAAACTGGCCCGCGCGATCGTCCTTGCGCAGACCAGCCCGGCCTTCGGCAAGGCCGATGGCGATTGGCAGAAATCGTTCATCGCGGCGCGGCTTGGGCCGCTCGATCGCGGCGAGACCATGAAGTCGCTGGCTCCCTCCTTGGTGAAGGAGCTTGTCGGCGACGATCCTGATCCGAAGGGAATGGAGCTTGCGCGCGAGTGCATGGCAAGCGTGCCCGAGGCGAGCTATCGCGCCATGATGCTGGCTTTGATGGGCTTCGATCAGCGCAGCACACTCAAGGACATTTCCGTCCCGACGCTGTTGTTGTCCGGCTCCAAGGACAACAACGCGCCTGCTACCATGATGGCAAAGACGGCAACATTCATTCCCTCTGCCGAATACGTCGAGTTGGCTGGGGTCGGCCATCTCGCCAACCTTGAACGCCCTGACGCGTTCGACGAAGCTCTCGGCCGGTTCCTGAATTCCGTCGCAACCAAAACGTAGGGTGGCTGCGCAATGACCATGCAAGTCAGAAAGAACATCGGCGCAACCGACAAGGTCGCGCTGGATGCTCCGATCTTCGATCCCGTCGCATTCCGCCTGAACGACGAGCAGGCCGGCATCATCGCGCGCGCCCGCGAGATCGGCCAGAGCGTGTTCGCTGGTCGCGCGGCGACTTACGATCGCGAGGCGATCTTCCCGACAGAGAATTATCGCGACCTGCATCGCGTCGGCCTGCTCGGCATCGCGGTTCCCAAGAAGCATGGCGGGCTCGGCGCGAACTATCAAACCTACGCACTGGCGGCAGCCGAAATCGGCCGCTATTGCGGCGCGACCGCCCTCACCTGGAACATGCACGTCTGCTCGACCCTGTGGTCAGGTCCGCTCGCCGACGATCTCGACATGGACGCGGAGACCCGCGCCGAGCACGAGCGGCGGCGCGCGGTTCATTACAAGCGTATCGTCGAGGATGGCGCGATCTACTCGCAGCCCTTTTCCGAGGGCGGAGCGGCCGCGGCCGGCGGCGTCGCGTTCGGCACGGAAGCAAAGCCCGTGAAGGGCGGTTGGATCGTCAACGGCAAGAAGATCTTTGCATCGCTGTCCGGTCATGCCGACTATTACGGCGTGCTCTGCACCGAGATGGAGGAGGGCGAAAAAGCCTCGCGCCGCAACACCCTTTACCTCGCGATCTCCGCGAAATCGGACGGTGTCTCGGTGGTCGGCGACTGGGATCCGCTCGGCATGCGCGGTACAGTCTCTCGCACGCTGCTGTTCAAGGATGTGTTCGTCCCTGAGGATTCCGCGCTGATGCCGCGCGGCGTTTATTTCCAGGCAGCGATGCGCTGGCCTCACATGTTCCTGACGCTGTCGCCGACCTATATGGGCCTGGCGCAAGCCGCCTATGATTTCACCGTGCGCTATCTTCGCGGCGAGGTACCGGGCATGCCGCCGGTCAAGCGCCGGATGTACCCGACCAAGCAGATCGCGGTCGCGCAGATGCAGATCAAGCTCGAGCAGATCAAGGCGATCTGGTTCCAGGCCGTCACCGAGGCCCACGCCAATCCAAGCAAGGAGCAGGTGCTGCGCGCCTATGCCGCGCAGTATTCGGTGATGGAGGGCGCCAATGAGCTCGCCGCGCTCGCGATCCGCACCTGCGGCGGTCAGGCCATGCTCCGTTCACTGCCGCTGGAGCGCATCTATCGCGACAGCCGCTGCGGCTCGCTCATGCTGCCCTGGACCGCCGAGCTCTGCCTCGACCGGATCGGGCGCGAGGCGCTGTACGAGGCCGGTGAAACGGACGACTGACCGTGGACCTCTGTAGTCTGATCGATCGCAACGCGGCGTTCGCGCCAGACAAGACGGCGATCGCCTTCGAGGGTGAGCGGCTGAGCTACGCCGCACTCGCCGCGCGCATCGAGCGGACCGCCACGGCGTTGAAGCAGGAGCTCGGCGTCGGCCGAGGCGACCGCGTCGCAATCCTGAGCCTGAACCGGCCGGACTATCTGGTTCTGCTCTACGCATGCGCGCGACTTGGTGCGATGCTGGTGCCGCTGAACTGGCGGCTGGCGGTTGCCGAGCAGCGCTTCATTCTCACCGATGCGGGCGCAAAGGTCCTGGTACTCGAGCAGGCATTTGCCGGAGTTCTCCCGGAGCTTGCGCCGGGGACGGCCGTCATCGGCCTCGATTTCGCGCCGTCGCGGGGCGTGACATTCGAAGACCTGCTGGCTCGCAGCGAGGGCAGCGGCCGCAATCCGCACGCTGATCTCTCCTGCCCGCTGCTCGTCGTCTACACGTCTGGAACGACGGGACGGCCGAAGGGCGCTGTTCTGCGGCAAGAAGCCTTGTTCTGGAATGGCGTCATGAGCCAGCACATGCACAACATGACGTCGGATGATCGCGTGCTGACGGTGCTGCCGTTCTTCCATGTCGGCGGCCTCAACATCCAGACCACGCCGGCGCTGCAGCTTGGTGCGACCGTCACGATCCACGCCCGCTTCACGCCGGATACCGCGCTCGCGGCCATTGAACGGGAACGACCGACCCTGACAGTGATGGTGCCTGCAATCCTCCAGGCCGTGAGCGAGCATCCCGCCTGGACAACGACCGATCTCTCGTCGCTCAAAGCCGTCTCGACCGGCTCGACCATCGTGCCACCGCACCTGATCGATCGCTTCGTGGCGCGCGATGTTCCGGTGCTTCAGGTTTATGGATCGACGGAAACTTGCCCCATCGCAGTCTACACCCGGCTTGGCGGCGATCTTTCGCGCGCGGGATCGACTGGACTTGCCGGCCTGTGCTGCGAAGCGAAGGTGATCGATCAGGCCGGCAATGAGGTCCCTGCGGGTACGCCGGGCGAAATCGCCGTGCGCGGGCCCAACGTGTTCTTCGAATATTGGGGCAATGCGGATGCCACGCACGATGCGCTGCACGACGGTTGGTATCGCACCGGCGATATCGGCCTGTGCGATGCCGACGGGTATTTCTGGGTCCGCGACCGCAAGAAGAATGTGATCATTTCCGGCGGCGAGAACGTCTATCCGGCCGAGATCGAGCGCGTCCTGCTCGAACATCCCGATGTCAGCGAATGTGCCGTGATCGGCCGGCCGGACCCGCGCTGGGACGAGGTGCCGATCGCCTATGTCATCGGGCGGTCCGGCTGCCGGCTCGAAGCGGAGGAGCTGAGAGCGCATCTTCAGACGCAGCTCGCCCGTTACAAGGTTCCGCGCGACATCGTCTTCGTCAACGACCTGCCGCGCACGGCGCTGGGCAAGGTCCAGCATTTCCTGCTGAAGCAGCTTGATGCGCAGTCGCGCGCGCAAGGAGAAGCATCTTGAAGATTGCAGTACTGGGTGGGGGAAACGGCTCCTTCGCGGCCGCGGGCGATTTTGCGATGTCAGGGCATGAGGTCCGGCTCTGGCGCCGCGACACCGATCAGGTGACGGCGCATCGCGCGGCCGGCTCGCAGATCCTGGTCAAGGATCATAATGGCCGGCACGATGTGAAGCTCGCGCTGGTGACGACCGACATCGCCCAAGCAATTGACGGCACCGAGCTGATTCTGTGTCCCGCCCCTGCCTTCGCGCAGCCGGACATTGCTCGTTTGCTCGCTCCGCATTTGCGGGACGGCCAGGTCGTGTTCCTACCGCCCGCCACATTCGGCTCGATGATCTTCGCCCAAGCCGCGCGGGATGCCGGAAACCACGCCAAGGCGAGCTTTGCCGAGACCGGCACGTTGCCTTGGCTGACCCGCAAGCACGGACCGTTCGAGGTCGCGATCACCATCCGTGCCAAGCGGCTGCCGGTCGGCGTGTTTCCGCTCGATCGGGCCGCGCATGCCATCGAAGTGATCGGACGCGCTTTCCCTGATGCGGTCGAGCCCTGCGGCGATGCGCTCTCCGGCGCGCTGATGAATGCTGGGCCCATCATCCACCCGCCGTTGATCGTGATGAACGCGGGCCCGATCGAGCATTTCGAACGATGGGACATCCACAAGGAAGGAACGCAGGCCGCGATCCGCCGGGTGACCGACGCGCTCGACGCAGAACGAATCGCGGTGCGCGAAGCGCTTGGCTATGGCGCACCGCATTTTCCGCTGGCCCACCACTACGCCAAAGAAGGCGAGATCTGGATGTATGGCCGTGGCTCGCACGACCGGCTGACCGATTCCGGCGACTGGCGTGAGAGGATCGTGCTGACCGAGCACCGCTATATGCGTGAGGATCTGCGGCTTGGGCTGTCGCTGCTGGTCTCCGTCGCCGCCCTAGCGGGCACGCCCACGCCGTTGGCCAAGGCCTTTCTGGCCATCGGCGACGCGATTTGCGGCGAGGATTTTGCGCAGGGCGGCCGAACGCTCGAGACACTGGCGCTTGGTAATCTCGGCAAAGCCGAGCTCCAGGCGCTTCTTCGCAGGGGATTTTGACCGATGACCAGCCGCGCCAACATTGTCTGCCTCGGGGCCGGCCGCATGGGGCGCGGCATCGCCGTCGCGTTCGCCTACGCAGGGCATACGGTCACGATGATCGACATCAAGGGCCGTTCCGCGGAAGATTTCGCCAGGTTGGAGGCGGACGCGCTCGACGAAGTCAGGAAGACCTTTGCCAGCCTGTCGAAGCTGGGATTGCTGACCGAGGCAGATGTCGATCCGCTCATCGCACGGGTCTCGGTGGTGCCAGCCAGCCGAAGCGGCGTAGCGCTGTCCGGCGCCGGAATGGTTTTCGAGGGCGTTCCTGAGGTCGTCGAGCTCAAGCGCGAGGTGCTGGGGGCGGCTTCAAAACAAGTCGGCCCGGATACGATCATCGCTTCGACCACGTCGACCATCCTCGTCGACGATCTCGCTGGGGCGATCGTGAACCCTCGGCGCTTCCTCAATGTGCACTGGCTCAATCCGGCCTATCTAATCCCGCTGGTCGAGGTTTCGCCCGGCAAAGCCACCGATCCCGCCATCATCGATGAGGTCAAGGCGCTGCTCGAAGCCATCGGAAAGGTCCCCGTGGTGTGCGCGGCGACGCCTGGCTTCATCGTCCCGCGCATCCAGGCGCTGGCGATGAACGAGGCCGCACGCATGGTCGAGGAAGGCGTCGCCAGCGCCGAGGAGATCGACAAAGCGATCCGTTACGGCTTTGGCTTCCGCTATGCCGTGCTCGGACTGCTCGAATTCATCGACTGGGGCGGCGGCGACATCTTGTACTATGCCAGCCGGTATCTCGAAGGCGCACTCGGCAGCGACCGCTATCGCGCGCCGGACGTCATTTCCCGCAATATGCGAGAGGGCCGCATCGGCTTGCGAACGGGTGCCGGTTTCCTCGATTATTCAGGCATGGACGTCGACGCCTATCGCGTGAAGCGGCTTCAGGCCATGGTCGACCTGCTCCGGCATTTCGGCCTGGCGCGCCCACCGGTCCTCGACCGCAGCTAGCCGAAGACGTCCTGCAGCACGCCTTCGCGAACGACCGCGACGCCGTCGAGTTCGATCGTCGTTCCCATCATCGGCAAATCAAAGTGGCCCGCCGTGTAGCGGCCGGCAAATTCGTTCGCGCCGGTCGAGAACAGGAAATTGCCGGAGACGGCACGAATTTCAGTGCCGTTGGTGTCGCGCTGGTCATACATCGAGAGGGCTTCGTAGCGGGCCCCCGGATTCATGCCGAAACCGACATGCGAGACCGCATAGGCCTCGCGATCGCCCCACGCTGCGAGATAGGCGCGCATCATCGCCGCATCCGTGCCCTCGCCCTCCAGCTCGACAACATAATCGTCCTTCAGCGTCATTTTCACCGGGGACGCCAGGTAGCGCTTGAAGGTCAGATTGATGTCACCGGGGGCCATCACCAGGGTCCCGTTGATCGTTCCGCTCTTGGGAAAGCTAACCACAATGCCACCCGGCCAGTGCGCCAGCGTGCCCGGCTTGTCGGTCCAGCCCCACACGCCGACCGTGGACGCACCGACCATGTCTACGTCGAGCGCCGTGCCGGCTTTCGATGTCACGCGCATCCGCTTCGTCCCACGCAACAACTTCGCCGCCGCGCGAACGCGCTTCTCGAGCGCGGGATCCGGCACCATCCGCTCCAGCGCTTCCGGGTGTTCGTTAGAGATCACCAGTATCCGCGCGCCGGCCTTGAGGATTTCCGGCGTTTCCACCGCATGCATCAAGCCCTCGATGGTGCAATCCACCACAAAGCCGGCCTGCTGGAGTGCGGTGATGACCGGACCAAGCCGCTGGATTGCCTCGCTTGCCCCGGTCGAGCGAACCGGCACGATATTCCGGTTACGCGGCGTCGGCATCACCACATGAAACGGCCGCGCGCCCATCCGCAGCAGGGCGAGCTCCGCCAAATGAACGTTCAGCGCGCGCGATTGGGTTTCCGAGAGGATTGCCGCGGTGTCGCCGGCCTTGACGGCGCAGCGCTCAAAGATCTCGCAAAACGCGTCGATCCATTTTGCCTCGATGCGATCCGCCAGCATGGTCCACTCCCGGTCTTTTGGTTTCTTCTGTTCAGTCAGATCACGCTTCGGGGAAGCCCCGCAAGAGATACGATCGCAGGCCGCCCAGCAAGCCGTTCAGGATCAACCCCAGCAGCGAAATCGTGATCAGCGGTACGAACATGTCGACGGCCTGAAAAGTTCGGGCCGCCGTCACCAGCACGTGCCCCAACCCGTCCGTCGACGTGATCATCTCGGCCAGAAACACCACGATGCAGGAAATGACAAGGCCGATCCGGCAGCCGGTCAGGATCGAGGGCATCGCTGCCGGCAAGACCACCTTGAACAAGATTTCATAGCGCGGCGTACCCGCTGCCATCGCCGACCAGATCAGCTTCTGCTCGACGGTTGATGCGCCGTAATAAGTGGACAGCAGAATGGGAAAGAGAGCGTCCGCCGCCACCAGCGTGATCTTCGATCCGTGGCCGAAGCCGAGCAGAAGCAGCAGCGCCGGATAGAGTGCGACTTTAGGCAACGGCGCCAATACGCGCACGATTGGCCGAACCACGGCATTGATCGCTGGATTAGCGGCCGCGGCGATGCCGATACTTACACCGAGCACGACCGCAATCGCAAAGCCGGCAGACAGCCGGATCAGGGTCGCCGCAATCTCCTGCTGAAACGTCCACGTCACGAGTTGCTGGAGCAACCTGCTGAAGACGTATCCCGGGGGCGGCAACAAGACCGCAGGCGCAAAGCCGAACGATACGAGGCCTTGCCAAACCGCGATCACCAGCACAATTGGCGCGAGCCCGAGAACGACGTTTGCTGAGGGAAGACGCGATGTCATGAGAAGCTCAGCGGCATGTCGAACTGAGGCTCGGACCAGCGCACCAGCCGTGCGCGGACCCGCTCGAAAATCGCATCGAGGCAAATTCCCATCGCCCCCACGATGATGATCATCGCGAAGACGGTGTCGTATTGGCCCATGTCCAGCGCATTGAACAGAATGTTGCCGGCGCCGGACTGGCGGGCGATCATCTCGCTGGTGATCATCGTGATCAGCGCCAGCACGAGACCGGTGCGACATCCGGTCAGGATTTCCGGCAGCGCCGCCGGCAGCACGATCCGCACCAGCCGTTGCAGCGGCGAAAGTCCCATCGCGGCGCCCGACCACAGCATCTTCTCTTCGACGGCCTGGGCGCCCTCGAAGCTGTGATAGATCACGGGGAGGCTGACGCCGAGGAAGATCACCAGCGTCTTCGTGATGTCGCCGACGCCCAGCCAAAGCATGATGATCGGCATCAGCGCCGCTTTCGGCACCGGATAGATCACCATTAGAAGCGGGTTGAAGAAGGCCGCGACGGCGCGGCTACGCCCCATCAACAGACCCAGCGGGATCGAAACCAGCACGGCTACACCGAACCCGATCGCCATGCGGCGAAGCGAGGCCAGGATGTTGATCAGCGACTCCTTGTCGCCAAGGATGTCCGGGATCGCGCGGATCGCCTCGATCGCCGTCGGAAAGCTGTCGTTCTTCAGCGCGAGCGACGCGACCTGCCACACCGCCAGCAGCCCGATGCAAGCGAACACCGGGGCGGCACGTTTGGCGGCGGCGGCCAGCGATGTCATGACGGCGATCCGGTTTCGTCGACCTCGTCGAACATGCGCTCGATGTCGACGACGTATTTCTGGTAGCGCGGATCGAGCAACAGCTCGTTGCGGCGACGCGGCCGAGGCAGATCGATGTCGATCACCTGCCGAATGCGGCCGGGAGATTTCGACATCATCACGACTTTGTCCGACAGGAAGACGGCCTCGTCGACCGAATGGGTCACGAACAGCACCGTCTTGCGGTCACGCTCCCAGATGTTCAGGAGATCATTCTGGAGACGTGTACGGGTGTGCGCGTCGAGCGCGCCGAACGGCTCGTCCATCAGCAGAACTTCAGGGTGGTAAGCCAAAGTCCGGGCCAGCGCGACGCGCTGCTTCATGCCACCCGAGAGCTCCTTGGGATAAAAGTTCTCATAGCCTTTGAGGCCGACCATCTCGATCAAGGCCCGGCTCTGTGCTCCGGCCTCGGCGGCACGCACACCTTGCTGGCGCGGGCCATACATCACGTTGCCCAACACGGTCTTCCAGGGAAACAGAGCGAACTCTTGAAACACTGGTCCGCGATCCGGACCCGGCCCGGTGATCGTCTGTCCCTTCATCCTCGCCACACCGCTGGTCGGGCTGACGAAGCCGCCGACGATATAAAGAAGTGTCGACTTGCCGCAGCCGGACGGACCAAGGATGGAGACGAAGGCTCCTTCCTCGATCGTCAGTGAGATGTCCGATAGCGCCAAATGATCCTTACGCGCCGAGGTCTGGAAAACCTGGGAGACGCGGTCGATCTCGATGATCGCAGAAGCCGGCCTTTGTGGCGTCACCGGATTCACCCATTCGCCCGATCTCGAAGGCACTACCCTCATTCCGTCTCTCACTTGATTCACGCGCGAACGTCACGCAACCGATCCGCTGATGTCCTCCATCAGCTGATCGAGCTTAGCAAGAAACTTGCCAGACAGGCGGTCATTCTCGCGCGGGAGCGGCGCATCATTCGAACCAAGGCCATTCTGCAGGGCCTTCATGTGTGACGGCTCCGCCCGGCGCCTGTCCGACCAGCCGCGCATACTTTGCGAGCGCACCTGCACGGTGACGGGGCGGCTTCGGCTTCCAATCGCGTCGGCGCGCCGTGAGTTCCTGGTCGTCGACCAGCATATCCATCCGCCGGTTTGCGGCATCGATCCGGATCCTGTCGCCGTCGCGAACAAGCGCCAACGGACCGCCGACGAACGCCTCGGGGGACACGTAGCCGATGCACATGCCGCGAGTAGCGCCGGAGAACCGCCCATCGGTGATCAGGGCCACCTTCTCGCCCATACCCTGGCCGTAGATCAGCGCGGTAACGCCAAGCATCTCGCGCATGCCCGGGCCGCCGACTGGCCCTTCATTGCGGATCACCAGCACCTCGCCCGCCGTGTAGGCGCGGTCACGGACCGCTTTGACACATGCCTCCTCATCTTCAAAGACGCGCGCAACGCCCTCGAAGTGCTGAGTCTTCAAACCTGCGACCTTGATCACCGCACCGTCTGGACAGAGATTGCCCTTCAGAACCGCCACGCCACCATCAGGCATGATCGGCGCACGAGACGCGTAAACGACTTCACCATCGGGAGCGTTGGCCGCGCCATATTCTTCGGCGAGCGTGCGCCCGGTGACGGACAAGCAGCTCCCATCGATGTGCCCGCTCTGGATCAACTCGCGGATCACGACGGCCGCGCCGCCGATGTCGTAGACATCCTTCGCCGTGTATTTGCCACCCGGCCGCAAGTTTCCGATCAGCGGCGTCCTGGCAAAGACCTTGCCGACGTCATCGATCGTGAATGCGATCCCGGCCTCATTCGCGATCGCCGGCAGATGCAGCGCTGCGTTGGTCGAGCCGCCCGTGGCGGCAACAATCGCCGCGCCGTTCTCGAGGGATTTCCGAGTCACGAGGTCGCGCGGCAGCGGGCCGCCACGTTCCAGCATCTCCATCACCAGTCGCCCGGCGCGGCGCGAGATCTGTGCACGTTCCGCATAGACACCGGGTACCATCGAGACGTTGGGAATGGTCAGCCCCATCGCCTCCGACACCATCCCCATCGTGTTCGCGGTAAACTGGCCGGCGCACGCGCCAATGGTCGGCAGGCAGGCGCGCTCGATCCGCTCGAGCGTGGCGCCGTCGATCTCTCCGGTCATGAAGCTGCCGACAGCTTCATAGGAGTCGAGCACCGTGAGAGTCCGCCCGTCCACCCGGCCCGGCAGCGAGCTGCCGCCGTAGATGAAAATGGACGGTACGTTGCAACGAACCATGCCCATCATCACGCCGGGAAGCGTCTTGTCGCATCCGCCGTACCCGATCAGCGCGTCATAGGCGAGACCATGAACGACGGCTTCGATCGAATCGGCAATCAGCTCGCGTGAAAAGAGAGAAAACTTCATACCCTCGTGATTCATGCTGATGCCGTCGGAGACCGACACGGTGGAGAATTCGCGCGGCGTGCCGCCCGCCTCCTCGATTCCCGTCTTGGCCGCGGCCACCTGGAAGTCGTGGGTCATATTGCAGGGCGTCTGCTCGCCCTTCATGCTGACGACGCCCACCATCGGCTTGGCTATCGCGGCGTCGTCGAGCCCCATTGCGCGCATGAAAGCGCGGTGCGGGGCCCGGTCGAGGCCGTCAGTCGTGACCCGTGATCGCAACTTCTTCATGCGCGCATCTGTTTCACGCAACGTCCGGGATGATCCGGGACGCGGCGCCCCCTCGTTCGGACAATTCGCCCGTTGCCTATTCCAGCGGCGCGACGATCGTCGCGTGCTTGAACTGCATGGCATCCAGCTTCGGCAGCATTCCGGTCTCCGCGTAGATGTCCAGCATCTTCTGGATCGCGGGGAAGTTCGGCGCCGCACCTGGATCGCGGCCGAAATCGTTGTCCTTGAGCAGATAGGTCTCGAGCACCGGAATAGGCGCCTTCAGAACCTCATTCACGACCTTTAGCGTCTCTTCGCGGTTGGCCAGCGCTTTCTTCATACCTGAGGTAATGTCACGCACGTAGGCCTTCACCAAGTCGGGGTTCTTGTCGACGAAATCAGCTCGGCAGGCTTCCAGGATGTGCACGATGTTCGGCATCGCCTGCGACAATGAGAACAGCTTTCTTGTGCCACCCTTCGCCTCCGCACGTGCGGCAAAGGGCTGGTTCATGTTGACCGCGTCGACACGGCCCTGGCGCAGCGCATCTTCGGAGACGGCAAAGCCGACCTCAACCAGCTTGATGTCCTTGGCCGGATCGACGCCATTCTGCTTGAGCAACAGGTTGAAGGGGCCTTGCGTGCCGCCGCCGATCACGGAAATGCCGACCGTCTTGCCCTTGAGATCGGCGATCGTCTTGATCGGCGAGTCATCCATCACCGCCCAATAGACCGAGAAACCGCCGGGCTTCTCGAAGACGTGCTGCGCCACGATGTAGGCTTTGAGATTGCCGCCGACCACACCGTTGGCCAGCGAGAGCGGCGCTTGCGTCGCGCAATCCAGCGCGCCGGCCGCCAATGCCTGCGTCATCGGCGCGGTGCCCTGAAATTGGGTCCATTCGATGTTGTAGGCCTTGCCGATATTGGGAAACTCAGCTGGCCTGCGCATCATCCAGTACTTGGATTCCTCGGCCGGGATGGTCCAGCCGACGCGAATGGTCTGCTGTGCCCATGACGGGGCTGCCCCCGCGCTCGCAGCCGCGGCCGCTCCCAAAGCCAGGATCCACTTCGAAACGGTTCGCATCGTGCCCACTCCGCTGCTCCGGCGCCGACCGGCGCCGCCCAACCCGACCACTCAAATGTTTCATGGTTCAAACAATCAGGCAAGCCATGCGAGCCGGACGGTTTCGCTGTCCGACCTGCAATGTATGGTAAGGCGGCGTTTGCGCTGCGACAGAAGGAGGCAACCTATGGCTGATGCGAGCAAGACAAACCCGCAGGGCGTCGAGAGGCTCGGCTATCTCGGCCTTGGACTGATGGGAACGCCGATGACCCGGCGCCTGCTCAAAGCCGGCCATCAGGTCGCTGTCTGGAATCGCTCGGAGGGCAAGGTCGCTCCGCTCGTCGCGGCCGGCGCCAGGCGCGCAGCCACGCCCCGCGACATGTTGGCGAACGCGGATATCGTCTTCATGTGCGTGACCGATGCCGCCGCCGTCGAAGAGGTGATTTTCGGGCCCGACGGTCTTGCAGCGGCTCCTGGCGCAGGCAGGCTCGTCGTCGACTTCTCGTCAATCCATCCCGACGCCGCGCGCGATCTTGCAGCGAGGCTGAAACACGCGAATGGCGCGGGTTGGATAGATGCGCCGGTGTCCGGCGGCACCAAGGGCGCAGAGGAAGGCACGCTCGCCATCATGGCCGGCGGAGAAGCTGCTGACATCGAGCGGGCACGGCCCTATGTGCTGCACATGGCACGCAGGTTCACCCACATGGGCCCGATCGGGGCTGGCCAAACCACAAAACTCTGCAACCAGGTGATCGTCGGATGCGCCATGGCCGTTCTGGCGGAAGCAACGCGCCTTGCCTCGAATGCAGGGATTGACGCAGGCCGGCTGCCCGAGGCGCTCGCCGGCGGCTTTGCGGATTCCATCCCGCTTCAGCTCTTCGTGCCGCGCATGGTCCAGGGCATCCACTCGCCGCCGCTTGGCCATATCGCGACAATGCTCAAGGATCTCGACACGGTCGCCGATGTCGCCCAGGCGACGTCAACGCCGGTGCCGATGGCGACGCTTGCGGGACAGATATTCAGGCTGGCCAAGGCTGCACGCGGCGCCGACGCGGACGCTTTGGAAATCTACAAGCTCTCGGCCACAGACCGCTGAGCCGACGAGCGTCCTCGAATCGCCTTATGGCGACTTCTTGCGTTCATCATCGGCCAGGAACCGGCCATACCCCCCGCGCGCAAACAGCAGGGGCTCCTTGGCACTGTAGGCATAGGCCTCGACCGCGCCGAGAAAGATCACGTGGTCACCGCCATAATAGCGATTGACCGATCGGCATTGAAAGTTGGCGACACTCTCGGCAAGGACCGGCGCGTTCCCGAGGCCCGGGGTCCAGTCGACGCCGGCGAACTTGTCCTCGGACGATTTAGCAAATTTGTTTGCGAGCGCCTGCTGCGACGTGCCGAGTATGTGAACGGCGAAATGGCTGGCGTTCTGAAACACGGGGAGGCTTGAGGAATAGAATCCGAGGCTCCAGAGGACCAGAGGGGGATTCAGGGAGACTGACGCGAACGAATTGCAGGTGATACCATAGGGCTTTCCATCAGCGGCCATGGCCGTGATGATCGTTACGCCCGTTCCGTATGTTCCAAGCGCGTTGCGAAAATCACGAGGATCGATCGGCGAGCTGTCGCTGGCGAGTTCGTTGGCTGGATCGGAAATGGCCGGCTGCTTCGGCAGATCATTCATCGGCCGGCCTCACAGCGTGAGATTCTCGGACGGCAGGCCCAGAGCCACCCGTCCGTAATTGGTTCCGGCCGCATCGAAGTTGAACGCAAGATGCGAGTTTATCGCGTGCGCATCGCGGAACTGCCGCTGCAACACGCCCGTCGTGAACAGACCGCGCGCTCCGCTCGCAGCAAACAGCATCGAGACCGCGTCGGTGCACAGATTCACGGAAAATGCGCCATCGCGACGATATCTGGTCTTGGTCGCCATATCAGGAATACGGCCGCGCCTTGCATCTTCCATTGCATTGACGCAGGCCGAACGCATGATCAGGCGCGCAGCGTCGATCTTGGCCGAAGCCTCCGCGATCTTGATCTGCGTGCTTTGAAAGTCGCTGAGCTTGGCGCGGTTGTAGGTCGAGATGCGATGACGCGCGACCTCCGCATAATCGTCGAGGCATGCTTGAGCGTTCCCCAGCGCGACGCCGGAGAGGACGTAAGGAAACAGCGAGAACACGGGTAGCGCATACAGCGGATTGGGATTGACCTTGCTTCCCGGCGTCGGGCCGCCGGCAAGATCGCCAACCGCGACCGTCATATAGTCGGCCACGAAAGCGTCCCTGACTTCGACATCGCAGGAGCCGGTACCGCGCAGTCCCGTGACATTCCAGGTGTCGAGCACCTTGTAGTCGACTTTCGGCAACAGGAAGATTCGGTACTCGATTCCGTCTGCTTCGTCGTCAGAATAGACAACGCTTGCAAGCATGTTCCATTCGCAGGAGGCAACGCCGGAGGAAAACGGCCAGCTGCCGTGCAACCGGTAGCCGCCCTCGACCCTCGTGGCACGTCCGGCAGGAAAAATGAACGAGGACGCAATCAGCGCGTCCGGATCGCGGTCCCAGACCAGATCCTGCGCCTTTTGCGCGAACATGCCGAGCATCCAATGATGGCTCGCCAAGTTCGCGAGATTCCACGCCACTGACGCATCCGCCATTCCCAGCTGTTCGGCGCAGTCGACAAGAGCGACATAGTCAAGCTCGGCACCGCCGATGCGCTTCGGCTGCAGCATGCGGAACAGGCCAGCGTCGTGGAGATCCTTCTCGGTTTCCGTCGGAAGATGCCGCAGTTCCTCCGTACGGGCAGCCCGCTCTCGCAGCCGCGGCACGAGCGCCCGGGTCCTCGCGATCATTGCCGCATAGGCACGTTCGCCGACTTCCTGCCCCGTCGGCTGGCCCATGCTCGGCTCTTGACCAGGCGCCATTCGAGTCCCTCGCTTTCACATAGTTATGCGGCGGGAACTTCGCCAAATCAAGCTGGGCAGGGTTAACGTTGCGTGGTCGCCCTGCACCCCGGCTGTTCGCAGGAATGCAATGTCGCGTATACCGTCTTCTCAAAATCAGCTATCCGCAAGCTTTGCGATGCCTGGCTCCACGGAGCTGACCGCTCGAGCTTAGCCTGAGGTCGATGGCTTGCCTGATCCAAAGACGCCCTTCTGAGTGAACTCCGAAATCCGGCGCTCGTCGTAACCGAGCGTATCACGCAGGACGTCTTCGGTATGCTCGCCTAACAGGGGCGCAGCGACGGGATCAATCGCTCCCGTCAGGCTCATATTGATCGGAGGTTCGATATTGGGGACCCACTCTGCCGTACGGTGCGGAATCCTGTTCAGGCGATGGCGCTCGCGGGCCTCGGGCGCGTTGAACCCCTCCTCGACCGTTCGGAGATAGCCGACCGGGATATTGGCCAGCTTCATCTTCGCCATCCAATTCTCGAGGGTATCGCTCGCAAAGACCTCTGCGATGGCTGCCCGCAGGAGCTCCTTGTTCTCAGAGCGCGCCTTGCGCGACGCGAACTGCGGATCAGTGATCAAATCGGGCCGGTTCAGCACCTCGACCACCAGCCGACGATAGAGCCGGTCGTTGGCGCAGGCCATGTAAAGCGGCCCATCGGAAGCTTCATAGACACCGACAGTGGGGGACCCGTTCGGCGAATTGCCGAACCGGCCAGGGTTTTCGCCGTTGATCAGATAGGCCATGCCGTAGAAGCCGGTCATGCCCATGGCGACGTCGAACAGGGCGACCTCGACATGCTGCCCACGGCCGAGCCGATCGCGCGCCAACAGCGCCAGCAGGATGGCGTTGCAGGCGGACATCCCCGTCGCCATGTCCACGATCGGCGGGCCGGTACGAACCGCAGGCCCATCGGCAAACCCATTGAGGGACATGAAGCCGCTTTCCGCCTGCGTGATGGGATCGAAGCCGGGCCGCGCGGCAAATGGTCCTGAGCGTCCGTAAGCCGAGATCGAGCAATAGACCAGCCGCGGGTTGAGCGGCGCGACCGCCTGATAGTCGAGGCCGAATTTCTTCATGACTCCACTTGAAAAATTCTCCACGACCACATCCGCCTTCCGGATCAGGTCCAGCGCGATCTCGCGAGCCTGCGGCACGGTCAGGTCGAGCGCGATACCGCGCTTGTTGCGGTTCAGGCTCAGATAAGCGGCGCTTTCGCCGCCGATTTCGGCGTGCTCGTAGGCGCGCGTATCGTCGCCGCCATCCGGATTCTCGATCTTGATGACGCGTGCACCGAAATCGGCAAGCGTCTGCGTGCAGGCCGGCCCCGCCACGACGCGCGTAAAATCGACGACCAAGAGACCGTCGAGCGCGGTAGGCGCGCCCGTCGCCCGCGACGAACGTTCCGGTAATTGAGGCTTGGTGGGCATCGACGGCGCTCCCTTACATCGGCTTATGGTCGCCGAATTTCCTGCAAGAGCAAACTTAAAGCCCGGCACCACCAACTTCGCAAGTGCTTCACCCGCATCGCTTCAATACGCAAAAAGGGCCCGGTAGCCATCAAGCTGCCGGGCCTCCCAACATTTTGGGCGTACGAGGCCACGCCGTGTCTGGCATTGGCCATCCTACGCCGAGAAGAGCACGTTCCGCATCACGGGAAACCCCGCTCAGCGAAGCCACTTCCGCCAATAGAGCGTGTGCGCCCAGGCCCAGGGCACCTCTGGCTCGAAGAGCCGATAGCTCGCCTGGATGAAATTATTCGCAGAGACCGGATTGTCAGTCGTATCAGAGACAATGGCATCCCATCCGACACGCCGCCCCCTCGCCTCGATCACACGCATCAACCTGCGCTGGAGTCCCCGCCCCCAATGCCGTTGTAACACGCCGACCCTGGAGAAGTAGCCGCCGTTTCGAACGTGCGTCGACGGCATGACGCCGGCAAATGCGACCGCCTCATCGCCATGATAGCCAAGCCACCAAGCTCCCAACTCGAATTGCGGCATGGCCGCCGCATCGAAGAACGTCGACCGATGCAGATCAGCCAACGTGTCAAGGACGTCGTCATCGGACGCATCGACGATACGAATTTTGTACATGAGACGGCCCGTTTGCGGGAAATAGCGTGAGTGCAAGTGCAGCGATGTCGTCACGGTGGCGGCTCACTTGCCCAGCACGACCTTGACGCCAAGCCAAACGGCGCCCGTCAGTCCGGTCGCGAGCACCGTGATAACGGCCTTGAAGGTGTAGCTTTGCGCCTGCTCCACGCTCTTTCGCCACCTTCGCAGGTGCTGAAAATCGGCCCTTAGCTCCTTCCGGTCGTCATCTTCGATTCCGAAGGACGCCAGCACCGATGCGACAGCCTTCACTACGATCGCATCGATGCTCTCCTGTTGCAGTCTGTGTTGCTCGGCCAGTGTCTCGGCCACGATCGCCCTGATTTCGTCATCTGGCATCTTCACCGCTTGATGATCCTTGCAACGTTCTCGAAACCACGTTTGGCGAAGTAGAAGGAGACGACCAGATTGGCCGTGATCGCTGCAAATCCCGCCAGAGGGTCCGTCGTTCCGAGGCCGAGAACCTTGTCGAAGATCAGGAGTTTCGCAAAGTAGAGAGCGACGCAGTAGCCCATCAGCTTGTCCGGCTCCCACCTGCGAGCGATATCAGATAGGCGGTCATCGTCTCTCCACGAAAAAGAAAATGCGCGGCAGATCGCGTGACGAAGCCGCGATCGTTTCGGGCGCGAACCCTATCTCCGTGTCTCCGGAGACCGCAGCGGCGCGAGCAACAGGCCCAGCGCCGCGGGCCGGCACGTTCGCGCGTGCACGGCCAGCAATGGTACGGACGGCGGCGCGCCGATCGGCGCCCCTTGAACGTGGTCTAGCGAGTGCGTGGCCGGATGCGCGGCCACCGTCCGATCTCGGAATCGAGACGAAAAAACCCGCGGCGGATGCTTCCGGCGCGGGTGAACCAAACTCGTCTCGATGATGTCATTCTGCCGGTGTTTTGCCCGACGTGTCAAACCTTGTGTTGAGTGAGATCGTCGTCGCACGAAGCGGAAACAAAAAAGCCCGCTCGCGCGGGCCGAACCAAACGTCTTTCGATGATGCCATTCTGCCAGTGTTTTGCCCGACGTGTCAAACATTCCTCGTTCGACCGCACCGTGCCGGAACTTACCCGAAGAGCGACGCGTTCATTCCATCAGTCAAAGGAACGTGCGCGCGATGAGCCACACCGTATTGGTTGTTGACGACGATCCCGGCGTCCTCGACGTCATCGTTGGCATGCTGGAAGATCTCGGCTGCGAGGTGACAAGCGCCCAAAGCGGCCCGGATGCGCTCGATCGGCTCAGGCGGAACGAGAACATCTCCATCCTCATCACGGACATCAATATGCCGGGCATGGATGGTCACGAACTGGCCGAACTGGCGAAGCGGCTATGCCCGGAATTGAAGATCCTGCAATTATCGGGGCGCGAACCGCGGCGCGGGCGCCTGCCAATGATCAGGAAGCCGTTTTCGTTCGAGGAGCTCGCCGACACCATGCGGCGAACCACCGGCGTTTGCTGAACGCCAGATGCTCAAAACAAAACCCGCGGCGGGGGCTCCCGCGCGGGTCGAACCAAACTCATGTCGATGATGCCATTCTGCCGGTGTTTTGCCCGACGTGTCAACGCGGCGAACGCGGAAGAAGGAGCCCTCCCTCCCACTCTGATATGTGGTGCGCAAGGGGCTTGCTTCAAGCCCCCCGCCCTGCCGTAGAACCCCCGACCCAATGAGCATCCAAAGCAGCAACGCGAGGGGTCCACATGCCTGTATTGCTTCCGTCATCCCGGCCGCGCGGCCGTTCCGAGCGGGCCGGCGCCAGCCGCGCGAGTCACCATGCCGTGGTGATCGCCGGCGGCGGCCCGACCGGTTTGATGCTGGCCGCCGAGCTGGCGCTCGCGGATGTCGACGTCGCCGTGGTCGAGCGGCGCCCGGATCAGGAGCTCGTCGGTACGCGGGCCGGCGGATTGCACGCGCGGACCATCGAGATCCTCGATCAGCGCGGCGTCGCGGAGCGCTTCCTGCGCGAGGGGAAAGTCACCCAGCTCGCAGGCTTCGCCTGGACCAGGCTCGACATCGGCGATCTCCCCACCCGGCACGCTTATGGCCTCGCGCTGCGGCAGAGCCACATCGAGCGCATCCTGGCCGACTGGGTTGAGGAGCTCGCAGTGCCGATCTATCGAAACTCCGAGCTGACGGGCTTCGTTCAGGACGCGACCGGCATCGACGTTGCGCTCTCCGGCGGCAAGACATTGCGCGCAAGCTATCTCGTCGGCTGTGACGGCGGTCGCAGCCTGGTGCGCAAGAGGGCCGGCATCGATTTCGCCGGGTCCGATCCAACGCTCAGCAATCTCATGGCCGAAGTCGAGATGCGCGACGAGCCGGCATGGGGCCTCCGCCACGACGCCATCGGCTTTCATGGCCTCAGCAAGGCGGAGAGCGGTCGCGTGCTGGTCGTCGTGACGGAAGCGACGCTCGACCGCACCGGCGAACCCGGCTTGCGCGATCTCAGCGATGCGCTCGTCGCCGTCTACGGCACCGACTTCGGGCTCCAAAATCCCGCCTGGATCTCCCGCTTCACCGATGCGGCGCGGCAGGCCGTGTCCTATCGCCGGGAGCGCGTGCTGCTCGCCGGCGATGCCGCGCATATCCATCACTCCGTCGGCGGGCAAGGCCTCAACACCGGCGTGCAGGACGCGGTCAATCTCGGCTGGAAGCTGGCGCAGGTGGTCAGGGGCATTTCGCCCGACGGCCTGCTCGACACCTACCACGCCGAACGTCATCCCGTTGCCGCGCGCGTCTTGCGCAACACCATGGCGCAAATCGCCATGCTCCGCCGCGGCGAAGCTGGCCTCAAGGCCGCGCGCGACGTGGTGTCCGACCTGCTCGCCATGGACGAGCCGCGCAAACGCTTTGGCGCGATGATGAGCGGGCTCGATATCCGCTATGATCTCGGCGAAGGCCACGAACTGCTCGGGCGCCGGATGCCCGATCTCGACCTCACGGTCGATGGCTGCCGCCGAAAACTCTTCGCGCTGCTGCACAGCGCACAGGCTGTGTTACTCAATTTTGGCAAGCCGGGCAGCGTCAACATCGCGCCCTGGGCAGATCGCATCGGAACAGTCGACGCCGACTACAACGGCGCATGGGAGCTTCCGGCCATCGGACAGGTCACCGCGCCAAAGGCCGTACTGGTGCGGCCGGACGGGCACGTGGCGTGGGTCGAAGATGAGAGCCAACGCGGACTTGCGGATGCGCTGACGACCTGGTTTGGACCGCCGGCTGCGGCGTAGCGCGCGAACGTCAGAGACGCCATACAAACAAAGCCCGCGGGATTCCGCGGGCTTGATCCGAACTCATCTCGATGATGCCATTCTGCCAGTGTGTTGCCCGACGTGTCAAACGACCTCGCGTGGTGCGCCTAGGACTTCGACGCCTTCACTCCGGCCGAAGCAACGGCCGTATCCAGCGCGCAAACCATTCTTCAGCATCATTGCGCGGATTACCCCGATCATCCGAGCCGAAGATCGGCGGCGGAATGATGTAAGGCGGCTCATCCGCGAACGCGCCCATCGGCTTGCTTACCTGCCGCGGGCTCTCACCAATCGGCGCGATCCAGTTACCGAACCGATCGTTGAATTCCACGGAAGGGAGATACGGGACCGGCGCACTCCCTGATGTGAAGACGCTGCTCGCATTTGTCGCGTTGACGCGGGTGAGACGCCGAACCTCTTCGGGTGCGACTGCTCCCGCGGCAGGAGCGGTCGGCGCTTGTTGTACATTCTGGGCAGGCATAGCTCCGGCTGGCGTGTCGGTCCAGTTTCCGAACCGATCTGCAAAGGTGCTGGCACGTTCGGGCTCTGAACCAAGGATCCGGCTCTCCGTTCGCGGTGGTCCGGATGGCCCGAGAGAATCCCCCCATCCATCATCAACGCGTTGGACAGGAACGTTGACGTCGAACGGTTGATAGGGAGCTGCTCCGTTGGAAAAGACGCTGCCATCTCCAACCTCGGTATCGCTGGAGATGGTTGCTGGGAAAGCGGGGCGAGTGAGGGCGCCAACAGTTGAGCCTGCGAGCAACGCGGCGCCAAGGCCTTGTGCTCCAGGTATCATCATGGCTCCTGTACCAAGCACAGCCGCCCCCATCAGCGACGCAGAGCCCTGATCAGGAGGTGCCTGCGGCCCCAGCACCTGTGATCCATCAGAGAGATACGTGAGTGGCTGGCCTATCTCCGAGTGAAATTGCAAGACCTGCGGCTCCGGCGGCACAGCCACACTGGGAGGGACTTGCATCAGACGGTGCCAACCTGAGGGAGGGACCGGAAACCCTGGCAATCCATACGTCAGAAGCGGATTGCTTGGTGTAAACCCTTCCGGCTCGTTCGCTCCCTCAAGTGAAGGCGGAATGAATCCTGGCAAGCGGGTATGGACAAGGGGTGGAACGAGGCCCGGAAGATCAGGGACGGGGCCGACAGGGGTGAACTGCAGCGAGATAGGGGAGCCTTCCGGGAAGCGCTTTAAGATTTCGATCCTCTCTGCCATGCTGAGATCGCTGGTCGGGGACAGAAGCGGAAAATACAAGGCCGCATCCGCTTGACCAGCATTGGACAGCTGGTCCACTGTCTCCTGCATCTGCTGGATCTGCGCTTGATTGTCGGCGGCATATTTTCTCCAGTCTCTGAACCAATTCCTGTTCGCCGCGTTTGCTTCCTCTGACGTCATTCTCGTTGAGGTGTTGGCAAAGAGATGGCCGTTCGCCAACGCGTACTTGGCAGCAGCCACAAATGCGTTCACATCCGAAGCCACCTCATCTAGCCCTCGCGTATCGCCCGCAAGAGCCGCAGCGTAGCTTCGAGATATTTTGACGTGCTTCAGGTACTCGCAAAATCCCTCGTAGTACGTTCCGAGATGCCCCCCAGTATGCGGACTCGAACTGAGATCGGTTGCCAGCCCCTGACTGGACGGCAAGAACATACGATTTCTAATTGCTTCAGGATTGAATCGATCAGCCAGAAAGTAGATGACCGGGTGGCTTGCGAAATGCTGAGGCAAGACGTGATGATTTTGAAACATGCAGCCGCTACTTTCTGGCGCACGCCGGCATCCGAGCTGCTCGTGATCGCAGCCGGCGGGTCTGATCTGAAATGCTTGGTGGATGGCCGGCGGTGAGAGCCGGCCTCTTTGCGTGCGCGCTAGATATCCATGTGGCCGCCGCACCCGGCATCGCCGATCGGTACGCCGCACCTACAACGTCGTCGCCTTTAAGTCGGCGTGACGACGGCAGCGATCCGTACTATTGAACTGAATCGGAGCATCCGCCCCTCTGCTAGAGTGTGCGAATGTCTTCGGCGAGTCCGCAAACGGACAAAGCCAAGTCTTCCACGAATCTCGACGTGAAGACACTAAGGACGAAGGTTCTTATAATTGCCGTAGGGATCTCCGAAGCTTAGGCCTCTAAGACCGGCAGCCTTGCAGGCGTCCTTCATTGCTTGGTCGCAAATAATCCTCGTCTCCAGAAAGCGTGGCCGGAAAATATGAGCAGAACCGATGGCCTCCTCTCTAAAGACAAAGCTGGAAATCGCCACGTTACTGTACCGCCTGAAATCTGTCCCATCATCCAGGATTTCGACGTTCGACTTTTCCTCGTCGATGACATCGAGCTGGCGCACGATATCGCCAAGCCAATAAACCGGAGCAGATCCATTCAGTGACCGCGTTTCGCACTTCAAGAACGCCACCCCCTCTCTATCCATGGCCTCCAGAACGCTCTTCATCCGATCGGATACAAGCCAAAAGTCGTGAAATAGCTCCCAATCGACCGGCGGTCGACCGAGAGATTTGTCGATCAGCAACCGTGGCGTTTCGGCGAGCGGAGGAAAGCTTCGATTGCCCCGCGGTGAAAGCAGCACGCGGCCGGCGCCAAGCGCGGCGAAATTTTCCATTTCCAAACCGGGGGGCGTGTGAATTCTGAAATCCAGCCCGACACGATAGAGTTTCGGCGCCTTCGGCTTTCGCCGTTCAGTAGGGGATGCGGCCATGAATCATTCCTCCCTCCGAATATGCGCTCGGCTCATCACACTCATTACGCCAAACCGTCGGTACGGAAGACAGAAGCAATCGACTTCGTAGTAGCGCTGCTTCGCGCTTTGGGCCGTTTTGCAGTATAATCTGTTGCTTCGTACCCATGACCATCATGCGCGTCGAGACGCGACGTAGAACGACCATCAACTGCCAACAAAAAAGCCCGCGGCACCCCCGCGGGCTTGATCCAAATTCATCTCGATGATGCCATTCTGCCAGTGTTTTGCCCGACGTGTCAAAACGACGGATCCTAAACGGCTCGCCCGCAACTCCTTCGCGTATCATCACTCGCTATCCTGCCGAACCGTCGGTGCAGAAAAGCACAGGCAGGCCGCCGAATTGATCGGAGTTCTTGTAACGAACCAAGAAGCGCTCGCGCGAGTCGCGACCAAACGTATCACCGTCTTTGACCACAAGCCCGTGCTCAACCAGATAGACGGCAAGGCCATTCACTTTTTCGATCAGGGTTGCAAGTGTCAGCTTGTGGGTCTCGAACTCAACTTCACGCTCGGCAAATGCTGACAGCCCCATCGTTACTGCGCCGATGCCTGTGTCCGATCGGAACGGCAGTATGTCGACCCACAGCGAGGAAGGGTAATCGGGAAACGGCGCAAACGATCGGCTGGACATGTCTAGCCATAGATCTGTGGGTCGCGCGACCTTGCCGTTCCAAACGACGGCGCAGCATTGCGGCATGGTCGCGATCAACGCGCCGATGACAGCAGTCGTCAGACGAGCGGTGGGCAAAGGTCGCTGGTTTTGGCCAAGCACCGAAACGATCAGATGCCCTCGGTGCCGCGCCGCGATCGCCTTGCCCTGCGGCCATGTCGCGGAAGCGCGCGACCACAGGCCGGGATCTTCTGGAATGGGCGCCGGCATCGACATGACCGCAACGAGTTCGTTGCCACAGCGAAGGAGCGGCGAACCCTGGCGACCGCTCCCCTCGCCGCCTCCGTCCATCTCCATCGGCAGTTCGGGATGTCGCGCGCGAATAGCCTTGGCAACCGCGGCCATGTCCGGAGTTGCAGGCGTCTCCAACAAAACCAAGGCAAGAAACGACTTACTCATCCGGCCGCCTCAGGTAAGTTTCGAGGCGTGACCACCGATCACGTCTCGCTCATAGGTTGAGTTGACGGCATTTAGAACATAACAAGAACGATGTCAACGCATGTTCGCCCGGTACTTCGCGCTTCTGCTGTTCCGACCGATGCGCGAAGTCCATGCATGCGAGCTCGTTGCCTGGCAGCGTGTTCGCGCTCGACCTGTCGGGGCTGACGGTCCCCGGCTCAAGGGACTAAAACCTCGCCGCGACGGACGCTCGAGAATTTCAGCGGAATGTATCAAATGTTGCAGACGCCTGCCGAGGACAGGCCTACAGTCAGCCATCACCGTGCGGCAAGTGGCATCGGTCGGTGATGAGAACGCCAGTTGCGCTCCCGCCCCACTCTAACGAGGGAGCAGTGTCATGCTGAAGCGACGTCGTTTCAAACAGTCCAAAACTCTCCACGAGCGGCTCGCAGACGAGGCCGCACGCCTTCGCGAGGAGGCCCAGGTGCTTGCGCCGGGACGCCGCCGTGAGATCCTGCTGCGCCGGGCGCGACAGGACGAGACGGCCATCCAGATCGAGTCCTGGCTGCATTCGCCTGGCCTGAGGCCGCCGTCATGACCCGGCAATACCGCGCCTATCTGGTCGGCGAGAACGGCGTGTTTCGCTCTGCCGAAGCGTTCGAGGCTGACTCCGATGCATCCGCGCTTCGCGTTGCACAACAGTTCACGCGCCGGGGCAACGTCGAGGTCTGGCAGCTCGACCGGAAGATCGGGCTGCTGTTGGCGGAAGCCACGCCGCCCGTCGCAGCCTGACCGGCAGCCACGCTGCCCAACCGCCGCACCGGAAGGTGTCACTCCTCCGCAAGCTTCCGCTCGATATAGGCGTCCACCGTCTCCGCGAAGGAGCGCTGCACCCCGACCGCGGCACCGTGCTGGTCGAGCGCATCGCGCTGGAGCACGCGGAGGCCGCGCCCCCGGAGGCTGGCCGGCGCGGTGTTCAAATATTGATCGATGGCGCCTTTGGCGAGCGGAATGGCCCTCGGATCGCCCCTTGCGATCAAGAGACGCAAGAGGCTCTGGCAATCGGCCAAACCGGGCATGGCTCCGCCTTCAGCGTTGCTGCGATTTCGGCTTCGGTCGCTTGACCGGCTGGGTGTGGGTGCCGAACAGCGCCAGCAGAAACGCGACTTCTTCTTTCGAACCGACCTGGATCATGACTTGTCTCCTTCTCGCTCCGTTGGTCGAGGCGAACGGGCGCGGCGTTCAGGACAATCGGGTTTCAGCAATGTTTCAGGCGTGTTTCGTCGAGACCGAAAACGATCTCCGGTTGCCTGCTGAAGGTCTGCCGGCGATGCAAAAGGGCCTGCCCCAGTGTTTTTGTCGGACCAGCCCTAACTCCTGAAAACGGCCCCGGCGCGGGACGGGGGGCTGGGGGGCGCCGGAGCCGCCATTCCAGGCCGGCCATCGGCGGTGGGCCGACCACAAAACTAATTCCAGTTTGCAGCAAGAAGTTCCAAAGGGGACTTGGCAAAGCGAACAGCTCAATACTGAGGACGCTTCAACAGCTCCGGCAATCGCGCGATTGCCGTTGCGATCCGTCGCGCCTCGTCGCGCGATAGATACTGGTGGGCATATTGGTAGCCCCACGAGTGCAGATCATCGCGATGAAGAACGCAGCGATCGTGAAGCCGTTCGCGTCCTTGACTCGGAAACACCCCTCTTCCGCGATCATGACCCACGGCGCCGGAAACCGCCTGAGATTGTCCATCCATGATCACGTGCGTGCGTGGCCCCGTTGCTGCTCAATTCCGTGCGGTACGAGGCGGCGCTTGGCAAGACCAGTCCGCGGCGTTGCCAGCGGCCGGCGCGGAACGAAAAGGCTGTGCACGAGAATAGGCTCGCTGTCGCCGAGCCACGTCCGCTCCTGAACCAGGCCGCTCATCACGACGCGCATCTTCATGATCTCTTCCGCCACGAAGGTGCAGTCCTCGTCGCGATTGATCTGCTCGTGCATGATGGCCTCGGCCTCTCGCATGCTGACGCGTAACGCTCTGACGATGTTGCGGATTTCATTGATGCGATTGTCCACGGCCGATCTCCACCTGACGACGGGACAATAAGAACAAATCATGAACATTTAGTCAATACGATCTTCACTTCGGGTTCATGGTGCCTTGCCTCAAGCTGCGGCCAATAACGGCACGTAGGTAGGAAACATGTCCTTTGACGCGATGGCCGCTGCGGTTGACTGGCTTGATGCCTACCGCGCCGGCGACCATCGAAGCCATTTTGGGAATGTATGCCGATGACGCGATCGTCCCTTGCGCCTGCGGCGGCATGAAGACGATTTCGACGCGGCAGGGCCTCCGCGCCTATTGGGTCGATCGTCTCAGGGATTGTCCCGCTTCGCATCTGGACGATCTCAATCCGTCCGTGGATGGAGCAGCCATCTCCTATATCGCGCGCGATGGCGTCGTGAGCGCGACCCTCACCTTCAATGCGTCCGGCAAGATTGCTTCGCTGACGTGCAGGCCTTTGAACTAGGGCGTGTACTCATAAAGGAGCAGACGTCGGCTGTCGGGGTCTAAGCAGAAATTCTTTGCTCAATCAGAGTATTGCCGGTTTTGACCCAACTCGGACCTCGACAGCTACGGCCGCGCGTCCAGTGTTGCCAGACGATTTCTTATGGCTCTCAACTACTTCTTGTAGCCGACGTAATAGATGCCGATTTCGGCGCCCGTACTGTCCTTGATCGGTTCATATCCGGTTATGTAGGGCGTACCCAGTATAGGCACCTCGCCGTAATGGCTCTTCCCCGCCTTGATCGATTCAAGCGCTGGCCCGGCTAGGACGGTGCCAACTGCTCGGCCACTTCCATCGGGTTTTGGCACACTTGTGGATACTCGGACGTATTCGCCTCCGTCTTTTGCAAACAGCGTGGCCGTCATCCCTTTGCCGTCCTCGCTTCCAACCGCGTCGACGATGTCGAAGTTGCTATTGATCTTAGTCGTGCCGAAATACAGAGCTGGTGCGTCTTTACCCCCAACAGCTTCCCTTCCTTCGAGCTTGGGGGCTCCTAATTTCGCCGTCATGGCTTTTAAGGTTTCCATCGATTTCGTTACTCTCGGATCCGCTTGGGCGTGCCCGGTGCCCGGTATTAGTGTAGAGGTTGCAACAAGGCATGCGGCGGCCATAACGCCGACCAGAAAGGTTTTCCGATCCATTGTAAGCTCCTGATTGTGAAATACGGCATTTTCCTTCACGCGCACCTCACGCGGTGTGCACGTCATTCGCGCCTTGGTTTTGACTGCGATTGAACAGACCAGAGATTACAGGTCTAGGAATTGCCCGCCGACGGCATCAGCGCTGCCGCTGAGATAATTGGCGAATACGGGACTGTCGGCACGTCCTCATGGCAGCTCGCAAGAGAAGTTACATCACTTCTGCCTTGCCGCAAAGCGCGGTCGTGGCCCGCGCGTTGGCACACGGTTCACTCTGCTACCTGACGCTTCGAATTTTATCCAAATGCGGCGAAGCGGATTCGGCGGAATGAAATCTCTCCGCGTCATGCTGGGACATGTCCCTTGCGAGGGCGCATGGGCAAGCTGGAGATTTCGTCGATGTATTACGTCGCCGCCGCATTGCTGGTGCTGTCGGGACTGTTCTACTCCGCGAGCCATCACGAGCTCGGCCAGTTCGGTGCGAACGTGTGCAGCTATGGCAGCACGTTCTGCGACAACCCGGTGGTCGTCTTCACCGGCGGCGCGCTGGCCGCCGCCTGGGGCATGTTCGTCAGCATCAAGTAGCAGCACGCCCCGGGGCGCATGCGTCGGACGCGTTACGTCGCCAATTCCTTGCGGACGGCGGCGGCCGAATTGCCGACCTTGTCGACAGCCTTTTGCAGCTCCTCCTTCGATATGCCGAGCGCGTGCGTCCAGTACTTGACCTCGTGGGCCTCGTGCATGTTGATCTTGCTGCGGTCCGGTTGCCCGCGCTTCGTCAGATTGTCCATCGCGTTTCCTCCCTCATGGAAGAGCAAACGCCACCATGGACCGGCCGTTCCAAACGGCAGGACGAGACTCATACGTCGAGGCTCACGCGTCGAGGCTCATACGTTCAGCCACAGCATCGAAGCGAGCACCGCTGAAAACAGAAACAGCCCGACAATTGCAATTCTGAAAACCAGATCGGCGGCCAAATGTGCCCCCTTTTGTCGTTGCAAATTCTTTGCTCGTACCGCGCGCGGCCTCGCCTTGGGCAAGGCAGGACCGCACCGTGACTTTGCTGCCGGGGCGGGTTGGAACGGCCCGTCAAACGGCACCGCAACGCGCTCATCCAGCTTTGGTTCCAAATTTTCGGAAGGCGCGAATCAGAGCAACAACGTTAACCCCGCCGGGCGGAGGGCGCCACTGGCATGAGAACCAGACCGTCGAGCAAGTGCTGCCTGATCGCCGACGGCTTTCTGTGACCAGGGATCGGCCGACCGTCGGCGACATGTTCTGGCGCGCGGGGCTGGCGACCGTTTTGAACGGAGGGAAAAGGAAGAGCCCGCAACCGGTGACGGTGCGGGCTCGAACGATCTCTGTGATGGTACTACTCTACAAGTGTTTTGCCCGACGTGTCAAAGGATGACGTGGCATTGGCTTCAGCAGACGGCGCGACGCCGGCCGACGCAGGAACTTTGCGGCCATGACGCGCTTGAAGCACACTTCGCAATTCCGGAATCCGGAAGGTCAGCCCCTGTCAAACCGATCGAAGCAGCACGCCGCCAAGCACGCCAGCGCCGAAGGATCGGCGAAGTCCGGGCCGAGGCTGCTGCAACGGCTGGGGCCCGGGCTCATCACCGGCGCAGCCGACGACGATCCGTCGGGCATCGCCACCTATTCGCAGGCGGGTGCGCAATTCGGCTACGGGCTGCTCTGGACGGTGTTTCTGACCCTGCCGTTCATGATTGCGATTCAGCTCGTCAGCGCTCGGATCGGCCGGGTCACCGGCAAAGGGCTCGCCGCCAACGTCCTGCAGCTCGCGCCGCGCTGGATCGTGCTGGGGCTCGTCTCGCTGCTCGTCATCGCCAACACCTTCAACATCGCCGCCGACATCGCCGCGATGGCGGAGGCGCTCTCGCTGGTCATCGGCGGGCTCAATCACGAGCACGCCCTGATCTTCGCGGCGGGCTCGACCCTGCTCCAGGTGTTCGTGCCCTATCGCCGCTATTCGCCGGTGCTGAAATTCCTGACGCTGACGCTGTTCGCCTATGTCGCCACCGCCTTCACCGTGAATATCCCGTGGGGCACCGCGTTGCTCGCCGCGGTATGGCCGAAAGCGACGATCAGCGCCGACTATTTCCTGATGGTCGTCGCCGTGCTCGGCACCACCATCAGCCCCTATCTCTTCTTCTGGCAGGCCTCGCAGGAGGTCGAGGAGATGAACCAGGGCAAGCGCGACAAGCCGCTGCGCGACCTTCCAACCGGGGGCGCCCCTGAAATCGCGCGGATCAAGGCCGACACCATCGTCGGCATGCTGCTCTCCAACAGCATCGCCTTCTTCATCATCCTGACCACGGCGGCCGTGCTGAACGGCAATGGCGTCACCAGGATCAACTCGGCGACGGAAGCGGCCGAAGCGCTGCGTCCGCTCGCCGGCGACTTCACCTTCGCGCTGTTCGCGCTCGGCATCATCGGCACCGGCCTTCTGGCGATCCCGGTGCTGGCGGGCTCGGCGGCTTACGCCGTCGCGGAGACTTTCGGCTGGCACGCCACGCTGGAGGCGAAGCCGGAAAAAGCGGTCGGCTTCTACACCATCATCGCGGCCGCAACCATCATCGGCTTCGGCCTCGGCTTCACCGGCATCGACTCGATACACATGCTGGTATGGAGCGCGGTGCTCAACGGCATCGTTGCCGTGCCGGTCATGGCCATGATGATGCTGATCGTCTCGAGCCGTGCGATCATGGGCCGCTTCAAGGCCCGCTCACGGCTGGTCGCGCTGGGTTGGCTCGGCACCGCGATCATGGCGCTGGCCGTCCTCGCGCTGCTCGGCTCGTCCGCGATCGGCTGACCAGACCGGCGACAGCGACGCCGAGATCTGCGGCGCCAAGATCTGCGACGCCAAGATCTGCAGGCGACGGCGATGATGAAGGCCGCGACTACGGCCGGCACGCTGATGAACCGTATTACGGCGTCACGGGATTGACGGTCGGAGATGTCTTCGGCCCCGGCCGCTCCGGCTCGACCGGCGACTTCGGTGCGGTGGGAAGCACCTTGGCGCCGGCGGCATGTGCGGCCTCGCCCGTCGTCGCATACATCGCAACATGAGCCGGCTGAGTCTTGGCGCGGTTCCACGGCCCGTGATCGACGATCACCATCGCAGCAATCGTCAAGCCGGCCACGATCAGCGCGATCACGCCGGGATGGCGAAGCGCCGAGGACATGGAGTTTGCGAAGCGATGTGTTGTCATCGAAGGACCCGTACTGTTTCCTCTCGCGGGTTAACTCAAACGCATCCTGCGAGTTCCGCGCTTCGCTTAAGCAAGTTCCGAGCCACTGCGCGGAACTGATCGTCCCGATACGATCACTTTTTCACGTCCGGGCGCGCATCGCCGACGAAGCTGTCGCGGTTCGGCATTTTGACTGCCGAAAGCGATTTGGCATCGAGTGTCGCATCGGCTCTCACCAGCCCGTTCAGGTTCAGGATATAGGCGGACACCGCATAGACGTCCTCGTCACTCAGCGACTGCGGCGCGTTCTGCGGCATGGCGCGGCGGATATAATCGAAAAGCGTCGGCGCATAAGGCCAATAGCTGCCGACGGTACGGATCGGCTTGGCAGTCCCGATCGTGCCCTGCCCACCGGCGAGCCGGTCACCCAAGCCACCCTCGCCTTTGTCGCCATGGCAGGAAGCACATTGCCGAGCGAACACCTCGCGCCCATGGCTGACCGAGCCGCCTCCCTTCGGCAGATTCTGGCCGTCACGGCCGACATCGATATTCCAGCCCGCGATCTCCGCAGCCGTCGCCGGGCGACCGATACCGTACGGGCTTTGCGCCTGCGCTTCGCTCGCGAAGGCACCCAGCGCGATTGCGACGGCGACGCCGCAGGTCTCACGCCAGGGCATTGGTCACCTCGCCGTCGGCCGCGATCCGCCAGGGCCAGATCGCGTTGTTGTGGTAGAAATAGTTCTCGCCGCGCACCGCGAGCAGCTCGGCCAGCGTCGGCTGCACATAGCCGGTCTCGTCGACGGCACGGCTCTGGATCACGGCTGGCTTGCCGTCCCATTGCCAAGGCAGGCGGAAGCGCGTGAGTGCGCGCGTCAACACCGGCTCCTGCAATCGCGCGTCCTGCCAGCTCTTGCCGTCATCGACCGAAACCTCGACACGCTTGATCTTGCCATGTCCGCTCCAGGCGATGCCGGTGATCTCGTGGAAGCCGGGCGCGCTCAGGCGATGACCGCCCGAGGGACGCGTAATGATCGACTTCGCTTCCATGTAGAAGGAAAATTCGCGCGCCGTGCCGTCGGGCAACAGATCGGTGTATTTCGAGGTCTCTTCGCGCGAATAAGTGGGCTCCGCGGTCACGTGCAGGCGGCGCAGCCACTTCACGCTCATATTGCCTTCGAAGCCGGGCAGGAACAGCCGCAAGGGATAGCCCTGCTGCGGACGCAACCGCTCGCCGTTCTGGCTGTAGACCAGAAGGGCGTCCTCGAGGCATTTCTCGATCGGAATGCTGCGCGTCAGCGCGGCGGCGTCAGCGCCTTCGGCGACGACCCATTTGGCGTCCGGTTTCAATCCGGCCTCCTGGAGCACCAGCTTCAGGCTCACGCCGGTCCATTCGGCGCAACTCACCAGACCCACGAGGTCCGATGCCGTCTTGCCATAGGGCTTGGTGTAACCGGGATTGCCGGAGCATTCGAGGAAGTGGATGCGCGACTCCGACGGGAAGCGCCTGAGATCGTCCATCGTGAAGATCAGGGGCCGTTCGACGAGGCCGTGTAGCATCAACCGATGCTGCGCCGGATCGATGGTCGGAACACCGCCATGATGCCGCTCGTAGAACAATCCATTCGGCGTGATGATGCCGTCGAGCTCCTGCAATGGCGTCCGGCTGGAGGCCGATATGTACTGCTTGAGATTCTTCGAGATGTTCTTGACGACGTCCTTCTCGAACGGAGACGGCGCGCCATAGGGCTGGGCTCCCATCGGCTCGCCCGGCGCCTTCATCCATTCGGGAATGTTGGGCGGAAGGTTGTCCGTCTCCGCCGCGGCCGACGCACCAGCGCCCAGAACGGCGCCACCCGCCACCGCGGTGCCGACCTGCAGGAAGCGACGGCGTGATGTTCTCGCGGATTTTCCGGCGGCGTCGATCGTGCTGCTCATTGCGGATCCTCCCTAAGCGCGACCCGCATCAAACCCTCCGCGAAGGGCGTTTGCAATCCGCACCTATTTCAAAAACAGGCGATTTCGACCAGGACTGGTCTAGATCAGCCGGCCGCAACAGCCATTCCTTTCTTCGCGATGCAAAACAGCTCTCAGCTGTCACTCGCCCGGTGCGATCGCGTTACTCGGCGTCGGGCGGTCGGTGATCTGTTGTCCGAACAGGCTGCCGATCAGCTCGACCGCAGTGCGCGCGGTGCGACCGCGCTCGTCCAGGAACGGATTGAGTTCGACGATGTCGACCGATCCGACCACGCCTGAATCATGAAGCAGCTCCATGATCAGATGGGCCTCGCGATAGGTCGCTCCGCCCGGCACCGTGGTGCCGACTCCCGGCGCCACACACGGATCGAGGAAATCGACATCGAAGCTGACATGGAGCACGCCATCGCACGCCTTGACGCGCTCGATGACGCGCCGGATCAGCACAGCGACGCCGAACTCGTCAATCTGGCGCATGTCGACAACCCTGATCCGGCGTGTGCGCATCAATTCCCTTTCGAGCTTATCGATCGAACGCGCGCCGAACAGGTCCAGCCTGTCGGGATCAATCGAGGCGCGCGGATCATCGCCGAGCAATCCGTCGAGGCCGGGCTCGCCACACAAGAACGCCGCCGACATGCCGTGCATGTTGGCGGTGATCGTCGTCTCGGGCGTGTTGTAATCGGCATGGGCGTCGAGCCAGAGCACGAACAGCTCGCGTCCGCGCTCCTGCCAGTGGCGCGCCATGGCATTCACCGAGCCCATCGACAATGTGTGATCGCCGCCGAGGAAGATCGGCAACGCCCCGGTCTGCGCGATCTCATGGCCTCTGCGGCTCAGCAGACGCGTCCAGCGCTGGATTTCGCGATAGTGATTGGCCTTTTCGGGCGGCCTGTCAGCGAGGTCCCTGACCTCCGCCACGGAGAGATCGCCGTAGTCGACAACTTCGAAATCAAGGCCTTCGAGCAGTGGCGCAAGGCCGGCGGTGCGCAGCGCTGCGGGGCCCATCAAGGTGCCGCGCTGCGAAGCGCCCATGTCGATGGGCGCGCCGAGCAAGGCGATGCGCCGGGCTTGATCCGTCATGATCCGATCGGTCACGGCAATCTCCTGAGATCAGCAAGCCTCCGCCAGCCTAACAGAGATTCGCATCCGTCGTTTCCCGGGATTACGGGACGAAAGAGCTCGCGCGCCCGGAACAAATTCCCGAACGCCGCATTTTCTCTGCAGGGCCGGCATCCGCCGTTCAAAACGGCGCCTGTCGCGGATAGCCAAAGGTCTCTCGACCCGCTGTTCAAAACGAGCGCACGCGCGGATAGCCAAAGGTGCCGGCCTCCATCTCTTCGCCAATTCCGGAGGTCGCGATCTTGAGCACGGACATACCGCAGCCCAATCCCCCGCCCGGCATGGCCGAGCGTGCCATCGACGCAGCAACCGACGTGTCCCGCACCATTGGCGAGGTGGCAGGCGGCCTGCACGCCGCGGTCGATCGCCTCACGGCCGCAATCGACGAAGCACGAAAACCCGGCCGGCCGCTCGCGACCGTCGCGGCAATCACGCGCGAAGCGCCCTTGGCCAGTCTGTTCGTCGCCTTCCTCTTTGGCGTGGCAGTTGCACGCCGGCGGTAGCGATCGGAGTTGAAGCGGTTCAGGCCGCGCTGACGGCTTCGAGTTCAGCCGGCAGGAATTGCCTCTCGAACGCCCCGGCAGGCATCGGGCGGCCGAAGAAATATCCCTGCCCTTCCTCGCATCCCATGCTGACCAGGAAGTCGGCCGTGGCACGGTTCTCGATGCCTTCCGCCACGACAGTGAGCCCGAGCTGCTTGCTGAGACCGATGGTCGAGCCGACGATCGCGGCGTCGTCGGAATCGGCGAGCAGGTCAAGCACGAACGACCGGTCGATCTTGAGCCCGTCGAGCGGAAACTTCTTCAGATAGCTCAGGCTCGCATAGCCCGTGCCGAAATCGTCGAACAGAACGCGGACGCCGAGCTGCTGGATCCGCTCGAACATGTCGAGCACGCGGCTTTCGTCATGCAGCAGGATATCCTCGGTGACTTCGAGCTCGAGCAGCGACGGCGTGAGCCCCGTCCCCGCGAGCAGCGCCGCAACGGAATGCGCGAGGTCGCCGGACTCGAGCTGCGACGGCGAGAGGTTGATCGCAACGCGCACGCTGTTTCCGGACAATTCCCAGGCTCGCGCCTGCCGACAGGCGGTCTCCATCACCCAGTTCGCGATCCGCTCGGACAGGGACGAGGTGTTGACCACCGGCATGAATTCCCCGGGCGAGACATAGCCGCGCGCGGGATGCCGCCAACGGATGAGCGCTTCGGCCCCGAGCAGGCTGCCGTCGACCAGCCGAACCTGTGGCTGATAGAACAGTTCGAACTCGCCGCGATCCGCGGCAAGCGCCAGTTCGCTCTCCAGCGTCAGCCGGTTCTCCAGCTCCTGCCTGATCGCACTCTGGAAGATCACGTGGCTGCCGCGCCGCGTCATTTTTGCCTTGCTCAGCGCCAGATGACCATTGCCGAGAAGATCATCGGCGTTGTGCCCACCTTCCGGATAGACGGCGACGCCGATGCTGATCCTGACGCGATGTTGGCGCGCGCCCGTTGCGAGCGGCACTTCGAACGCGCGCGCGATCCGCTCGGCAAACTCCACAATCGGCTCGCCAGCCTCCGTACAATCAAGCGCGATGGCGAACTCGTCGCCGCTGAGCCGGGCGACGACCGCCTTGCCATCGACCTTGGTCCGGAGGCGCTCCGCGACGGCCCGCAGCACGAGGTCGCCGGCCGAATGTCCAAGCATGTCGTTGACCTGCTGGAAGCCGTCGAGCCCGAGCACGAGCAGCGCGACGTCGGACGATCGCCGCTCCGCCGCGGCGATCAGATTGGCGAGGCTTGCATGCAGCATGTTGCGGTTGGCAAGACCGGTCAACGCGTCATGTTCGGCGAGATACCTGACGCGTTCGGCTTCGCGCTTGCGGACCGAGATGTCGCGCAGGATCGCTCCGTACTGGAAGCCGTCCGTGCCCTGCCAGCCCGAAAAGCTCGCTTCGACCGCGAACGTCTCGCCGTTCTTCCGCCGCCCCTGGAACTCAACGACGACGGCACCGCCGGGCACCAACAGCGCCTGGCGCGCAGCATCGCGCATGGCAAATGCCTTTGCGCCACCGCCGGCGGGCTCCGCACAGAGCGTTTCGAACGGACGCCCGATCATTTCGGTCGGCATGTAACCGAAGATCGCGCTGGCGCCCGGATTCCACACCGTGATCCGATGATCCTCGTCGGTGCAGATGAGACCGTCGCCGAGCGACATCGCGATACGATGAAAGCGGCTCTCGGCAATACGTCCCAGGAGACTACGGAAATCGATCTCGTCGAGTGCAATCGCGGTCAGATAGGCAATGATCGCAATGTGAAACAGCGACGTGTCGATGATGAGCGGCCAGCTTGCCTGCACGAGCGCAGCGGCAAGTTCCACGCCCGCTCCTGCGGCGACGAGGATGGTGACACGGACGCCTGGTGCGGAACGGCGCCACGAATACATCATCGCCAGGCAGATCAGGCCCAAGCCAATGATCATGCCGGCATCGGACGTCCAGCGCAGCATCCGGTTCTGGAGGATCGATTCCGCCGCCAGGGCCTGGAGGACGGGTCCAGAGACGATCTTGCCGTTGGGAACGCTGAACCGGTCGCCCAGTTCGAGCGCGGTAGCACCGACGATGATCTTCTTGTCTCTCAGCTTGTCCAAGGTCGCGGCATCGCCGCGCAGCACGTCAAAATAGGAGACACTTGGGATGGAGGCCGCACGAATGCCGAAATCGATCAGGAAGGGCGGGCGCCGATTGGCGTCCTGCCCGGCCAGCACGACGGCCATGGACGGCATCACGGCATCGCCAAGCTTCTCTCCGACCGGATAGCGGCGCACGAGCCCGTCGGATTCGATCGCAACATTGACGACGGCCGGCCACGACTGGTTGCTGAACGGCTTCAGTGGACGATTGATGTGAACCGCGCCACCATTCGGCGTCGGCTGCTTGAAGGAGGGCAGGATCGTCGAACCGCCGACCTCCCGAAGCGCGGTGACGAGGGCTTCGTCAGAGGCCGGATCCGATGGTGTGCTGAAATCGACGTCGAAGGCGACGTCCTGTGCCCCCGCCGCCTCGAGCCTGTGCAACAGCTCCGCGTGCAGCCGGCGCGGCCAGGGCCATATTCCGATCTGGTCGATCGAGGGTGCGTCGATGGCCACCACGACGACATTGCCGCTGGCCGTACGCGATTGCCAGGCGAAGCGCAGATCGGTGAGCGCGTTGCGAAGCGCGCCGTGCCACCCCGTGGACAGCACGACCGCAAGCGCGATCATGACAAGAATATGCGGCCGATGGCGTTTCACTTTGCTCCCCTGCACCGGCGGTCCCTGCCGCCAGGCGCTCCCCTATGCCGACGACACGGTCCTAGCGATGGCCTCTGCCCCAATACCAACCGTAGTGGTGGCCATGATTGCCGTTACCGTTGTTGCCGTTATTCCCGTTTCCGCTGTTCCCGTTGCCGTTGTTGCCATTATTGCCGGTGCCGCCGCTTCCGTTGCTGGTCGTAACAGTCCCGTTGCTTCCGCTCCCGGAGCTTCCGCCGGACACATCGCTGGTCGAACCAGAGGTGGTCGCAACCGTCGTCGTCGTATTTGACGACGTCGACGTGGCACTGGCCGCGGGTGCACTGCTGCTCACCGTAACCGCCGTCACGTTGGAGCTGTTGGCGGCCGTGGTCGTCGTGCTCGCCTTCGTATCGCCCCAGACCGTCTCGGTCCCGGTGCTGGCGTTCGCGTTGCGCACGTGCCCCGTTGTCACGGCGCCGTGGGCGAGCCCGTTCGTGACCTTGTGGACGTTCAGCTTGACCTCACCGAGCGAACTGGAGATGCGCACGACGACGCCTTTGGGCGCCTGACCGCCGGCCGCTTGATGCGATTGCGCCGGCGCGCCGGCCGCCTTGGTTCCCTTGTCGATCGGACCAAGCGCATGGATCGCATGGCCGTTCGCCGCATTGCGCGGTGCCGACAGGCCCGATTTCGGCACCGGGACACGCTCGATCGTCGAGGCGCGCGGCTTGCCGTGCTCGATCGGATTGAAGGTCCCGGCACCACTCAGGCTGAGGCCGGGCTTGCCGTGCTCAAGGGAGGTGGCCGCCTGTCCCGGCATGACCTGCGCGATCTGTCCGGACTTGAAGTCGGAGACTTCAACCTGGCCGCGGAGCACGCCGACCTTGGTGCTGCCAGCATTCACGGTGACGCTGAATTGCGTTCCCTTGACCACGGCGGCGAGATACGGCGTCTCGACCTCGAAATGCTTGACGTTGCGCTTCTCGACCTCGAGCAGGATCGAACCCGCCTGCTGGATGATGGTGGTCGAGAGCCCTTCCTTCTTCTCGGCCGGCAAACCGACCACCGAGTTCGGGGAGATCAAAATCGATTCCTCGCCGCGGACGAGTAGCACGCGTCCGTTGCGTCCGGTGCGAATGGTATCACCGGCCCTCAGCGTCCCTTCCTGGGTCAATGACACAGGCTGCGCGCCGTTGGCGGCAAGCCAGACCTCACCCGAGGACTTGCTGACTGACCAGACGCCATCGTCCGCGGCAGATGCGAACGAGGCCGTACCCAGGATCAGCGCGGCCACGAAGGCGCACCGCATTCCAACTCTGCCCAGCATCACGATCCTCAGTCCCGCATTACAGCCAGTCCTGAGGCGTATCCGAAATCACTCAAGAGAGAATTAGCGGGAACCGGCAAGTCCAATGGCTGCATTAACCAATCATTGACCATAAAAAACTAAGAAAAATCATGCAGCTAACGAACTCTTACCGGCTCTTGTGCACTGCTCCGTTAAACTACGGGGAGCGGCTCGTTGCGCGCATTGAGAAGCGGCATCTCCTCGTTGCACTGGTGCTGGCGGCACCGATTTTCACGGGAATTTCGCAGGCGTTCGCTCAACAGGCGAACCAGCCCGGCTTCGATCCGCGGCAGCCCGAGAAATACTTTGAAAACCAAACCGAGCAGGAATCGCTGAGCCGTCCTCCGGTCACGCTGCCGGCGGTCGGCCGGCCCAACACAGGCGGGGATACGAAACCGCAATTCGTGTTGCGCGGGATCGATGTCAGCGGCGCCCAAGCCATTCCCCGCGATCGCATCGCCGCAGCCTATCAGCCCTATCTCGGAAAGAAGGTCTCGCAAGCCGACCTCGCCGCGATCGCCGGCGCGATCAGCGATCTCTACCGCGCAGACGGCTTCCATCTGAGCCGGGCGATCGTGCCGCCGCAGGACATCGCCGACGGCCGCGTCCGGATCCAGGTGATTGAAGGCGCCATCGTGCAGGCCGAGCTGAAAGGCGACGGCGCCGAGCAGTTTGGCGTGAGGCCGATGCTGGGGCCGGTTCTCGCCGAGCAGCCGTCGCGCCTGGCAACGCTCGAACGTCAGCTCTTCCTCATCAACAGCGGGCCGGGCATCCGGATCACCGACACCGCGCTCGAGGAGATCGGCGGTGCCACCGGCCGCTTTCGCCTCATCGTCCATTTGAAGACCTGGCACGTCTTCTCGTCGGTCGGCCTGGATAATCTGGGCTCATCGTCGGTCGGCCCGTGGCAGACCTATGCGACCGGCGCTTTCAACTCCTACCTCACGCCCGGCGATACGCTGGCGGTCAACCTGTCGACGATTGCCAACGACCCGCGTGAGCTTGGCTTTGCGCGACTATCCTATGACGCGCCCGTTGGCGTCGATGGCGTGCGCCTCGGCGCTTCCGTCCTGTACAGCGCGGTCCGGCCGGGTGACGCCCGCCGCCTCGACAGCGACATCACCACGACAGAGGCGTTCGAGCTGCGGGCAAGCACCATGCCCTTCATGTCGCAATCATCGGCGTTGACGCTGACCTTGGCCGGCACCTTCAGCAACGTGTCCGAGCACGATCTTTACGGCCCCTGGTACAACGACCACATCAGGACCGCGAGCCTGACCGCCGATTATCGGCTCCAGGATCGCTTCGGCGGCACCAATTTCGCGACGCTGACCTACCGCCAGGGTCTCGACATCTTCGGTGCCTCGCATTTCGACGACGATCTGCTGTCGCGCGACGGCGCCGCGTCGAACTTCTCGGTGCTGGACCTCTGGTTCACGCGCTACCAGACCCTCAACGACGCCTGGTCGCTCAAGCTGTCCGCAGCCAGCCAGACGGCATCGCGGCCGCTGTTCATTTCGCAGCAATTCTATCTCGGCGGCGCGGCTTTTGGCCGGGGCTATGGCGCGGCCGAGATCAGCGGCGATAACGGTCTTGCCGGCTCGCTCGAGCTGCGCTTCGACCAGAAGCTCAATTTCCGCTACTGGACCGGCTATCAGCTCTACGCCTTTGGCGACGCCGGCGCAGTCTGGAACGACGGTTACCGCCTGAGCGACGGCCTGTCGCTGACATCGGCCGGAGCCGGCGTGCGGTTCTTTCTGCCGGATGATCTTCAAGCCGATCTCGGCGTAGCCGTCCCCTTGAGCTACCGGGCGCCAGACAACGAGCGCCGCAGCCCACGCTTCCTGTTCACCCTCTCGAGCGCATTCCGGCTCTGCCCCGAACGCGGCAGGGGCGGCTGCCTCTAGCTGCCGCGCTTTGAGCACACCCGGCATGCGGCCCTTTTGCGGCCTTGCTCACAGACTTGCCTAAATTTAATCCCGTAACCTGCTCACGATCGCTCGATCCGGGGGCTTGCAATGACCATTTTCAGTCAAAAGTGATTGGGACGGAACCATGAAGAGGGTGTTTGCAATCCTGGCCTTTCTCTGCGTGCTCGGCGTCGGCCAGTATTTCGTGGTCAGCCGGTTCGCGATCCGACATGAGATTTTGACCCTGTTCGATGCCTCGCGCCAACGGCCGATCTCGGTCGAGATCGCGGTGCGGCGCGACTACGAGACCAAGGCCAATCTCGGGCTCTGGAAGCTCCCGCTCGCCATCATCAGCAACGGCAACACCGTCAAGGCGACCGAGTATTCCTTCCTCGCCAACGTGCTCGCGGCGCGCGGTTATCTCGTTGCCAGCATCCAGCAGGACCTGCCGAGCGATCCGCCGTTGATGACCCATGTCGGTCAGCAATATGTCGGGCGGCGCGAGGTCTATATCCGCTGCGAGGCCAACATCCTTTTCGCCCTGGCCGAACTGAAGCGACGGCAGGAAAACACCGACTACGACCACATCACCCTCGTCGGCCATTCCAACGGTGGCGACGTCTCGATGTATGTCGCCCATCAGCACCCGGAGATCGTGTCGAAGGTGATCACGCTCGACAATCTGCGGGTGCCCTTCGTGCTCAGCGACAACCTGAAGATCCTGTCGTTCCGCTCCAAGGATCCGCATTTCCAGACCGACCCGGGCGTGCTGCCGACGCCTGAAGAGGCCAAAGCGCGCGGCATCGACATCGTCCATACCGGTGCTCAGCACACCGAGATGAGCGATCGCGGTCCCGATGCGGTCAAGGAGAAGATCCAGGCGACACTCGACCGCTTCTTGCGTGACAGTGCCAGCAGCTCGCTCGCGCCGGCTGACACCAGAAGCCCGATGATCATGAACCCCGGCGACTACTAGCCGGGCCCCCTTTGCGGCAGATCAAGGCAGCTCCAGACTGGCGACGATAGGAAGGGCCTCACCATCCCGGAGGGGCACGTGTCGCACTCCATCGAAAGTCTCGATACGAAACGTCTCGATACGGCAGGCCTTGGCCTGCCAGCTGCGAGGACACCGGCAATCGCGCGGTATCTCTATCGTGCGACCCGCACGCTGCTGCGGTCGATCATCGCCCGCATCGATCTCTCGCAATTTCCGGGATCGTGCTGCGGCTGAGCGCGGCGTCACGCAGGATCAATTTGCGGGCACGCGGCGCACACCGGAACTCAGGACTTTCCCTTGCCGGGCTGCATGAAACTCCCGGTCATCTGGCGCATGTGGTCGCCGGCGCTGGTGAACTGGCTGCGCAGGAAGTCGGACTGGATTCGCATCGCTTCCTGAAGGTCGGTGGCATGCACGAGCTTGCGCGCGTGCTCGAACGCCGACTTCATGTTCTGCTCAGTGAACGCGAGCGCCTGCTTGGACACTTCGGTACCCGCTCCGGGAACCGACGTCATCGACTTGGTGGCAGCTTCGAAAAACATGCCGAACGCCTGTTCCGCCTGGTCGATCGTCTTTTCGGCCAGGTCGCGCAGTTCGGCCGGGACTTCGAGCTTCGGTTCGATCATGGTCATACTCCTCCCCGTTTTTCCCAACTGAATACCACACTTGCCGGACCGCATTCCAGCGGCAGCCTGGGGGCAAACGTCGCCCGGCGGTCCGCTCCGGCAGGAAAACGAGGGACGAGGCGTAAGGCCGGCGCGCGGCCGGGGGTCAGGATAGGGGGTGCTCGGGAAGGGTTTCTTCGGTGCCGAGGTCTTCGACCAGCTTGATGACCTCGAAACGCTGTCGAGGCCCGAGCTTCAGGAACGCGCGAAGCAGGCGCAGACTTTCAACGGTGCTGCTTGCAGGCGCGCCGAGCTTGAGGTGCAGTTCAGCCGCGAAATTGAGGTTTTTCATCTCGCACCTATGACAAGCATCAGCCCTCGTGATCAGACGCCGAGGTCTCGCTCGAGAACCGAACACCATGACCGGACGCCATGGTGACCTTGAGATCTCGGCCGGGGCACCCGGTGGGTTAACACGCTGAACCACATGTCCATACGGACTGGCTCAACCGAACAGGTTGCAATTATGTCAAGAAACAACCCTTCCGGCAAGCCCATCCGTCGCCGTAGCGATGCTTCGTCCGCATCGCACCACGGCAATTCCGGATAACAGGAATATGGACCGTCGTCACCCACCTGCGTCAAGAAGTGGCATCACTCACGCACACGGCCTCGGTCGCTGTCAATCGGTGCGGCGTTTCGCCGTGTTTCCGGTGTGAAAGAGGCCAGATTAAAGTTTCTTCAGCGTATACACGTAATTGTTGAGTCCGACCTCGGCGGTTGTATCGTCGGCGAAATGAACGTCGAGCCGCGCAGCCGGCCTGCAGCGTCTTGATCCGTCCGCCAGTGAAGCCCCCCTTGAGCTGCTCGGCTTGGACTCGGTTCCCCGCACCAGGGTTCATCGGTTCGAAGATATCTCCGCCAATGAACCGTCGTTCAAGGTTGAACGACCAAGCGGTTGCGATGCGGCCACGCGGACCACGGGCGCCATGGCTGACGGACTTCTCGATTCGGGCGCGCCTCAGCACCAAAGGACGACAGCATGCTTTCCCGCTGCGATCTCATCAAGGGCGGCGCGATCGCGCTTCTCACTTTCTCGATACAAGGCGCATGGGCGCAGGAGACCAGGATGAATCTGTTCAAGATCGTCACCATCAAGGACGAAATCGTCGTCGGATTGTCGGCGGAGGAGCTCCAGGCGCTCGGCGGCAATGATGCGAGCGCGGTTGCGCATGCGCTGGCGCAGAAGGGCGATCTCACGGTCTGGCAGTACAACGTGCATCGCGGCCCGAACGGTGAATTGCAACAGGCGCCGACCGCGAAGATCGGGCTCTTGGCCAACGCGTCTCTCCGTGTGGAGCCCTACACGACGCCTTACCAGATCGTGCCGCATCCGTAACAAGCGACCCGGGCGCGCCTGCGGCGAGACCCGCAGGCGCACCACTACTCTCAACGCTGCTTGGCGCGCCGAGCCCGGCCTTCCGTCGCAAAGCCGTAGATCAGCGCCAGCCGGTCCAGGCATTCGCGAAAGCGCCGCGCGAAATAGTCGTTCCAGCGCTGGGTACGGACAGCGCGCCGCTCCCCGATCTGATCCATGGTCAGCCCCAGCACCAGGACGTCGTGCACCAGCGCGGCGCCGTCGGTACCGAGTTCGCGCTCGACCCGGTTCAGGCGCAGCACAGCCTGGCGCTGGTCCTCGGTGACGGGCTCGCGCGAGCGCGTGCCATCGACGTATTCGCGCGTCGGGTCCACCGCCTGGGGCCCGCGCTCCGCCCTCTCCCAGTCGTTCTGGAAGGCGCGCCCGCCGCGATACTGCGCCTCGTCGATCTGATGATGCGCGTGCAACCGGCCGAGCGGATCGCCGCGGATCGAGCGGACGGCGACGATCTTCTCGCCGGCATCGAGCGCCAGCGGATTGTCGACCTCGACCTCCGCCACCTCTGCATTGAACGGCACCTCGCGCGAGCGCCGATCGTAGATTCCAGTCAATCTGTAGGACTTGTTACGTCGTGCACCTGCCACTCGGATACTCCTCGCAAATTGAATGAATAGCGGTCCCGTCAGGCGGCAGAGATCAGCCTCAGGACGACGGGACCGGCGGCGCGAGCGGACGCAGCCTCAGACCTTCGCGTCAGGCAGGAATGCGGCGTGCAATAGCTGGAGCCCGGCTGGCGCGGATGGCCGCAGAAGGCGATCCCCTCCCCGTCCTTGTCGCCACCATAGGGATAGCGGCAGTCGTCGCGCCCGAGTTCGCCTAGCGCGACCAGGCGGGGCTGGACGCCGACACAGCGCAACTTGACCCGCGCGGGTTTCATTGCGGATTTCGGTGGCAAGTTCAGGTTCGGCACCGCCGCACGGGGCGGCCCGATGAGACAAGCTCCTGACGGCAAGGACGGCACGATCGACGGACTCGTCATCCGCGCCGGTGCCGCGAGTCCAAGCCGCTTGGCGCGGCCGGCCACCGCGTTGCGTGTGTAAGCCGTTCCAAACCTTCCGTTTATCTGTCTTCCGATCTCCGCATAAGACATTCCCTTGAGAAAATAGTCGCGAAGCGCGTCGGAGTGCTCCGACGGCCAATGACCCGGTTCCATGCTGCTGTCCTGTGATGCGCCTCCTCCGATCGCTCGATCGCGAGGCGGAACGTACATTCCGTTATTCCGAAGCAACTGTCAAGCGACAATTCTGATATTCATAATTGCATCAATTCCGAATTTCGGATTACAAGAGGCGGGACGATGGGCAATCGAGGGAATCACCATGTTGGACGTTGCAATGATCGAGCGGGGCCTGGAGAAGACGGGCAAAAGCAAGGGCGGCCTGGCGGCGGCCATGGGCGTGCGGCCCGGCGCGGTGTCGGAGATCCTGGGCGGCGAGCGCCTGGTGAAGGCGTCCGAAATCATTCCCATCATGAAATATCTTGAGCTCAATCTCGCGCCGATCATGGGCCGCGTCGGGGCCGGCGCGGTGATCGAGCCCGATTATGAACAGGTTCCCCCGGAAGGCCTCGGCGATATCGCGCTGCCGTTCCCGATCATGGAAGAGACCGTCGCCTTCGAGATCGTTGGCGATTCGATGCTGCCCAAATACGAGAGCGGCGACGTGATCGTCGTCTACAAGGACCAGCGCCATCCGCTGTCGAGCTTCTACGGTGAAGAGGCCGTGGTCCGGCTCAAGACGGGTGAACGCTATTTGAAGACCATCGAACGCGGAAAAACTCCCTCCGTCGTCAATCTCAACAGCTTCAACGCCAAGCCGATCGTCGGCGTCAAGCTCGAGTGGGTCGGCGAGATCTGCCTGTCCATGCCCAAGGGCCAGCTCGAGCGGCTGCGCGCCAAGTCGGCACGCCCTCGCAAGAAGAGCAAATAGGCGCCGATTTCCGATTTTTGGAAATCTCTCTTGACTTAATTCTGTTTTTCGGAAATACTCTGCCGCGCTCCCGGCTACGGGGCGCGGCAGGATCGTTTCATGCAGTATTTCGTCGTGATGATCGACTATGGGCGGCGCGGACGCGAGGCGGTCGTCGATCCCGAGATCACAAGGCGCGAGGTCATCTCCCGCGTCGCTTCGGGTGAATATCGAAACATCTCGTTCATCCACGAAATCGCGGAGAATGCGGTGGAGGACGTGACCGAGGCCATCCTGACCGAGGCCGCCCTCCCCCAGGTTCCGCCTGAAGAAGTCGACCTCCAGGCCATCCGCCTCGATCACGCCCGCGACCTGCGCAAGCACGAGAAGACGTGACGCAGGCCCAAGCGGCCTGCGTCACGTCACTGCCCGGCCGGATATCACACCGTGAGAACGGTCGATCCCGTGGTCTTGCGCGCAGCGAGATCGGCATGCGCTTTGGCGGCATCCTTCAGCGGGTACGTCTGGTGCACCTCGATCTTGACCGCGCCGGACTTCACAACGTCGAACAGCTCGTTCGCCATCGCGACCAGGGCCTCGCGCTTGGCAGCGTAGGTGAACAGCGTCGGACGGGTGACGTAGAGCGAGCCCTTCTGCGCGAGCAGGCCGAGATTGAGCGGCTCGACAGCGCCGGAGGACGCACCGAACAGCGCGGCAACACCGAGCGGCGCAAGACAATCCAGCGACTTCAGGAACGTGTCCTTGCCGACGGAATCATAGACCACCGGCACCTTCTTGCCGCCCGTGATCTCGTCCACGCGCTTCACGAAATCCTCGCGCGTATAGATGATCACATGATCGCAGCCATGTGCCTTGGCGAGCTTTGCCTTCTCGTCGCTGCTGACGGTGCCGATCACTGTCGCGCCGAGATGTTTTGCCCACTGGCTCAAGATGAGACCAACGCCGCCGGCTGCGGCGTGGAGCAGGATGGTGTCGCCGGCCTTCACGCGATAGGTCTGCCGGATCAGGTATTGGGTGGTGAGCCCCTTCAGCATCATGGCCGCCGCGGTCTTGTCGTCGACGCCGTCGGGCAGCTTCAACAGCCGGTCGGCCGGGATCAGCCGCGCCTCGGAATAGGCACCGAGCGGCGAGGCGCCGTAGGCAACGCGATCACCGGGCTTCAAATCGGTGACACCGGCCCCGACTTCCTCCACGACGCCGGCACCCTCACTGCCAAGGCCGCTCGGCAATTGCACCGGATACACACCGGAGCGGTTGTAGATGTCGACGAAGTTGAGACCGACGGCCGTGTGGCGAATGCGCGCCTCGCCCGGCCCGGGCTTGCCGACACTGACTTCCTCCCAGACCAGGACTTCAGGACCGCCGGTCTTGTGAAAGCGAATGGCATGCGTCATGGGCGTTGCTCCCTTATCGTTGCAGTGAAGGTCCGTGGAAAACGGATCGGCCTGTCAAATAGGAATTCGGTCGGCCCGTTACAGTACAGAGACGTAACAAGAATGTCACAGCGAATGACAAACGCCTGCCGTTCCGCCTCTGTTCGAAAGAGTTGATGACGGCACCGGCGCGTTCCGGCAGTAGCCTTTTCGCGGGGTTTGGTGGTCGCCTGCGAAGGAGAGCCGAGATGCCAGCTTATGTACAGCATCATCAGGACATCGAAATCGCGCCTGTAATTTGTCCCGCCTGCATGGGGTTCCTGCCGATGTACGTCCGCGAGGTCGAACCGCATTGGGGCCTTGCCAAGATCGACTTCGTCTATGAATGCGCGGACTGCGGCGCCGAAGTCCGGCAGACCATCCGCAAGCCGGAGCTGCGGCACTGACCGCACGATCAGCCATCGCTTAAGTATTTGCGCTGAACGGAAAAAGCGACGTTCAGCGCGGGTCAGGCCGTCCCAAACGAGGCTTGTTCTTTGCCGGGAACGCAGGCAGAACAAGCCTCAAGCAAGACCTTTGGGAGCGCCCTTTCGTGGCTGAACAGAAGGCCTCGACCTCGATCGAGGCAGTGGAGAGCGGCCTCGCCGCGCAGGGCTATATCGCGAGCCGGCAGATCGCGACCGCCGTCTATTTGTCGCAGCAGATCGAGAAACCGATCCTGGTCGAAGGGCCCGCGGGCGTCGGCAAGACCGAACTTGCCAAGGCCATTGCTGCCTGGCGCGGCATGAAGATGATCCGCCTGCAGTGTTACGAGGGCCTCGACGAGGCCAAGGCGCTCTACGAGTGGAAATACGCAAAACAGCTTCTCTACACCCAGATCCTCAAGGACAAGCTCGGCGAAGTCCTCGGCGGCGCGCAGACGCTGCATGACGCACTCAATCAGCTCCACGATTTCGGCGACGTGTTCTTCTCGAAGGAGTTCGTCGAGCCGCGGCCGCTGCTCCAGGCGCTGGAGCAGCCGGGCGGCTGCGTGCTGCTGATCGACGAGATCGACAAGTCCGACGCTGAATTCGAATCGCTGCTGCTGGAAATCCTCTCCGATTTCCAGGTCACGATCCCGGAGCTCGGCACGGTCGCGGCGATCACGCCGCCGACGGTGATCCTCACCTCGAACAGCGAGCGTGACCTCGGCGACGCCCTGAAGCGGCGCTGCCTGCATCTGCATATCGGCTTCCCCGAGCAGCGACTCGAAGAACGCATCGTCGAGAGCCGCGTCTCCGGCATCTCGCAGGCGCTGCGCCGGCAGATGGTCGGCTTCATCCACGAGATCCGCTCGCTCGACCTGAAGAAGCTGCCTTCGGTCAGTGAGACCATCGACTGGGCGCGCGTTCTGGTTCTACTTCAGGCCTCGGAGCTCGATACGGACATCGTCAAGGACACGCTCAATGTGCTCCTGAAGTACGAGGCCGACATCGAGGCAGCAACGCCGCAAGTTACGACCTTCATTGCCAAGGCGGCACGGTCCAACGTCTTCGGTTGACGCCGATGCGCGAGAATCTCCATCGTTTCTTTCGAGCGGCGCGCGGTGCCGGCGTGCATGTCTCGCCCGCCGAAAGCATCGATGCGATGCGCGCGGTCAACCAGGTCGGCTTTTCCGACCGGGCCATCCTGCGCGATGCGCTGCTCCTGACGCTCGCCAAGTCGCAGGACGAGAAGCTCGCCCTCGGCGACTGCTTTGATCTCTTCTTCAGCCAACCAGAGCCGCGGCAGGATCAACCCGAGGCCGACGACAACGACGACGCATCGCAAGACGCGGATCAGCCCCCCTCACCCGGCTCGGCCAGTGAAGCAGGCGAAGGCCAGCCTTCCGAAGGATTAGGCCCGCTTGCGCAGATGCTGCTGTCGCAGGATCGCAACGCGATCGCAGCCGCGATCGCCAGCGCTTCCGGCGCGGCTTCGCTGTCCGACATCCGCTATTCGACTCAGCGCGGGATCTTTTCCAGCCGCATCCTCGACGCCATGGGCCTTCAGCGCCTGCGCGACGATCTCGACGCGCTCACCGCGACCAATCCGTCGCTGGCCGAGCGTCTGCGCGGCGCGCTGGACGCGTTGCGCGAAGCAGTTCGCGACACGGTCTCGCAAGGCCTTGCGCTTTATGCCCGCGAAGAGGCCGAAAACCTCCGCAACGAGATCCTGCGCAACGCGCCTCTCGCCCGCATCGAGCGGCGCCAGGTCGCGGAGATGCGCGCGCTCATCCGCCAGATCGCGCGGCGCCTGCGCGAGCGCTACTCGAAGCCGCGCAAGCGCCAGCGCCGCGGCCATCTCGACGTGCGTCGCACACTGCGCCGCAACGCGGCCTGGGGCGGCGTGCCCTTCCTCACCGCGTGGAAGCGCAAGCACCGCGACCGGCCCAAGATCGTCGCCATCTGCGACGTCTCAGGCTCGGTCGCGCAGGTCTCCGATTTCTTCCTGCTCCTGATCCACTCGCTGCACGAGGTGGTCGACGACGTCCACTCCTTCGCCTTCTCCTCGCATCTGATCGAGGTCAGCGAGATCCTGGAGAAGAAGTCGCCGGAAGAGGCGATGGCCGAGATCATGTCCAAGGTCGGCTTCGGCTCATCCGACTACGGCTCCTCTCTCGTCGATTTCGAGAAGGAGTTTATGAGCACGCTGACGCCGCAGACCACGGTGATCGTGCTCGGTGACGCCCGCAGCAACAATCTTGACCCGCGCGCCGACATCCTGCGCCGCATCTCCGAACGCTCGAAGCGCGTGGTCTGGCTCAATCCCGAAGGACGGCTCGCCTGGGGCTTCGGTGATTCCGAGATGCCGCGCTACGCGACCTTCTGCACTGTCGTGCGCCAATGCGCCACCGCACAGCAGCTCGAACGCGCCGTGTCCGACATCGTGGCGACTTATCAGTAGACGGCAATCACGTCCGCCGCCGGCGTCAGGCGGCAGTCAGCTCGGCCTGGACGAGGTTGCACTCCCGAAAGTGATGCGCAATTTCGTCGAGCGCGCGCTGCTCCCATTCCTGGGCCTGCGCGAGCCAGAACGCCCGTCGCTCCGAATCCAGCGCCGCGCGCTCTCGGCAGAGGAATTCCTGACTGCGAATTGCCATCAGCCTATTCATGCACTCACACTCCTGTCGTGTGAAGCCAATCCCCTGCGAATCAACGTAGCAGAGTCCAGTCAGAGTCCAATCGCCCTCGCTTCACGATTTCTGTGCATATCGCGACGCGCAATGGGACAGTGATGCTTCCCGTGCACTGCGGTAACTCTCGCCGCACGATCAAGCGCACATCATCAATTAGTGATCGGAGACCGGGACGATTTTCGTGCGCGAACGATCTTAACTGTTGTGGCGCAATGAAGTGCGGCAATTCGTGAAGAGAGGTTCTAAACAGCTTACCGAATTCCCGACTCATTGTCGTCGCATGGTGTTCATGCGGCGCCGCTAACAGAGGCTCGCGAACTTGGACTATCGCTTGAGGCAACATGAGCAACGACATCGACTTCGATCTTTCGCCGGACCAATGGGAAGCGCTGAAAGCGCTTCGCAACCCCGTGTCGAATGGTCGCCTCTCGAAGGCCTATCTCGTCGAAGGTCTCGTCAAGCTCGGTCTCGTTGTTGTCAATGACGGCGTACCTTCGATGACGCCAACCGGACGCAAGGTGCTGGTGCGCGGATCGTGCCGGCTACTGGATCTCGTGGCGTGACGAGACTGTCCGCGCAATAGCTCCGCATGATCGCCTGAAGAATAATCTCTTGCGTTCCCGCTGACGGCGCGTCGCGGGGAGACCTCAACCCGCCAAGGTAACGATCAAAGGTCCATTTCGGGTTGCGACAACCGTGTGCTCGTACTGAACGGTAGGCGCCTCGGGGCTGCTGTAGAGCGTCCATGGATCGTCATCACCGTTCTCGGCCCACTCCGCGCCAAGCGACAGGAACGGCTCGACGGTGAACACCAGGCCATCGCTCATGATGCGGCGCTCGGAGCGATCGGGCCATGTCGCGATCTCCGTCGGCTCCTCGTGGAGCGACAAGCCGACACCGTGACTGGCTAGGTTCTTGACGAGCATGTAGCCGTTTTTCCGCGCAAACGTCCCGATGGCTTGACCGATGCCGGCAATCGGCTTGCCGGCTCCAACCTGCCGCAGGCCCGTCCACATCGCCCGCCGACCATCCCTGCAAAGACGTTCGATCGAACGGGTCGCGGGCGGAACGGCGAACGAGGCTCCCGTATCGGCAAAGAAGCCGCTCTTCTCGGCCGAGACGTCGATGTTGACGAGGTCGCCACGCTCGATCCGCCGGGCACCCGGGATGCCATGAGCGATCTCTTCGTTCACGCTGATACAGGTTGCGCCAGGAAAGGCATAGGCCAGTTCCGGCGCCGAACGCGCTCCGGCGGCCTCAAGGAGCTCTCGTCCGATCCGGTCGAGTTCCGCGGTAGTCATGCCGGGCTCGAGGGCCTTCCCCATCGCATCAAGGGCATTGGCGACGATACGCCCGACCTCTTTCAGGCAGATCAGATCGTTCTCATTCGAGATTGTCATATCAGGCTCTTGCGAAAGCCGGGACATAGCTGTTGCGATGCCGACTTGCAAACGGAAGAGCGCGCGCAGGAATCCTTGGATTTTGCGGCGCCCTGGATGACTTCCAGGACCAAGCCGCGACAATCTGGCACGGTTGTTGCTCCTTTTTGACATCCAAGACGCGTCAAACCGGGGGAGTCCACCATGTCGACCATCACCGCGGCACCTACCGCCGAGCCGAAGCCGCTCTACACCTCGCTGTTCGTCCAGGTTCTCGCCGCGCTGGTGCTTGGCGTCATCCTGGGGATGGCCGTTCCGGACTTCGCCATCGGGCTCAAGATCCTCAGCGATGCCTTCCTGAAGCTGATCTCGATGATCGTGGCCCCGATCGTGTTCTGCGTCGTCGTGCACGGCATTGCCGGCGCCGGCGACCTCAAGAAGGTCGGCCGGGTCGGCGTCAAGGCGCTGGTCTATTTCGAGGTGATGACGACGGTCGCCCTCGTGGTCGGCCTGCTGCTCGCCTATCTCTTCGGCCCCGGCCACGGCATGAACATCGATCCCTCGACGCTCGACGCCAAGGCGCTCAACACCTATGCCGACAACGCCCACAAGCTGTCCGGCGGCGGCATCGGCGCCTTCCTGATGAACGTGATCCCCAGCACCTCGTTCGATGCGCTGTCGCGCAACGACGTGCTCCAGGTGCTGTTCTTCGCGGTCCTGTTCGGTGTCGGCCTTGCGCTCGTCGGCGGCGAGAAGGGCGCGCTGGTCACATCGATCATCGACGCAGCCTCCACCGTGCTGTTTCGGGTCATGGGGCTGATCGTGCGGGTCGCGCCGCTCGGCGTGCTCGGCGCGGTCGCCTATACCGTCGGCAAATACGGTGTCGGCTCGCTGAAGCAGCTCGTTTCGCTGGTGATGCTGTTCTACGTCTCGGTCGGCATCTTCGTGCTGGGCGTGCTCGGCGGCGTGATGGCGCTCGCCGGAATCAACATCCTCAAATTCCTCGCTTACTTGCGCGAAGAGCTGACCATCGTGCTCGCGACCGCGTCCTCCGATGCCGTGCTGCCGCAGATCATGAAGAAACTGGAGCGGATGGGCGTGAAGGATTCCGTGGTCGGCCTCGTCATCCCGACCGGCTATTCCTTCAACCTCGACGCTTTCTCGATCTACCTGACGCTCGCTGTCGTCTTCATCGCGCAGGCGACCAACACGCCGCTGTCCTTCGGCGACCTCTTGCTGGTGCTCGGCGTCTCGCTGATCACGTCGAAAGGCGCGCACGGCGTGCCGGGCTCGGCGATCGTGATCCTGGCCGCGACGCTCAACGCGGTGCCGAGCATTCCCGCCATCGGCCTCGTGCTGGTGCTGTCGGTCGATTGGTTCATCGGCATGGCCCGCGCGGTCGGCAACCTTGTCGGCAATTGCGTAGCGACGGTGGTGGTAGCCGCCTGGGAAGGCGACCTCGACCGCGCCAAGGCGGCCAAGGTGCTGGAGGGCGGCGAACTGGTGGACGTGACCGCGGGATAGGCCGCGGATCAATCATTCCACTGGAGGAGCGGCGTTCCATACGCCCTCCTCCAAACCGACAGGAAGCGCGGAAACCAGGAGTGCGCCACGGCGCCCTTATACGCCCAGGTGCGATACTTCAGGCCCTGCTCCGAGATCAGCTCCTGATAGCCGCCATGGACCTCGGTCGCGGTCCGAATGGCCTTCAATATCCCCTGCGCGCAAGCCCGATAGGTATCGCTCCCTGAGGCTTCATCAAAATCCAGCATCCGATCCGCGAATTCGACATTGAACGTCGGCCACGACGAGCGCCCCTGATAGGCCGGCGCCGCGATCTTGTGGATCATCTTGTTCCGTGGATTATCCGCGGACACCAGGAAGTGGAACGTGCTGGGGATGCGAAAGCGCGGCTCGGCGATGATCAGATCCGTCGTAGCCGCAAACAGCGCCCGCTCGCTGGCATCGTTCATGTCCCAGAAGCCGCGATGCACGCTGACGAAATCCAGGGCCACCAAGGACACCGGTGCGCCCGCCGGGCCGTCAAGCGAATGCCTGATATGGCCGTCCTTGCCGAACAAACGGAGCAGATCTCGCTTGTACTGCGCAAGGTCGCGACCAAGCAGCCGCTTCAGTTCGTTCTCGTCGACGATCCCGAGCTGCACGCCCCACGCGAACGTCGTGTAAACGCAGGCGTTGGTGACGAAGCGCCTGCGCTCGGCCCGCGTATCCGTTGCCGCAGAGCGAGGTCCGCCGGCATCGCACAGCAAATACCTGGTACCGTCAGCGTCAAATGGCTCCAGTTCGCTCGCAAGCCGGAGGATCGCTCGCTTCAGGTCTGCGCCATACTCGGCCAGCAACAGGCGGCCGGCATGTGCGCATTGCGACATTGCCAGATAGGAAGACACTCTCTCGTCGGCACCTATCATCTGCTGGAGACCGGCGAGAATGCCGAGCAGCGTATCCGAGGGCCGCGAGAAATAATTCACGCCGAGGTACCGCCCGCGCCCTGCAGGAACGATGGTCGTCGTGACCACGTCGGCGCGAACCGCCTCCAGCAGGAGGCGAACGCTCTTTTCGAGCAGGCGCGCCCGACGGACCGCGTCCTGCGCATCCATGATGGTTTCAGGGTCCAGGACGTCGGGGTAAAACCAGGCGAAGTCGCGCGGGTAATAGGCGGAGGCGTGCGGCGCTCCCGTGACGAGGAAGGCCTCGGTCACCGAAAAGGCACTGTCCATCGAGTGCCGGTAGAGGTCCTCTATGTCCGACAACGCATGATGCGATTGTCTCAGGAAGCGATCACCGAGAAAATTGACCGCCTGAAGCGCGTTGGCGACAAAGGTCGCAGCCATCCCCTGGTAGAACCGGTTCTCACGATGTGATGGAAAAGAGATGTCGCTGTTCATATGCGTCAATCGGCTGATGTCTCGTGACCCCGTGATGGCGGCCACCATTTTAAACATGACTGATTCGTATCTCTACCCGGTGACTTGCGGGCTTCAGGCTATCAGTTCGCGCCGGCACGGCCCTCCTGCGGCCTGAAATTCTCGATCACCCGCAGCAGCACGCGCGCGCCGGCGTCGGCATCGGCGAGCTCGACGTGCTCGTCAGGGTGGTGGCTGATGCCGCCGCGGCAGCGGACGAAGATCATGCCGACATCGGCGATATCGATCATCGCCATGCCGTCGTGCCCTGCCCCGCTCGGCAGCTCGAACACCGACGCGCCTTCGGCGGCGATCGCCTGTGCGATCTGGTCCTTCAGCCAGGGTGCGCAAGGCGCGGTGCGGTTCTCGTGAGTGACGTCGAGCTGGAGCACCAATTGCCGGCGCTTGGCGATGGCCTCGATCTGGCGGACGACGTCGGCGACCGCGCGCTTGCGATGCATGTCGGTCGGTGCCCGCATGTCGATGGTGAACGACACTTCGCCCGGGATGACATTGGTCGCCCCGGGCCTCGCCTGGATATAGCCGACGGTGCCGACCAGCCCGTCCGCGTCGGTGCGGCAAAACTGCTCGATCGCGCCGATGCATTCGGCCGCGCCGGCGAGCGCATCGCGGCGCAGCGCCATCGGCACGGTGCCGGCATGACCGGCCATGCCGGTCAGCCGCGCAGCGAGCCGTGTCGCGCCCGCAATCGCAGTGACGACCCCGACGGGCAGGTTCCGGGCTTCCAGCACCGGGCCCTGCTCGATGTGCAATTCGAGATAGGCGAGCAGTTCGCGCCGGGCCCGCGCGGCCGCGCCGATGTGATCGGGATCGAGGCCGAACGCGACGAGCGCATCGCGCATCGACACGCCGTCGCGGTCGCGCGTGTTCAGGACGCTCTCGTCGAAGGTGCCCGCCACCGCCCGGCTTCCGAGCAGCGTCGAGGCGAAACGTACCCCCTCTTCATCGGCAAAGCCGATCACCTCGATCGCGAACGGCAGGCGCTTGCCGCGGCGATTGAGATCGGCGACGCAGGCGATCGCCGTGATCACCCCCAGCGGCCCATCCCATTTGCCGGCATCGCGCACCGTGTCGTAGTGCGAGCCGAGCATCAGGCAGGGCGCCCCCGGCTGCTCGCCTTCGTAGCGTCCGCAGACATTCCCGATCGCATCGAGATGCGCGCTCATGCCGGCTTCGCGCATCCAGTCCAGGATGATGTCAGCGGCCTTGCGCAGCTCGTTGGTGAGATAGATGCGGGTGAGCTTGTCGCCGTCTTCCGAGATCGCGGCGAGCTCGTCGATCCGTCGCACGATCTCCCCGCCGAGCGATGCATTCTGAACGGCGTTACCAGCAACCATCTCGGCGAGCTTCCCATCTCTTGGTACCGCGGCGGCGGTCCTGGCGGCTATCGATACAAGTTCGGTGCCAGCAAAAAATCACGAACGCGGTCCCGATCCGCGCGTGGGTAGCATGAATGCGGGTTGCCGGCAGTTCGTAGCTCCCGCCATGGACACACACGAGCTGGCCTGGCTGCTCAACTCAATTGCATACAACTTCTATATTTTGCTCAAGAATTAATCTGCCAGCTTACTCGGCGGGATTCTGAAAATTTATAAACACGATACTTTTCAATGGCTTCAGATCAATTGACTGTTCCGTGGCCTCTGGCACGAAGCTTGCGACATCCTATCCCCAGGCTCCGCCAGACCGGCGCGGCCGCGAGATTAAGGCGGGACATCCGCCAAGGGGAGCGAGCAATGGATTTCGGCAAGATTTCACGACGTCATTTGTTGCAGGGCGGCGCGGCCCTGACCCTCGGTGCAGCGGCGGGCGTCCGTCCCGCCTTCGCGGCCGATACCACCATCGGCTTCATCTATGTCGGCTCGCGCGACGACTACGGCTACAACCAGGCGCATGCGCAGGGCGCGGCGGCACTGAAGAAAATTCCGGGGCTGAAGGTCGTCGAGGAAGAGAAGGTGCCGGAGACCGACGCGGTCGAGAAGACGATCGAGTCCATGATCAACCTCGACGGCGCCACCCTGCTCTTCCCGACCTCGTTCGGCTACTACAACCCTCACATGATCAAGATGGCCACCAAGTTCCCGAAGCTGCGCTTCGAGCACTGCGGCGGCCTGTGGAGCGACAAGGATCCGAAGAACGCCGGCAGCTATTTTGGCTATATCGACGAGGCCCAGTACATCTCGGGCATCGTTGCCGGCTACACCTCCAAGAGCGGCAAGGTCGGCTTCGTTGCCGCCAAGCCGATCCCGCAGGTGCTGCGTAACATCAACGCCTTCGCACTCGGCGCCAGGCTCGCCAATCCCAAGGCCACCACCCAGGTTATTTTCACCGGCGATTGGTCGATGCCGGTCAAGGAGGCCGAAGCCACCAACAGCCTGATCGATCAGGGCGTCGACGTGCTCACCTGCCATGTCGACGGTCCGAAGACCATGGTCGAGAACGCGGCCCGCCGCGGCGCCTTCGTCTGCGGTTATCACACCAATCAGTCGCCGCTGGCGCCGAAGGCGTATCTCACGGGCGCCGAGTGGAATTGGGAAGCGCTCTATCCGAAGTTCGTGAAGATGATCGCCGCCGGCGAAAGCATCCCGAACTTCTATCGCGGCGGACTCAAGGAAGAGATCGTCAAGACCTCGCCCTACGGTGAGGCAGTCTCCGCCGAAGCGCGCAAGCACGCCGACGAGGTCAAGGCCAAATTCCTGTCGGCGGAGGGCTACGCCATCTTCAAGGGCGGGCTGCTCGACAACAAGGGCAAGACGGTGATCGCAGCCGGCACAGATCGCGGCCAGAAGGATCCTGAGCTGGAGAAGATGGACTACCTGGTCGACGGCGTGATCGGAGCGACTTCGTGACAACGGAAGCCGCGGATTCCACTGAAGCGGCCGGGGCAATTGCCCCGGCCGCCGGTCCCGGCTTTCTTCAGCGCCACGGCGCGACCATCGAATACGTCCTGATCCCGGGCGCGGCGCTGGCCGGCGCGCTCGTGATCTTCGGCATCTTCGTCGCGATGTTCGGCAAGAACCCGCTCGATCTCTATTTTTATATGTACTACGGCGCTTTCGGCACCTGGTTCTCCTGGCAGAATACGTTGACGCGTGCTGCGCCGCTGATCCTCACCGCGCTCTGCACCGCACTGCCGGCACAGCTCGGCATGGTCATCATCGGCGGCGAAGGCGCGCTCCTGATCGGCGCGCTGTCGGCGACCAGCGCCGCGCTGGCGCTTCAGGGCATGCCGCCGCTCGTCGTGCAAATTGCCATGGTCATCGGCGGCGTGATCGGCGGCGGTCTGTGGATCATGCTGTCGGGCGGCTTGCGCCAGTATCGCGGCGTCAACGAGACCATCTCGAGCCTGCTGCTCGTCTACATCGCGCTCGCGATCCTCAACCATCTTGTTGAGGGGCTGATGCGCGATCCCGCCAGCCTCAACAAGCCGTCGACGCGCGAGATCGGCGCCGCCAACATGATCGGCAGCATTCCCGGCACCGACGTGCATTGGGGCCTCGTCTTCGGCCTGATCGCCGCGATCGCTGCCTACGTCCTGATCTATCACACCGTGTTCGGCTTCGCCGCGCGCGTCGCCGGCGGCAACATCCGCGCCGCAAAGATCGTCGGTCTCGGCGTCAGCAAGTTGATCCTGACCATCTGCTTCCTCGCCGGCGGCGCCGCGGGCCTTGCCGGCATGATCGAGGTCGCCGCCGTGCAGGGACGCACCAACGCCAACCTTGCGGCGGGCTACGGCTTCACCGGCATTCTCGTCGCCTTCCTCGCCCGGCAGAATCCGCTCGCGATCATTCCTGTCGCGATCCTGCTCGGCGGCATCAGCGCCAGCGGCGGCCTGCTGCAGCGCCGCCTCGGATTGCCCGACGCATCCGTTCTGGTGCTTCAGGGCATCATCTTCGTCTTCGTGCTGGCCAGCGATGCACTTTACGGCCGCATCGGATTTTTGAAGGGAAAATCCTGAGATGGCGGACGGATCGATCGGCCTCTGGACCGTCCCCCTCGCCGTGCTCGGCGGCGCCATCCGCGTCTCCACGCCGTTCCTGTTCGTGAGCCTGGGCGAATGCATCACCGAGCGCTCCGGCCGCATCAATCTCGGCCTCGAGGGCACGCTGGTGATGGGGGCGATGAGCGCCTACGGCATCTCCTATCTCACGGGCTCGCCCTGGCTTGGCGTGCTTGCCGCCGGCATCACGGGTGCACTGCTGGGCGCATTGCACGCCGGTATCTGCTCGCTGCCGCGCGTCAACGATATCGCGGTCGGCATCGCGCTGATGCTGTTCGGCACCGGCCTTGCCTTCTATCTCGGCAAGCCGCTGATCGAGCCCACCGCGCCGCGCCTGCCCGCGATCGATTTTGGCTGGTGGAGCGACGTCCCACAGGTCCGCGCCGCGCTGCGCGTCAACGTCCTGTTCCTGATCGGCGTCGCGCTCGCGCCAATCCTCTATTGGGCCTTCCGTACCACGCGCTGGGGCCTTTTGATCCGCACCGCCGGCGAGAGCTCCGATGCCACGCGCGCGATGGGCCATTCCGTGCTGCTGATCCGCCTGCGTGCGACCATGGTCGGGGGTTTCCTCGCCGGCATCGGCGGCTCGTTCCTGTCGCTGTTCTATCCCGGAAGCTGGAACGAAGGCCTGTCCTCCGGCCAGGGCATCACGGCCGTGGCCCTCGTGATCTTCGCGCGCTGGGATCCCCTGCTCTGCCTGTGGGCCTCGCTCGCCTTCGGCGGTGCCGCGGCCCTGGGCCCTGCACTGCAATCGGTCGGCGTCACCTCCGGCTACCACCTCTTCAACGCCGCCCCCTACATCCTGACGCTGGCGATCATGATCATCACCTGCTCGCCGAAACGCACGCTGACCGGAGCCCCGGCCGAATTGTCGATCACCCGCTAGAGAGCGAAATCATGCCCGAGCGCTATCTCAAGTCCGAGCCCTACGCCTGGCCTTACAATGGCGATCTCCGTCCCGAAAACACCGCGCTCATCATCATCGACATGCAGACCGATTTCTGCGGCATCGGCGGCTATGTCGACAAGATGGGCTACGACCTCTCGCTGACGCGGGCGCCGATCGAGCCGATCAAGAAGTTGCTCGCAGCGATGCGCGCGCAAGGCTTCCACATCATCCATACGCGCGAAGGCCACCCCCCCGATCTCTCCGACCTTCCCGCCAACAAGCGCTGGCGCTCGCGCCAGATCGGCGCCGGCATCGGCGATCCCGGCCCTTGCGGGCGTATCCTCGTTCGCGGCGAGCCGGGCTGGGACATCATCGAGGAGCTGGCGCCGCTGCCGGGCGAGCCGATCATCGACAAGCCCGGCAAGGGCTCGTTCTGCGCCACCGACCTGGAGTTGATCCTGCGCGTGCGCGGCATCGAGAACATCGTGCTGACGGGCATCACGACCGACGTGTGCGTCCACACCACCATGCGCGAGGCCAACGACCGCGGCTTCGAATGCGTCCTGCTGCACGATTGCTGCGGCGCGACCGACAAGAGCAATCACGACCATGCACTGAAGATGATCAAGATGCAGGGCGGCGTGTTCGGCGCGGTCTCGACGTCGGACGCCTTCATCGGAGCTATTTCGTGATCATCGGCGAAACGCCGCCGCCAGCAGGCGCCTTCGGCGTCGACGCCATCGCAATGACCATGCGCTTCGGCGACTTCCTCGCGCTCGACAATGTCGAGCTGAAGGTGCGGCCGGGCTCGTTCCACGCGCTGCTCGGCGAGAACGGCGCCGGCAAGTCGACGCTCGTCAAATGCATCATGGGCTATTACCACGCGACCGAAGGCGACATCCTCGTCGGCGGCCGCGAGCAGGCGATCGCAAATCCAAAGGACGCTCACGCGCTCGGCCTCGGCATGGTCTACCAGCATTTTACCCTGGTGCCGGCCATGACGGTCGCCGAAAACCTCGTGCTGGCCCGCGACGATGTGCCGGCCGTGATGAACTGGCCGAAGGAGATGAAGGAGCTCGAGGCCTTTCTGGCGCGGATGCCGTTCAAGGTGCCGCTCGGCGCCAAGGTCTCCGACATCTCCGCCGGGGAGCGGCAGAAATGCGAGATCCTCAAGCAGCTCTATCTGAAGCGCCGCTTCCTGATCCTGGACGAGCCGACCTCGGTGCTGACGCCGGCGGAGGCCGACGAAGTGCTCGGCATGCTCCGCGACATGGTCGTCAAGGGCGAACTGACCATCCTGATGATCACGCACAAATTCCGCGAGGTTATGGCCTTCGCCGACGACGTCACCATCCTGCGCCGCGGCAAGCTCGCAGGTGCCGGCAAGGTTTCCGAACTCACACCGGATGCGATGGCACGAACCATGATCGGCGCCGAGGAGCTGACCGTGCAGCCGCCGCGCACCGGCGAAGCCGGCCAGGCCCGGCTGGAACTGGCAAAGGTCCGCGCGCTTGACGACGCAGGCGCCATCGCCGTGCACGACGTCTCACTCACGGTCCGCGCCGGCGAGATCGTCGGGATTGCCGGCGTTTCCGGCAATGGCCAGCGCCAGCTCGTCGAGGTATTGGCCGGCCAGCGCGAGGCGGAGAGCGGAGAAGTGCGCGTCGCCGGCGATTCCTATCATGCCAGCCGCGAAGAGATGCGCCGCCACAAGATGTCGCTCCTGCCCGAGGAGCCGCTGAAGAACGCCTGCGTCGGCGGCATGAGCGTCGCCGACAACATCGCCTTCCGCGAATTCGACCGCGCGCCCTTCGCCAGCGGCGGCTGGTGGCTCAACCGCGGCGCCTTCCGCGACGATGCGAAGAAGAAGATCGCCCAGTACAAGATCAAGACCCGCACCCCGGACACGCCGATCGCTGCGCTGTCGGGCGGCAACGTCCAGCGCGCCGTGCTGGCGCGCGAGCTTGGCGGCAACGTCGAGGTGCTGATCGCGGCCAATCCCTGCTTCGGCCTCGACTTCGCGGCGGTGGCGCAGATCCACGCCGAGATCATGGCCGCACGCAACCGTGGCGCCGCCGTGCTGCTCGTCAGCGAGGACCTCGACGAATTGCTCGAACTCTCCGATCGGCTGGTGGTGATGTTCCACGGCGAATTCGTGTATGAAGCACGAACCAGCGAAGCCGATCTGACCGTGGTCGGCCGGCATATGGCGGGGCATTGACCAGGGACGAGCGATGAGCGGCGGATCCGAGCGCGACGAACACTTCCTCCGCCTGTCCTTTACGGTCGCGCGCCGCTCCCTCACCCATGGCAACCATCCGTTCGGCTGCGTCGTCGTCGATGCCGAGGGCAACGCGCTGATCGAGACCGAGAACGGCTACATGCCCGACCACGACGGCACTGCGCATGCCGAGCGCCTGGCGGCCACGCAGGCCTGCCGTACGCTCAGCCGCGAGGTGCTGGCGACATCCACGCTCTATTCCTCCGCCGAGCCCTGCGCGATGTGCGCCGGCGCGATCTACTGGGCCGGCATCGGTCGCGTGGTTTACGGCCTCAGCGAGCACCGCCTGCGCGGCGTCACCGGCAATCATCCGGAGAACCCGACGCTCGACCTGCCCTGTCGCGAGGTCTTTGCCAGCGGCCAGCGACCGACGGAAGTCGTCGGGCCGCTGCTTGAGGACGAGGCCGCGGCGCTGCACGACGGCGTGTGGACCAAGTAGCGAGCTCAACAACTTGACTTCGGAGGGTGGGCAAAGCGAAGCGTGCCCACCAATCCCAACCGCTCGAAGAGATGGTGGGCACGGCGCGCTGCGCCTTTGCCCACCCTACGCTCTCACAAACGCCGATGGCGCTACGCATCTCTGCGCGGCGCCATCGTTGTAGCTTGGAGACTCAGCCGATCAGAACTTCACAGTGATACCGCCGTAAACCGTCGACTCGGTGCAGCTGTTGGTGCTCTGGCCGGTCGCGGCGACCGTGCAGACGCCGGGCATGGCGTTGTGGTCGAGGCCGAACTTGTTCTGCCAGTAGCGGTAGGCGACCCAGAGGTCGACGAAGTGCGAGTACTTGTCACCCCAGGCGGCCTTCGAAGCGTCGAAGGTCAGACGGATCGGTTCGCTGTTCAACTCGACCTTGGAAGCAGTAGAGAACCGGCCAGGGCCGGAGAGCGCGGGAAGGCCGTTCGAGTCGCCCTTCGCTCCATACCAGCCGGCGCGGCCGCTGATCGACCAGAACTGCATGTTCGGCGGCAGGAAACCGAGGTCCATGTAGTAGTTGATTTCGACGGCCCAGGTCGGGTTGTAGCTGACATTGCCATCGGAATTACAGCTCACACCCGGGAGGGGGCCAGCAAAACCGCTGCCGCACTGAGTGAAGGCGTTGTGGTTGGAGAACTCCCAGTACATCAAGGGCGCGACGTTGATGTAGCCCTTGTAAGGAAGATCGAAGGCGAACTGGAGACCGGCAACGACGTCCCGCTTCGCGGGCGCCAAGAAGGTGTTCTCGGAATTGCCATCCATACCGACTTCAAACGAGATGTTCTGCAGCGGCCCCGTGGTGAAGGCCTTGGTGTTGAAGAGCTGGTTCCAGCCGAAGGTCGAGCGGAATAGGCCGTAGATCTCGGTCGCGCCGGCGCAGTCGGCTGCACCGAAGGAGGAGGACAGACCAGGTGCGATACAGGGCGAAGCAGGGTCGTTATGACCCGACTTGAACATGGAGATGGTGAAGAAGTTGGTGCCGTAGGCCCAGAGGTCGAAGTGCGTGAACGAATAAACCTGCTTGGCGGTCGTACCGTTGATGCTGCCGTTCGGATTGACGCTCCACATGCCGGGGTCAGTGCCCTTGGGCATCCAGGAGAACGTGACGCGGTTGTCGATCACCAGGAAGAACGGGACGTCCGACGCTTTCTTGGCAGCCTTGACCGGCAGGTCCGCTGCCTGAGCCAGGCCACTGGTAGCGAGTGTAGCAATCGACAGCGCCGCGGCTGCGATTGCCTTGAAACCAAACGACATCCTGAATACCCCCAAGTTTGGACACGTAAAAATGAACGCCCCTTGGGGGCGACACTTGCGCCGATCTTCCGGAGTGAGAAGCCTCAACTTTTTTCAAGGCATGCCGCTTGTTTCGGCAGGAGGCGGCCTTTCAACCCAGGAATTCGAGGATCTTTTCCGTTTCGCTGTTGCGTGCGTGCGGTGACGCGATGCCGAAGATTCCCGTTTGATTTCATTTGTCTTTTGTGGCGGCGCAAGAATGCAGACACAATTGACGATAGCGACCGTTGGCCCGGTCGGGAATTGCATACGCGCGCCGGCGCGACTTTGCTCAACTTCACGTCAGGCCTGCACAGCGGGTTCCGATTTGGTTTGAGCCGTCACAAATTTGCAACAGGCGTCTCTCGCAGGAGGCCGCCGCAATGGCTCTCCCTGATGTCGGTTGGAAACGATCATCGACTGACAAGGGCCGCGACTCGCGACACAGACCGCCTGCCGAAGCGTTGAGCAAGGGATGACGCTTTTTCACATCTTACGCGACGGTTCAAACTAGCCCACAATTGAGGCAATTCACCCCGTGCCAGCGCATCAGCGAATGTTAGACCAGACGTCCAACGACCTGCATTCCGGCGAGCCCCCTCTGCTTCAGACGATCGGGCTCACCAAGCGCTATGGTGATTTCCTCGCCAACGATTCCATCGACATTGGTATCTGGCCCAAGGAAATCCACGCTCTGCTCGGCGAGAACGGCGCCGGCAAGTCGACGCTGGTCAAGGCGATCTACGGGCTGATCCAGCCCAGCGCCGGCGAGATTCGCTGGCAGGGCGAACGAATCGTGCTGTCGGGTCCGTCGGAAGCGCGCAGCCGCGGCATCGGCATGGTGTTCCAGCATTTCTCGCTGTTCGACAATCTCACGGTCGCCGAGAACGTCGCGCTCGGCCTCGACGGCAGGGAATCCTTCAAGGACATGTCGGCGCGGCTGGAGCAGGTGTCGAAGACCTATGGACTGCCGCTCGATCCCAGGCGCGAGGTCTGGCAACTCTCGGTCGGCGAGCGCCAGCGCATCGAGATCGTCCGCGCGCTGATGCAGGATCCGAAATTCCTGATCCTGGACGAGCCCACTGCCGTGCTGACACCGCAGGAGGCCGACCAGCTCTTCATCGTGCTGGAACGCCTCAAGGCCGAAGGCCGCGCCATCCTCTACATCAGCCACAAGCTCGACGAAGTGAAGCGGCTCTGCGACACCGCCACGATCCTGCGCGGTGGCAAGAAGGTCGAGACCTGCAATCCCAGACTCGAGACCGCGGCCTCGCTCGCGCGGATGATGGTCGGCGGCGAGATCAGGGAAGTGAGAGCACCGGCAGGCCGGAAGACCACCGTGCCGCGGCTCGTCGTCAACGACCTTTCACTCGCGCCGAGCGAGGCGCATGGCGTGCGGCTCGAGCACATCTCGTTCGAGCTGAAGGGCGGCGAGATCCTCGGCATCGCCGGCGTCGCCGGCAATGGCCAGGACGAGTTGTTCGCCGCACTCTCCGGCGAACGCCTGTCGAACGACCCCGGCACCGTCGTGATCGAAGGCATCGCCGCCGGCCACCTCTCGATCACGCAGCGCCGCAAGCTGGGCGCGGCCTTCGTCCCGGAGGAACGGCTCGGCCACGGCACCGCGCCGCGCATGAAGCTGTCGGAGAACGCGCTGCTGACCGGGCACGCCGCCAGCGGCATGGTCCATCACGGCTTCATCGACACCGCGGCGACACTAATGACCGTGGACCGCGCGACCGAAACGTTCGACGTGCGCAAGGCCAAGCGGGATCCGGAAGCGGCGAGCCTGTCCGGCGGCAATCTGCAGAAGTTCATCGTCGGCCGCGAGATCCTGCGCAACCCCGCGGTGCTGGTGGTGAGCCAGCCGACCTGGGGCGTCGATGCCGGCGCCGCCGCCGTGATCCGCCAGGCGCTGCTTGATCTCGCAACCGCGGGCGCCGCCGTGCTCGTCACCAGCCAGGATCTCGACGAGCTCGCCGAGATCGCCGACCGCATCGCCGTGATGTTCCATGGCCGGCTGTCGACGCCGCTTGCAACAAGCGAAGCCACGCGCGAAAAACTCGGCCTGTTGATGGGGGGCAGCAGCCTGGAGCCGAAGGAGGCCGCGCATGCAGTTGGTGCTTGAGAAGCGCGTCGAGCGTTCCAACACGATCGCGCTGGTCTCGCCGCTGATCGCGATCGGCCTCACGATCGCGACCATGACCGTGCTGTTCGCGATCCTCGGCAAGAATCCCCTTCTGGCGCTGCAAGCCTATTTCATCGCGCCGTTGACCGACGGCTATTCACTGCAGGAGATCGCGGTGAAGGCGACGCCTCTGGTGATGATCGCGATCGGGTTGTCGCTCTGCTATCTCGCCAATGCCTGGAACATCGGCGCCGAGGGGCAATTCCTGATCGGCGCGGTCGCCGGAAGCTGGATCGCGGTGAAGACGCAGGGCACCGATGCGGGCGCCTGGGTGCTTCCGACCATGCTCGTGCTCGCGGCCGCCGCGGGCGCGCTCTACGCGCTGATCCCGGCGATCTGCAAGGTGAAGTTCGGCGCCAGCGAAATCCTGACCAGCCTGATGCTGGTCTATGTCGCCGACCTCTTCCTCGACTATCTCGTGCGCGGCCCCTGGCGCGATCCGCATGGATTCAACTTCCCGACCACGGCGGAGTTCGATCCGGTAGCGACGGTGCCCCTGTTGATTGAAGGCGGTCGGCTGCATCTCGGCTCGATCATCGCCCTGCTAGTCGTCGCGGCAGCCGCGATCCTGCTCGGCCGAACCATCAAGGGCTTTGAGATTCGCGTGGTCGGCGCGGCGCCGCGCGCCGCACGGTTCGGCGGCTTCAACGCCAACCAGCTGATCATCCTGACCTTCGCCGTCTCCGGCGCGCTCGCAGGCCTTGCCGGCATCATCGAGGTCGCGGGTCCGGTCGGGCATCTCCAGCCCGGCATCTCGCCCGGCTACGGCTTTACCGCGATCATCGTCGCCTTCCTCGGCCGGTTGAACCCGCTTGGAATATTAATTGCAGGCCTTTTCCTCGCATTGACCTTTATCGGCGGCGAGCAGGCGCAGATCGCGATGAAGATCCCGTTGGACGTCACCAAGGTATTCCAGGGCATTCTGCTGTTCTACGTGCTCGCCTGCGATTCGCTCATTCTCTATCGCTTCAAGCTGGTTTTCCCGAACCGACAGGTGGCCCGTGGAACTGGTTGAAGCCATCATCCTCGCGGTGCTCGCCGCATCCACGCCGCTCCTGATCGCGGCGACCGGCGAGCTCGTGACCGAGCGCTCCGGCGTGCTCAATCTCGGCGTCGAGGGCATGATGATCGTCGGTGCAGCCTGCGGTTTTGCAGGTGCGTGGCTCACCGGCTCGATCTTCATCGGCGCGCTGTTCGGCATCGTCGCGGGCACGCTGATGTCGCTGGTGTTCGCGCTGATGACGCTCGGGCTCGCCGTCAACCAGGTTGCAACGGGTCTCGCGCTGACCATCCTCGGCGTCGGCCTGTCCGGCCTGATCGGCGCCGGCTTCGTCGGCGAGCGCATCACGCCCGCGATGCACCTCTATATTCCCGGCCTCACGGACATGCCGCTGATTGGCCGGGTGCTGTTCGGCGAGGACGCCTTCGTCTATTTCTCCATCGCGCTCGTCGTCGGCGTCTGGTGGTTCCTGTACCGCACGCGGGCGGGGTTGATCTTGCGCGCCTGCGGCGACAACCATGTCTCCGCGCATGCGCTCGGCTACCCCGTGCTGCGCATCCGCACCTTCGCCGTGATGTTCGGCGGCGCCTGCGCAGGCCTTGCCGGCGCCTATCTGCCGCTCGCCTACACGCCGTTCTTCATTCCCGGCATGACCGCGGGGCGCGGCTGGATCGCGCTGGCGCTGGTCGTGTTTTCGTCCTGGCGGCCGGGCCGGCTCGTGGTCGGCGCTTATCTGTTCGGCGCGGTGACGATCCTGCAACTCCACGCTCAGGGCTGGGGCGTCGGCATTCCCTCGCAATTCATGTCGGCGCTGCCTTACCTCGCAACCGTCATCGTCCTGGTCCTGCTCTCACGCGCGCGCACCGGCGGCTCGACCGCGCCGGCCGCGCTCGGCACTGTGTTCGTGCCGGACCGCTAGCGTTTCATTTCCGCGGCGTGCGCGATGGGGCGCGTACGTTGCGGATCGTGGCTGTCCCCTGATGTTTGGAGATTGATGATGAGGAAATCACTTCTTGCGCTGGCTGCCGGGCTTTTGCTTGCCGGAAGCGTCAGCGCAGCCTCCGCCGCCGACAAGCTGAAAGTCGGCTTCATCTATCTGGGTCCGATCGGAGACTTGGGCTGGACCTACCAGCACGACCTAGCGCGCCAGGCCCTGGTGAAGGAGCTGGGGGACAAGATCGAGACCACCTATCTCGAGAACGTGCCCGAAGGTCCCGACGCCGAGCGCTCCATCGAGCAGCTCGTCCGCGCCGGCAACAAGCTGATCTTCACGACCTCGTTCGGCTACATGGACCCGACGCTGAAAGTCGCCAAGAAATATCCGAACGTGCATTTCGAGCACGCCACCGGCTACAAGCGCAACCCGAACATGTCGACCTACTCGGCCAAATGGTGGCAGGGCCGCTACATCCAGGGCCTGATCGCGGCCAAGATGTCGAAGTCCGGCGTGCTCGGCTATATCGGCTCGTTCCCGATTCCGGAGGTCGTCTCCGGCATCAACGCGACGATCCTGGCGGCGCAGACCATCAATCCAAACATCAAGGTCAAGATCATCTGGGCCAACACCTGGTTCGACCCGGGCAAGGAGGCCGACGCCGCCAAGGCGCTGATCGACCAGGGCGCCGACGTGATCATGCAGCACACGGATTCGCCGGCGGCGATGCAGATTGCCAGCGAACGCGGCAAGCTCGCTTTCGGCCAGGATTCCGAGATGATCAAGTTCGGGCCGAAGACCCAGCTCACCTCGATCCTGGACACCTGGGGCCCTTACTACATCGAGCGCGTCAAGGCCGAGCTCGCCGGCACCTGGAAGTCCGAGGACAGCTGGGGTGGCCTCGACAGCCATATGTTTGCGATGGCGCCCTACACCAACATGCCTGACGACGTGAAGAAGCTCGCCGAGGATGCCCAGGCCGCGATCACAGCGGGCAAGCTGCATCCATTCAAGTGCCCGGTCGTTGGGCAGGACGGCAAGCCGGTCGAGTGCAAAGGTGGCGATCACCTCGATGACGGCCAGATCCTCGGCATGAATTTCTACGTCAAGGGCATCGACGACAAGCTTCCGGGCAAGTAGCACGCTTCTTGCATTGCCTAGATCACCTGCTCCTCCCGGAGGAGGTTCGGAGGGGGTGGCCAGAAGCACCCGGCACTTGTGGTCGCCCCCTCTTTCTTTTTTGCCCGGATTATCCCGCCTGCATCGCCCGCGCCGCGGAACCGTGGCGGCGGATGAGATCGGGAACATCCAGTCCCGGGATCGCGCCGTCGATCACGGCCCATTGTCCCGCCACCATCACCCTGTCGGCCCGATGCGCCCCGCACAGCACCAGCGCGGCCAGCGGATCGCCGTGACCGGAGAAGCGTAGCTCGTCGAGCCTGAACAGGGCGAGATCGGCGGCCTTGCCGACGGCGATCTCGCCCAGCTCCGGCCGGCCGACGCAGGCCGCCGAGCCCTTGGTGGCCCAGCGCAGCGCATCCTTGTGGCTGACCTTGGCCACTCCGTAGCGCGCCCGCTGCAGCAGGAACGCCGCCCGCACCTCCTGCATCAAATTCGATCCGTCGTTCGAGGCCGAGCCGTCGACGCCGATGCCGATACCGACACCGGCCTCCTCCATCTCGCACACCGGGCAGCAGCCCGACGCCAGAATCTGGTTGCTGCACGCGCAATGGCTGATGGTCGTCTTCGCCTTGCCGAGCCGCCTCATTTCCTCCGCATTGAAGAAGATGCCATGGGCGAGCCAGGTCCGCGCATTGAGCCAGCCGCATTGCTCGAGATAGTCGAGCGGGCGGCAGCCATACATCTGCTGGCAGAATTTGTTCTCGTCCTCGGTCTCGGCGAGATGGGTGTGCAGGCGAACGTCGAGCTTGGCGGCGAGATCGGCGGTGGCGCGCATCAGGGACGTCGTCACCGAGAAAGGTGAACATGGCGCCAGCGCGATCTGCACCATCGCATCCGCGCCGCGCTGGTGATGCTTTGCAACCACGCGCGCGCTGTCGGCGAGGATGGTGTCCTCGTCCTGTACGACGCTGTCGGGCGGCAGGCCGCCGTCGCGCTGCGACAGGTTCATCGAGCCGCGCGTGAGCAGCACCCGGACACCGAGCCGTCTTGCGACTGCGACCTCGATATCGACGGACTCCTCGAGCCCCGCCGGGAACACATAGTGGTGATCCGTTGTGGTGGTGCAGCCCGAGAGCAGGAGCTCGGACATCGCCACGGTGACGCCGAGCTCGAGCGATTCCGGCGTCAGCCTCGCCCACACCGGATAGAGCGCCTGGAGCCAGGGAAACAGCTCGCGGTCCATCGCCGCCTGCAGCGCCCGCGTCAGCGTCTGGTAGAAATGATGATGCGTGTTGATTAGGCCCGGCAGGACGACATGCTCGCCCGCGTCGAACACCGCGACATTCGCCGTCGCAGGCCTGCCGCCGGCCGGCACGAGCTCGACAATCCGGCCATCACTCACCACGATCCCGCGCTCGGCACCATCAGCGAGGATGGCGAGGGGATCCCTGATCCAGATCGGCTTTGCATCGCTCATGATCCTGGTTCTCCTCACATCCGCTGATGACAGGCCCGCGAAGGCGGCCGCCGGCCCGATCACCTTCATGCTACGACTTGCTTGTTGCGACTTGGCTCCGGTCTTGCAAGACTCATCTGTACGATTCACCGGGTGGAAGCTTTGGCGCAGCCATGGATTTGAATACCATCACGACGGTGGCCCATCCGCAAACGCGCGCGCAGCTGCCCGCCTGGACGGAAGGTGATGCGTGGCTCGCGGGTGGCACCTGGCTGTTCTCGGAGCCCCAGGTCCACCTGAAGCGGCTGATCGATCTCACTGACCTGAAATGGCCGGCGCTGACGATCACCGACACTCATCTCACCATCTCCGCCACCTGCACCATCACGCAGCTCGACGGTTTCGCCTGCCCGCCCGACTGGCTCGCAGCACCGCTGATCGGCCAGTGTTGCCGGGCTTTCCTTGCGTCATTCAAGATCTGGAGGACCGCGACGGTCGGCGGCAATCTCTGCATGTCGCTGCCGGCGGGACCGATGATCTCGCTCACATCAGCGCTGGACGGCGTCTGCACCATCTGGAAGGCCGGCGGCGGCGAAGAGAAGATACCCGTCGTCGACTTCGTCATTGGCAACCAGCGCAACCGCCTGACGCCAGGCGACCTGATCCGGCAGATCGATATCCCGATTGCCACGCTGAAGCGCCGCACGGCCTTTCGCCAGATCTCGCTAGCCCCTGTCGGCCGCTCTGCGGCGCTTCTGATCGGCAGCCTGGACAGCGATGGCACGCTGACGCTGTCGGTGACCGCATCGACCGTGCGACCGATCCAGCTGTCCTTTCGCAAGGCTCCGGACGCGGGCGCGCTTCACGACGCGATCGCAGAGCAGATCCCGGATGATCTGTACCACACCGACATCCACGGCAAGCCGCTCTGGCGCAAGCATATGACGCTACGGCTCGCCGAGGAGATTCGCGGCGAGCTCCTGGGGGCGATGCCGTCATGAGTTTCGAGGTCAACGGCAAGACGTTCCCGCAAGAGCCGCGCGCCGGCCAGTGCCTGCGCACGTTCTTGCGCGAGCTCGGCCATTTCGGCGTGAAGAAGGGTTGCGATGCCGGCGATTGCGGTGCCTGCACCGTGCTGCTCGACGGCGAGCCGGTGCACAGCTGCCTGATCCCGGCGTTCCGCGCCGAGGGGCGCGCCGTCACCACGATCGAAGGGCTCGGTGGCGACCACGGCGTGCATCCGATGCAGCAGGCCTTCCTCGATGCGCAGGGCTTCCAATGCGGCTTCTGCACCGCCGGCATGATCCTGACCTGCGCCTCGCTGAACCAGGCGCAGCGCACTGATCTCGGATCGGCACTGAAGGGCAATATCTGCCGCTGCACCGGCTATCGCTCGATCGAGGACGCACTGCTCGGCAAGACCAATGTCGAGGAGAGCGTCGAGCCCGGCGCCGCCTTCGGCCGCAGCCTTCCGGCCCCAGCAGGCCCCGATGTCGTGCGCGGTAAGGCGCACTACACCTTCGACACCGCCATCGACGGCCTGCTGCACATCAAGCTGCTGCGCTCGCCGCACGCCCACGCGAAGATCGTCGCGATCGACAAGTCGGACGCGCTGCGCGTGCCCGGCGTGCACGCGGTCATGACGCATGAGGATGCGCCGTCGGTTCTGATCTCGACCGCGCGGCATGAGAAGGACTGGATGGATCCGGAGGATACCCGCATCCTCGATGACGTCGTCCGCTTCATCGGCCAGAAGGTCGCCGCCGTCGTCGCCGAGAGCGAGGCCGCCGCCGAGGAGGCGTGCCGGCGGCTGAAGGTCGATTACGAAATCCTGCCTGCGCTGATCGACCCGGAGCAGGCGATGGTACCGGGTGCACCTGTCATTCATCCTGACCGCACCACCGCGAACCGCATCGCCGATCCCCAGCGTAACCTCGCGGCGGAGACGCACGGCGAATACGGCGACGTGGCGGCGGCACTCGCCACGTCCGCCGTCACCTATGAGGCCACCTTCCACAGCCACCGCGTGCAGCATGCGGCACTGGAGACCCATGGCGGCCTCGCCTGGCTCGACGCTTCCGGCGTGCTCAATGTCCGCACCTCGACGCAGGTGCCGTTCCTGACCCGCCGCGCGCTGTCGGACATCTTTGGGCTCCCCATGGACAAGGTCCGCGTGTTCTGCGAACGCGTCGGCGGCGGCTTTGGCGGCAAGCAGGAGATGTTCGTCGAGGACATTCTGGCGCTCGCGACGCTCAAGACCGGACGACCGGTCAAGCTGGAGCTGACCCGCGAGGAGCAGTTCATCGCGACCTCGACGCGGCATCCCATGCGGGTCCACATCAAGGCTGGCGCCGATGCTGACGGCCGGCTCACCGCGCTCCAGCTCGAGGTGCTCTCCAACACCGGCGCCTACGGCAATCATGCCGGCCCCGTGATGTTCCACTCGCTGTCCGAGTCCATCGCGGTCTACAACTGTCCTAACAAGAAGGTCGACGGCTTCGCCGTCTACACCAACACGGTGCCGTCGGGCGCGTTTCGCGGCTACGGCCTGCCCCAAACGCAGATCGCGATCGAAGCCGCGATTGACGAGCTGGCACGGCAGCTCGGCATCAGCCCCTACGACATGCGCCGGCGCAACGTCGTCAAACCAGGCGATCCCATGCTGTCGCCGCCGCCGTCCGAATTTCACGACGTGCTCTTTGGCTCCTACGGGCTCGACCAGTGCCTCGACCTTGTCGAACGCGCCATGCAGGCCGATGGCCCGCAGCCGGACCTGTCGCCTGAGTGGCTGATCGGCGACGGCGTCGCGCTGACCATGATCGACACGGTGCCGCCGGCCGGCCATCTCGCGGATGCGATGATCGCCCTCAACGACGACGGCGGCTTCGACCTCACCGTCGGCACCTCCGAGTTCGGCAACGGTACCAGCACCGTGCACCGGCAGATCGCGGCGACGACGCTTGCAACCACCGTCGACCGCATCCGCCTGCGCCAGTCCGACACCGCCCATGGTGGCCACGACACCGGCGCCTATGGCAGTGCGGGCACCTTCGTTGCGGGCAAGGCAACGCATGCGGCCGCGATGCAGCTCGCGACCGAACTGATCGCTGTGGCCGCCGGCGCCTGGCTGTGCGACGCCGCGAGCTGCACGCTCGACGACGAAGCAGTCGTCAGCGGCGTGCGGCGCATGTCCTTTGCCGAGCTGGCGAAGCTTGCGCGCGAACGCGGGCAGCCGTTCACGGCCAGCGGCAATTCCGAGGGGACGCCGCGCTCGGTCGGCTTCAACGTCCAGGGCTTTCGCGTTGCCGTGAACAAGGGCACCGGCGAGATCAAGATTCTCCGGAGCGTGCAGGCGGCGGACGCCGGCGTCGTCGCCAATCCCATGCAGTGCCGCGGCCAGGTCGACGGCGGCGTCGCGCAGGCGATCGGGGCGGCGCTCTACGAGGAGATGGTGATCGACGCAACCGGCCGCGTCACCAACCCGAAATTCCGCGACTACCACCTGCCCTCCTTCGCAGACGTTCCGCGCACGGAGGTCTTCTTCGCCGAGACGTCCGACACGATCGGGCCGCTGGGCGCCAAATCGATGAGCGAGAGCCCGTACAATCCGGTCACCGCCGCGCTCGGCAATGCGATCGCGGATGCCACCGGCATCCGCTTCACCGCGCCGCCGTTCAAGCCGGACCGGCTGTTTCCGGCGCTGCACGAGAAGTTTGGGAATTAACTGCCGCGATAGGTCGAGTAGCTCCACGGCGTGACCAGCAGCGGCACGTGGTAGTGGCTTTCCGGCTCGCTGATCGCAAAGCGCAGCGGGATCTCGTCGAGAAACGGCGGGTCGGACAGCGGCACGTTGCGCTCGGCGTAATATTTGGCGACGCTGAAGCGAAGCTCGTAGCGGCCGATCGGCAGCGGACGGCCGCCGATTAGCGGCTGGTCGGTGCGGCCATCGGCATTGGTGATTGCGCGTGCGATCACGCGGCTCTCACCGAGGCTCGCGAGCTCGACGAGCTCCACCGGGATGCCGGCTGCAGGCTTTCCGGCGTGATTGTCGAGCACATGCGTCGAGAGCCGGCCGTGCACCTTCAGCTTGTCGTCGGCGACGACGAGCTGATCGAGCCGCAGCGCGGAGATGCGGCTGATCTCCTCGATCGCGCGCCGCGTCTCGGTCTTGGCGATATTGCGCAACCGCGTCTCGAAGTCGCGCAGCACGGAATCCCTGGTGTGACGGCGCACGCAGACGATATAGGGGAAGCCGAACTTGTCGCGATAGGCGTTGTTGACGCGCTCGAACGCCGCGTATTCGGCCTCCGACAGCCGGTCGAGGCCGGCACTATTCTGCTCGTCGGTCGACTCTACCGTGAGGCCCGCGGCGCGCTGTGTCTTGTCGGCGAGATCGGGATGCGCCCGGATCAGCGCGAGCTGCACGTCGGGTTCGGCAGCCTGGATCGCCGCCATCAGCGCTGAGTGCAACTGGTTGATACCGGCGAACGGCCGCTGCCCGGCGAGTTTCTCCGCAATCCAGGGCGAATATTCGACGACGTTGGCAAGGGCCGCGACAAAGCTGGCCTTATCAGCAACATTGAGATCGGCGAGCGAGATTTGCGCCATCGTCCTCACCCGATCTCGAAGGCATCGGCGGCGAGATGCGCATGCTTGTCGTGCCAGTGCTGCGCGATCTGGAGCCGCGTCGGCACCCAGACGCGATCGTGCTTGCCGATATAGTCGAGGAAGCGGATCAGTCCCGCGGCACGGCCGGGCCGGCCGGCAAGACGGCAGTGCAGCCCCACCGACATCATCTTCGGCGCGGTCTCGCCCTCGGCATAGAGCACGTCGAAGGCGTCCTTCAGATAGGTGAAGAACTGCTCGCCTTCGGCAAACCCCTGCGGGTTGATGAAGCGCATGTCGTTGGCGTCAAGCGTATAGGGAATGATGAGCTGCTTCCCGCTCACGCTCTTGACCCAATAGGGCAGATCGTCGGCATAGGAGTCGCAGAGATAGAGGAAGCCGCCCTCCTCCATCAGGAGGCGGTTGGTGTTGATCGAGGAGCGCCCGGTGTACCAGCCGAGCGGCCGCGAGCCCGTCGCCTCGGTGTGGACGCGAATGGACTCGGCGATCTCGGCGCGCTCTTGCGCCTCGGTCATGTCCTTGTGCTCGATCCATTTCAGGCTGTGGCTTGCGATGTCCCAGCCTGACTCCTTCATCGCCGCGACAATTTCGGGATTCCGCTTCAGCGCGGTGGCAACGCCGAACACAGTGGTCGGCCACTTCCGCTCGTTGAACATCCGCCACAGCCGCCAGAAGCCGGCGCGCGAGCCATATTCGAACATCGACTCGATATTGGCGTGGCGCTGGCCCGGCCAGGGCTGCGCGCCGAGGACGTCGGACAGAAACGCTTCCGAGGCGCGATCGCCGTGCAAGATGTTGTTCTCGCCGCCTTCCTCGAAATTGACGACGAACTGCACCGCGACCCGCGCGTTGTCAGGCCATTGCGGATGCGGCGGGTTGCGGCCGTAACCGCGGAGATCGCGCGGGTAGCGAGTATCCGTCACTCAGACTTCCTCGAAGCGGATCGGCAGGGCGCCCTTCCACAGCACGCTCTTGCCGAGGGTCGCAAGATTCTCGAGGCCCGAGGTCAGCGTGATGAAATGGTTGCCGGCGAGCTGGCCCATTTTGCTGGCGAAGTGCACGCCGCCATAGGCGAGCAGGATCTCGGTCTCGCTGATGCCGCCGGGATAGAGGATGATCTGACCCGGCGCGGGATAGCTGGTGTGGTTCTCGTAGCCGACGCCGAAATCGAGATCGCCGAGCGGCATCCAGACGCCCTCGCCGCTCCAGCGCACATGGATGATGTGGCTTTCGAACGGCAGCGCCTTGCGGAACGCAGCGACGGTCTTGGGCGCCAGTTGCTCCTCGAAGCGGGCATCGAAGGTGAAGTCGCCGGCGCGGATAACGAGTTTGCTCATCTCATCTCTCTGGATCGGGGGCTAAAGGCCCACGGGGAATTTTCAAGCAAAGAGCATTCCATCGGGTTTCGCGCAAGTGGCGCGGCCCGTCATCTGCGGTCGTAGGACCAGCCGAAAATACCACTCCGCCGCACCTCCGGCTCGGGGTCGGCGGCGGGCGCGGCCGAAGGGGGCGCCTCCTTCAGTTCCGCCTGTGGCGGAGGTGGAGGCGGCGCCGGCAGATTCTCGCATTTCATGGAGTAGACCAGCTTGCCGTCCGCGGTCCGCCCGATCGGGGCGCACGGGTCTGGATGCGCTGCCGAGGTCTTTGGCGTGAGCTTAACCTGCGCGGCCGCCGGCGAGGCGATCAGGAGAAGGACCAGCAGATATTTCGACATCGTTGTCGCCTGAGAACTCAATTCGCCTCATTGAACCGGATTGCCGGGGGCAAGTCCACCGGCGCTGCGGGCGCGATTGCCGAATATTTGGCCGGCGCCAGAAAATTTGCTCGCCCCAACGTGATGGCCACGCTTCGGATCGTGAAATCGGCCCGGCTGATATCCGGCAGGACACATCGCCATGTCAGCCACGAGCGCGAACACAGGAGACATTTTTCTCACAGCCTGAATCGCCGTCACGGGAGAAACAATCATGCGAAAGACCTTTGCCATTCTCGGCGCCACCCTGATCGCCGCCGCCGCCACCATCCAGACCGCCGCCGCGAGCGACCGCCACCACAGAAGCAAGGCACAACCCGCCCCGATCACCCAGTCGGTCCGCGACTCCAACGCGTTCTGGCCGTCGCAGTCGACCACACCCGACTGGCAGCGCTACGCCAACGGCGCGCTGTCGGCACCGGCGGGACGGTGATGCGGGCGTAGAACGCGGTTGCTCTCTCGTGTCCCGGACGCGCTGCAACGCGCAAGCGTTGCTGCGCAGAGCCGGGACCCAGAAAGCGACACGGTACAATGCGGAGAGTAGAATGCGGAGACATGGGCTCCGGCTCTGCAGCACACCGCAAGAGCGCTGCGCTGCGTCCGGGGCACGAGACAGAGTATGAGGCAGCGGCGGCGTCCTCCAAGTGCCATTGTCATTCCCCGCGAAAGCGGGGAATCCAGTACGCCGCGGCCTCTCGGCTCAATCACAGCCGTCTCTGGAATGCTGGATCGCCCGGTCAAGCCGGGCGATGACAGCGAGTGCTGCAGACGCACCAATGGCCGACGCGCTGACAGTCGCAGAACCTTTGGCGATGGGCGGGCCGTCGCTCTCGGTCATCGTGTTCATTCCTGTTGCGTCGCGACAGGATAACTCGCTTCCGCTTTTTTGGCGGCATAGCGAACCTTGCCCGGACTTGCCGGTAGGTCAACCGAATGACCCCAACCGGACTTTGGCTGCGGGCCTCACGCATGCGCTACGCGGTTCGGGATGAACCCTGCATGACACGCTTGACCACCATGGCCGCGATCCCCGCGAGCACGGCCTTTGCCTGCGGGGACGCAAGTATGTCGATGATCGGGTTCGACGGTTGGGCTTGCTCGTGAGGCTGGGCATCGCCACTGGCGAGGATATCCCGGAGCTGACCGGGCCTCCCATGCAGATCGGTGAGCACCTCGCCCAGTTCCTTCGGTTCGGGGGCCACTTGTCCCGGTAGCGCCACGCCGCGCGCGGCGGCTCGCTCCTGCAGCATCTTCACGAACGCCGCCCGTTCTTCCGGCGAAAGCTTGCCCAACGCTTCTATCGCTGCCTGCGCGTACTGGTCAGACGGCACGGCGTGTGACACATCACCATACCGTTTGAGAACCTCTTGATCGGAATAACCCTCCGACGGATTTCCTTGTTCGTATCGATCAACGAAATCCCGATACTCTTTCTGGCGTTGCCCACCGCCCAGTAACTCGTCAAGGATACCCATGTACAGCTCCTCCTTGCGTGATTAGCTCAGGCTGCTTGCCACAGACAACCACACGTTTCCCTTGCGTGACATACGAGCGATATCGGCGTTACGCAGAAGATACAGGCGAAGAGTGCGGTCGCTCCGATAGTTGCTACTTCCAAGGTAAACCCACGTTGAGAGTATTGACCTAGGTCAAAGGGTCATGGCGGCCGTGCAAACTGAAAGTTTTGCTTGTGAGGCGTGAGTGGACATTCCACGCGCGTGTCGCAATGATCGCTATTGTCCCTGCTGAAGCTTTTGGATCCGGCCAAATGTGCGGTTTGCGCCAAAACGGGCTGCACTTACGGTCCTCGGATTACGGCATTCGCCACATCGCGCCCGCCGTTTGTCTACCGGTTCGTATCAAATAAAATCGGGAATGCGCGATGGCAAATATTCGCAAGGGTCACCGTCGCGCGGTCCCCGCCCATCCTTTTGCTCTCCACAGGACCCGGTGACCGATGCGGATGGTCGCTCTGCGACGCCCGGCAATCCAGAGGAGCAAAAGATTCGTTTTTACGCCGGAGCAGCTGCCTTCGCCTGATCCGACGCATCAGGTTGCGCGCAGGTCACGTGAACGACTGCTTCCAAGGCTGCACCGAACGACCCGCTTGCTACCAACGCGTTGGAAGCGTTTCCCACCGTTTCTGCGGCTCCCGTTCCCAGCAAAGCGAACAGGATACGGGTTGCGCCAATCCTTTTACTGAGCCCTCGAACGACGTGCTGAATCTTGGCGGTGGACGGCTGACTCAGATAGCAGACACATACAAGCGCGGTGTTCGCCAATTCGAGCGAAAGCAATTTCGACATTGATGAAGCATCAGCCTTTTCCGCAATTGCCTGAATCCCGCGGTACCGCAGAAGCTGCGCCAGCACAAGCGCCGTCGCCTCATCGAGTCGCCCGGCACCAGGGATGCAAACGACCGAAATCGACGAGGTCGGCGGCTCCGGAATCAAAGCGTGCTCGGAGCCTGCTCGCTCGAATGTAATGGCAGCTCCCGGGCTTGAGCTTAGATCCGGGGAACTGGGTCCTGTTGCTTCCACGTCATGGTGTGCCCCCAGCTCAGCGACCAATTCTTCCACCGTTGAGACTACCCGATCTAATCGGTCCTGATCGAGGTGACCCAATTGACGGTCGGCCTCCGCGAGTCTCAGGCCTTTCAAGAGGATGTCGTCATAATAATTCTCAAGCGACGAGTCATTCAGGTATTCATGTGCCTGTTCCACCGCTTCAATGGGATCTCCCGCCAGCATTCGTTGATAAGCCAGTTGCGGCGGCGTCAACGGTGGTCGGTCGCCAAGCATAACGTCAAGAAATTTAAGACGATCGACATGCCGCCCAAGGACGACGAGACAAATTGTCAGGGGCGTGGCCAACACCAGTCCGACCGGCCCCCAAAGCCACGTCCAGAATGACGCTGACAGGATAATTGCAATCGGGGAAAGACCCGAGCTATGCCCAAAAATCAAGGGTTCGAGGACCTGTCCTGCGAGCAACTCAAGCACGACGAACAATGCCGCCGTAAGTATCAGCATCTGCCAGCCCGTGCCCACCGCCGCCGCGAGAATGAGAGGGAATACCGCAGATATCAATGCACCGATATACGGTACAAATCGCATAATCATCGCGATCAGACCCCATAGCGGAGCCGAGGGGACACCGATGAATTCAAGACCTAAGCCTATTGCAAGACCGAACACGCCATTGAACGCGATCTGGGTAAGAAAGAGCTTGCTCAGACGCTTACCGGCGTCGTCCAGGGCCGCAGTCGTGCGTTGAATATCCGCGGATCCGGCCAGTCGGACAAGCCGATTCCTCAGATCTTCCCGTTGCAGCAGGACAAAGACAACAAAGATCACGACGATCCCTGTCGTCGTTAAAGGTGAAATCAGTGGCTGGATGATTGCGCCAAACGTCGACAGAGCACCAGGATCGGGTTGCCTTACCTCAACGGGTATGGGTATCGGCTTGTCTGAGGGCTGTCTGGTGAGTTCGCCGTCAGTAGGTCGACCGGCCCCATCTCGATTCTGCAACTCTGTCTTCAATTCTTTCAGAACTGTCGACGCCTGCTCCAATGTTCCAGAGCCGCCGCCCATTAAGCCGCGCAGGCTTTCGATCTTGTCACTCAATGTTTGTTGATAGCCTGGCAGCTTGGTGGCGAGCCGGGTCGCCTGCGAAACCATAAGACCGCCTAGACTAAATATGATCGAGAATCCGATGAAGACGACCACCAGCACAGAAATCGTGCGCGGAATTCGCCAGGAACGTAAGCGCATCACGAAGGGCGCCATAACGAAACTCAGGAGAACTGCTAACGCGAAGGGAACAAAAATTTCACGACCGAAATAGAGCGCAGCAATTATCAACGCTGCGACGGCCATATTCGTCAGCACAGTCCCCCGCGGCTGTGCCAATCTCATTTGAGGAGATTTCTCTTCCATGGCGCGTCTTCCATGGCGCGGCTCATTCATCCCATACGTGGGTGAATTCTCCTTCGCGACACCATCCTACACCGAACTAACTTGTTCCGACAGCCCGAGCATGCCGTTCAATGTCGCTAGCTCGTCTCATAGCACGCGGGTTGACAGCCCGCCGGGTGTTTTGCCCGTCGGGCAACACAGAGACGCGTAGCCCGGACGGAGCCAACGGGTCGGCGCGAAGCGCCGCAGGATGACACGCTCCGTGCAATCCGGGCTACGGCGAGAACAGGTGCCTAATAAGGTTGATAGTAGCCACGCGGACCGTAATAGGGACCGCCGCCATAATATCCCTGACCGCCATAGTAAGGACCCGGGCCGTCATAATAGCGATTCTCGTAGTACTCTTGGCGCCGGCTCTCTGCGATCGCACCTCCGATCAGACCTGCCGCCACGCCCATGAAGGCAAGCCCTGCCGCATTTGGACCGCGGCGATAGTAGCGGTGGCGGCGGGCGGCGCTGAAATCGGTCGCTGCTGATCTGCCCGATGTCGCAGAGTCCGCGCTGACGGACGGCGAACCGGCCGGCGCCGCAGACGAGGGCGAGACGGAAGCTGTCGCCAGAGCCAGACTCGCAAACGCAGCCAGCGCGGTGTTGCGGCCAAACCTGGAATTTACGGGCCTATCGCTCATCTCACCGTCCTTTGCTCTCGCTCAAAGTCAAAATATGAAACGATCCACAACGTGCAAACCATTGAAAAGTTTCGTGATCGCGGCAATCTGCCACGCTTCGAACGATTGTAAACCGAACGACCAGATGCAGCTTGAACCACTCAACCTGAGCGGATAATGAACAGCCGCGCCGTTTTTCGGTCGCCGTAAGCGTTTCACGTGAACCAACGCATCAACCGACGCCGTCGGGATCGATGCATTTTCGCAGGTTCAACGTGACTGACGCGTCCTTTTCCTCAAGAGAAATCAGATGATTGCGGTTCGCAAACTGCCGGCGCGCTATGCGCCGATCGTGATGCCATTTGTGCTGTCCATCCTCATGACGGCCGTGGTGTCGGTCATTTCGACGCTCCGGAGCCTCGGCGCGACGCCGGCGTTCCTCGCGACCTGGCCGGGCGCCTGGGCGCTGTCATGGCTCGTCGCCTTTCCCACGCTGCTGATGGTGCTGCCACTGGTCCGACGGATCGTGGCGTGCGTCGTCGCTTCCCCATCTCAACCAGGCCGATAGCCGGCGCGGACGGCGGCACACGAAGCACGCCGTCCCGCTTCCATGATTGCGCCTGCGGGAGTGATCCTACGACAGCGCTCCGAGCACGCCGCGCGTTGCCTTGTCGATCTCCTCGACATAGCGGCGGCGGGCAAACGTCTCGGTGAGGAAGCCGACCACCTTGCGGCTGTCGGTGGAATCGACCACCGCCAGCATCTCGGCTTCCGCCTCGTCGAACACGGCCATCGCCGACTTCACGTTCATTTCCGGGATCAGCACGATCTCGGTCAGGCGGGCGAGCTCGATCACCTGGATGTCGTCGGCGATGCTGTCGAGATCGCTGGAGAACAGGTCGGGCAGCAGGACGAGGCCGACATATTCGTCGGCATTGTTGACGATGACGATGCCGGGCCGCGAGCCCAGCGCGAATTCACCGCGCACGGCGGCGATCGTCGTGGTCGATGGCACCTTGCCGACGTCGGAGCGCATCAGCCGCTCGACCGTGAGGTTGCGCAGCCAGCCGACGTCGTTGGCGCTGCGGATGGTCTCGCCGCGCAGATGCAGGCGCCAGGTCGAGAAGGAATGGCCGAACATGAAGCGGACGCAGATCGAGGTGACGATGCAGCCGGCCAGCACCACGGCGGTGACGTCGACATTGCGAGTCATTTCCAGCACGAGGAACGACATGGTCAAGGGGCCGCCAACGATGGCGACGCCGAGCGTCGCCATACCCGTCAGCATCGCGACCAGCGGGTCGATCACGAATTCCGGGCTGATGAGCAAAAGAACCGCAGCGAAGAACTTTCCGATCAGGCTGCCGACGAACAACGAGGCAAAGAACAGACCGCCACGGAAACCCGAGGCGAGCGAGATCAGGCAGGCCGTCACCTTCAAGGCGATGATGATCGCGATCAGGCCGATCGTCATGTCGTGAAAGAGATCGAGCACCATGGCGCCGTGGCCGGCCGCGAGCACCTGTGGCGTGACGATGGCAAAGCTGCCGACGATAAGGCCGCCGATCACCGGGCGCAGCCAGACCGGCAGCCAGATAAACAGGCGCTCGAACATCGAAGACGACCGCATCACCGCGATGCCGACGCCGCTGGTAATGAGCGCAAGCCCGATCAATGCCAGATATTGCTCGACGCCGACCGCGCTGACCTTCGGTATCTCGATAGAGTACGGCGCGCCGCCGAGCCATTGCGCGGTCAGCGCGCCAGCAAGCGAGGCCGCCAGGATCGGCGCGGCGCTGCCGACCGAATAGACGCCGACGATCAGCTCGCAGGCATAGAAGGCGCCGGTGATCGGCGCGCCAAACGCCGCTGCGATCGCAGCGGCGGCGCCGCAACCGACGATCAGCCGCAAATCGTTGCGGCGCAGATTGAAGAACTTGCCGAGCAGTGAGGCGATACCCGAGCCGATCTGGGTGTAGCCGGCCTCGAGGCCGACCGAGGCGCCGCAGCCGTTCGAGATCAGCGTCTGGCTCGACACCACCATGCTGTCGCGCATCGACAGATTGCCGCCGCGCAGCGCGTTCGCCTCGATCGGGTCGACCGCGTTGGAGATCTTCAGCCGCCGCCGCCACCACTCCATGATACCGAGCGCCAGTCCGCCGAGCGCGGGCGCGATGAGGGCCGCCCAGGGGCTGACCCGGGCGTGGGCGGATAGGCGAACATCGACGGGAATGCCGTAGATCACCATATGGGCAATCTGCGCGATCTCGGCCATCAGCGTCACGATGGCACCGGTAAGCGTGCCGATCACGAGCGCCAGCGGGATCAGGTAGAACTCGTTGCTGCGCAAGAGCGCGCGCAGGCGAACCATGACGCGGTTCGATCCCTTGCGATCGGCGATGTGTCTGATCCGCGCGAACACCTTTTTGCCCGCCCTAACCTTCCGACATGCCGTAGCCGGCCATGCGCTGGCTGACACGTTCGATCTCGGCACTCGACAGCAGCGGCGGTTTTCCGATCTGGAGGCAGCCGTGATACTGCCGCGCCAGCGTCTCGACCTCGACGGCGAGCCACATCGCCTTGTCCAGCGTCTTGCCGACCGCAATCATGCCGTGATGGTCGAGCAGGCAGGCGAGCCGGCCCTCCAGCGCCCGCAGCGCATGCTCGGACAGCTCCGCCGTTCCGAAGGTGGCATAGGGTGCGCAACGGATACTGTCACCGCCGGCGGCCGCGATCATGTAGTGCACAGGCGGAATCTCCATGCCCATGATCGCCAGGATGGTGCAATAGGTGGGATGAGCGTGGACGACGGCGTTGACGTCGGGCCGCGATTTCAGGATGTCGCGGTGGAAGCGCCATTCACTGGACGGCTTCTGACCGGGGGCATGCGAGCCGTCCATCGCCATGAACACAATCTGGTCGGGCGTCATGGCGTCATAGGGCACGCTGGTCGGCGTGACCAGAAGCCCGTCCAGATGCCGGACGCTGATATTGCCCGAGGTGCCCTGGTTGATGCCGAGCGCGTTCATGCGGCGGCACGCGTCGATTATGGCCTGTCTCTTGTCGAGCTCGTCCGCTGTCATCGATATCTCGACTTCTTGGCGATGGGCGTTTGTTAGACCGGGAGTACGTCAAAGCAATATGGCAGTGCAAGCGAAAGCGACCCGGATCAGGTACCGTCTTGCCGGCAGCCCCGCCAAGCCACGAAATATCACTTGAAATCAATAAATTAGCAGATTGCCGCAGGCCCAGGGCAACCCCTAGGGCAGGCTCGCCCGGACGGCCGCGATCCCGTTGATCACGAACTGCACCGAATAAGCTGCGAGCAGCATGCCAAGCACGCGTGAGAGCACGGCATTTCCGGTGCGCCCGAGGGTGCGCGCGATCAGGCTCGCGGAGACGAAGCACAGCATGCAGAGCAGGCAGACGGAGACGACGACCGCGATGATGATCGCGAGCTTGGCCCCATAGCCGGCATTGCCCGTCAGCAGCAGAGTGGTCGCGATCGCGCCGGGACCGGCCATCATCGGGATGGCCAAGGGAAACACCGCGACGTCGGAGGCGTGCTCCGAGGTCGCCTTGTCGGCCTCGCGCGCCTCGCGATGCGGACGGTCGCCGAAGATCATCTGGTAGGAGACGCCGAACAGCAGCAGTCCGCCGGCGATCTGGAAGGCGGGGATGCCGATCCCAAGTTGGCGCAACAGCCAGTTTCCGGCCAGCGAGATCACCACCAGGATCGAGGCCGCGATCAGCGGCGCGCGCAGCGCGATCGTGCGCTTGACCTTGTCGGGCATGCCTCCGGTCGCGGCCAGGAAGGCCGGCGCAAGGCCGACGGGATCGACCACCAGCAGCAGCGTCACGAAGGCGGACAGGGCGAAGTCGAGCATGCGGGTGGGTCTCACGCGAGGTGCAGCCGCAATCCATAACCGCTGGAGGAGGCCTTCGCGAGGAACATTTGCCCTCGCAGAGTCTTGGTCGCGCGAGGATTGAGGAAGGCATCGCCCTTCCCGTGTCGCCTCAAGAGGAGGATTTATGGCTAAACGAGCGAAGAAACGTGCGAACGCGAAAAAGACCGCGGCGCGCCGTCCGCGTCAGGCACCGAAGATGTTGAGCGACCTGTTCCTGGAGACGCTGAAGGACATCTATTACGCCGAGAACAAAATCATCAAGACGCTGCCGAAGATGGCCAAGGCCGCGCATTCCAAGGACCTTGCCGCCGCCTTCAACAAGCATCTGCGCGAGACGCAGGGCCAGGTCAAACGGCTCGACCAGATCTTCAAGATGCTGGGCAAGCCGGCCCGCGGAAAGCCCTGCGAAGCGATCAACGGCATCACCGACGAGGGCGCCGAGATCATGAAGGATTTCAAGAACGCCCCTGCCCTCGACGCCGGCCTGCTCGCGGCCGCTCAGGCCGTCGAGCACTACGAGATCTCCCGCTACGGCACGCTGCGCACCTGGGCCGAGGAGCTCGGCATGCCGGACGCGGCAAGGCTGCTCCAGGAGACGCTGGACGAGGAAGAGGCGACCGATCACACGCTGACCGAGCTCGCGACCTCGGTCATCAACCTCGAAGCGGAAGAGGAGTACCGCGCCGCGGCCTGATCGGCGCGACGCGCCCTACTGTTGCCTTCGATGCCGCGGAATATCCCCGCGGCGTCGAAGCGTGCGACCACAAGGGCCTCTTCCGGTTGGAGAGGCCAGGCATGCTCCAAACGCGCGATGCTGGAATTTTGGGGAACCGTCCCCATATGCTCGTTTTCCAACCGCAGCGCCTTCCCCGAGTTTTGCCATGCAACCCAAAAATCCCCTCGACTGGATGCTGTCCGAAGCCCTGGACTCGCTGACCCGCGCCGAACGGCTGCGCCAGCAGTTCGGCCGCCAGGAAGCCTGCTGGGAGCCGCCGATCGACGTGCTCGAAACCGAGCATGAGCTTTTGATCCTGGTCGCGCTTCCCGGCGTCAATCCCGATAATGTCGAGACGGTGATCCTCGACGGCGTGCTCGTCATCTCCGGCCAGCGCACGCTTCCGCCGGAGCTTCGCAACGCCCGCATCCACCGGCTCGAGCTGCCGCAGGGCCGCTTCGAGCGGCGCATCGCGCTTCCCGTTGGCCGCTACGCCATCAGCCGCTTCGTGATGGACGGCTGCGTCGCGCTGCGCCTCGCCAAATCCTGAGGTCGATCATGGCCACCGAACAGATGAATAACGCACAGACCAATTCCACCGAGTCCGATGTGAAGATTCCCGAAGACGCGCTGATCGTCATCCCGGTGCGCGAGATGGTGCTGTTCCCCGGCGCCATCGCGCCGATCGCGATCGGCCGGGCGAAGTCCATCGCCGCCGCACAGCAGGCGCTGCGCGAGCAGCGGCCGGTCGGCATCGTCCTGCAGCGCAGCCCCGAGATCGAGGAGCCCGGGCCGGACGATCTCTACCGGGTCGCGACCATCGCCAACATCGTGCGCTACATCACCGCGCCCGACGGCACCCATCACATCGTCTGCCAGGGCGTGCAGCGCGCGCGCATCCTCGACTTCCTGCCCGGGACACCGTTCCTGGCCGCGCGTTTCCAGCAGATCCCCGAGCCGACCACGAGCTCGCCCGAGATCGAGGCGCGCGCGCTGAACCTGCAGCGCCAGGCCATCGAAGCGGTCGAGCTGCTGCCACAGGCGCCGCCCGAGCTGGTCGCGATGTTCCAGAGCACCACCGCGCCCGGCGCGCTGGCGGACCTGGCGACCTCGTTCATGGACATCAAGCCGCAGGACAAGCAGGAGGTGCTGGAGACCATCGACCTCGCCTTGCGCGTCGAGAAGGTGTCGAAGCATCTGGCCGAACGGCTGGAGGTGCTGCGCATCTCCAACGAGATCGGCCAGAAGACCAAGGCCTCCTTCGACGAGCGGCAGCGCGAGGCGATCCTGCGCGAGCAGATGGCGACCATCCAGCGCCAGCTCGGCGAAGGCGACGGCAAGGCGGCCGAGGTCGCCGAGCTGACGGCTGCCATCGCCAAGGCCAACATGCCGCCGGAAGCGGAGGCGCACGCCAAGAAGGAGCTGCGGCGCTACGAGCGCATGCCCGAGGCTGCCGGTGAGTCCGGCATGGTCCGCACCTATCTCGACTGGCTGATCGAACTGCCCTGGGCGCTGCGCGCGGAGAAGCCGATCGACATCACGGAAGCACGCCGCATCCTCGACGCCGATCACTTTGGCCTGGAGAAGATCAAGGGCCGGATCATCGAATATCTGGCGGTGCGCAAGCTCGCTCCGCAGGGCAAGGCGCCGATCCTGTGCTTCGTCGGCCCGCCCGGCGTCGGCAAGACCTCGCTCGGCCAGTCCATCGCACGCGCGATGGATCGCCCCTTCGTGCGCGTCAGCCTCGGCGGCGTGCATGACGAGGCCGAGATCCGCGGTCACCGGCGCACCTATATCGGCGCGCTGCCCGGCAACATCATCCAGGGCATCAAGAAGGCCGGCACGCGGAACTGCGTCATGATGCTGGACGAGATCGACAAGATGGGCCGTGGCGTGCAGGGCGATCCCTCGGCCGCCATGCTGGAGGTGCTCGACCCCGAGCAGAACGGGACGTTCCGGGACAACTATCTGGCCGTGCCGTTCGACCTGTCGCGCGTGGTGTTCATCGCGACCGCCAACATGCTGGACCAGATTCCGGGTCCGCTGCTGGATCGCATGGAGCTGATCAGCCTCGCCGGCTACACCGAGGAGGAGAAGCTGGAGATCGCGCGCCGCTACCTGGTGCGGCGTCAGCTCGAGGCCAACGGCCTGACGGCCGAGCAGGCCGAGATCGAACCGGAGGCGCTGAAGCTGGTGGTCAAGGGCTACACCCGCGAGGCCGGTGTGCGTAACCTCGAGCGCGAGATCGGCAAGCTGTTCCGCCATGCCGCGGTGCAGGTCGCCGAGGGCACCGCTGCCAAGGTCGTGGTGAGCCCGAAGGACATCGCTATCGTGCTCGGCCAGCCGCGCTTCGAGGGCGAGATTGCGCAGCGCACCAGCATTCCGGGCGTGGCCACCGGCCTTGCCTGGACGCCGGTCGGCGGTGACATCCTGTTCATCGAGGCTTCGCGCGTGCCCGGCCGGGGCGGCATGATCCTGACCGGCCAGCTCGGCGACGTCATGCGCGAGAGCGTGCAGGCTGCGATGACGCTGGTGAAGAGCAAGGCCACGCAGCTCGGCATCGATCCGTCGGTGTTCGAGAAGAGCGACATCCACGTGCACGTGCCGGCGGGCGCAACCCCGAAGGACGGACCGAGCGCGGGCGTTGCGATGTTCACGGCGTTGACGTCCCTGCTCACCAATCGCACGGTGCGCAGCGACACCGCGATGACCGGCGAGATCTCGCTGCGCGGCCTGGTGCTGCCGGTCGGCGGCATCAAGGAGAAGGTGGTGGCTGCGGCCGCCGCTGGACTGAAGCGGGTGATGCTGCCGGCGCGCAACAAGCGGGACTACGACGACATCCCGAAGAGCGCGCGGGACAACCTCGAATTCATCTGGCTGGAGCGCGTCGACGAGGCCATCGCCGCAGCGCTCGAGCCGGCTGATGCCAAGGTCGAAGCGGCGGAGTGAAGGCGATGAAGAAACTGCTGGAAAAAGCGAGGCGATCGCGGAAGACGCAGCGGCTGCGTCAGCTGCTCGACCGTGCGATCGACCGGGTTCGCGATGCGCTGGCGGCACCAGGGCCGCGGCTTCAGCCCGTTCCGATCCGGGTGAAGCGCCGCAAGGGTTGAGCCCTCCGTCTCAAGCCCTCGCGGCAGCCCCAAACAAAAGGCCCCCTCCTAGCCGAGGGGGCCTTTGCGTTGTTAGCCCACCGCGTCCTTGGCGGCCTTGACCGGGCGGGCGCGGACGATCTTCCGGGCCGGCTTGGCCTTGAACATCATCTCTTCACCCGTGAACGGGTTGGTACCCTTGCGCGCCTTGGTCGCGGGCTTCTTGATGACCACGAACTTGGCGAAGCCCGGCACCAGGAACAGGCCGTTCTTCTTGAGCTCCTTGTGACCGACGTCGGTCAGCGTCTCCATGACGCTCTTGACGTCGCGCTTGGAAAGCTCGGTGGCGGTCGCAATCTTTTCGATCAGCTGCGATTTGGACATTTGGGTTGGCATCGTGTCTCCTCTGATTCGTTGCCGGTTGCATATTAGACCAACCGTTGAAGGCCCAGAGCCTTCTGCACAGTTTTGTCGCGATTTTACGGGCTTTTTTGGCCCTCTGAGGCAAAAAACCCTGCTTTTCAGCGGCTTCCAGCGCGGAAGGAGCCTCCGGCAGCGGTTTTTGCCTTGTTTCAAAGGCCCGCACGCCGCCTTGCTAAAGCTGATTCGCTGCTTTCGACAAGCGACGACCGGCCTCTTTGTTAAAGGCCGGTCGCGATTCACCCTGAAAAATAAGGCTAGACGCGCTCGATGATGACGGCGGGAGCCATGCCGCCGGCGGCGCACATGGTTACGAGACCGCGCTTCAGGTCGCGCCGTTCGAGCTCGTCGAGCACGGTGCCGATCAGGATCGAGCCGGTGGCGCCGATGGGATGGCCGAGTGCGATCGAGCCACCATTGACGTTGACCTTGGCGCGGTCGAGCTTGAGGTCACGGATGTACTTTTCCGCCACCACCGCAAAGGCCTCGTTGATCTCGAACAGGTCGATGTCGTCGATGGAGAGCCCCGCCTTCGCCAGCACCTTGCGCGTGGCCGGCACCGGCGCGTTCAGCATCAGGGTCGGCGAGTCCCCCATGTTGGCCATCGCGACGACGCGAGCGCGCGGCTTCAGGCCGTGCGCGCTGGCATAGGCGGGCGATGCGAGCAATATCGCGGCGGCACCGTCGACGACGCCGGACGAGTTGCCGGCGTGATGCATGAAGTCGATGTTCAGGTCCGGATATTTCTGCAGGATGAGGCCGCGATAGGTCGTGCCCTTGTCGTCGAGCGCATAGTCGGCGATCGCAGGGAATGCGGGCTTCAATCCGCTCAGCCCTTCCATCGTGGTCTGCGGCCGCGGATACTCTTCATGGTCGAGCGCGAGGCTGCCGTCCTCGCGATGCACGGGCACGAGGCTCTTGTTGAAGTGACCGCCGGCAATCGCCTGCGCTGCGCGCTTCTGGCTTTCGAGACCGAGCGCGTCGACGTCCTGCCGCGTGATGCCTTCCAGCGTCGCGATCGCGTCGGCGCAGACGCCCTGATGCGACTGCGGATGCCGCGCACGCAGGCGCAGATTGCCGGAGTCCATCATCATCGGACCGCCGCCGCGGCGTCCTTCCATCGACATCATCTCGCAGCCGCCGGCGATGACGAGGTCTTCGGTGCCCGACATGATGGAGGCCGCCGCCATGTTGACGCTGGTGATGCCGGAGCCGCAAAAACGATCCAGCGTCACCGCGCTGGCGCGCACGTCGTAGCCGGCATCGAGCGCCGACATGCGGCCGAGGTCGCCACTTTGGGTCGCGACCTGCGCGCTACAGCCCCATACGATGTCGTCGACATCGGCGGTGTCGATGCCGGTGCGATCGGCGAGCGCGCGCAGCACGGTCGCGCCGAGCTGCTGCGGATGAATGCCCGAGAGTGCTCCCTTGCCGGCCTTGCCGACGCCCCGCGGGGTCCGGCAGGCATCGATGATCAGCGCGTCAGCCATTGGCGTTGTCCTCTTGTTTATGGGTGTTGATGTCGTTTCTGAATAAGGGGAAGAGTGGAGTCAACGTGCGGTGCCGCGCGGCCTCCTTGCAAAAAACTGAAAAACAACCCCATGCACAGTAGAAACGCGGGTTCCGCATGAGGCGCGGCGATACCGGCGAAGCGATTGGCCTGTCAGGCTAAACGGCCGTGGCCGCGCGATCTTGCGTCACCTCGCCCCGCCTGCGGGAAGAGGTCGGATTTTACGCGCGGCGGAAAATCCGGGAGAGCGAGAGAAAGCTACGCCCCCGCCGCGTTCTTCGCGATCACGTTGCGGTAGAAGGTCGCGCTGAGCTTCGGCGTGCGCACCTGCGTGTCGAAATTGACGTGATAGAGCCCGAAACGCTTGTTGAGCCCGAACACCCATTCAAAGTTGTCCAGCAGGCTCCAGAGGAAGTAGCCGCGCACCGGCACGCCCTCGGCGGTGGCGCGCTGGAGCTGCGCGAGATAGTTGCGCAGGTACATGATGCGGTCGGTATCGTAGATCTTGCCGTCGGGCGTCACCACGTCGTCGCCGGAGGTGCCGTTCTCGCTGATGTAGATCGCATCCGTCTTCCAGATCTTTGCGGCCAGCTTCGGCACCCAGTAGATCGTCTCCGGCGCGACGCGGAGCCAGTTCGAGTTCATGTGCGGGAACGATTTCGGGATCGGCAGCGGCATGAAGCCCGCGCCCTGGTCGGAAGGCACCACATAGTTCTGCGGCGCGTAGATGTTGAGGCCGAGGAAGTCGACCGGCGAGGAGATGATCTTCAGCTCGGCGTCGGTGTATTTCGGCGCATCGGCGCCCGCGTATTTCAGGAAGGCGTCGGTATACCGGCCGGTCATGATGACGTTGAGATAACCGGCATTCATCTCGCGCAGCGCGATCTCGGCCGCACGGACATGCTCGGGCGTGTCGATTGCGGGAACGCAGACGTCGATATTCTCGGCCGGCCCGACCCTGGTGCCACGGCGGCCGTGCGCCCGCACCGCCTGCACGGCGAGCCCGTGCGCGAGCGCACTGTTATGCCTGACCTGGTTGACCTCTGCTTGCGGCAGCGTCACGCCCGGCGCGTCGATGCCGAGGCCATAGCCGAACTGGACGAAACGTCCGCTCTCGTTCAGCGTGAACACGTTCTTGACGCGATCGGTCAGGCGCTCGGCGACATAGCCCGCATAGTCGCCAAAGATCTTGCACGTCTCGGTCGAGCGCCAGCCGCCGAAGCGATCCTGGAGCGATTGCGGCAGGTCCCAGTGATATAGCGTCAGCCACGGCTCGATGCCGTTCCTGAGGAGCTCGTCGACGAGACGATTGTAGAAGTCGAGCCCCTTCGGGTTCGGCTTGCCGTCGCCGTCCGGAAACACCCGCGGCCATGCCACCGAGAAGCGGTAGGCCTTGCAACCGAGCTCCTTGATGAGCGCGATGTCTTCCTTGTAGCGGTGATAATGCTCGACGGCGCGATCGCCGGTGGTGCCGTCCTCGATCTTGCCGGGGATGCGCACGAACTTGTCCCAGATCGAAGCCCCCCGCCCGTCGACGTCGACCGCACCCTCGACCTGATAGGACGAGGTCGCCGTGCCCCAGACAAAGCCCGCCGGAAAGCCGTCCACGCCCCGCGGCGCCGGCGCCGGCTTAACCTCGGCGGCCTCCAGCGGATTTGCGATTCCGGCTGCGGACAATCCCGCCAGCTTGGCAAACTGGCGACGCGAAACCTTGTCCGACATTGATACTGCCCCTTGAGACGATTGTTGCGGCGGCACAATGGCGTGTCGGAAGCTGCTTGAAAAGCGGGAGTTCCGGGACTTTCGGATGCAAAAATGCAGAAGAACGCCCGGATTTACCCCCTGCCCTGCTTTTTGCCCTTCACGCCCTGAGCCGCGTCGAAGCACGCCAACAGCGAATTGATCACGGCTCGCGAGCCCAGACCATCCACCACGAAGTCGCGGTCCTTGCCGTTGGGCGGTATGATCTTCAGCTTCGCGCTGCGAATGCAGGAGCGATCGTCCGAAACCATCGATAGAACGATCCGACGCTCCACCATCGATGGCAAGAACGCATACGTCCGTTCACAAACGCGGTCCCGAGTGATTGCGAGTCCTGCTGCGGCCGTCGCGCCAGCCTGGTCAGTTGGCGACGCGCGAGCCCGCCGGCTCGCTCGATCAGCGCGAGCGCTTGGGCAATTTCGGAAGCTTGTCGGGATTGAACGCCGATGCCTGCTCGGTTCGTTCACGTGCGGGCAACTGCTGTTCCGAGAGGATGAGCGTACCCTGAAGGATCATTCCCGGCATCTGCGCTGCCTTCGCCGTGTAAGTCGCGACCTTGCCGGGGCAGTTTCCCTCGATGTCCAGCGTGAGCTCGTCGTCGATGCCGAAGACCGTTGCACGTCCGTCGGTATGACGCTTCGTCGACACGGTGGCGGTGAAGCGATCTCCATCGACCTTGCAGGAGCCGTGATAGGTCATCAGGCTGTCGCAGCCCCAGATTTGTCCGTCTGCGACATGGACGATCCCGGTACCCTGGTCCAGTGGCGTCTTGTACCACGCCGCGTAGGTGCCGTCCTTCAGCATGGGAGCAGTCTCCCTTGACATTCCCTCGCGAATAATCCGCATGATCAGCGCTAAGAAACGGTTAATCGCGCGGCCCGTGCGAATCCGGTCTGTCCCTTCGCAACTCGGCTTCCAGATCCTCGATGATGCTGTGAAGCAGGCACGCGGCAAGCGGATCGGTGACTTCGCGCTCCAGAAGCCTGTAACGCGCGATCTGGAATTCCCGCTCTCGCAACTGGTGCTCTGTCATCGGACGGGCCCTCCGGCAAACCTACCCGGAAACAGCCAAGTCGTTTCGTTACAATTTTCAGATCATTTGCTATGGTTTCTGATCGGTAAAGGAACGCGGCGCCAAGCAGGTCGGTGTACGGGGTTTGCAATGTCGATCGTTCAAAGCTATCGCGCCTTCGCCTACAATAATGCCTGGGCGAACCACCGGTTGCTCCGCGCGTGCGCCGAGCTGAGCCAAGGCGAATTTGAGGTCGAGCGGACGGGCTTCTTCCCGAGCCTACAGCGGACGTTGAACCATATTTACGTCGTCGACCTCTTTTACGTCGATGCACTCGAGGACGGATGGCTTGGGCCGAAGGCCTGGGAGGATCCGATCCCATTTCCAGCTCTTGCAGGGCTCTCGGAAGCTCAAGCATCGATGGACCGGCGCTTCATCGGCGTCTGCGATGCTCTGACGCCCGCCTCCTTGAACGAAGACGTGCGGATCAATCGAGATCCCAGTGTCCAGATAGAGCGACGCGACCGGCTGCTGATGCATCTCATTCAGCATCAAATTCACCACCGTGGGCAGGCGCATACGATGTTATCGGGAACGCGCATCAAGCCGCCGCAGCTCGACGAGTTCTTTTCAACCGCCGAAGCGCCGTTGAGGGCATCCGAGTTTGCCGATCTGGGCTGGACGGAGGAAACCGTTTGGGGGCCGCCCAACTGAGCGAGCCCGCGCTACCGATTGCGGTTCCGACCTGCTCCGACCGAGGCGAAGACAACCTCCATCAGCCATGCAACACCGGCGTCCTTCATCGCAGCCTTGGTTGCGATGGCGCAGATCGTATCCGGTTTACGGGCGAAAGGCAGCTCGACGAACATCAATCCGAAATGCCCGGCGTGCTGCTGCACCAGACGCCGCGGCAATGCGGCGATCAGTTCGGACCCTGCAAGCTGGACCAGCGCCATCATAAAGTTCGGGACAGTCAAGGCAATGCGGCGCTTGAGACCGCGCTTTGCCAACATCTCATCGACGAAGCCGCGCGGCTCGCCGCTGAGAGACACCAGCAGATGCTGCGCTTGCGAGAATGCCGCGGGTGTCGGAGCTCTGGCGAAGGCGTGTCCCTTGCGCATGGCCAGCACGAATTCCTCGTCGTAGAGCCTGCGCGCCTCGAAACGCGGCGATACCGCCGGCAGCGGCAGCATCGCGACGTCCAGCTCTCGTCTTTCGAGCATCTCGAGGCACTCGTGCCAGGGTTCGCCGATCGCGCCGCCGCGGGGCGCGGGCATCACATGGATCAATCCGATGTCGATGTGGGGCGCCCTACTCGCGATCGAACCGAGTAGCTGCCCCGTTGTCGAGGCGAGAACAGCATCGGGTGCACCGATCGTAAACCGGCGATGGCTTTTTGCAGGGTCGAATGGTCTAGCCGAGCCAACCAGTTGTTCGACGCGCGCGATGATTTCAGCGATCGGGTGGTCGAGCTCCAGGGCCCGCTCCGTTGGAACGACGCCCTTCGGCGTTCGCAGGAACAGCGGGTCGTTCAAAACAAGGCGCAGCCGGCCAAGCGCGTGGCTGACAGCGGACGGCGTCAGGTTCAGTCGCGCGGCCGCGCGCGCGACATGGCGTTCTTCCAGGACCACGCGGAAGACCACAAGGAGATTCAGTTCGACCCTGGATAGATCAATTTGGTTCAGCATGTTGCTGAAATCATATCGCTGGATTCATCGAGATCAAGGCCCCATGGAATGCGTAGATCGTGCAATCAGGAGCCTCGAAATGATCAGAAGGTCGAAAGGGGTGAGCAAAGGCCATGGCTCGCCGGACAACCAGGACTCGCCGCACAGAATGTCGAGGCGCTCGATGATGATGGCGGCGGCGGCAATTCCTGCTTCCGGTCAGCTTCCATGCAATGCAACCGCCGGGGACGCCGCGCTAGCCAGCATCATCCAGCGCGCCGGGGAGAAGAATGCGGCCTTCATGCGTGGAGATATGGACCGTTGGTCCCAGCTTGTCCGCATTGCGCCGGATTTCACACTGATGCAACCTTTCGGAGGCCCTGCGAGTTTCGGATTCGACAGCAGTCCAAAGCGGCTGGCCGACCTGGCGCAATATTTCAGGAACGGTGAGACCGAGCTGGAGGTCTTGCAGATCTATGCGTCGAACGGGCTCATCGCTCTCGTCATGATCGAACGCCAGAGCGCGGAGGTCGGCGGCTTGCCTGCCCAGGACTGGTCGCTGCGCGTCACGGAAATCTATCGCAAGGACAGCACGGATTGGCAGCTGGTGCACCGCCATGCAGACCCGCTGGTCCGGCGCATTTCCTTGCAGCAAGCCGCGATCCTCGCCCGAGGCTGGGTGGAGTAAAGATGATAATGTCTTTCGCCCTCCAGAGGCGGCCGGGCTTGCGTGTCGAACTCAGAACGTCATCCGCATGCCCGCATAGAACGCACGGGGCCTTGCCGGGCTCAGCGATCGCGGGTCATTAAATTCCGCACCGCCATTGGTGAAGTTGGGCAAGGCTTCCCTATCGAAGAAGGTGCCAAGGGTCGAGTAGCGGTTGTCGAAGATGTTGGCGACGCGACCGTAAATCTGCAAGTTCTTGGTGATCTGGTAGGAGGTGTGGAGATTGAACACCGCGTAGGACGGCAGCTTCGGAAACTGGTTGGACTCGTCGCCGACGAAATACTGGCTCGAGACAAAGAGCGCGTCACCCCCGACCTTCCAGACATCGGTAACCGCATATTCGATGCTTGCCTTAATAAGGTGGCTAGGGAGGCGCGGAATGTGATTGCCCGGCAAGACCTGGATGTTGCCGGCGTCGGCGAATGGGCTCTCTGATCCAAGCGTCAGCGCGTCGAGGAAGCGCGCGTCCAGGAACGCATAGCTCGCCTGGAACTGAAGGACATTCGACTTCAGGCTCACCTCGGCTTCGACACCCTGCCTGCGTGTCCGGCCGACGTTCTGGAAAAAGCCGAAGCCCGTCAGGCCCGGAATTGGGGTCGCGAGGATGTCGTCGTAGTTGGTGGCACGGTAGGCACCGATTTTCCAGCCTAGGGAGCCGATGTTCAATTCCTTGGTACCACGGAAGCCCGCTTCGAAGGTCTTGGATACGACTTGCTGCAGTGGGGGGTCAGCGATCAGGAACTGCCCGATGATGCATGGCCTCGCCGGATCGGCGCAGCCGAGTTCGAGTGGTGTCGGCACCCGGTTGGCTTCGGAATAGCCCGCATAGGCGGTCACTTCAGACGTGATCTTGTAGGTGCCACCGATGATCGGATTGAATCGATCATAGGTATGATCGCCATTGAGCGCGGTGCCGAGTTGGTCCATCAGCGTGACACGGGCCGCATTGAACCGGCCGCCTGCCGTCACCGCAAAGCGATCGTCCACGTTGAACGTGTCGAGCGCATAGAGCCCGTGATATTGGTTGACGGTGCGAAGCGACACGGGACCAACCGATGTCGGGTCACCGGAGGGACCCAGGAATATGCCGCTGCCCGTGACGACATAGTTCGTGCCTATGGTTCCCAATTCAGCGCTGCCGGTGAAGCGCGTGCTGCTGACATCATAGCTCGCGCCAACTACGAAGCGGTTCTCATGACCGAACAGCTGGTCGGTGTTGGTTGCCTGACCGGATACGCCAAATGTGGTCGATTTCGTGCTGGTGCGATCGATCTCGCTGAGGATGGCGTCTGGCGCAAAGGTATTGGCGAGCTGAACGCCATTCAGGCCAAAAGCCGGGACCGTATCATTGCCAAAGCACAGGAGCGTTGGATCGGCACATGCCTGGGCGTCGGTCGGGTTTCCGTCCACGGTGCTCTGTTTGAAGCTCCGCAGATGCGCCGTGCCCTCAAAGGTCCAGGTCGGCGTCGCCTCCACCTTGCCGGTCAGGTTGAGATAGCCGACCTTGTTGGAGATGGTTTGCGGCGTTGTGTAGGTCGCCCCCCAATATTGCTGGAGCAATTCGGCCGGAACAGTGCTGGGTCCTGCCAGGGAATTGTTGGCGACGCCGCCATTGAGGTGAAACTCGTTGCCTTCGAAGCGATACCCGACATCGCCATAGAACCGCCGGACATCCGATTGCGAGAAATTGCGGAAACCATTGTCGTGAACGCCTTCGAGCGCTCCGTAGACCGACCAATTATTGTCGACCTGCTTGCCCCATTGTGCAGAGCCCTGGATGCGGCCGAATGAGCCGCCCATGATGTCGATTTCGGCACCTTGATAGTTAAAGCCGTTCTTCATCTGCAGATCGATGGCGCCGCCGAGCGCGTTAAGGCCGTATGCCGGATTGTTAGTTACGACCACTGCCGATCGGATCGCAGCCGTCGGGATCAGATCCCAATTAACAGTGTCGGAAAACGCCTCGTTGATGCGTACGCCGTTCTGGTAGACGGCGAGGCCCTGCGGCGTGCCGGCCAGAGGTGAAGCGACGAAGCCGCGAAACTGCACATCGGGCTGGAATGGATTGCCGGTCACTTCATTGATGCTGAGACCAGGCACGTACTGCTGCAGGGCAACGGCGATATCTGGCGAGGCGGTACGCCTGATCTGGCTGGCATCAACCGCATTGATCGCGGACGGCACCTTGTCGACATCGAGACCTCGGCCGGTGCCCGGCGAGGTCGGGTAGACGTAAAGGCGCGTCTTCGGAGCGGCGGACGCCGGTGCCCCTACCCGTGCGACCGGCCGCGTTGGCGCACTGCGCCTCACGGCCGACGGCGGTGGTGCCGTGATCTCGACCGCCGGCAGATTCTGGACGTTGGTTTCCTCATCCTGCGCGGCTGCGGCGGGGCCTGCAAGGACCAAGCCCGACACCAGCCCCGTCGACACCGAGGCTATCAACAAACGACGCTTGAACCAAAGAGGCTTGCCCATCCCTGCCTTCCCATCCGTGACCACCGGCTGTTTTGATTTTCGCCGTTTGGTTGAGATGAGTGTATTCGGCGGCAGTGAGTTCGCCAGCCACAAAAGGTCTGGCACTATCCGCACCCGTTTTCCCGACCAAATCGGGAATTTTTCCCGATGTAATCAGGACGCCGCCGTCGGAACCAGCGCCTCCACGGTCAAGCCGCCGTCGCCGGAGACGACGTTGAGCGTGCCGCCCAGCGCCAGAATGCGCTCGCGCATGCCGACGAGGCCGAAGCCGAGCTTCTGGCCCGGCTCCATGCCGCGGCCGTTGTCGCTGACCCGCACGCGCGCGTAGCCGCGGCCGCCGGCCTGCTCGACGGGCTCGATCACGACATTGACCGAAGTCGCGCCGGCGTGGCGGAACACGTTGGTAAGCGCCTCCTGCACGATGCGGTAGATGGTAAGATCGGCCGTCTCGCCGGTGACCCCGAGCGTGGCGGAGATCACGGTTTCGATCGCGACGTCGGGATGCGACTCCCGCCACAGCCGCGAGAGCGATTCCAGCGCCTGGCGCAGGCCGAGCTCGGCAAGGCCGACCGGCCGGAGCCGCTCCAGCACGCGGCGCGTGAACTGCTGGAGCTGGTTGATCTGTTCCAGCAAGGCGCTGCCGTGCTTCCGGACCGACTCGGCATTCGGCGCGCGCCCGTCCGCGAGCTTCGCCAGCGCGCTCGCATGCGCGCGCAGCGAGAACAGATACGGCCCGAATTCGTCGTGCAGCTCGCGCGCGATCTCCTTGCGCTCGACGTCCTGGAGCGACACCGCGCGCTCGGCCAAAAGCCGCTTTTCCTCTACCGCCTCGCCGAGCGCCGCCGCGAGATGATTGAGCTTGCCGCAGATCGCGGCCAGCTCGGGCGCACCGCCCGGCGTGGCGCGCGCGTCATAATGCCCGCCCTCGATCGCGGTCATCGTCTGCGCCAACGACTGCAGCGGCGCGAGCGCGCGGCCGATCACCGTCATCATCACCAGGAACAGCGCGAGCGCGATCACCGAGCCGACCTCGAGCTGGGTCACGATGGCGTCCCAGATCTCGGCGATCTCGTCATCGGGATGTGCGGTGATCACCAGCGAGCCCGGCTTGCCATGGACCGAGACCGGCACGCTCACCGCGGTCTGCTCGGGATGAACCAGGCCGACGAACCAGGCCGGCGGTCCGCGCGCGTCGTCGTCGGCAGGCCGGGGCGGCGTCAGCGGGTTACCGCCGGCGTCCAGAAGCGCGATGCTGACATGGCGCAGGCGACTCAGATCGCGCGCGATCTGGTTCAGCCTGGCATCCGGGTCGGGCGCCTCGTTCAAATCCGCAACGATCATCTCGATGAATTCGCGCGCAAGCCGGATCACGCTCTGGTCCTCGGCCTGCACGCGGGGACCTGCTTCCGCGACCTGGCGGCCGATATTGACGGCGAGCCCCAGCGCCAACAGCAGCGCCAGCAGAAGGTTGATGCGCGCGCGCAACGATAGATTTTGCCACATTGGTGCCGCCCGTGCCTCGCGAAGGTTGGCCCGCGCCTGTCCGATGACGTTGACAGAGGCGAAGCGCCCGATATCTAATCGAAAGCGTACAGCAATCCCGGCCGGGTTGCATGAGGCGACATGAGACGCGCGCAGCGTTCTTGTTCGGATCATGCGGCGCAAAAGCAGGCCGAGGCTGTCACGGGGAACGCCTATGCGCATTCTGATCGTCGACGATCATCCCATTGTCGCCTCCGGCTGCCGTGCCGTGCTGGCCGACGAGGGCGAGATCGAGATTTTGGAGGCCGCCGACGCCGAGGACGGCGAATGCGTCTTCATTGTCGAGCGCCCCGACCTCTGCATCATCGACATCAACCTGCCGACCGTCTCCGGCTTCGAGCTCGCGCGCCGCATCCTCGAACGTGCGCCCGAGGCCCGCATCATCATGTTCAGCATGAACGACGACCCTGCGTTCGCCGCGCGCGCGATCGAGTGCGGGGCCAAGGGCTACGTCTCCAAGACCGGCGACCCCGACGACCTCGTCGAGGCGATCCGCGCCGTCGGGGGCGGCGGCACCTATCTGCCGACCGCGATCGCGCGCAGCATCGCGTTTGCAGGACCGACGCTGGCACAAAGCCCGCTGTCGAAGCTGAACGCGCGCGAGATGGAAATCCTGCGGCTGCTCAGCGCCGGAAAGAGCCTGTCCGAGATCGCCTGGCTGGTGCAGTCGTCCTACAAGACTGTCGCCAACACCTCCTCGATCATGCGACAGAAGCTCGGCGTGAAGACCTCGGTCGAGCTGGTGCGGCTGGCGATCGACAGCGGCGTCGCCTGACGCGCACACCGCCACGAATTCGGTCACACAAGCGTTGCAATCTTGATGTGGTTAGATGCCACGGAGCATAACGGCATGACGATCCAGACTGTCTCGACCAACACTTCCTATGGCGGCGTGCAGGGCGTGTACCGCCACGCCAGCCAGGCGACCGGAACCGACATGGTGTTCTCGGTCTATGTTCCCCCACATGCCGCCGGCGCAAAGCTGCCCGTGGTCTGGTATCTCTCCGGCCTCACCTGCACCCATGCCAACGTCACCGAAAAGGGCGAATTCCGCAAAGCCTGCGCCGAGCTCGGCCTGATCTTCGTCGCGCCGGACACCAGCCCGCGCGGGCCCGACGTGCCGGGCGACGCCAACAATGCCTATGATTTCGGCCTCGGCGCCGGCTTCTATGTCGACGCGACGCAGGAGCCGTTTGCGCGCAACTATCGCATGTGGAGCTATGTCACCGACGAGCTGCCCAAGCTCGTGGCGGAGAATTTTCCGGTCGACGCCAAGCGGCAATCGGTGATGGGCCATTCGATGGGCGGCCACGGCGCGCTGACGGTCGCGCTGCGCAATCCGCACCGCTATCGCGCGGCAAGCGCGTTCGCGCCGATCGTGGCGCCCTCGCTCGTGCCCTGGGGCATCAAGGCGCTGACCGGCTATCTCGGACCGAACAAGGAGACCTGGCGCAACCACGACACCGTGGCGCTGATCGAGGACGGCGCGAAATATTCCGGCTTCCTCGTCGACGTCGGCGAGGCCGACAATTTCCTGAAAGAACAGCTCAAGCCCGAGCTGCTCGAGGCCGCCTGCACCAAGGCGGGCATCCCACTGACGCTGCGGCGGCAGGCGGGATATGACCATAGCTATTATTTCATCTCGACCTTCATGGGCGATCATCTGCACTGGCATGCGGAAAGATTGAAGGGGTGATTTCTTCCTTCTCCCCTTGCGGGAGAAGGTGGCATAGGCGGCCCACGGCCGCCGTTCTTAAGAACGCCGAAGCAAAGCTTCGGCTATGGCGCCGGATGAGGGGTTCTATCCGCGCTTCAAGTGAAAGTTAGACTCGCGGAGAGAGACCCCTCACCCGTCTTCGCTTCGCGAAGCCACCCTCTCCCACAAGGGGCGAGGGTGCAGCAGAGCTAGCGGGGAGAGGCGAAGATCTACTCCGGCTTCCCGTAATTCGGCGCCAACAATCGATTGCGGATCAGGTAGCTCATCGTGCGCGACCACGATTCGTCCGTGTTGCCGCGCATGTCGGCGCTGGCGGCGGTGATCATGTTGCCGGTCTTCACGTCGCGCAAATAGATGTTGAGATTGATGATCAGGTTCGAGACCTTCTGCACCATGCCGGTGATCTCGAGGTCGGCGCCAAGCTGGCCGGCAAGCTTGAGGTCGCAGCCGCCGCAGGCCTGAAGATTGGCGTGACGGGCGGCATCCCTGACCGGCGCGATGTCGAGCAGCTGGAACCTTCCCGACAGCGCCAGTTCCTTGCGCAGTTGCTCGCTGATGCGCTCGAGCCGCGCCTCCTCCGGCCTGGAGCCGTAGAACTCGCCGGGAAGGCTGGTGTCGATCAGCTCGAAGTCGAACACCGCGAGCCTTGGCGGATCGGCCAACGCGACCGAACCGGTCAACAGCAAAGCTGCGAAACAGATCAGCGCTCGCACGATCGTGATTCCCGGCCTCTCGCGCGCGGGGACGAAATGCGGGGTTGCAAGCCGGGCCAAATCGGTCATGCTTTAGCAGAGACAATTCTCCACCGGCGGTCAAGCCAGGGAGAACATCTGGAGGAAACATGATCCGATGGTTGGTCGGCCTGATCGGCCTGGGTCTTGCCGCGACGAGCGCGCTCGCGGCCGACCCGGTGCAGATCGGCGTCGGCTATCTCGGCGTCGCCGGCACCAGATCGACGCTGTCGCTGGTCGAGCAGCCCGCGGAGAATGACGGCGTCGCCGGCGCGCGCCTCGCCATCGAGGACAACAACACCACGGGAAAATTCCTCAACCAGCGTTCCACGCTGGAGGAGCGCCGCATCAGGGAAGGCGAAGATCCGGTCCAGGCTGCGGCTGCGCTCGCCGAGAAAAACGGCTTCATCATCGCCGACCTGCCGGCCGACGCGCTGTTGAAGGTCTCGGACGCCCTGCGCGAGCGCGGCACGCTGCTGTTCAACGCCGGCGCGATCGACGAGCGCCTGCGCGAGGCCGATTGCCGCGCCAATGTCATCCACACCGCACCGACGCGCGCGATGCTGGCCGATGCGCTCGGTCAATATCTGGTGTGGAAGCAGTGGAAGCGCTGGGTGCTCGTGGTCGGCTCGCATGACGAGGACAAGCTGTTTGCAGACGCACTCCGGCGTACCGCCACACGCTTCGGCGCCAAGATCGTGCAAGAGAAGACCTTCGAGGACAAGGGCGGCGCGCGCCGCACCGATAGCGGTGTCACGCTGATCCAGCGCCAGATGCCGGTGTTCACGCAACAGTTGCCGGCCTATGACGTGCTGGTCGCCGCCGACGAGAGCGAAGTGTTCGGCGCCTATCTGCCCTATCGCACCTGGGATCCGCGCCCCGTCGCAGGCTCGGCCGGCCTCGTGCCGCGCAGCTGGGACGCATCGCAGGACCAGTGGGGCGCGATCCAGATGCAGAACCGCTTCATCAAGCTGAATTCGCGGCGCATGACCGCGCTCGACATGCAGGCCTGGACGGCGGTGCGCATGATCGGCGAGGCCACCTCGCGTACCAATTCCGGCGACGTCAAGAAAGTCACCGACTTCATCAAGGGGCCGGACTTCTCGGTCGCTGCCTTCAAGGGCACAAGACTGACCCTGCGCGACTGGAACCTGCAGCTGCGCCAGCCGATCCTGCTGGTCGACGGCCGCATGGTGGTGTCGGTGTCGCCGCAGGAGGGATTTCTGCACCAGGTCTCCGAGCTCGACACGCTCGGCTACGACCGCCCGGAGAGCAAATGCAAGCTGAAATGAGGACGCGAATGTTGCGCATGTGGCGTGTGGGGTTGCTGTCCGGACTGGCGCTTGCGGCCGCGCCCGCGCACGCCTTCATCGCCTATGTCTCGAACGAGAAGAGCAACACGGTCTCGGTGATCGACACCGACAGCTGGACCGTGACCAAGACCATCAAGGTCGGCCAGCGCCCGCGCGGCATCGATTTCACGCGCGACGGAAAGTTCGTGATGGTCGCGGTCGGCGACGACGACACCATCCAGGTGATCGATGCCAAGACGCAAGCGATCGTGGACAGCCTGCCCTCCGGGCCCGACCCGGAATTGTTCGCGCAGGATGCGGCCGGAAAAATCCTCTATGTCGCCAACGAGAACGACAACACGGTGACCGTGATCGATCTGGAGAAGCGCGCGCGGCTCGGCGACATCCAGGTCGGCGTCGAGCCCGAGGGCATGACCATCAGCCCGGACGGCAAGACGCTGATCAACACGTCCGAGACGACCAACATGGCGCATTTCATCGACACCTCGTCGCGCCAGATCGTCGCCAACGTGCTGGTCGACGCGCGGCCGCGCTTTGCCGAATTCAAGCACGACAGTTCCGAGCTGTGGGTGTCCTCGGAGATCGGTGGCACCATCTCGATCATCGATCCCAAAAAGCACGAGGTGACCGGCAAGGTCACGTTCGAGATTCCGGGGTTGCGGAAAGAGGCGATCCAGCCGGTCGGCATCGGCATGACCAAAGACGACAAGACCGCCTTCGTCGCGCTCGGCCCGGCCAACCGCGTCGCCGTGGTCGACGTCGCGTCGCGCAAGGTGACGAAATATTTGCTGGTGGGGCAGCGCGTCTGGCACATGGCGTTCACGCCGGACGAGAAATACCTGCTCACCACCAACGGCGTGTCGAACGACGTCTCGGTCATCGACGTCGCCGCGCAAAAGGTGATCAAGACCATTCAGGTGGGCGAACTGCCCTGGGGCATTACGATCTCGCCATGACCAGCCCTGCTCCCATCGCCGAGCCACAGGAGATGCCGAGGCTGCAAGCGGCCGCGGTGCCGGCGCTGTCGATTGATGGCGTCAGCCATTCCTATGGGCCGCGCCGGGCGTTGATGGACGTCTCCTTCCATGTGCAGCCCGCGAGCTTCACTGCGCTGCTCGGGCTCAACGGCGCCGGCAAGAGCACACTGTTCTCGCTGATCACGCGCCTGTTCGGCATCAAGAGCGGCCGCGTCGGCATTTTCGGCCACGACATCAGCAAGAGCCCCGGCGAGGCGCTGCGGCTGCTCGGCGTCGTGTTCCAGCCGCGTACGCTCGATCTCGACCTGTCGCTGACGCAGAACCTGCTCTATCACGCCGCACTCCACGGCATCAGCCGGCGCGAGGCGGCCGCGCGCAGCGCCGAGCTGCTCGGCCGCATCGGCCTCTCGGAGCGTGCCGGCAGCAAGGTGCGCGATCTCTCCGGCGGCCAGATGCGGCGGCTGGAGATCGCCCGCGCCCTGCTGCACCGGCCGCGCCTCTTGCTGCTGGACGAGCCGACCGTCGGCCTCGACGTCAAGGCGCGCGCCGACATCATCAGCCATGTCCGCCAGCTCGTGACCGAGCAAGGCATCGGCGTGCTCTGGGCCACGCATCTGTTCGACGAGATCATGGCTGGTGACGACCTCGTGGTGCTGCACCAGGGCAAGGTGCTGGCGCAGGGGCCGATGAGCCGCGTCATCACGGATGCCGGCGCGCAGGACGTCAACACCGCCTTCATGCGCCTGACCGGTGCGCAGACGATGCCGGGAGGCGGCGCATGAGCAGCATCACGACGCGGGATACACCGCGCGGTTTCTCGGCCGCGGAATACATGACCTGCCTCACCGGCATCGTCTGGCGCGAGGGCCTGCGCTTCCTGCATCAGCGCGAGCGCTTCGTCTCGGCGCTGGTGCGGCCGCTGGTATGGCTGTTCATCTTCGCCGCCGGCTTCCGCCAGGTGCTCGGCATCTCGATCATCCCGCCCTACGAGACCTACATCCTCTACGAGGTCTATATCGCGCCCGGGCTGATGGCGATGATCCAGCTCTTCAACGGCATGCAGTCCTCGCTCTCGATGGTCTATGACCGCGAGATGGGCAACATGCGGACGCTGCTGGTGAGCCCGCTGCCGCGCGGGTTCCTCTTGTTCTGCAAGCTGCTGGCGGGCACCGCGGTGTCGCTACTCCAGGTCTATGCGTTCCTGCTGATCGCCTGGTTCTGGGACATCACCCCTCCCGCGATCGGCTATCTCACCGTGCTGCCGGCGCTGATCCTGTCGGGGCTGATGCTGGGCTCGCTCGGCATGCTGATCTCCTCGGGCATCAAGCAGCTTGAAAGCTTCGCCGGCGTGATGAACTTCGTGATCTTTCCGATGTTCTTCGCCTCCTCCGCGCTCTACCCGCTCTGGCGCGTGCAGGAGGGGAGCCCCTATCTCTACTATCTCTGCCAGGCCAACCCGTTCACCCATGCGGTCGAACTGATCCGTTTTGCATTCTACGGGCAAATCAACTGGATCTCGCTGGCGGTAGTGGCGGCCTGCACAATCGTCTTCATGATCGGCGCGATTCTGGCCTATGATCCCTCGCGCGGGCTGGCGCGACGGGGCCCTGCGGGAGGCGAAGGATGAAGGTTCTGGCCATGGCCGCTTTTGCGCTCGCCGTTGCGAGCACGGCTGCGTGCGCCGCCGATCCGCGCTATCCCAACTGGCCTTGCACGCAGGCCAAGGTGCCGGACATCTCGCTCGCCGCCGTCTGGGCCGGTCCCGCACTCGACGACGCCGAGACCAAATGGAAGGACGACGCAAAGGTCACCGCGCTGGTCTCAAAACTGTCAGCGCGGAAGACGCCGATGGACGAGGCCGAGAAGTCGGTGAAGGAGTTTTTGGCCGGCTCCGCCGCTGACAAGACGGCGAACGCCAAGCTGTTGTTCGCCGGCTTGTTCGACACGCTCAACGCCCAGCGCTCGCAGGTCATGAACGGGCTCGAACGCGTCAGCCGCAAACAGCGCGAGGCGGCCGACAAGATCCGCGAGGAGTCGATCCAGCTCCAGGCGCTCCAGAGCGCGACACCACGCGACGACGCAAAGGTCGATGCGCTCAGCAACCAGTTGATCTGGGAAACCCGCATTTTCGAAGATCGCCACAAGGTGGTGCGGTTCGTCTGCGAGGTTCCGACCGCGATTGACCAGCGCCTGTTCGCTCTCGGACGCGTGATCCAGCAGGAAATGGAATAGCGTCAGCCTCGCTGACGACGACTTTCGGAAAGTTCCCGCGATATCAATCGTTACCCTTTGCCGCGCTATCAGCCGGAACCAAATCGCTCTAGGATGGCTTGTCGACGTGAACTCCAAGACGTCGGGAGGCCTCGATGGGAACAACAAAATTCATCTTCGCATGCGCTGCAGCCATCAGCACGCTTGCGTCCCCTGCTTTTGCTGACGACATGACCGGGATGGTCACCAGAATCGACCGGCTCAACAGCACGATCTCGATCCAGCAGACACAGAAGGGCACGGTCGGCGGCAGCGCAGGCGGCGCCGGCACGCTTCAGGAGTACAAGGCCAAGGACGCCGCGATGCTGGATGCCGTCCATGCCGGCGACAGGGTGACGTACTCGGCGACCGACAACAACGGTACGGGCACGCTGACGAAGCTGCAGAAGCAGTAGGCTTTGCTTCCGCCTCGCTCTCGGCGAAAGGAAGCTTCCGCGAGGCGTCTAGTCGATGTGCGCGGACGCTCGACCCACACCGTCATTGCGAGCGCAGCGAAGCAATCCAGAATCTTTCCACGGAGGGACTCTGGATTGCTTCGCTACGCTCGCAATGACGAGGAGAGAACTATTGCTCCGGCCGCGGCTCGGGTTGCGCATCGTCCAGCGGAAGCTTCGCGCGCTCCCAGCCGTCGGTGCCGTCGGGGTACCAGGCGACGTTGGCATAACCGTAGGCCAAGGCGCGCTTGGCGGCGTTCCAGGACATCCAGCAGTCGGCCAGGCAATAGATCACGAGCAGCGCAGCCTTGTCGCCGCGCGCGGCGTGGGCGAGGCCGCGCTGGAAATAATCGTCCATGGCGGGCGGCAGCACGCCGTAGCCGGTGTCCGGCAGCCAGGTGCTGCCCGGTATGTTTTTTCGCGGCATATCGCGCCAGACGGTGCCTTCGGGAAGGTTCTTCGGCTTCGGCGCGCGCGGCAGCACGTCGATGAAGGCGCCGCTCTTCGCACGCCAGATTGCTTCGGCCTCCGCAGTCGTCAGCACGCGCGCGCCAGTGAGCGTCGCCGGCACCGGCGCGCGGTAATTGTCGGAGCGATACCCCTCGGGCTCGAACGGCTCCTGCTGCTGCGCCAACGCTGGCGCCACCAGAATGGCGGCAACCAGCGCAGCGGCAACGCGCCGCCTCATGGCGTCTTCTTGGCCGTCTCCGCGCCGAGCGGCTTGTCGCTCTCGTCGAGCAGCGGCACGCCAAAGTCGATCAGGATCTTGTTGATCTCGCCCTGGTTCTCCTGGATCAGCTTGTTGAGCTGCCGCTTCCAGTTCTGGTCGGCGGGGCGCACGCCCATGCCGATGCGATAGACCAGCTTTGGCCCCGAGGTTTCCTTCACCAGCGGCGTGACATGAAGCGAGCCAGCCTTCTTCGCATAATACCCGGCCATCGGACCCCACAGCACGCCTGCGTCGATCTTGCCGGCGACGAGGTCGTCGACCATCGCCTGTGCGGAGTTGTCGAAGCGCGTGTCGATCATCAGGGGATAGGGTTTTGCATCGCCCATCAGGCCGGCGATCGCCATGTTGGTGGCCGGCGGCGTGCCGGCGACGATGCCGACATGCTTGCCTTTCAACTTCGGGTCTTCGAGCGTATCGACTTCCTCGAGCCCGCTGCCTGTTTTCGCGACCAGCGCGTATGACGTGCGATAATAGGGATTGGTGCCCTGCACGAGATCGTCGCCTTGCGGAAATCCCATGATGACGTCGCAGCGATGCGCGCCCAGCGTCATCCGCACGAAGCCGGTGGCCTGCGGGAAGAAGACGTAGTCGAGCTTCTTCTGGAGCTTGTCTGCGAGCAGCTCGGCGAGCTTGTTCTCGAACCCCTCGCCCTTCTCGTTCGAGAACGGCAGATTGCGCGGGTCTGCACAGACGCGCAGCACTTTTGGATCGACCAACTCGAACGAGAGGTCGCCGGTCTCGCTGGTCTGCGCAATGGCGACGTCGCCGAATGCGCAGGATGCCACCAGGACCCACAGTGAAAACAACCAGCGACGATGTCGCCCGGCCTCCGTCATCGCGCTTCCTCCTCGGTTTGTTTGAATGCTAGCCATGCAACGCATGACGCGCCATGCTTTGCCAAACTTTGTGTTGGCTTTGGTTTGTTGCAGTGCAGTGCGGCAAGCCATCTGAACTGAGGCGGAAAAGTGTCTCGCATCGCTTCCTTGATCGCAGCCCTGTCCCTGCTGGGGACAGCAACGCTAGCACGCGCCGGGGCAGCCGAATTGCCTGTCAGCGAAGTCGCACCGGGAATCTTCGTGCACTCCGGGACCACCGCCCTCATGACCCGCGAGAACGAAGGCGACATCGCCAATGTCGGCTTTATCGTCGGCGAGGATGCGGTGGCCGTGATCGACACCGGCGGCAGCCTCCGTGAGGGCGAGGCGCTGCTGGCGGCGGTGCGGGCTCGCACATCCAAGCCGATCCGCTACGTCATCAACACCCACGGCCATCCCGACCATGTCTTCGGCAATGCGGCCTTTGCCGCAGAGGGAACCAGCTTCGTCGGCCACAGCAAGCTGCCGCAGGCGCTGGCGACGCGCGGGCCGTATTATCTCGACAATTTTAGACGCATCATGGGTAGCGAATTGATCGATCCCGTGAAGATCGTGCCGCCCACCCTGCTCGTCGTTGATACCCTGACGCTCGATCTCGGGTCGCGCCGCCTCACCTTGCGGGCCTGGTCGGCCGGGCACAGCGACAACGATCTGACCGTGTTCGACGAGACCAGCAAGACGCTGTTCGCGGGCGATCTCGTCTTCCTCCGCCATATTCCGGTGATGGACGGCAGCATCCGCGGCTGGCTCGGCACGCTCGGGGAACTCGATAAAATTCCGGCGCAGCGCGTCGTGCCGGGTCACGGGCCTGTGAGCGACTGGCCTGCCGCGCTCGGCGACGAGCGGCGTTATCTCACGACCCTGCTGGCGGACGTCCGGGCGTCGAACAAGAAGGGCGAGCCGATCCGGACTGCCGCCGACAAGGCGGCCGCATCGGAACGGCCGCATTGGCAATTGTTCGACGACTACAATGCTCGCAACGCAACCGCAGCATTTTCGGAAATTGAATGGGAGTAGTGGACGCGCTACGCTGGACGGGGGATCGGCTGCGCCGCCCCAGAGAAAACTGCTTCGTCCGCACGGAACCACGACCATGACGGGATGCACACGCCGCCTGCCCCTGATCGCCGCATTGCTTGGCATCGCCTTCGCTGTGCCGGCGAGCGCCGAGGAGGCTTACGATCCCTGGCCGGGGCTGGTGCAGGACATCTTCAGCAACCGTCCGATCAACGACGGCAACGACGTCATCGGCATCGAGATGCCCTATCGCGCCGAGGACGCGGCGATCGTGCCGGTGACCCTGCGCAGCAAACTGTCGCCCGCGGATAGCCGCCGCATCCGTTCGATCACGCTGGTGATCGACCGCAACCCCGCGCCGATGGCAGCGAAGTTCGAGCTCGGCGCAGATGCCAACGTCACCGAGATCTCCACGCGCGTGCGCGTCAACAATTATACCGACGTCCACGCGGTCGCCGAGCTCAGCGACGGCCAGCTCTACGTCGCCAAGACCTATGTGAAGGCCTCAGGCGGCTGCTCGGCGCCGGCAGGAAAGAACATCGAGGAAGCCAGGAACCGGCTCGGCCAGATGCGCTACCGGCAATTCGCGCGCGAGGAGGCACCGGCCAGCCGCGTCCGCGAGGCGCAGATCATGATCGGCCATCCCAACAATTCCGGGCTGCAAATGGATCAGGTCACGCAGCTCTACATCCCCGCCTTTTTCGTCAACCAGCTGAAGCTGACGCAGGACGACAGCCCCGTGCTGTCGATGGAGGGCGGCATCTCGATCTCGGAAGATCCCAACCTGCGCTTCACGTATGTGTCCAACGGTGCCAAGCGCTTCCGTGCGGAGGCGAAGGACACGGATGGGCACGTGTTCCGCAATGAATGGGATGTGGAGAAGCCGGGGACGTAAGGCGCTGCCTTCCCTCCCCCTTCAAAGTCAAACGCGGTGCGAATGACTGTGCCCTCGCCCCGGAGAGGGCAGCACCGCTGGTAGACAAAAATTCGCTTGGGTGAGGGGTTTGTCTCCGCGAGCTACTCTCTTGCGATAGTATTCGCGGAGGCATACCCCTCATCCGGCGCTTCGCGCCACCTTCTCCCACAAGGGGAGAAGGGACCGCACCCTCTATGCGGCAGCTAGAAACACCTCACCTCGGCTTCCGCCTGCGCGCGCCGGAGATCGTTCACCGCCGAGTTCGCCTGCTCGGACGTACGAAACTGAACGCCGAGATTGCCGCGCACCTGGGACATGCTCAGCGCCGTCTCGGCGGTGACGTAACGGTCATAGGACACGATCGAGGCCACCACGTCGATCGAGCAGGAACATTGCTCGATCGACTGCCGGCTCTCGCCATTGGCCTTCATGCAGCCATAGACGTATTCGGCACGCGCCGAGGTCGGATAATCGTTGGCCTCCTCGGCACGTGCGGCGTAGACGGTCGCAGCCCACACCGCCAATGCGGCGACAATCGGTCGTAGCTGTCCCGCCAGATTCATGAGCGTCCTCCCGCTGGTTGCGACGAAAGCTATGCTATGCGTATTGTCATGAAAAGCACTCCCTTCGAGGAAACGGCTCACAAGGTGATGAGAGCACTTGGTTTGAGAGCGCCTGGACGAACATTGGCGCTCGCGATGACGCTGGCGCTGTCGCTGGCCGCACCCGGCCGCGCCGCGGATACGATCCGCCTTGCAGTGCAGAAGACGGGAACATTCTCCTGGGAGCTGGCGGCGATCCGCGCCGGCGGGCTCGACAAGGAAGCCGATCTGTCGCTCGACGTCGCCGAGCTCGCGAGCCCCGAGGCCGGCAAGATCGCGCTGCGTGCCGGGAGTGCCGACATCATCCTGTCCGACTGGCTGTGGGTGTCGCGCGAGCGCGTGCTCGGCGCCAAGCTCACCTTCTATCCTTATTCCAGCGCGCTCGGCGCGGTGATGGTGCCCGCATCCTCGCCGCTCAAGACGCTCGCCGACCTCAAGGGACGGAAGCTCGGCGTCGGCGGCGGCGCGATCGACAAGAGCTGGCTGCTGCTGCAGGCGCGGATGAAGCAGGACGGCATCGACCTGAAGTCGGACGCGAGCATCGTCTATGGCGCGCCGCCCTTGATTGCCGCCAAGGCGCTCGATGGCGAGATGGATGCGAGCCTCAACTTCTGGAATTTCTGTGCGCAGCTCGAGGCCAAGGGCTTTCGCCGCCTCGCCGGCATCGAGGACATTTTGCCGAAGCTGGGGGCCAAGGGCGCGGTGTCCGCGGTCGGTTATGTCTTCGACGAGAGCTGGGCCGCAACCCACCGCGATGCGGTGGCGCGTTTCATTGCGATGACCCGCAAGGCCAAGCAGCTGCTGGTCACCTCGGATGCCGCCTGGGACAAGATCGCGCCGCTCACCGGCGCGAGCGATCCGGCCATCCTGAAGACCTACCGCGACCGCTATCGCGACGGCATTCCGCGCCGGAGCATCGTGGACGAGGAGGCGGATGCGCGCGTGCTCTATCGCGTGCTCGCCGAGATCGGCGGACGTGACCTGGTCGGGCCGGCGGCCGAGCTCGATCCCGGCACCTTCTATCACGCAGTCCCCGGAGACTGAGGTGCTGCGTCTTCTCTCGTTTTCCCTGTTCCTCGCGACCTGGTGGATTGCGGCTCTGTTCGTCGGCGGCGCAAAGCTGCCCTCCCCGCCTGCCGTGCTCAACGTCATCATCGCGGAAGCATCGAGCGGCGCCCTGTTCCTGCATCTCGGCGCCACGCTGGCGCGCGTCGCGCTCGCCTTCGTGCTGGCGATGTCGCTCGGCAGTGCCATCGGCTATTTGATGGGGCGGGTGAAGCTCGCCGACCGGCTCGGCGATCCCTGGCTGATCCTGCTGCTGAACCTGCCGGCGCTGGTCGTGATCGTGCTGGCCTATATCTGGGCCGGCCTGACCGAAGCGGCCGCGATCGCGGCGATCGCCATCAACAAGCTGCCGACCGCCATCGTCACCTTGCGCGAGGGCACGCGTGCGCTCGACCGTTCGCTGGACGAGATGGCCACTGTGTTCGCGATGCCGCGCTGGCGCGCGTTCCGCCACGTCGTGCTGCCGCAGCTTGCGCCCTATATCGCAGCCTCGGCCCGGTCCGGATTGTCGCTGGTATGGAAGATCGTGCTGGTGGCCGAGCTGCTGGGACGGCCGAACGGCGTCGGCTTCGAGATCGGCGTCGCCTTCCAGCTGTTCGACACGCCGCGACTGCTGGCCTATTCGCTCACCTTCGCGGCCGTCGTACTCGTCATCGAAACCTTGCTGGTGCAGCCGTTCGAAGCCCGCGCAACACGGTGGCGGCCCCGTGCGGCTTGAAGTCGATATCTCCGGAAAGACATTCAGGAGTGCCGCGGGCGAAACGCACGAGGTGCTGGCCCCGGTCAGCTTCGCGCTTCAATCCGGTGAGGTCGGCGTTTTGATCGGCCCCTCCGGCTGCGGCAAGAGCACGATGCTGCGCATCATCCTCGGGCTCGACCGCGATTTCCACGGGACCATCGCGCGTCCACCGGAAGCGCGGATCGGGATGGTGTTCCAGGAGCCGCGGCTGCTGCCGTGGCGCTCGGTCGAGCAGAATGTGCGGCTTGCGGCTCCTGATATCTCCGAGGCGAAGCTGTCGGAGCTGTTCAGGATCCTGGAGCTGGAGGCGCATCGGAGCCACTTTCCCGGCGAATTGTCGCTGGGTCTTGCCCGGCGCGTCGCGCTGGCCCGCGCCTTCGCGGTCGAGCCCGATCTGCTCGTGCTCGACGAGCCCCTCGCCTCGCTCGACGACGCGCTCGCCGGCCGCCTGCGCGAGGAGATCGCGACGCTGGTCGCAAGCCGCCCCATGATGACGCTGCTCGTCACCCACAGCCTCGACGATGCGATCCGCCTCGGCGACCGCTTGTTCTTCCTGTCGCCGCAGCCGGCGCGAATTCTGGCAGAGGTGCCCATCAGCATCCCGCGTGGCGCACGCGGCGACGCAGAGGTAGCCGCGATCAGGGCGGACCTCGCGGCGAGAATCCAAGGCGAACATGGCGGCGAACGCGCCGGGCGTGATGCCTCATAGGCAGCCACGCAAAGCGCGTGCTAAACAGGGCCCGTAGCGGAGCCCGATGATGACGCGAATGGTCGCCCTCATGACGCTTGGCCTCGCTCTCGTCGCGACCATGGCGAGCGCGCAGGACATGATGCGTGACGTCGACCTCACCTCACCCGCGATGGTCTCTGCGGAAATGAGCCGGCAGGAGGTCGAGGCCATCCTGGCCAAAGCCAGCGCCGGGGCGCCGGCCGATTTCACCGGCAAGCGGTTGTCGGGGCTCGATCTCTCGGGGCTCGACCTTTCCACGGCGATTCTCCGTGCGGCACGACTCAACAAGACGAAACTCGCCGGTGCCCGTCTTGATCGGGCGATCCTCGATCAGGCGTGGCTGCTGGACGCTGATCTCGCGGGCGCGAGCCTGAAGGGCGCCAATCTGTTCGCCTCGCAGATGGCGCGCGCGCGTCTGGACGGCGCGGACCTGACCGGTGCTCGCATCGCGGCCGACCTCACCGGCGCAAGCCTGATCGGCGCCTCGATTGCGGACGCGCATCTTGGCGCCGATATGCGCAACCAGTCGATGGGGCTGATGCGCGCCGTGCTGCGATCCGCCAATCTGGAAGGGTTGAACGCGCGCAATGCCGACCTGTCGCGCGTCGATCTCGAATTTGCCTCCCTCAAGGGAGCCGACCTGACCGGCGCATCGCTCAAAAATGCTCAGCTCGGCGGCGCCGACCTGACCGGAGCCACCGTCACTGACGCCGATTTCGAGGGCGCTGATCTTGCCTCGGCGAAGCTGATCGCGCCGATCGGCCTTGACCGCGCCAGGAATTTCGACAAGGCAAAGAACCGCGAGCGCCTGATCAGGGAATAACAGGGCGCCTTTGGGAGGATCGGCTGATGCGTTGGTTTCTGGCTTTGATCGCGTTGTTGACGTTGACCGGCGAAGCCGCCGCCCAAAGCAAAGGCAAGGGCATCCGGCTCTGGAATTTGACGACGGAGACGATCTCCGGCTTCCAGCTCTCGCCCGCCGGCAAGACCGAGTGGGGCCCGAACCAGTGCCTGAACGACAAGGACAAGGAGGTCGACCACGACGAGCGGCTGCGCATCACCGGTGTCGAACCCGGCCGCTATGACGCCAGGGTCAGCTATCCCAATGCGCGGCAGTGCATCGTCCGCGACATCGAGATCAAGGCGGACGCGGTGTTCTCGATCGCCGACAAGGACCTGAAGGACTGCACGAAGTAGTTATGAGACCCTCATGGTGAGGAGCGCGAAGCGCGTCTCGAACCATGAAGGCCCGGCTGATTCAGCTCGGCCTCGATCCTTCGAGACGCCGCTTCGCGGCTCCTCAGGATGAGGGGTCAGAGCACTCAAGGCCCGGCAGCGCGAGCGCTTCACGCCTTGTCGTTCGGGTGCGGATATTCGCAGCGCCACCGCACCGCCTGCCACTTCGGATGGTCGCCGACCCATTGGGCGATATAGGGCGGCGCGGCCATCACGCATTGCCTCGGCGACCCCGCAAAGTTGAACACCAGATGCTGCTCCTCGCAGGTCGCAGGCGAGAGCACCGCACATACAGTCACCACCAGGTCAATCGGGTTCATGCCGGGATCCTGTCGCAAGGGGACAATGGAGATTAGCACGAAAGATTACGTTCCGAGGAGCGGGAAGTTTCAAACGGACGGATGTTCCCTCTCCCCCGCGCGCGGGCAAAGGCGGAACACGCTAGAAGTTTACCCCGAACACCAATCGCGCCTGATGACGCTCGAAATTGACGAGGTCGAGATTGCCGCCAGATCCGGCCGGGCGGCCCCAGGCCTGCATGCTCCAGCTCAGGGTGAGCCGCGACTTCTCCGATAGCTGGAAATAGGCGGTCGGACCGACAAACAGCGCCTGCCCCGAGAACTCACCGAGGCCGATGCCCTCATACTGGCGGAAGTAGCGCATCTCCCCACCGAGCAGAAAATTGGGGCGCACGCGCACCAAGCCGCCAAACGCCGCCCCGATCGTCGAACTCTTCTCGGACAGACCTGCCACCTCGAAGCGCGCCCATTCCGGCTGATAGATCAAGTTGAGCGCGCCGATGACGAAGTTCGGGACCAGCTCGCGGTCGAAAGCGAGCGTGAATTCGGAGCCGTACATCCGTCCCTTCGCGCCGCTGGTCTCGTCGATGCGATCGCCATGGAGTTCGGCGGCGACAGTCAATCCGAACGGCGCGCGCTCGCGGTCGAGCAGGCGGTAACGCAGGTCGAGCGAGGCGCCCTGGAAATTGAACTGACGGCGGTCGTCGATATCGGGGACGCCGGTGATGTCATGCAGCGTGGCGGTGCCGCCGACCTCGATACGGAAGTTCGGCAGCGGCACGACTTCGATCTCGACCTCCTGCTGGAGGGCGCGATAGGTGCCGCCCTTGCCGAAGCGTCCCGTGGTCTGAGTCTGGAATTCGCGCTCGCCGGGATTGCCGACATCGGTGCCGATCATGAAGCCGAAGATGTGCTCGGTATCAAAGCTCTCTTCGGCACTGACACACGCCGGTGCAAGCGCAACACCGAACGCAATTGCCGTCCAGATCGTGTGGGCTCCAATGGGCATTGCGAACACTACCACGGCTTCGACGGCGTTCGCCATCGAAGCCGCGGCAGGTCGTCAGTCTTACTTGCGCGCAGCGCAGGCGTACATGTTGATTTCCATGCCGACCGGCACTTCCACGATCTTCGGAGCTTTCCAAGCCATTCGGGTCTCCCAAGGGTATTGAGCGCGACATCGCGCGGGGCAAAACCTAGGGCTGCGTCAGGTGCAGCGCAAGCCTGGAATCGAAGCGCAAACACAGCGAACTGTCGCATTATGCTCGCGAATTTCCCTCTCGGGCAAATCGCCTTCGCTCCCAGTCAAGCGCCGCGTCTCTCACCGCAACAAGCGCAGCAGCGCGCGGCCGGCGCGCGAGTTCAGCTCCTTCGCATCCAGCGTTCCGTCCTTGTCGGGATTCGCTGCGTTGAAGCGCTGTTCCACCACCGCGAGATATTCGTCGAGCGTGAGAGTCCCGTCGCGATCGGGATCGGCGGCGGCGAGTTCTTTCGCCGTTAACCGTCCGCGCAATTCGCGCGCGTCCAGCGTGCCGTCGTGATCGGGATCGAGCTTTGCGAACAGCGCGGCGGCCGCCTTCTTTACCTCGGCGAGATCGAGCGTGCCGTCATTGTCGGTGTCGAACATCTTTACGGCGTTGCCGGAAGCAGCCCAAGCTGGACCGGACAGCACTGCAATCGTGAGCGCAAGCGCAACTGAGCGACGTGAAATCATCAAACCCTCCTGACCAGCCCCCCGATTCGTAGGGGGTCGAAACGACATAAGTCTACAAGCGAGCCCCGGTTCAAGTCCGGAATTGCAACCTCCGCACCGCACAACTCGCGGAACCCGACGGCCCGAGCAGAGCGGCCGAAGCCGGCACCGCTTCATGCCACGGAATTTTTTCAGCGTCTGCGCACAAGTGAAAGTCGGTTGTCAGGTTTCTGTCAGGTGACCGGCATCTGGCATCCAACATATCGGCGACGCACTTACGACTTTCGTATTGACGTGTTTTGCGTTCGGGCGGAGTGTTGGTGCCGCAGCGTCAAAAGGCGCGCATATTGGGAGGAACGGATGAAACGCTTTGCGATGGCCGCGAGCCTCGTCATGCTTGCATCGACTTGTGCGAGCGCACAGACCACCGAGCAACTGGTCAAGGGCGCGACCGATACATCGAACGTTCTCAATTACGGGATGGGCTACAATCTGCAGCGCTTCTCGACGCTGAACCAGGTCAACAAGGACACCGTCAAGAATCTCGTCCCGGTCTGGAACTACAGTTTCAACGACGATCGCAGCGAGGAATCGCAGCCGCTGGTGTACCAGGGCGTGATCTACGTGACCTCGCACAACGCCACCATGGCGGTCGACGCCAAGACCGGCAAGCAGATCTGGAAATCCAAGGTCGAGTATCCCGCCGAGACGCCGCGCATCGTCTGCTGCGGCATCATCAACCGCGGCGCCGCGCTCTATGACGGCAAGGTCTTCCGCACCACGCTCGACGCCAACGTGATCGCGCTCGATGCCAAGGACGGCAAGGAGCTGTGGCGTCAGAAGGCCGCCGACATCAAGGAAGGCTATTCGATGACGGTGGCGCCGCTGGTCGCCGACGGTGTCGTCATCACCGGCATCTCCGGCGCCGAGTTCGGCACCCGCGGCTTCATCGACGGCTGGGATCCGGCGACGGGCAAGCATCTCTGGCGCACCCATTCGATCCCCTCGCCCGACGAGCCCGGGGGCGACACCTGGAAGGGCGACACCTGGAAACTCGGTGGCGGTTCGACCTGGATCACCGGCTCCTACGATCCCGAGCTCAACACGGTCTATTGGGGCATCGGCAATCCCGGACCGTTCAACTCGGCGGTGCGTCCCGGCGACAACCTCTACACCTGCTCCGTGCTGGCGATGGATCCCAAGACCGGCAAGATCAAGTGGCACTACCAGTTCTCGCCGAACAATCCGTTCGACTATGACTCGGTGGCCGAGATGGTCCTCGCCGACATGAATGTCGAGGGCAAGCCGACCAAGGTGCTGATGGACGCGAACCGCAACGGCTTCTTCTACGTGCTCGACCGCACCAACGGAAAGCTGCTCGCGGCCAATCCTTACGTGAAGGTGAATTGGGCGACCGGCGTCGACATGAAGACCGGTAAGCCGATCGAGACCGACGTCACGAAGGACGCGCGCGACGGTAAGAAGGTCACCGTCTATCCGTCGATCCTCGGCGGCAAGAACTGGGAGCCGATGTCGTTCAATCCGCAGACCGGCCTCGCCTATGCCAACACGCTCGCCTTCGGCGGCAGGTACAAGACCGAGCCCGTCACCTTCAAGCAGGGCGAATGGTATCTCGGCATGGACCTCACCGACCTCTGGGAGTGGGGTGACGGCCCGCGCGGTCATCTGAAGGCGATCGATCCCATGACCGGCAAGGCCAAGTGGGAAGCGCCGAGCGACATCCCGCGCTTCTCGGGCGTGCTGTCGACCGCAGGCGGCGTCGTGTTCTCGGGCGCGCTGACCGGCGAGTTCGAGGCCTTCGATGCCGACACCGGCAAGAAGCTCTGGCAGTTCCAGACCGGCTCGGGCATCGAGGGACAACCGGTGACCTGGCAGCAGGATGGCGTGCAGTACGTTGCCGTCACCTCCGGCTATGGCGGCGTCTACTCGCTGTTCTCCGGCGACGAGCGGCTTGCCAAAGTGCCGCCCGGCGGCTCGCTGTGGGTTTTTGCGGTCAAGCAATAACCACGGCCCGATGCTGAAGGACATATCTCACAAGACGGTGGCGACGATCGCCACCGTCGCGGTGCTGACGGTCGCGCTTGCGGCGACCGTTCGTGCCGCGGACGATGCAACCGACAATCCCGTGCAGGCACAGATCGACTATGGCAAGTCGACCTATACTTCGAAATGCTCGCACTGCCACGGCCCCAACATGATGAATTCCGGCACCATCACGCCGGACCTGCGCGCCTTTCCCGACGACAAGACGCGCTTCGTCACGACGGTGAAGAACGGCAAGAACAACAAGATGCCGCCCTGGGCCGACATTTTGAGCGACGACGAGATCGGCAATCTCTGGGCTTTCGTCTCGAGCAGGAGAAAGCCATGAGACCCTGGCTCGCCGCATGGAGCGTTGCCGCGATCCTCGCGGCGGCGACCACAGCCGCGCGTGCGGCCGATGAGCCGCTGAAGGTCTGTCTCGACGAGGACCGGCCTCCGCTCTCGATGCATCACAAGGGCAAGCCGGATTCAGGCTTCGACGTGCTGCTGGCGCAGGCGATCGCGGACCGGATCGGCCGGCCGCTGAAAATCCAGTGGTTCGAGAGCAAGCTGGACGAGGATTCGAGCCCGCAGCTCGAGGCCAACGCCTTGCTCTCCGATGGGCGCTGCTCGCTGGTCGGCGGCTATGCGCTGACGACGGATTCCCTCGTCAAGCCCGGCATGAAGACGGCACGCTTGCCGGACTTCGCCGGGGCCACGCGCGACGACCGGCGCCGCCGCGTCGCGCTCGGCGTGCTTGTGCCCAGCCAGCCTTACGTCTATTCGCCGATGACGGTGGTACTCGGGCCGAAAGCGCAGGGCCGCAAGATCGGCGACATCGGCGATCTCGCCGGCCTTCGCCTTGCTATCGAGAGCGGGTCGCTGGGCGATGCCATCCTGATGACCTTCGACAAGGGCCGCCTGATCGACAGCATCACCCATCTCGTCCCCGGCCGCGACGATCTCCTCGGCGCGCTCCAGCGCGGAGACTATGACGCGACGCTGATCGACCTCGGCCGTTTCGACGCCCACCGCGCCGCGCATCCGGAGACGACGATCACCGCGTCGGGCTATTATTATCCAATCGGCGCCAATCGCGGCTATGTCGGGCTCGCCAGCGACGGCGCACTGATCGACGCGGTCAACAAGGCGCTGACCAGCCTTGGCGCCGAGGGCAAGATCGCCGAATTCGGCAAGCAGGCCGGCCTCACCTATCTGCCGCCGCGCGAGCCTGCGGTGCTCGGCGATGTCTGGGCGAAGATCATTCAAAGGTGAGGTGGCCTCACGTGCCACCACATCACCGGTGTCATGCCCCGCGACCCGGCTACGCCAAGGCTTCGCCGGGGTTGAGGTCTAGGGGCGCCGAAGCTTTAGCGTAGGCGGCAGGCGGGGCATCCAGTACGCCGCGGCCTCTCGATTCAATCGCAAGCGCCTCTGGAATACTGGATCGCCCGGTCAAGCCGGGCGATTACAGCGAGGGTGTGGTGCGACCGTCGCTCCACACGCCAAAGTGCCGACCACATTTCCGTGGTATGCATAGTGTTTCGTTCGCCCCTTTGGTGCCCCGTGAATCCCCCCACGACACCCTCCGCCACCAACCTGCGCGATCTCCTCTCCCGCGAAGTCAAGACCGCCGAACTCCTGCGCGCTCTGATCGTCGTCGGCCCGATGGTCGCCGCCTATTTCATCTCGCGCGAGACGGCGCTGCTGAACCTGGGGCTCGTCGCGGTCTCGCTGCTCATTCCGGCGCTCAGGCAGCACTTTCCGCCAAAAGTCGTCGCGTGGCACTATCTCGCCATTCTCGTCACCTTTGCCGCGCTTTTCCTTGCAGCTCCGGTCAAGCCGCTATTCGTGGTGCTGACGGCGATCGCCGGCTTCCTTGCGGTGGCGGGGACGCGCTACGGCGAACATTTCCGCACGCTCGGCAATTGGGTTTTCATCCCGGCCGTCTATCTCGCCTGCGAGGTGCGGGAGGGCGTGAGCGCCGAGGAAGCAATACGTCCTGCCGGCGTGATCATCGCCTCCTCTCCGATCGCGCTGGCGCTCGTCTGCGCTATCCAGATTTACGACCAGCGGCAGCGTGGCAATGCCGCGACCTCGTTCGGACCGCCCGCGGCCGACTGGTTTCTGCCCGCTGCGGCAACCGCCATGGCGGTCTTTGCCGCAGCCGCCCTGGTCGAGATCTTCAACCTCGCGCAGGGGCAATGGGTGATGTGGTCGGCCGCAAGCGTCGTGGTCGGCGACCTCACGGCGTCCACCGGCAAGCTGAAGCAGCGGGCGATCGGCGCCTTCGTCGGCGTGCCGCTCGGCTTTCTCCCAGGCCTTGCCCTGTCGCAAAGCCGCGTCGGCTACGCCATCGCGATTCTGGCGGCCACCCTCACCCTGATCTCGTTCTCCCGCTACATCGTCGGCTTCGGCCTGCGCTGCTTCTTCATTGCGCTCGCCGCATCCTTTGCCGGCGGCGCCAACGGCATCGCCGAGGAGCGCATCGTCAACGTGCTGATCGGCGGTACGTTCGGCCTGATTGCGGTAGCCCTGACCGAGATCGTCTGGCTGCGGGTGATGCGGAAGACCCGATCGCCCGGATGACGCACAAAATGGGCACCGCGGCGGCCTTGTCGAATGCGCCAATCTGTCTCGCCTACCACCCCAGCCTGATGCAGTAGGGTCGGCAAAAATCAGGAGGGAATCATGCCCGCAAAATTCGATCGCCGCCACTTCATCGCCGCCGGTACCAGTGCAATCGCGATGCCCTTCGTCGCGCGCGGCGCCTCGGCGCAAGGCAGTTGGCCCTCGCGGCAGATCCGCATGATTTGCAGCTATCCCGCCGGCGGACAGACCGATTTGCTCGCGCGTGCCTATGGCGAATTCATCTCCAAGCAGGTCGGCAAGACCGTCGTGGTCGAGAACAAGCCCGGCGCCTCCGGCGCGATCGGCACCGCAGAGGTCGCCCGCGCCGAGCCCGACGGCCACACCATCCTGTGCTCGATCTCGACCACCTACATCATGAACCGGGTCGTGATGAAGAATCCCGGCTACGACATGGACAAGGATCTGACGCTGGTCAGCGTCATCCCGGGCGCCGGCCTGTTGCTGGTCGCGAACCCCAAGACCGGGGTCAATACGCTGGAGGATTTCGTCGCCTTCGCGCGCAAGAGCGGCAAGGTCAACTTCGGCACCTATAGCGCGGGCTCGGCCCCGCACATGACGATCAACGAGCTCAACAAGCAGTACGGTCTCAACATCGAGCCGGTCCATTACCGCGGCGAGGCGCCGATGTGGACAGGGATGCTGGAAGGCACGCTCGATGCCGCAATGGGCAGCTACACGGCGGCGCAGTCCGTCCTGCAAAGCGATCGCGGCACTGTGTTCGCCGTGCATTCGAAGAAGGTCGACGCGATCCCCGCCATCAAGACCCTCCCGGAGCAGGACGCAACGTCGAAATTCTTCACCGTGAGCGGCTTCTCCGGCTGGGCCGTGCCGAAGGCGACGCCGCAGCCGGTGGTCGACCGCCTGGCGGCGCTCTGCGTCGCCGCCAACAGCGATCCGAAGGTGAAGGAGGTTCTCGCGACCTTCGTGCTCGAGCCGGCCATCGGCTTCAAGGAGACCAATGCCCTGTATCAGCACGAGTTGCCGATCTGGATCGAGAGCGCGCGGTCGCTCGGCCTCGAGCCGGCCTGAACCTTGCGCGGCGCACCGGGCTGTCCCATCGCAACCCGGCATCCGACCAAAGCCTAGTGTCGGAACCGCACTTTCCCGCTATGATTGTGCGCCGGTACCGCCCCCTCACCGGCGGACAAGAAAGGCCGATCGCATGACACCGGATGGCGTCGCCGTTGCCGTCATGATCATCCTGCTCTTTCCGATGGGCTATTTCACGCTGGCCTCGCCCGCCTTCCTGCTGGTGAAGCTCGATATCCAGCCCGTCGCCCAGCTCTTGCGTGGGATGTTCAACGCCCATTTTCTGGTGATGCGCGTCGCCGGCGTGATCGGGGCGCTGGCTTTCCTGCTCGACGGTCGCCTGGTCGCCGCGATGGGCGTTGGGCTGATTGCAGCCTTGGCCATCTACGGGCGCCGCTGGTTCATGCAACGGATCGACGACCAGCTCCGCGCGAGGGACGCAGGCGATGCTGAAGCCCCGCGCCGGCTGCGCCGGCTGCATTGGAGCGGCATGCTGGGCAACGCGGTGCTGCTGGTCGCTCTCGTGACCAGCATTCCCTACGTCGCCATATCGGCCTGAGAGATATCGCCGCGCGGCCTAGGTCGGCTGCGGCGCTCGCCTAATGCTCGCCCGAGGCCGCGGCGCCTTGCTGGGCCTTGTGGATCGAGGACGGCACCACGCCAAAATATTTCCGGAACACGCGGCTGAAATGCGATGAGCTGGAGAAGCCCCAGGAGAAGGCGACGTCGGTGATGGTCTTGCCGCCGTGCGCCTCGAGCTCCTGGCGGCAATTCTGCAAGCGCGCCTGCCAGATGTAGTCGCTCACCGTGGTGCCGCGCTCGGAGAACAGCATGTGCAGATAGCGCTTGGAGCAGCCGAGCTCGGCGGAGATCTGGTCGATGCACAGATCCGGATCGCGCAGGTGCTCGCGGATGAAGAATTGCGCGCGCACATACATCGCCTCGGGCCCGACGCGATCGAACATCGTGTCCGCTTCGCGCAACGGCAGCAGCAAGAGGTCGATCAGCGAATCGGCGACACCGACCGCGCTGTTCGCCGACAGCTTGGCCGCCTCGTCGAAGGTGGCATGGACGAAATCATGGGCGATCCTCCCCGTCCCGGTCTTCGCCGACAATTTGCAGGCCGGCATCCGCTGCGACGGGAATCCACGGTCACGCAGCAAGGCCTTCGGCACGATCACCACGTCGTGGCGGGTGAAGGCAGGGCTGATGATGGAATGCGGACACGAGACGTCATAGGCGATGATGTCGCCCGGGTTCAGCTCGATGTGGCGGCCTTCCTGCTCGAAATAGGATACGCCGTAGGTCTGGAAGTGGATCTTGATGTACGGGTGTTCATTGGCTTTGGCGCGCGCCAGCGTGTGCGCGATGCGATGCTGGCTGACCTCGATCTGGCAGAGCTTCAGGCGCGAGACGCTCGTGTAGTCGATGCGGCCCTCGAGCGAGGACGCCTCGAGCGGATCGACGTCGAAATGCCCACACAGGCTTGTCAGCCCGTCGATCCAGCTCTGGATCTGCCGCTTCGGCGTCAGGCCGGTCGTCGAGAGCGTGTGAATGGTGTCGGACATTAATCCAGCCGCTGGTTTCATCTGCAGATTCGACGCGAATCGCAACCAGCGCTGCCGGAGCCCTCAGCCATGATTGCGTGACGTTTACCTCGAATTTGAGCGGTCTCTTGCAACGAGCGCGATCGTTCCATTGCCACCCTTGACGGTTAATCCTCCGCCTTAGTTGCAGCGCCGTCAAGGGGAACCTGAACGTCGAAGGCGGTCGCGAAGGCGCGCGGAAGCCGCTGAATTCGCTACTGCAAAATCAAAAACTTTGCGTCCGTGCGCTGTCAAGCAAACCGGCTTCCCTCTTGGGCAAGTTTCCCGATGACGAAGTCGTTAGGGATTGCGGCAGGAACAACAAAAACGGGCCTCTCCTGCACGTGGACCCGTAGCTCTCATCCGGAGGAGGAAACAGCACAGCATCGTTTCTGGTCCCAAACGTGACCGCCCTGCACGAGCAGACGCCGGACGAGAAGCCCGGTGATTAAGCAATGCTTCGGAAACAATAAACGAGACCAACGGAGGAATGACTATGCGCAAGGTGCTAATGGCGACCTATCTTGGCTCCGCGGCGATGCTCGCCGTCGGCAGCGCGTCAGCCAATGACGAGCTGATCAAGATGTCGCAGAATCCCAAAGACTGGGTCATGCCGGCGGGCGACTACGCCAATACCCGCTATTCCAAGCTGAACCAGATCAACGCACAAAACGTAGGCAAGCTCCAGGTCGCCTGGACCTTCTCCACCGGCGTGCTGCGCGGCCACGAAGGTGGCCCGCTGATCATCGGCAACGTGATGTACGTCCACACGCCGTTCCCGAACAAGGTCTATGCTCTTGACCTTTCCAACGAGAACAAGATCATCTGGAAGTACGAGCCGAAGCAGGATCCGAACGTCATCCCGGTGATGTGCTGCGACACGGTCAACCGCGGCCTGTCTTACGGCGACGGCAAGATCATCCTGCATCAGGCTGACACCACACTGGTTGCGCTCGACGCCAAGACCGGCCAGGTCGCCTGGTCTGTGAAGAACGGCGATCCCACTAAGGGCGAGACCGGAACCTCTGCGGCGCTCGTCGTCAAGGACAAGGTCCTGGTTGGCATTTCCGGTGGCGAGTTTGGCGTCCAGGCTCACATGACGGCTTACGATCTCAAAACGGGCAAGTTGGCTTGGCGCGGTTACTCGGGAGGGCCTGATGATCAAATCTTGGTCGATGCCGAGAAGACCACCGCTCTCGGCAAGCCGGTCGGCAAGGACTCCAGCCTCAAGACCTGGCAGGGCGATCAGTGGAAGATTGGCGGCGGCGCCACCTGGGGCTGGATCTCCTTTGATCCTGAGCTGAACCTGATCTATTACGGATCAGGCAATCCCTCGACCTGGAACCCGAAGCAACGTCCAGGCGACAACAAATGGTCGATGACGATCTGGGCCCGCAATGCCGACACCGGCGTGGCCAAGTGGGTCTACCAGATGACGCCGCACGATGAGTGGGATTATGACGGCGTCAACGAAATGATCCTCTCGGATCAGTCGATCAACGGCCAACCGCGCAAGCTGCTGACCCATTTCGACCGCAACGGCCTCGCCTACACGATGGATCGTGTCACCGGCGAACTGCTGGTCGCCGAGAAATACGACCCGAAGGTGAACTGGACCTCCGGCGTCGACATGGACAAGAACTCACCGACCTATGGCCGCCCGAAGGTTCTCGACGCGGCCTCGACTGAAAAGGGCGGCGAGGATCACAACACCAAGGGCATCTGCCCGGCCGCGCTCGGTACCAAGGACGAGCAGCCGGCAGCCTACTCGCCGGACACGCAGCTGTTCTACGTTCCGACCAACCACGTCTGCATGGACTACGAGCCGTTCAAGGTGAGCTACACCGCGGGCCAGCCCTATGTGGGTGCGACGCTCTCGATGTATCCGCCGCAGGGTGAAACCCATATGGGTAATTTCATCGCCTGGGACGGCAAGACCGGCAAGATCGTCTGGTCGAACAAGGAGCAGTTCTCGGTCTGGTCGGGTGCGCTCGCAACCGCCGGCGGCGTGGTGTTCTACGGCACGCTCGAAGGCTACCTGAAGGCGGTCGACGCCAAGACCGGTAAGGAGCTCTACAAGTTCAAGACTCCCTCCGGCATCATCGGCAACGTCACCACCTATGAGAACGGCGGCAAGCAGTATGTCGCAGTGCTCTCCGGCGTGGGCGGCTGGGCCGGTATCGGTCTGGCAGCTGGTCTGACCGATCCGACCGCCGGTCTCGGCGCAGTCGGTGGCTACGCGGCTCTCAGCAACTACACGGCACTCGGCGGTACGCTGACCGTGTTCTCGCTGCCAGCGGCGAACTAGCCTCACCTTCGTGTCGCTCCGGCGCGTGGATCAACTCCACGCGCCGGCTCGTCTCCACCGAACGCCTTCGAGGATCATCTCTTGCGTAAAATCTGCTTTGTCATCGCTGCGACCATCTTCGTGACCTCGGGGGGAATTGCCGTTGCGGACGGTCCGGGCGACCCGACCGCCGTCAAGAAGGAAGACGACGGAAAGTGGCTCGATAAGGAAGGAAACCCGACCTACAAGATTTCGGCCGATGGCACCGTGGACTGGTTCACCTATTCCGGATATCGCCGCTATCACTCCGACTGCCACGTCTGCCATGGCCCCGACGGCATGGGATCCACCTACGCACCGGCGTTGAAGGATTCGGTCAAGACCATGAGCTATGGCGACTTCCTCGGCGTCGTCGCCTCCGGTCGCAAGAACATCTCGACCGCGCAGGAGAACGTCATGCCTGCCTTCGGCGACAACCCGAACGTCGCCTGCTACATGGACGATCTCTACGTCTATCTGCGCGCCCGCTCCGACGAGGCGTGGGGCCGTCAACGTCCCTCCAAGAAGGATGAGAAGAACGAGACCTACACCAAGGCGGAAGACGCCTGCATGGGCAAGAAATGAAGGTTACCAGGACCGATACCACCTCGTGGCGTCCTGCGAGAATTTGAGGAGTTTACGATGAAGACACGTGCCGCCGTTGCTTTCGAAGCCAAGAAACCACTCGAGATCGTCGAAGTCGATCTGGAAGGACCGAAGGCCGGCGAAGTCCTGGTCGAGATCAAGGCGACGGGCATCTGCCATACCGACGCCTACACGCTCGACGGCTTCGACAGCGAAGGAATCTTCCCGTCGATCCTGGGTCATGAGGGCGCCGGTATCATCCGCGAGATCGGACCGGGCGTGACCTCGGTGAAACCGGGCGACCACGTCATTCCGCTCTACACGCCGGAATGCCGGCAGTGCAAAAGCTGCCTGAGCCAGAAGACGAATCTCTGCACCGCGATCCGCGCGACGCAGGGCAAGGGCGTGATGCCCGACGGCACCAGCCGCTTCTCCTACAAGGGCAAGCCGGTCTACCACTACATGGGCTGCTCGACCTTCTCGAACTTCACCGTGCTGCCGGAGATCGCCGTCGCCAAGATCCGTGAGGACGCGCCGTTCGACAAGAGCTGCTACATCGGCTGCGGCGTCACCACCGGCGTCGGCGCCGTCGTCAACACCGCGAAGGTCACGCCGGGCTCCAACGTGGTCGTGTTCGGCCTCGGCGGCATCGGTCTCAACGTGATCCAGGGCGCCAAGATGGCCGGCGCCGACAAGATCATCGGCGTCGACATCAACGACTCCAAGGAGGATTGGGGCCGCCGGTTCGGCATGACCGAGTTCGTCAACCCCAAGAAGATCACCGGCGACATCGTCGCGCATCTGGTCAACCTGACCGACGGTGGTGCCGACTACACCTTCGATTGCACCGGCAACACCACCGTGATGCGCCAAGCGCTGGAAGCCTGCCATCGCGGCTGGGGCACCTCGATCATCATCGGCGTTGCCGAATCCGGCAAGGAGATCGCCACCCGCCCGTTCCAGCTCGTCACCGGGCGCAACTGGCGCGGCACGGCCTTCGGCGGCGCGCGCGGCCGCACCGACGTGCCCAAGATCGTCGACTGGTACATGAACGGAAAGATCCAGATCGATCCGATGATCACCCACGTGCTCAAGCTCGAGGAGATCAACAAGGGTTTTGACCTCATGCATGAGGGCAAATCCATCCGTTCAGTCGTCGTGTTCTAGTTCGAAAGCGTCACACCCAAGGAGGATCGACCCATGACTGTTGCACTCCATCCCTCGATCGATAACGGCGTCAAACAGGGCAGCGGCAACTTTGCCGGCGGCACGCTGGTCTGCAAATGCACGGACCACCCGGTCAAGGTCGCGGTGAAGGGCGACGTCGCCCACAACCACGCCTGCGGCTGCACCAAGTGCTGGAAGCCGCAAGGCGCGAACTTCTCGGTGGTCGCCGTGGTGCCGCGCCAGAACGTCAGCGTGACCGAGAACGGCGACAAGCTCCAGATCGTCGATCCCTCGGCGGTGATCCAGCGCCACGCCTGCAAGGCCTGCGGCACGCACATGTACGGCCGCATCGAGAACAAGGGCCATCCGTTCTACGGCCTCGACTTCATCCATCCCGAGCTGTTCCAGGAGCAGGGCTCGCAGGCGCCGCAATTCGCTGCCTTCGTCTCCTCCGTGATCGAATCCGGCGTGAAGCCGGAACAGATGGCAGGCATCCGCTCGCGGCTGAAGGAAATCGGGCTCGAGCCCTATGACTGCCTGTCGCCGGCGCTGATGGACGCGATCGCGACCCACGTGGCGAAAGCCAAGGCCGCCTAAACAAGGCTGCCTGACAAGGCCGCCTGAACAAGGCCGTCAGACCTTCGCCGTGCCCGTCCGCTCGCTGGCCCCGACCATCGCCAGCGAGCCGGACGGTCCGGCCCTCGACCAAATCGCTGCGATGCCGCCGCATCGCACGAGGCAGACGCGAGCGCCATGAGCTCCTCAGATGAGCTCCTCAGTCCTGGTCTCTGAATGACTGCGCAGTGCCGCCCACTTCCCCCTCGAAGTCCGCGCCGCTGCGTTCTCCCTCCCTCGACTGAGGCATCCTGCTTCGTCCGCGCAGTCTCTGCCGGACGAAGCTTTTTTCGTCGTGCACATTTCGCAGGCGCAGGGGCGTGATGCCGCGCCCTGCTTTTGACAAACCTTCGTTGCAACTTTTCCCTTCAACAACACCCGGCTGTGAACGCCGGGCCGGCGCGGTCTCTGCTACGATCGCGTCGTCACGATGCCGCGCGAATTCAATCAATCAAGAATAAGACGGGAGGTATCGAGCACATCCGGACATCACGATTCGCATTCCTGCTTGCTGCCGGGATCTGCCCGCGCAGGAGAACAAGCCGGGATGCGGCGACACGACGAAACGGGCAGTGCGCCGACCTGTGTCGGCAATGTTGAAATCGACATGCTTATGAAGAGCGAGGGACCATCATGATCAAGGTGAAGATCAACGGCCAGGAACAGAGCTGGGACGGCGACCCGGATCTCCCGCTACTCTGGTTCCTGCGTGACGAGGCCGGCCTGACCGGCACCAAGTTCGGCTGCGGCCAGGCCCTGTGCGGCGCCTGCACCGTCATCGTCGACAAGGAGGCCGTGCGCGCCTGCATCACGTCGATCAACGACGTCGCCGGGCGCGAGGTGACCACCATCGAAGGGCTGCATCCGAACGGCGACCACCCGGTCCAGAAGGCCTGGCGCCAGGTCAACGTGCCCCAATGCGGCTTCTGCCAGGCTGGCCAGATCATGCAGGCCGCCGCGCTGCTGATGGAGAATCCCAAGCCGTCACACGACCAGATCCGCGAAGCGATGGCCGGCAACATCTGCCGCTGCGGCTGCTACCAGCGCATCGAGAACGCAGTTCATCTCGCATCGACGGGAGTGTGACATGAATTTCATCGACAACCCAACGAAGCTCCGTGGCTTCGAGAAGAACCTCAAGGTCGAGAAGGTCTCGCGCCGCAGCATCCTGAAGGGGCTCGGCATCACCGGCGGCTTCGTGCTCGCCGCACCCGTGATGTCGCGCCAGGCGTTTGCCTATGAGACCGGCGCCGGCAAGATGCCGCACGGCGTCGTGGTCGATCCGCGCGTCTTCGTTGCCGTTGCGCCCGACGGCACCGTCACCATCCTCGCCCATCGTGCCGAAATGGGCACCGGCGTGCGCACCAGCCTGCCGCTGATCGTCGCCGAAGAGATGGAAGCCGACTGGTCCAGGGTGAAGGTGCAGCAGGCCCATGGCGACGAGGTCAAGTTCGGCAACCAGGACACCGACGGCTCCCGCAGCACGCGGCATTATCTGATCCCGATGCGCCAGATCGGCGCCTCCGCCCGCACCATGCTGGAGCAGGCCGCAGCCAAGCGCTGGGGCGTGCCGGCGACCGAGGTCAAGGCCGTCAACCACGAGGTCGTCCACAGTGCAAGCGGCCGCAAGCTCGGCTTCGGCGAACTCGCCGCGGACGCAGCCAAGGAATCGGTGCCGAGCATCGAAGGCCTCAAGCTGAAGGACCCCAAGGACTTCCGTTATCTCGGCAAGGGCCAGATCAGCATCGTCGATCTCCACGACATCACCACCGGCAAGGCGCGCTACGGCGCGGACGTGCGACTACCAGGCATGAAATATGCTGTCATCGCACGCCCGCCGGTGACCGGCGGCAAGCTGGTCTCGTTCGATCCGGACGCGGCGCTGAAGGTCCCCGGCGTCGAGAAGGTAATGCAGGTGCGCGGCTGGCCGTGGCCGTCGAAATTCCAGCCGCTCGGCGGCGTCGCGGTGATCGCGCGCAACACCGGCGCGGCGATCAAGGGCCGCGACGCGCTGAAGCTGACCTGGGACGACGGCGCCAACGGCAAATACGACTCCGTCGCCTATCGCAAGGAGCTCGAGGAAGCCTCGCGCAAGCCGGGCCTCGTCGTACGCCAGGAGGGTGACGCAGACGCTGCGCTGAAGGCCGCCGACAAGGTCGTCGTCGGCGAATACTATCTGCCGCACCTCGCCCATGTCAGCATGGAGCCGCCGGTGGCGGTCGCCGACGTCAAGGGTGACAAGGCGGAGATCTGGGCGCCGGTGCAGAGTCCTGGCGGCACCCGCGAGGACGTCGCCAAGACGCTCGGCATTCCCGAGGACAACGTCACGGTAAACGTCACGCTTCTTGGCGGCGGTTTCGGCCGCAAGTCGAAATGCGACTTCGCGCTCGAGGCCGCACTGCTGTCGAAGGAGCTCGGCGCGCCGGTGAAGGTGCAATGGACGCGCGAGGACGACGTCCGTCACGACTTCCTGCACACCGTCTCGGTTGAGCGGATCGAGGCGGGACTCGACAAGAACGGCAAGGTGATCGCCTGGCGCCACCGCAGCGTGGCCCCGAGCATCGCCTCGACCTTCGCCGCGGGTGCAAACCACCAGGCGCCCTTCGAGCTCGGCATGGGCCTCGTCGACATGCCGTTCGAGATCGCCAACATCTCCTGCGAGAACCCGGAAGCCGCGGCGTTCACCCGCATCGGCTGGTTCCGTTCGGTCTCGAACATCCCGCGGGCCTTTGCAGTGCAATCGATGGTCGGCGAGATCGCGCAGGCGACCGGGCGCGACCAGAAGGAGACGCTGCTCGCGCTGATCGGCAGTCCCCGCATCGTCAAGCCGGCGGTGAAGGACATGTGGAACTACGGCGAGCCCTATGACAGCTACCCGATCGACACCGCGCGCCTGCGCAAGGTGGTCGAACTGGTCGCCGAGAAGGGCGAATGGGGCCGTCAGGTGCCGAGAGGCCACGGCCTCGGCATTGCTGTGCACCGCAGCTTCGTCAGCTACATCGCGACCATCGTCGAGGTGGCCGTCGACGAGAAGGGCAAGCTGACGGTGCCGCGGGTCGACACCGCGATCGACTGCGGCACCTATGTCAATCCCGAGCGCATCGCCTCGCAGATGGAGGGCGCGGCGATCATGGGGCTGAGCGTCGCCAAATACGGCGCGATCACCTTCAAGGACGGCAAGGTGGAGCAGAAGAACTTCGACGACTTCCAGGTCCTCAGGATGGATGAATCTCCTCTTGTAACCAACGTCTACATCGTCCCGCCCGGACCCGAAACGCCGCCGAGCGGCGTCGGCGAGCCCGGTGTTCCGCCGTTCGCACCCGCGCTGATGAACGCGATCTTCGCCGCGACCGGAAAGCGTATCCGCAGCCTTCCGCTCGGCAAGCAATTGGAGGCCTAAAGCGGAACATTGAGCGGCCTCGCGCCGTTTCCATCGATCTGACAGGAGCAGATCGATGACCAACATCTCGAAGGCGCTCGCAGTCTCGTTGCTGTCGGGCGCCTTTTTCATGACGACCACGGCTGCGTTCGCTCAAAGCAACACCACCCCGCCGACCACCGCCACGCGCCCCACCGCGCCGGAGCAGAACTCGCTTCCCAACGCCGGCGCCCCGCCGCCTTCGACCACGCAGACCACCGGGCAGACCAGCTCCGATCCGAAGGTTCAGGAGATGAACCAGAAGGAAAAGGACAAGGTTGATCGGCAGGGGAAGTAGCGGTCCAACGCCTGCGCCCACAAACCGCCGCTCGCCGTCATGGCCGGGCTTGTCCCGGCCATCCACGACCTCTGCCGCGGCACGAAGAACGTGGATGCCCGGGACAAGCCCGGGCATGACGAGTTCGTGGCGCGAGCACCGCACACGCAAAATGCGGCGGATGTTGCCATCCGCCGCATTGCCCCCCTCACCGCTCCGCTTCTTGCGATCCGCCCGCGGAGCTTATTTCTTCAGCGCGAACACCCAGATGACGCCGCCCTGCGGCACATTGGCTTCGATGCCGATATTGTTGGTCGCGAGCGCATCCTGGATGCGTTGCGCGTCCACGCCCCACCCCGACTGGATCGAGATGTATTGCGTGCCGTCGATCTCATAGGACACCGGCATGCCCATGATGCCGGAGTTGGTCTTCTGCTCCCACAAGAGTTCGCCGGTCTTGGCGTGGAAGGCGCGGAAGTTGCGGTCGTTGGTGCCGCCGACGAAGACGAGATCGCCTGCGGTTGCCGTCACCGAGCCGAACAACTGCGACTTCGGGAAATTGTGCTGCCACACCTTCTTGCCGGTGACGGGATCCCAGGCCTGGAGTTCGCCGAAATGATCGGCGCCGGGCTTCGTCGTCAGGCCGATGTCCTCCGGCTTGGTGCCGAGCCAGAGTTCGCCCGCCTTGAGCGGAACCTTCTCTCCGGTGAAGCCGCCGCAGAAATTCTCGTTGGCGGGCACGTAGACGAGGCCGGTCCTCTGGCTGTAGGCCGCCGACGGCCAGTCCTTGCCACCCCACAGCGACGGACAGAACTCGACCCGCTTGCCGATGACCGGCTTGTGCGCAGGATCGACGATCGGCTTGCCGCTCTCGGCATCGATGCCCTTCCAGACATCGGTCGCGACGAAGGGCCAGCCTGCGACGTAGTTGATCTTGGTCGGGGTGCGCTCGAGCACCCAGAAGATCGCGTCGCGGCCCGGATGGATCAGGCTCTTGATGGTGCGACCGTCGCGTTGCAGGTCGACCAGGATCGGTGCTTCGACCTCGTCCCAGTCCCAGGAATCGTTCTGGTGGTACTGGTGGTAGGTCTTGATCTTCCCATTGCTGGGATCGAGCGCGAGCACCGAGGAGGTGTAGAGATTGTCGCCGGGATGCGTCTCGCCAGGCCATGGCGCGGCGTTACCGACGCCCCAGTAGATCGTCTTGGTGTCCTTGTCGTAATTGCCGGTCATCCAGGCGGAGCCACCGCCGGTCTTCCAGTCGTCGCCCTGCCAGGTATCGTGACCGGGCTCGCCCTCGCCGGGGATGGTGAAGGTGCGCCACAACTCCTTGCCGTCCTTGGCATCGTATGCGGCGACGTAACCGCGCACGCCGAGTTCACCGCCGGAGCCTCCGACGATGACCTTGCCCTCGACGACCAGCGGCATCAGGGTCATGTACTGGCCCTTCTTGTAGTCCTGCACCTTGGTGTCCCACACCACCTTGCCGGTCTTGGCGTCGAGCGCGACGACATGGTCGTCGGTGGTGGCGAGATAAAGCTTGTCCTCCCAGAGACCGACGCCGCGGTTGGTCGGATGCAGCTGAAAGAGGTCGTCGGGAAGCTGCCGCTTGTAGCGCCAATATTCGTCGCCAGTCTTCGCGTTCAGCGCGATCACCTGCCCCATCGGGGTCGTTACGAACATCACGCCATTGTTGACGATCGGCGGCGCCTCGTGGCCTTCGACCACGCCGGTGGCAAAGGTCCAGACCGGTGTGAGATTCTTGACGTTCGAGGTGTTGATCTGGTCGAGCGGGCTGTAGCCCTGTCCGTCATAGGTGCGCCGATAGAGCATCCAGTTGCCGGGTTCCGGATTTTCCAGCCGCTGCTGGGTGACCGGCGCGTAGTTCTCGATCGGGCCGGCGACGGCGACGGTCGAGACAAGGCACGTGAAGGCGACGAAGCCGGACAGTAACCATTGCTTCCTGGTCATGAACGTTCCCCTTTTTCATCCGTTTGAATTCTTGTTTTGAATTCTTGTCGTTCGTCCCGTCGTCCGCCCATCGGCGGATGCGGCCTCTCGTGACGCGGGCACAACCCGCACCGTCCGTCATCCTGGCTGCACGCCACCTACCTTTCCGATGAAATTGTCGGCGACGCTGAGCGAACCGTCAGCGAGCGCGAGCGGCAGCGCGGCAAGCCGCCGCGGCGCCGGACCGAACACGACCTGCGCGCCCTCGCGGGGATCGTATTCGGAGTTGTGACACATGCACTTGAACACGTCCTTGTCGCCGACATCGCTCTTGACCCAGGCGGTGACGGGACAGCCGGCATGCGAGCAGATCGCCGAATAGGCCAGGATGCCGTCGACGGCACGCGCGCGGGTCTTCTCGTCGAGCTCGGCGGGATCGAGTCTGATGATCAGGATTTCGTTGAGGCGCGAGGCGCTGCGCACCACCGATGTGTTGGGATCCTTCGGCCACGCATGGACCGGCGGTCCACCGGCCGGGAGATCGGCCGCGGTGATGAGCTTTCCCTCCTGGCCGCCTTCGGAGAAGACGAGCAGATCACCCTTCTGCGGACGTTCGTCGGAGCCTGGCGGATCCTCGCCCGCGCGCGCCTGCGTGAAACAACCAAGGCAGGCGGTCGTGGCGAGCGCGCCAAGCAGCAGCGTTCGCCGCGTCTGTTCTGTACCCGCGTCGACTTCAGACTCCGCGGTGCTCTCGGACGATGAGGGGGTGGTGTTGAACGATGCGCGCGACATGCACGCTAGCAGGCGCTGGAACTCTGCCGAAAAAAAGGCGGAGAATTGGCGCCGCAGCGCATCAATATGTCTTTGCTCGCTTTGGTTGAACGCAAATGAATGCGTTCCAGCGCATATTTGCAATTGCAACGTCGCGTCGCGCGATCGGCATGATGATTTTGCAGATCAGACCGATGATGCGGGAATTGGTGCAACGCGTTATTGGCCGCGCAGCACAACCTCGAAGCGACACAACTGCACGTTTTACAGGCAGATTTGCTGTCGTCAGGACCGGAGCACGTGACGCGGCGCAGCGATCCGGCCGGCGATGGTCGCCGACGCCATCTCAAAACTGTCGGCGATGCGACGCGCCTTGTCGATGAAGAGCGCGGCCGCCGGCGGCGGACAGACCTCGCGCGCGGTCTGCTCGAACAGATCGAGCCAGCGGTCGAAATGATCGCCGACCAGGCTGAGCGGCACATGCGCCCGCATCGGCGAACCATGATAGCGGCCGCTCATCAGCACGACCGACGACCAGAAATCCTTGAGTTTGGTGAGATGCTCGTCCCAATTCTGCACGATCGCAAAGACCGGCCCCAGCAGCGCATCCTCGCGCACGCGTCCGTAGAAGCGGGTGACGAGCTCCCCGATCATCTCCTCGGTGATCCCGGTGCGCTCGATCGCATCCTGGGTCAGCAGGTTCCGCCGCGCGGCCGCCGCCTCGCGCTCGGCCTTCAGTCGATCCGACATGTCCTTCGTTATCCGTTCATTTGTTCCCGCAGGCCGCCCGTTCGACATTGTCGGGCCAATTGCGCGCGGCGTCTTTGTCACAGCGCAAATTGCGGGGATCGGGCGGCGGATGCCGGGCACCCGCCGCCGGCGCCATCAGGCACCGTAAGTGTAGAAGCCCTGGCCGGTCTTGCGGCCGAGATGGCCGGCATCGACCATTTCCTTGAGCAAGGGGGCCGGACGATATTTGGGGTCGTTGAAGCCCTTATAGAAGACCTCCATCACCGAGAGCATGGTGTCGAGCCCGACGAGATCGGCCAGCGCCAGCGGCCCGATCGGATGGTTGCAGCCGAGCTTCATGCCGGCATCGATCTCCTCAGCGGTTGCGATCCCTTCCTGGAGCGCAAAGATCGCCTCGTTGATCATCGGGCACAGGATGCGGTTGACGGCGAAGCCGGGGCTGTTCTTGGCCGTGATCGCCACCTTGCCGACCCGCTTGGCGAAATCCAGCGCCTTGGCGTGGGTGTCGTCGGAGGTCTGCAGGCCGCGGATGAGTTCCAGCAGCGCCATCACCGGCACCGGGTTGAAGAAGTGCATGCCGATGAAGCGATCGGGACGATCGGTTGCGGCGGCAAGCTTCGTGATCGAGATCGAGGAGGTGTTGGTCGCGAGCAGCGTGCGCGGCGACAGCGTGGCGCAGAGGTCCTTCAGGATCTTGACCTTGAGCTCCTCGTTCTCGGTCGCGGCCTCGATGACGAGGTCGCAATCGGCGAGCTTCGCGCGGTCGGTGGTGCCGGTGATGCGCTTGAGAGCAGCGTCGCGATCGGCCGCCGACATCTTCTCCTTCTTGACCAGACGCTCGAGGCTGCCGCCGACGGTCGACAGCCCGCGGTTCACCGCCGCATCGGAGATGTCGACCATCACGACCGAGAGCCCGGCCGCGGCACAAATCTGCGCGATGCCGTTCCCCATGGTCCCTGCCCCGATGATGCCAACGGTGTTGATCATTGCCTCGTATCCTTCATCCTTGCGGGCGTGCCAGACGGCCCGGCCCCATTGTTCCTGCATCAGGGTCTAGCACCGCCGCCGGGCGGGTGCGACCTGATCCTGCCCCCCTCCTTAAAGCATCCCGGGCGGGAATAAAGCCGCTCTTCCGCCGCGGAGAGGTGCGATTTGATGCCCCGGCGGGCTGATTTGTGCGCATTTTGCCCGGCCGCTGCAGGGGGTGCCGAGGGCGCGCCAGCGAGCACCGGGCCAAGACGTCTTTGTGACACAGGCCACATCTGCTTCGCGCCCGGCCTGCTAGCCTCGGCCGCATGATGAAGCACCTCACTCTCCCCGTACTCTTCACCGCTCTGCTCGTCGCCACGCAAAGCCTGGCGGCCGAGACCAAGGGCGCCGGCTCAACCTTCGTTTCGCCCGTGATGGCGAAATGGATCGACGCGTACAAGACGAAGACCGGCAACACCGTCAGCTATCAAGCGGTCGGCTCGAGCATCGGCGTCGGCCTGATCAAGAAAGAGGCCGTCGACTTCGGCGCAAGCGACATGCCGCTTGATCCCAAGGAGCTGGAGAGGCTCGGCATGATGCAATTCCCGATCGTGATCGGGGGCGTCGTGCCGGTCGTCAATATCGATGGAGTCAAACCCGGCCAGATCCGCTTCACCGGCCAGATGCTCGCCGACATCTATCTCGGCAAGCTGAGATCATGGAACGATCCGGCCATTCGCGCGATCAACCCCGACATCAGGCTGCCGAACACTGCGATCACGGTGGTTCATCGCACCGACGGATCCGGCACGTCGTTCAACTGGTCGAACTACCTCTCGAAGGTCAGCCCGCAGTGGAAGACGAGCGTGGGCGAAGGCACCTCGGTCGAGTGGCCGCTTGGTCTCGGCGGCAAGGGCAATGACGGCGTCGCCTCGCTTGTCAGCCTCGTGCCCGGTTCGATCGGCTATCTCTAATACACTTACGCGCTGCAACGGCTAGACAGAATCTCATTTGGCGTCGTGCAGAACAGCGCCGGCAATTTCGTCGTCCCCGACGCCGCATCGTTCCAGGCCGCGGCCTCGAGCGCGGACTGGAAGGCGGAGAAGGATTTCCACCTCGTGCTCACCAACGCGCCCGGCGAAGACGCCTACCCCATCACGGCCACGACGTTCGTGCTGATGCCGAAGGCGCCGAAATCCGAGGAACGATCGGCAGCGGCCATCGACTTCATCCGCTGGTCGCTGGAGAACGGCAAGTCACAGGCCGAGACGCTGAACTACGTTCCGCTTCCGCCTGCCCTGGTCGACCAGATCGAACGCTATTGGCAGCAGAGCATCGAGACAAACCCCACGGTCTCGGCCTCGGCTAACGTCAAGCGCTGAAGCTTGGAAACGAGCGGCCGTCATGCCCGGGCCTGTCCCGGGCATCCACGTTGCCAGCCACGCGACCGCGATCCTTCTGGAAATCTCGCCGTGAATCGTGATTTAGTCCCGCGAAAGCCTGTTGCCGGCTCGCGGCGGCGAGAACGCGCGAAGGTCCAAGCCCGGGGACTTTCGAATGGACGTGATCATCGACCACAATCCCGACTGCAGCACGTCGCGCAGCGCGCTTGCCACGATCGGGAGTGCCGGCATCGAGCCGCACGTGGTCGAATATTTGAAGACGCCACCCTCGCGAGCCCCGTTGCAGCAGTCCATCGCGCGCATTTCGGTGCGCGAGGCGGTCCGCGAAAAGGCGGCGCCCTATCCGGAGCCCGGGCTCGACAACCCGGCGCTGACGGATGACCAGCGGCTCGAAGCGATGATGGTACATCCGATCCTGATCAACAGGCCGATCGTGGTGACCCCGAACGGCGTCAGGCTTTGCCGCCCTTCGGATCTGGTGCTTGATCTCCTGCCGGCGCAACAGCGTCCGGCCGGATGAACGATTTCGCGCGATCCATCGGCGCCGCGCTCACGCTGATCAGCGAGGCCGATGCCGAGCTGCTCGGCATCGTCGCTTTGTCGGTTCGTGTCAGCCTGACCGCCGGCATCGTTGCGCTGCTGATCGGCGCGCCGTTCGGGGCCCTGCTCGCGATCACCCGATTCCGCGGGCGACAGGTCGTCATCGTGCTGACCAACGCGCTGCTCGGCCTTCCGCCGGTCGTGGTCGGGCTTGCGCTCTATCTTCTGCTGTCGCGGTCCGGCCCGCTTGGGGCAGCCGGACTGTTGTTCACGCCGACCGCCATGGTAATCGCGCAGACCCTGCTCGCGACCCCGATCGTGGTCGCGCTGGTGCACCGGCCAGCGAGCCTGCTCTGGGCCGAGTATGGCGACCTCGCGCGGATCGACGGACTATCGACGCTGCGCAGCATCGGCCTGCTGTTCGCGCTCGGCCGAACGTCGCTGCTGACGGCCTTTCTCGCGGCGTTCGGACGCGCGATCGCCGAGGTCGGCGCGATCATCATCGTCGGTGGCAACATCCGCGGCTTCACGCGCACGATGACGACGGCGATCGCACTGGAGACCAGCAAGGGCGACCTGCCGCTGGCACTCGGGCTCGGGCTGATCCTGCTCGCGCTCAGCGTGGCGGTGTCGACCGTCGCCTTCCTGCTAGTGGGACGCGTTGGGGAAAAATAGCTGCTCGCCGCCGACCTTGTAGCCAGCGATCGCATCCTGCCCCTTCGGCGAAACCAGCCAGTCGATGAAGGCCTGTCCGTCCTTCGCCTTCACATTCGCATGCGTTGCCGGATTCACCAGCATGACGCCATACTGGTTGAACAGCCGCTTGTCGCCCTCAGTCAGGACGGCAAGCTCGCCCCGGTTCTTGAACGACAGCCAGGTGCCACGGTCTGACAGAACATAGGCGTTCGACGACGAGGCCATGTTCAGCGCCGGACCCATGCCCTGCCCGATCTCGCGATACCAGCTGTCCTTGCCGGCACCGATATCGACACCCGCCTCCTTCCACAATCTCAGCTCTGCCGCATGCGTGCCGGACTTGTCGCCGCGCGAGATGAATGGCGCCTTCGCCGCCGCGATCTTGCGCAGCGCATCCGTGACGTCCTTACCGCCGGCGATCTTGGCGGGATCGCTCTTCGGACCGACAATGATGAAGTCATTGTACATGACATCGAAGCGCTTCACGCCCTGCCCCTCGGACATGAACTTGTCCTCGGCCGGCCTGTCATGCACGAACACCACGTCGGCATCGCCGCGCCGCCCGATATCGAGCGCCTGGCCGGTGCCGACGGCAACGACCTTCACCTCGATGCCCTCCGCCTTCGAGAACAACGGCAGCAGGTAACCGAACAGGCCCGACTGCTCCGTCGACGTCGTCGAGGCCACGGTGATGGTGCGATCCTGCGCGAATGCGCATGTCGACCAGACCAGAACCGCTGCGATGGTGGCAAGCTTTCTCATTGCGTAGTCCTCACTCCCCAGACGTTTGAACTTAGGCGGGAAGGATGACGCAGGGAAGTCCGACATTCGGCGCAGGATCAGCGGCCGGGGCAGTACCGCATGACGCTGCGGTAGCCCTGCGGGTCCGGCTCCTTCATCCACTGCTCTTGCCAGGCAACCCAAAGCTTGTCGCCGGAGCTTCAGGACGACCGCAGCTTTTCGATGATGGCCGTCACCTCGTTCAGCTGGGCTTTGGCCGTGGCCAGCAGATCGAGCAGATCGCGCGCGGACTGAGCTGATCCGCCAGCGGCGGCCTGATCGATCACGCTCAAGCCGTCGGTGAGACGCGAGATGATTTGCACGAGTTCATCGCGGCGCGCCTCGAGGTCCGCAAGCGTTGCGTCAAAGCGCTCGTCGAGCCGGGCGCCTTGCAACGAGCGGATCGGAACGATCCTATCGTCGGGAGGATCGGACATGCGCGTGCTTTGCATTGCTGTCCCGCCCATCCTAGGCGCGACCGCCCGCAACCCGGCGGTGGTGCATTGTCGCATCCGACACGGCAGTCGCGTTGCCCTTTCCCGCGCGGTGGAGGCACGGATGTTCTGCAATTGGTCCCACCTACATTGACATCGATGTGACGGCCGGGGCAGTTTTTTGCATTGCTGGCGAATCAGCGATTGCTTCACGCCGAGTACCTCTTGGACAACTCCCTGTGCTTTCGAGACTGATATCGTTGCTGCGCCGCATTCCCGCGGTGAAATGGGCGTTCACCCGGCTTAGGCCCTTGCCTCACGGCGGCAGCATCGATGTCGCGCCGATCGCGGCAAGCGATTCGCCCGCAATCGTCGCCAACATCGCAGAAGCCGTTCCGGCTCCCGACGGCATCAGCACGAACCCGCAGCCCAGTGACACCGAGATCACCGTTGCGGCTCCGGTCGCCGAAGATGGCGCCGCTATCTCTGTCATCCCGGAGAGCCCATCCGCAGCGTCAACTGATATCAGCGTCGCCGATGATTCATCCTTGGAAGCGCCGACAGAGGTCGAGTCGATCGTCGTCGAAGAGGTTTCGGTCTCATCAGTCGAGGTGGAGAGCGAGGCCGTTGAGCTCGTCAGCAGCGATCCGCCCGCGGACCTTGAGACCAGCGTCGCACCCGTTGTCGTAGAAGAGACACCGGTCCCGGTTGTCGAGATCGAGAGTGAGCCGGTCGGTGCACCCGAGCTCGTCATCAGCGACCCACCTGTGGAACTTCCGGAGATCGTTGAACCCGTCATCGTTGAAGAGGCGCGGCTGTCGCCTGTCGAGGCCGAGAGCCGGCAGGCCAACGTTTCCGAGCCCGTCATCGGCAGCGATCCATCTCCCGACCTCTCGGCCGAGGTGGAGCTCGTCGTCGCAAAGGAGACGCCGGTCTCGTCTATCGACATCGAGATCGCTCCGGTTGATGCCCCCGCTCTCGCCGTCAACGACGATACCTCCTCTGACGTCGCTGATGTGGAGCCGGCTGTCGTGGAGGACCCGTGCGTCGCGCTTGCGGACAGCGACGTCTCGGCGGAGGAGGTCTCCGAGAGCAGCATCGACAGCGCGGCCTTCCCGATCGTCACAATGGAGATCGAGCCGATCCCGGCCAACGATCCCGCCCCGATCGCAGCGATCGCCGCGCCGGGTTCCTCTGCCGACACAGCGAGCGTCGTCACGCATGTCGCGCCGGAGCCGGTCCTCGAGTCTCCTGCGCCGGTGATCCCCAGCGCGCCGAAGACGCGCACAAAGGTCGTGGAACCCGTCGACCGCGCCACGTTGATCCGGCAGCGCTGGACGGAGACCGGGATCAGGATGTGGAATCCGCGGCTTCACGGCGCCGGCGACGCCACGCTGAACATCCAGGGCCGCGTCGAGCTGCTGCCGCCCGCGCCCGGCGAGACCATGCCACGCTACGACAAGCTCGAATTCAGGATGCTGGACGGGCAGATCGTCTGCGAGGGCGTCGTCGTCGAGGCGCCCGCGTCGGCGGGTCAGCGCAGCTTTACCCGGCTCGCCGAGCCGCGTAACCCCGACCGGCCCCGCGAACCGGTACGGGAGCGCCGGGCCGCTCTCGCCTGACCCTTGTCCTCTGCGACCATGCCCGCCATATGCTAGGCTGACGGCTTGGACACATGGGAGGCAGCATGCCCGCAAGATCATTGCGCCTGATCGTGATCGCCGCTCTCTGCATCTCGCAAGGGGCCTTTGCGGCGTCCGGCAAACGCCCGCACCATGCGCCCGCCACCGATCGGGCCGCGCCCTACAAGGCCGACCGGCTCTCGACCTCGCGCGGCGATACGATCCTCAACACGCCCGGCCAGACCACCGTGCTGACACGTCAGATCCTTGACGACATGAACGCGACGACCCTCCGGGACGCCATGCGCTCGACCGCCGGCGTGACGATAGGGCGCTAGATTTCGCGCGGCTTCGCGTTCAGGGGATCGGATAGCCCTTCCAGACCCACTCCAGCGCCGACGGCAGCGTTTGCGCGATCGTCGGCCGGTCGACGTGCTTGGCGTTGCGCACGAACAGGAACTGGTAGTGGTAGCCCTTCTCCGCCAGCACCTTCGCCATCAGCGCGTTCGACAAAGTCCAGTCGTGCATACCATCGGGAATGGTGGGGTTCGGATAGAACAGGTCCTGGTCGCCGCCGAAGAACCAGAAGCGGATCGGCTTCGCCGGCGCGGCGACGATCAGCGGCACGCCGGGCGGCTCGGCCGGCGTGAGCACGCCGGCCTTCGATATGAGGTTGGGCGTGGCCGGCCCGGTCCAAGCGCTGTGATATTCCCACGCACCACCACGCAACGACGGATCGTGCGGCCATTGCTGGTTGACCATCGTCGGCGAGAAGGCCAGCACGCGGTGATAGAGATCGGGATAGAACCACGCCATGGTGAAGGCCGCCACACCGCTCGAGCTCAGGCCCATGGTCGCGCGCCCGTCGGGGTTTTTGGTCAACTTGACGTCGGCGTTCTTCTCGACCAGCGGCAGCACCTCGCGCTCGACGAACTGCGCATAGTCGCCTGACACCGCATCGTATTCGCGGCCGCGCTGGCTGCCCTGCGCGTCCTGCCCGCCATTGCCGATCTGGATCGCGATCATCGGTGGCACGCGGCGCTGCGCGATCAGATTATCGAGCGTCGTGGCGAGGTCCTTGTAGGCGTTGGAGCCGCCGTCGCCGACCACGATGAACGGCGCCTCGGTGCCGCGTACATATTGCGCCGGCACGTAGACGTCGATCGTGCGCGACCAGATTCCGGGATGGCTGGTGGTGACGATCATGTGCGACTTGTCATCCGGCGCAGTGACGGTCGTCATGATCGACGAATTGGTGCAGCCAGCGACGTCGTCGCGGATCAGGCCGGGATTATAGATCGTGCTCTCTTTCGACGTCAGCGTGAAGGATTTTGTCGTGCCGCGTGGTACGCCTTCCTTCGCAATCGTCTCCGGCGCTGGATTGTGGGTGGGCCCGATGATGAAATTGCCCTCGGCGCCGGGCGGCGGCAGCGTTCCGTCGGGCAGCTCGGTCGCGCGCGGATAGTTGGGGTTCGAGGGATCGCGCGTCGGCGGCGCCGTCTTGAAATCCAGGCCCGTCGTGTCGATGAAGAACGGTGCCGCCTTGTCGGTGGTGTTGGCCCCGGGCGGCACGGCCATGTTCTGGGTGACGCAGGCCGGCTGCGACAATGCAATTGAAGTGAAGGAGACGAGGGAAATCAACGTCCCCGCAAGGACGGACAAAGAATTGGTCATTTCAGCTCCCGGTGCCGACAAGTCTTTCTGGCTCGCCTTGACGCAAAGTATGGCGGGCCGCCTGCGCGCGGTCAAACAGCAAGCGGCCGCATTCCAGCGATAGCCGCCATGCTCAAACCGAACGGCGACCGTTATTCCGAGCATGCTCATGAATTATCGCGGACACGAGGCCGTTGCTGCGGCACCTCGCACGACGTAGCTTGCGCAAGCACGTGCGTCGGCTGACCGCGCGGCCATGCGCCGTCGCCGACGTGAAAAGCCAAGATCTCGCATGGTTAGCAGATCGTAGCTGCAGGTGGCCGCGGGCGAGACGTGCCTGAGACACGCGCCTCGGCCGCCGGATATCCTTAACACGGTCTCACCAATACACGCGGCCGGAAAATCCCGTAGCCGCGCGCAACCTGCGCTGGCTTTTTCGTGCAGCCCCACCTAACGCGCCCTTTACCCCCGCCGTGGAAGATCGCCGCCGTTTTGAAGGGATCCGGGGCGCGTATTGCAATGCCTGTCGTCAATTTGAAGTCTCAGCTCGCCGCCGCGATGCGGCTGTTTCGCGTGCCGGCCGACAACCCGGACCTGACGCGCGCGCAGTTCGACGCCTTCTCGAAGCAGATCCCGCTGCTCTATTTCATCCTGATGAGCAACACGATCGCGGTTGCCTATACCTATGTCAACGTGGCGCCGGACTGGCTGACGATGATCGTGCCGAGCGTGCTCACCGTGCTCGCGGCGCTGCGTACCTTCTGGTGGCTGCGCCAGCGGCATCTCGTGCGCAGCGATGCCGATATCCTGCGCAATCTGCGCGCCACAAACTGGATGACATTGCCGATCGGCGCCGGCTTCACCGCATGGTCCTTTGCGCTGTACCCTTACGGCGATGCCTTCGCCAAGAGCCAGGTCGCCTTCTACATGGCGGTGACCGTGATCGGCTGCATCTTCTCGCTGATGCATCTGCGTTCCGCGGCGCTGATCGTGACGCTCGTCGTCGACGTTCCCTATGTGCTGTTCTTCTGGGCGACCGGCGAACCGACGCTGAAGGCGATCGCGGTCAACAACCTGCTCGTGTCAGGCGCGATGGTGACGGTGTTGTTCATCTACTACCGCGACTTCGCCGATCTCGTCTCGAGCCGCAAATCGCTGCTGGCGCAGCAGGCGGCAACCCAAGCGCTCTCGGACGAGAACTTCCGCCTCGCCAATCTCGATTCCCTCACCGAGCTGCCGAACCGCCGCCGCTTCTTCGCCGAGCTGTCGAGCGCCTTCACCGACGCCGAGCGCAGGCGCGTTCGCGTCGCGGTGGGGATCATCGACCTCGACGGCTTCAAGCCGATCAACGACAATTACGGCCACTCGGTCGGCGATCGCGTCCTGATCGAAGCCGGGCGCCGCATCCGCGAAGTTTGCGAGGGCTTCGGCCCGCAGCGGGTGGAATTTGCCCGGCTCGGCGGCGACGAGTTCGGCCTCGTGGTGTGCGGCGATCCCGAAGATGACGATTTGATGCGGCTCGGCCAGCGCATCGGCGAACAGGTCAAGTTGCCCTACCAGCTCGACACCGCCCATACCGGGCTGTCCTGCTCGATCGGCTTCGCGCTGTTCCCAAGCTCGGCGACCAGCGCCGAAGCGCTCTATGAATGCGCCGACTACTCGCTCTATCACGCCAAGCGCCATCTGCGCGGCCGCACCGTGATCTTCTCGAGCGAGCTCGAGGCCGAGATCCGCAGCCGCGGCGTCATCGAGAACTTGCTCCGCACCGCCGATTTCAGCACCGAGATGGACCTGGTGTTCCAGCCGATCGTGGACGCGATGAGCGAGCACACCGCCGGCTTCGAAGTCCTGGCGCAGCTCCCGCCTCGGCCTAGTCTCACCGGCCGACTTCATTCCGGCCGCAGAGCGCATCGGCCTGATCCGGCCGCTGACGCAGGCGCTGCTGGTCCGCGCGCTCGCGACGGCAAGGACCTGGCCCGAGCACATCCGCCTGTCGTTCAACCTCTCCGCTCACGATGTCTGCGCAGCCGAGGGCATTTTGCCGCTGATCTCGATCATCGAGAAGAGCGGGTTGCCGCCGCACCGGATCGACTTCGAGATCACCGAGACCGCCGTCACCTTCGACTTCGTGCGCGCGCAGCAGTCGATCGCGACGCTGAAGGCCATGGGCTGCGGCATTTCACTGGACGATTTCGGCACCGGTTATTCCTCGCTGAGCCACGTGCATCGGCTGCCGCTCGACAAGATCAAGATCGACCGCAGCTTCGTCGCCGACATCAACGACAATCCGGTGAGTCACAAGATCATCAAGTCTCTCGCCGGCCTGTGCGACGACATGGAGATCGCTTGCGTCGCCGAGGGCGTCGAAACCCGCGCCCAGCTCGACAGCCTGCGCCGCCTGGGATGCGACTTCATCCAGGGCTACTACTTCGCAAAGCCGATGTCGGGCGATGCGATTGGCGATCATCTCGCAAAGGAACACCAGCGTCTCGGCGACGCCGGCGCCAAGGTCGTGGCCTGAGAGGCCAGATCTCAATCCGCACGCGCAGCGCTGATAAATTAAATTGCTGCCTGTCAATCGTCCGCTTCACATGCGTCGAAACGCCCCCGACATGTCGGGATGCCGTGTCGGTGCTTGTCAGCGACGTCAAAACGCGCGATACTCAATTTCAAGGGGAAAGATATTAAATATACAACTTTTTGATCTTGGTGGCCTTCAACTGGGCGCGGCGGCAAACACGGTTGTGAGTTGGCAATCGGGAGGCAGGCATGTCGTCCAATGCGTCATTTTCGGCAGGGCGCCACGCCCCGCCGCATTCCCACCTCACCGCTTCGCATGCATCACCGCCGCCCGCCGAGCCGGACGCCGGCGGCCTCATACCCATCAGCCTCTTCATCCTCAGCGACGTGCGCCTGCTCTGCGAAGGCCTCAGTTCCTGCCTGGCCCGGCAGGAATGCTTACGCATCGCCGGACACGGTGATCTTGCGACCCCGCCTGAGCAAGTCGTCGACAGCGGCTCACAGGTGCTGCTGGTCGACATAGCGACGCCGCAGGGCTTGCGGCAATCGGCGGCGTGCCGCGCGCTGGCGCCCGCGTTGAAGGTCGTCGCCATCGCGGTCGCCGAGGCCGAGCAGGATATCCTGGCCTGCGCAGAGGCCGGTGTGTCCGGCTTCGTGCTCCGCGAGGGTTCGATCAGCGACGTCGTCGCCGCCGTCCATAACGCGATGCGCGACGAGCTCGTGTGCTCGCCCAAGGTCGCCGCCGCCCTGTTCGGCCGCCTCGCGCTGCTCTCTGCGCGGACCGTCACGCGAGCGTCGGCCGCCGGCGTCGATACGCTGACACCACGCGAGCACGAGATCATTCGATTCGTCGGCGAAGGGCTGTCGAACAAAGAGATCGCGCGAGCCTTGCGGATCCGCAATTCGACCGTGAAGAACCACATGCACAACGTGCTCAGCAAATTGCAGATTCGCCGGCGCGGCGAGATCAGCAAGCATCTGCACGCGAACGGCGCGGCCGCGTCTGCATCATCGCGGATCCAGACCCGCTAGACCTTTCGGCCTAGATCCTTCGAGCCGGCATCGCGCGCGAAGCCGCCATGTCGCGGTGAATTACGCGCCGTTTGCATCATCGCGGTCTCACCGCCGCGGGCATGGTCCGGACCATCAACTCCATCCTCGCTAGACCTTTTGGCTCAATCGCGCCGTCGCGCCTTGTGCAAGGCTCACCGCAAAAGGTGGCCATTGCGACAGAGACGCATCCTCATTGCGGGATTTCCGAGGCTGATGACCGATCTTCTCGAGCATGTCGTCGCGAAAGATCCGGCGTTGTCCGTAGTCGGGACGAGTGACGACGCCAATCTGGCAACGGAGGCACGCCGCACCCGGGCCGACGTCCTCGTGGTGGCGCAGAAGGCCCCGGACGAGCGCGACAGCCTCGCGAGCCTTCTGCACAGCCGGCCGCGGATGAAGGTCGTCACCATCGTCGCAAGCGGCGAAAGCGGCGCGCTCTACGAGCTGCGGCCGCACCGCACGGCCATCACCGAGATTACGACGCAATCCCTGTCGGAAGCCATTCGGGATCCGCCCGGCCCGAGGCGCCGGCCGCGCCAGCGGCGCGCCCGCCGGCCAGGCAAGACCATCGCCGCGGTCTGACCAAGCGAGACGGACCGCCAAATCACAGGAGCCGACATGCCCTCAGCCCTTCTGCAACCCGGCGTCTATATCGAGGAAATCTCCAGCGGCGTGCGCTCGATCTCGGGCGTGGCGACGTCGATCGCGCTGTTCATCGGCTGGGCGCCGCGCGGCCCCGTTGACCGTGCCGTGCGCATCTCGAGCTTTGCCGACTATGAGCGCGCCTATGGCGGGCTCGACCGCCGCGCCAATCTCGGCTACGCCGTGCGCCAATTCTTCGACAACGGCGGCAGCGACGCCTACGTCGTGCGGATCGCGCTGTTCAATCCGGGAACGCCCGCCAACGACGCGAAGACCGCGACCTGCGCGATCAACGATCTCGGTATCGAGGCGAGTTCTCCGGGCCTGTGGGCCAACTCCTACAGCGTCCGACTGACGCTGCGTGCGGACGACAGCACCCGCTTCCGGCTCGACGTCATCGGCCCGTCGCCGAGCACTGACATCGTTGAGACGTTCCAGGACCTGTCGATGAACAAGGCGGATCCGCGCTACGCGCCGAGCGTCGTCAACGGCCGCTCCGCCTTCATGGACAAGCTGACCACGGCGTCAACGACGGTCCCGACCCCGGCCACGAAACCATTTGCGGGCGGCGCCGATGGCACGGTCCTCTCCGCCAATGACGGTCCGTTCGTCAGCGCGATCGATCCGCTGTTCGCGACCGGCGGGATCGTCGATCGTATCGACATCTTCAACCTGGTCTGCGTGCCCGGCCTCACCAACGTCAATTCAACAACCCAGGGCGCACTCGCCAAGCTACAGCAACGCTGCCACGTCCGCCGTGCGTTCCTGATCATCGACAGCCTCCAGAACGAGACGGTCGCCAACATGAGCGGCGCCAACGGCGAGGCCGGCCTGACCGGCTCGGACGGCAATTTCTCCGCGCTGTACTACCCGTGGGTGATGCAGGCCGATCCGCTGCAATCCGGCGTCGTGCGCGACTTTCCACCTTGCGGCTTCGTCGCCGGCGTCTACGCCCGGACCGACGCGACGCGCGGGGTCTGGAAGGCGCCGGCCGGCACCGATGCCAGCGTCAACGGCGGCGTCGGCTTCGCGTTGAGCTTGAGCGACGCCGAGAACGGCCAGCTCAATCCGATCGGCGTCAACTGCCTGCGCACGCTGCCGGTCTACGGCAACGTGGTCTGGGGCGCGCGCACGCTGCACGGCCAGAACGACCGCGGCTCGGAATGGAAATACGTTCCGGTACGGCGCATGGCTCTGTTCCTGGAGGAGAGCCTCTACCGCGGCACGCAATGGGTGGTGTTCGAGCCCAATGACGAACCGCTCTGGGCGCAGATCAGGCTCAACATCGGCGCCTTCATGCAGGGCCTGTTCCGGCAGGGCGCGTTCCAGGGCCGCTCGCCGCGCGAGGCCTATTTCGTCAAATGCGACCGCGAGAGCACGACGCAGGCCGACATCAATCTCGGCATCGTCAACATCATCGTCGGCTTCGCGCCGCTGAAGCCCGCCGAGTTCGTCGTCATCAAGATCCAGCAGATCGCCGGCGACATTCCAACCTGAGGCAAGGAAAACCTGAGGCAAAGACACCTGAGGCAAGCAAATGGCACAGTTCTCGGTCAATCCGCAGCGCTTCGATCCCTACAAGAACTTCAAGTTCCGCGTGAAATGGGACGGCCGCTACGTCGCCGGCATCAGCAAGGTGTCGGCGCTGAAACGCACCACCGAAGTGGTCGAACACCGCGAGGGCGGCGATCCCTCGACGGGACGCAAGTCGCCCGGCCGCAGCAAGTTCGAGGCGATCACGCTCGATCGCGGTGTCACCCACGACACCGAGTTCGAGAAATGGGCCAACAAGGTCTGGCATTTCGGCGCAGGACTTGGCGCCGAGGTCTCGCTGAAGGATTTCCGCAAGGACATCATCCTCGAGGTCTACAACGAGGCCGGGCAGCTCGCGCTCGCCTACAAGCTATTCCGCTGCTGGGTCTCCGAATACCAGTCGCTGCCCGATCTCGACGCCAACGCCAATGCGGTGGCGATCCAGCACATCAAGCTGGAGAACGAGGGATGGGAGCGCGATCAAGCCGTCGCCGAGCCGTCCGAGCCCACTTTCACCGATCCGGCCTGAGGCCGCCCATGCTCTCCGCCACCGCACAACGCGAGCAGGACATCCTGGCGCTGTGGGACCGGGCCGCCGGCCGCGCGCAGCGCCAGCGCGACGATGCCTTGTTCGCGGCGGCGGGCGCAGCGCCGACGGACTCGATCGGCACAGGCAATGCCGCGCTGCTGGCCTTGCGCACGCGACTGTTCGGCGCGCCGTGGCGGCTGCGCGCCGCCTGCCCCATTTGTCACACCGACTGCGAGTTCACGGCGGACAGTGCAATGCTCGCGGACGGACTTGCTCCACCGGCTGACGCCGTGCCGCCGCGTATCACGAACGGGGGCCGGGAGCTGGTGCTGCGGCTGCCGACGCTTTCCGATCTTGCAAGCGTCGCCGCGACCTGCGATTCCGCCGCCGCGGCAAAACTGTTGCTCGCGCGCTGCCTCGGTGACGCGCCGCCGGCCGCGCAGGACATCCTGCATAGGGTCGAAGCCGAGCTCGAACGTTGCGATCCCGGAGCGGTGCTCAGTTTTGCGCTCGACTGCCCCGATTGCGGCCACGCCTGGCAGGCCGTGATCGACATCGCGCCGGCGCTCTGGGCCGAGGTGCAGGCGGCGGCCGAGCGTACCCTGCTCGAAGTCGACGCGCTCGCGCGCGAATATGGCTGGAGCGAAGCCGAGGTGCTGGCATTGCCGCACACCCGCCGCGCCGCCTACCTGCAACTTGCGGGCGCGTCATGACGGGCCTCCTGCAAAATCTTGCACGCATCGGCCGCTGCGAACCGATTCCCGGCGCGGCACGCGTTGCCCTGCCGCCGCGTTTTGCCGCCCCGCCCCGGAATGACGATGCTCCGATGCACGAGACGACACGGGATGAAAGGCAGACACCGGCATCCTCGCCGGCGGCATTGCCGAACATCACCGGCGCAGACGATCCTGCCACTGGCGTGCAGGCGCCGCAGCGCAGACAAATGGAGCCGGACAACGAAGGCGCACCGTTGCGTCTCGAGGCCAAGGTCGCAGCTGCCGCGCCGCCGCTTCAATCGACCGACGCGCCGTCGAGATCGCCTGTCGATGCCCCTCTGCCTGCCGACCCGCGCGATCCGCCGCGCGGCACACAGCCGCGTGACACGGTCTTGCGCGACACGCCCCGCCCCCGAAACGAAGCTGCAACACCGCCGGCGCTTCCGCTCGGCCAGACCGTGCTCGCCGGCCAGGCGCAGCGCCGGCGCGAGACACCGCCGGTGATCAAGGTGACGATCGACCGCATCGACATCCGCTCGCCGGAGCCCCCACGCACGGCACGCGCCGTTAAGCCCGCATCAAAGCCGTCGGTGTCGCTATCCGACTATCTGCGCCGCCCTGGACCCGGAGGCCGCGCATGAGTTCGCCGCTCGCGATCGGCGCGGTCAGCGCAGTGCTGCGCAACCTGCTCGACAACGGGCTGATCGAGGCCGGGCCCGCGGTCGGCGGCACCGTCAATGTCAGTGCGGTTGCGCCCGACACGATCGACCTCGCCAGCCCTGAAGAGCAGCCGCGGCTCAATCTGTTCCTGCATCAGGTGACGCCGAACCCGGGCTGGCGCAACCGCTCCCTGCCGTCGCGGTCCTCGACCAGCGGCGAGCGACTGACCAACGCACCGCTCGCACTCGACCTGCACTATCTGCTGACGGCCTACGCGCGGGTCGACTGCCAGGCCGAAATCCTGCTCGGCTATGGGATGCATCTGTTGCACGAGCGCCCGGTGCTCGATCGCGCCGCGGTGCAGCGCGCGCTCAATCCCAATCCGCTCGACGTCGCGATGCTGCCGCCAGCGTTCCAGGCGCTCGCTGCCGCCGACCTTGCCGATCAGGCCGAGTTGATCAAGATCACGCCGGCTGTGATGGGGCCGGAGGAGATGTCACGACTATGGGCGGCCATCCAGTCGCATTACCGGCCGACGGCCGCCTATGTGGTGTCGGTGGTGCTGATCGAAGCCACGAAGCCCGCAGTCTCGCCGCTGCCGGTGCTGTCGCGCGGGATCATCGATCCCGCGACCAAGCGCGACCGCGGCGTCGTCGTCAATCCCGACACGTTGCCTCCGCTGCCGACGCTGTTTGCGGCGACGCCGCAGAACAAGCAGGCCGGCGCACGGCTTGGCGAGCCCGTGGTGCTCTCCGGCATTCGCCTCAGCGGCAGCAATTTTCATGTGCGGCTGGCGCACCCGCTATTTCCGGCGCCTTTTGAACTGGTGCCGGGCGCACCCAACGACGACGGCACCGAGCTCACCGTGACGCTGCCGAACGATGCTGCCGCGCAGGCAGCGCTCGCGCCGGGGCAATGGAGCCTCACGCTGCGCCTGCTGCCGGCCGGCGAAGCCAATGAGCGCGAGACCAACGCGGTGGCCCTGGTCATCGCCCCAGCACTGGTCATTGTAGCCGATGCCGGACTTTCGCTGCCCGCAGCGACCGTGCTGCGCAAGACTGCGCCGCTGCGCGTCACGGCCACCCTATTCTCGCGGCCGCAGGTGCAGCCGCGGCAGCGCGCGAGCCTCGTCCTCGGCACGGCGGAAGCCACCGCCAAACCGCGCAGCGCGGCCACCGATCCGCTGGTGTTCGACTTCCCCGCGACGCTTCCCGCCGGGGCCTATCCGGCGCGGTTGCGCATCGACGGCGTCGACAGCCTCCTGCTCGATCTCAGCGGCGATGCGCCCGCTTTCGATGCCTCGCAAACCCTGAGCGTGCCGCCATGAACATGCACGACAGACCGCAAGCGCAGCCCGTGCTCGATTGGGCCAGCCGCAACCAGCATTGGCTGGCGGCGCAGTTCGCTGCGCTGCGCGGGCGCCTCGCACGGCAGTTGCGCGATACATCGGCCAACGCCGAGCCGCCTCCGCCGGAATGCGCCGATGATTTCGAGCCCGCGCTCGAGGCGCTGACCAAGCTGTTCGGCCTGTCGGCGTTCGAGCGCGACGTCGTGCTGCTCGCGGCCGGCGTCGAGCTCGACAGTGCGCTGCGTCGCCTCGTCGGCGTGGCGATGGCGCAAGCGCCCGAAGCCATCGCGAGCACGCAGCCGACGTTCAATTTCGCCATGCAGATGCTGAGCGAACCACATTGGGATGCGCTCTCGCCGCTCCGGCCGTTGCGGCGCTGGCGCCTGATCGCATGCGAGGGCCGCGAGGCGCCGCCGCGCCGCCCGATCCAGATCGACGAGCGCGTGCTGCACTACCTGACCGGCGTCCCCGCGATGGATGCCCGCCTGATCGGGCTCGTTCGCTGCGAGCCGGTCGGATCCATCGAGCCCGATACACCACAGGCGAACACGATCGCGCACGCGCTCGGCACGGGCGCGGCCGCCCTGGCCACCCTGGGTCACGCTCGCGGCGAGATCGAGCCGCAGCGCGACCTCGCGCGCGCCGCGCTCGCCTGCCTCGGTGCGAACGGCCTGTGGTTGCACGCCCGCGACCTGCCGCACGATCCGCGCGAGCTCGCCGAGATCGCCCGTCTGCTCGACCGCGAGGCCGCGCTCTCGGATGCCATCATCGCGCTCGAGCTCGACCGCCCGATCGAGGCGGCGGATGCCGAGGCGCATGCGATGACGCTGCTCGCCCATCTGATGGGACCCGCGATCGTGCTCAACGCGCCGGAGCCGGCCCGCTTGTCGCGACTGCGGCAGCGCCGCATGCTGCGGCTCCAGGTCGCCGATGCCCCGGCCGCCGCGCGGCAGGTCGCAGCCTTGCGCGGGCTTACGCGCGAGCAGGCCGCCGCGCTCGCAGCCGCGCTGCGCCCGGCGCTGCGGCAGTTCGACGTCCCCGCCGCCGACCTGCGCCTCGTGGTCACCGAAGCCCTCGCCGAGACCCAGGCCGATCCCGCTCTGCTCGGGCCGGCGGTATGGCGGCTCTGCCGCGCCGCGGTGCGCGGCGGGCTTGACACGCTGGCGCAGCGGATCGACAGCCGCGTTGGCTTCGACGACCTGGTCGCGCCCCCGGTGGTAACCGCGCAGCTCCGCGCCATCGCGAATGAATTGCAGCACCGGCCGCGCGTCCATGGCGACTGGGGCTTTGCCGCGCATAACGGCCGCGGGCTCGGAACCGCCGCGCTGTTCGCCGGCGAATCCGGCACCGGCAAGACCTACGCGGCCGAAGCGATCGCGAGCGCGGCCGCACTTGATCTCTACCGCATCGATCTTGCCAGCGTGGTCAGCAAATATATCGGCGAGACCGAGAAGAATCTGAGCCGGCTGTTCGAGGCCGCGGAGACCAGCGGCGCCATCCTGCTGTTCGACGAGGCCGATGCGCTGTTCGGCAAGCGCAGCGAGGTGCGCGATAGCCATGACCGCTTCGCTAATATCGAGATCGCCTACCTCTTGCAGCGGATCGAGACCTATCGCGGGCTCGTGATCCTCACCACCAACATGAAGAGCGCGCTCGACCGCGCCTTCCTGCGCCGCATCCGCTACGTGGTCCAGTTCCCCTACCCTGACGCTGCCGCGCGCGAAACATTGTGGCGCATGCAGTTCCCCTCCGATGCACCGCTCGGCGAGGTGGATTTCGCAGGCCTCGCCAGACTGCAACTGACCGGCGGCAACATCCGCGCCATCGCGCTTAACGCCGCCTTCCTGGCCGCCGCCGGCGGCGGACGGATCGAGCAGGACGCGATCAATGCCGCGGTGCGTGCCGAGTTCTCCAAGCTCGAGCGGCCTTGGCCGGGAGTCGGGCCATGAAACACGCCGCTATCGATATCCGGATTGGACGTCTCGTCGTCGATGCGTCGCGACACTCCGAAGCTGCGGGACTTGCCGACGCAATCGGACAGGCCTTGCAACAGCGGCTCACGGGGTCCGCCAACGAGGCGAGCGCCGTCCATGCCGAGGCGCCGCGCGCCGTCGCCGATCGGATCGCGGCACGATTGACCACGACATCCGGCGCCGGCGCTCCGCGAGGCAAGCTATGACCGTGCATGCCGCACCAAAGGCAGTGCCGAAGCAATCCTCGCCGGCCCATGCGCCTTCGCTCGAGCTTCGTCCGGCCCGCGACCGCTTCGAGAGCGAAGCCGAGCACGCGGCCGAGAACGCCCTGCGGCCATCGCAGCCGGCTGGCCCGGCCCCGGTGCTGTCGCCGCTTCCACGCTCTGCTGGCACGACGGGACAGGCCGCGCCGGGCGCGGTATCCGCGGTGGTCGGATCGGCAGGCTCGCCACTCGGCGCTCCGACACGCGAGACGATGGAACGCCAATTCCGGTCCGACTTCAGCCATGTGCGGATCCACACCGACGCGCAGGCCGCAGCCTCGGCCCGTGCGATCCGCGCAACCGCCTACACCGCGGGCGCCCACATCGTGTTCGGCGACGGCGCATACAATCCGCAAAGCCCACGTGGCCGGCACATTCTGGCGCACGAGCTCGCCCATGTCGTGCAGCAGCGCGGCGCGACCGTGTCGCCGGCGGCGGTGCAGCGGCTCGCCTGGTACGAATCGATCGCCGTGTTCTTCGGCGCCGAGGGCAATTTCGGCGACAAGGAGCTGCTCGCCTATCTCGAAAAGATCACCAAGTCCGCCGCGATCGAAGGCAGCTTCGACAGCGACAACAAGGCGCGTGCGATCGTCCGTCGGTGGAAAGCCGGCCAGGCCGAGTTCAAGCTCGATCCAGTCCAAAAGGCGCTGTTGATCCTGGAGATGCAGGACGGCCCCACACTTGATGACGACGAGAACGCGATCCTCGACCTGCTCGAGCTGAGCGATATCGCCGCACTGAGGATCATGTTCGGTTCAGGCAAACTCAGCGTCACCGAGCTCGAATCCGACATCGACGGCGCCGAGTACAAGAGGTTGAAGCGCTTCTTCGCAACCCGCTTTCGCGGCGGACGCGACGCGCTCGCCAAGGGCGACGTCGAGCCGCTGGGCGAACCGGGCAAGGGCGCGCCGACCTTCGCCTACGATGCCATGGCCATCAAGATCCGGATTGCGACGGCAGCGGGCCACGACGAGGTCGCCACCATCGCCGCGGAGGTGTTCGCGCTCGCGCCGGCCGAGCGGGCGAAGGCCACGGAGGAACTCGGCCGCGAGCGCGCCGACATCGCCCGCCGGTTCGACCTCCTCAGCGACCAGGCCGAGGACGAAAGCGATCCGGCGAAGAAAGCAACGCTCAAACAGCAGGCTGACGCGACGGAAAGGATCCTCGACAAATACGACGTCATGCTTCAGGGCGTGTTCCGCGACGTCACGCTGATCACCAGCGCCGGCGATCTGTCGACGACGGTCGAACCCGATGCCGCGAAGAAGGCAGACATCGCGGTGGCGCTGAGGCCCGACCCCAGCAGCCCGCTGCCATTCGACAACTCCCCGGCGGGCAAGAAGAAGTACGACGACGCCTTGCGCCTGCTGATGCCCGGCATGATCCAGGACTACTGGGATGAAATGGTCAAGGACAAGGGGACCGCGGAGCACGGCGATCCGAACAAGGTGCACCAGCTTGCGGAGTTCGAGCGGATCGGCAAGGCCAGCAAGGACGAAACCGACAAGGTGTTCGGCGAGTACTACGACCAGTCGAAGCATCCCGAGCTGAAAGCCGATACGCTCGGCGCGCGCGGCAACATCCACGACCTGTTCGCCGAGACCGAGGCCGAGCTCGCGGGCATGGACAGCACCGAGAAGCGCGACAAGGCGAAGGCGCTGATGCGGTATTTCTTTCAGGCCAACGACCGCGTGCGCGCCATCAATCGCAAGCTCAATGCCTCACCGCATTTCGATGCCAGCAACAATCCCGTGGGCGACGAGGCGATCATCCTCGACCAGATCGCCGACGACTTCACCAGCACGGCCGCGCAGGTCGACAAGCTGAACGAAATCGACCGCGGCTGGGATGCCTCCGCCAATCTCGGCGACATCAACATCCAGATCTTCAAGAAGGCCGACTCGGACAAAGATCGCGATTTCCTGTGGGACATGTTCCAGACGCTGATCCACGAATATATCCACACGCTGCGGACCACGGAATACGACAATTTCGCCAATACTTTCGGCGACGGCTCCAACGAAAACAATACGCTGATCGAAGGCGTCGATTCGCTCTTCGACGAGATCGCCTGGGAGAATGTCGCACCGCGGGTCAACGATCCCAAGCTGCGCGAGGCGGTTGAGGGCCCCGCATATGCAAAGCTCAAACCGATCACCGTGCAGCCGGCATCACGCCGACGCTATTCCTCGTATGCGGAGGCGGTGAAGCTCGTCAACGTCGTCGGCATCCGCAACCTCTACGCCGCCTATTTCCAGGGCGACGTCAAGAAGATCGGAGGCTGAGCGATGCAAGCCGCGCGCCCGTCGGATCTCGCTCTGTCACCGCTGCGGCTGCTCGCCGGCCGCGACCTGCGTTCGTTCGCAGGCCTCGCGCACCCGACCTCCCTCGACGACGTCGCAGCCGTGTTCGATCTCGACCGCTCCTGGCATGGACAGGGCGCGCTCGGCAGCGCCAGGCACCGGACCGACTGGTTCAACGCCGCGGCCGCAGGCTTCGCGCGAGGCGCGCGGGTATGGGCAAACGACGGCACGGTGGTGCTGATCGATGCGACCGACGTCGTCCTCGTCGAGCCGCTGCCGTCGTTGCTCGACGCACTCGGCGAGCCGGAGACAAGGCTCAATTCGTTCCAGGGGACGTTCGAGGTCGAAGCCAATGAATACGTGTACGCGCAGCGGGGCCTGACGCTCTACGTCAACCGCGCCGTCGATACGACGCTCCGGATTGCCGCGTTCGCACCGGGCAGTCTTGAACGCTATCAGCGCGACTTGCGGCTCGACCTTCAGATGAAACGGCTGCCACCGTCGCGCGGCCCATCGGGGGATCGCCTGCCATGACCGGCCTCACCTCGTCCCCAAAACTGATCAAGGGCGGCCTCGTGGTGCTGGCGCCGGGCGGCGGCACGGTGCGACGGCAGATCGCGCTCCAGTACAATCCGGACACGCTGAGCCGCAGCTACCAGGTGCAGGGCACCGGCGGCGACGGCTCGGCCGGCGGGCGGGCGCAACCGTTCCGGCTGAAAGGGCCCGCGATCGAGACCATCAAGCTCGACGCCGAGATCGACGCTACCGACCAGCTCGCCGATCCCGACGCGCACGCCAATGCGGTCGCCTTCGGCATCGCGCCGCAGCTCGCGGTGCTCGAGGCGCTCGTCAATCCGAGCGTCGACGATCTGCTCGGCATCGCAAGCCAGGCCGATGGCGGCACGCTCGAGATCCTGCCGCCGGAGGCGCCGCTCACTCTGTTCGTCTGGAGCAAGAACCGGGTCGCGCCGGTGCGCGTCGCCGAGTTCTCCATCGTCGAGGAAGCGTTCGATCCCGCGCTCAATCCGATCCGCGCAAAGGTCTCGCTCGGGCTGCATGTGATGAGCACCGACGATCTCGGCTTCTCGCATCGTGGCGGCACCATCTTCCTCAATTACCTGCGCAATCGCGAGACGCTCGCCGGCCTGACCGGGAGCGCCTCACTGGCCTCGCTTGGTCTTTCCAGCCTGCCCTGACGGAGCACATGATGTCCTCGGATCCCGTCCAGATGTTGATCGATGCCGGCGCGTTTCCGGACAATAGTTTTCCGCCGAACAGCCGCTATCACGGCACCGCGATCGGACGGCTCAAGCGCAGCGCCGACGATCCCGGTGTCGCCTATGTGCTGCGCCGCTTCATCCCCCAGGGGCGCGACATCGGCATCGCCGGCGAACACATCGTCAATGCCGGCGCCCGGCCCGACACGCTCGCCTCCGCAACGCTTGGCGACCCCGAACTGTATTGGCGGATCGCCGACGCCAATTTCGTGACCGATCCGCTCGAACTCACCGACACGCCCGGTGAGCGCGTGCAGATCCCGCGCCCGAACGGGCTTTAGGGAGACGATTCCCGATGATGCAGGGTGGCGTCCAGCTCTCGCTCCAGATCGGCCCGGCGCCGGTGCCGGCGCCGCGCGAGGTGCTGGAGACGCTGACCCATGCCAAGATCGAGATCGGATCGGGCGATGCGCAGAGCGGATTCGAGCTGACTTTCGACCTGCCGGTGCGCTCGCCGCTGCGCACCATCTTCCTGCTTGCCGGCGGCGGCGCGCTGCCGCCGCTGCTGCGCGTGGTGCTGATCGTCACCATCAACGGCATGGCCGAGTCCGTCATCGACGGCATGGTCACCAATGTCGAGACACAGCCGGGCAGCGGCGGCGTCGGCAAGCTGGTGATCAAGGGCAAGGACATGTCGGCGCTGATGGACATCATCGAGCTGCCGGGCCTGCCCTTCCCGGCGATGCCGCCCTCGGTGCGCGTGCTGGCCATCCTTGCCAAATATGCAGCACTCGGCGTGATCCCGATGGTGATCCCGAGCGTGCTCGATATCCCGCCGATCCCGGTCCAGCAGATCCCGCAGCAGAAGGGCAGCGACTACGCCTACGTCAAGAAGCTCGCGGGTGAAGCCGGCTACGTCTTCTATCTCGAAGCCGGTCCCGCGCCCGGTGCCTCCAAGGCCTATTGGGGACCGGAAATCCGCTTTGGCGCGCCGCAGCCGGCACTCACCACCAACATGGACGCGCTCACCAATGTCGAGGAAATCTCGTTCAACTTCGACAAGGAACGCAAGGTCATGCCGATCGTGTTCTTCCAGGAGGCCAACAGCAAGGCGCCGATCCCGGTGCCGATCCCCGACATCACGCCGATGAGCCCGCCGCTCGGCGTGGTGCCGCCGCTGCCGCCGAAGATCGAGAAGCTCTCCAACACCGCGCATTTGTCCGCGCCGCAGGCGCTGATGGCGGGGCTCGCTTACGCCAGCCAGCACAGCGACAGCGTGTTCGGGAGCGGCAAGCTCGACGTCGCCAGATATGGCCGCGTTCTGAAGTCGCGGCAACTGGTTGGCGTGCGCGGCGCAGGCCTCCCGTTCGACGGGCTCTATTACGTCAAGAACGTCACCCACGAGATCGAGCGCGGCTCCTACAAGCAATCATTCTCGCTCGCACGCAACGCGCTGATCTCGACCGTTCCGCAGGTGCCGACATGAGCGATGCGCCACTTTTCGGAAAGTATCGCGCGGTGGTGATCAACAATATCGATCCGCTTCAGATCGGCCGGATCCAGGTGATGGTGCCCGACGTCGGCGCCGTGATACCGACGAGCTGGGCGATGCCTTGCGTGCCGACCGCAGGCATCAATGCCGGCTTCTTCACGGTGCCGATCATCGGCGCCGGGGTCTGGATCGAGTTCGAGCGCGGCGACCCCGACTATCCGATCTGGGTCGGGTGCTACTGGGGCAGTGCCGCGGAGGTGCCGGTACTGGCGCACGCAGTGCCACCCGGCGTCCCCGGCATCACCCTGCAAACCCCCTTGAAGAACGGTCTCACCATCAGCGACGTGCCGGGCCCGACCGGCGGCATCCTGATGCAGACCACGACGGGCGCGATGATCTCGGTCAGCGACGTCGGTATCACCATTTCCAACGGCAAAGGCGCGGTCATCACCATGACCGGACCGACCGTCGACGTGAATCTCGGCGCGCTCACCGTGATCTAGGAGACGCACATGCCCGCTCCCGTCTTGCATCTCGGCGCCACGGTATTGTGCAGCCATGCCGGACAGGCGACGCCGATCGCGCCGTTCCCGCGCGTGATGCTGTCGGGCCAGCCCGCGGTCAATCTCACCAGCCCCTATGCGATCGCGGCCTGCTCGCTCACCGGCTCGGCGCCGCCTTGCGTCACGGCGCAGATGGTAGTGGGCGCCGCACGGGTGATGATCGGCGGCGCACCGGCCGCGACCATGATCGGGCAATCCGTCTGCACGCCGACGGGCACCCCGATGCTGCCCGTCGTGGCGCAGACGCGCGTGCTGGCAACCTGAGGGGAGGACGGCGTGAGCAGCGAACTCGATTTCCCCTATCATTTCGACGACCAGGGCCGCACGGCCACGACCGGCCGTCCCGATCACATCCGCGACCTGATCGAGCAGGTGCTGTTCACGATGCAGGGCGAGCGGGTGATGCGGCCGGATTTCGGCGCGGGACTCCTGGCGCTGGTGTTCGAGCCCAATTCGGTGACGCTCGCCGCGACCACGCAGATGCTGGCCCAGGCCGCGCTGCATCAGCACCTGTCGCATCTGATCGCCGTCACCTCGGTCGAGGTGATCAATGACGATGCGGTGCTGCGGGTCGAGATCCGCTACGTCGTGCTTGCCGACCGCACCAGCCACGTCGCGAGCTTTGCGGTTCCGGGGGGCGCGGCATGAAGCAACATTGCTGCGATCCGCGCCGGCTCGAAGTGCTCGAGGCCAAGGGCAGCGCCAACGCCATCGCATTCATCGAGGTGCTCGACCTCGCTTCTCCGCCCGGCGCGCCGCGGCAACAGACCCTGCTGGTGCGGCTGCTGCATTCCGGCTTCACGCTCTCGCCGGACAATCTGCGCATCACCGGCGGCGAGCGGATCGCGACCGTTGGCGTGGTCTGGTGTGCGCCGGCCGACGCGCTGCCGGCCGAGGCCGAGCCGGGCCTGGTCGACACCGTCGACGATCTCGCCCGCACGCTGGTCGTCCGGACCGACAGCAGCGGAGATTATTCGATCTACAATTTCGGCATCTTCGCCAATTCCGGCTCGGCCCTGCCGCCGGCCGGGTTCGATCCGAAGCTGTCGGCGATCGACTTCACCTTCAAGGTCGAATGTCCCTCGGACTATGACTGCGCAGACACCGCGCCGTGCCCGCCCGTGCCGCGCTTGAGGCCGGAGATCGACTATCTCGCGCGCGACTATCAGGGTTTTCGCCGGCTGATGCTTGACAGGCTGAGCCTGCTCGTGCCCGGCTGGCAGGAGCGTTCGGCGGCGGATCTCGGCGTGACCCTGGTCGAGCTGCTCGCCTATGCCGCCGACAACCTCGCCTATCGTCAGGATGCGGTCGCCAACGAAGCCTATCTCGCCACCGCGCGGCAGCGCATCTCGGTGCGGCGCCATGCGAGGCTGGTCGACTATCATTTGCACGAGGGCTGCAACGCCCGCGCCTTCGTGCATTTCGACGTGAATGGGCAGAAAATCGCGCTGCCGAAGGGCACGCAACTGCTGACCCGTGTGCCGGGCCTCGGCGCGGCGCTGACGCCGGGCTCGCGCGCGCTCAGCGATGCGATCGAAGGCGGCGCCGAGGTGTTCGAAACGGTCGCACCCGCCGAGTTGGACCAGCAACAGAACAGCCTCGCGTTCTATGCCTGGGGCAACAACGGATGCTGCCTGCCGCGTGGCACCACGCGCGCGACGCTGCGCGGCCACATTGATACGCTCGCCATCGGCGGCATCCTGATCTTCGAGGAGGTGATCAGCCCAACGACGTTGTCTGCCGCCGATGCCGATCCTGGCCATCGCTGCGCGGTGCGGCTGACCGAGAGGACGCTTACGAGCGATCCGTCCGGCGGGCTGTTCGACGAGCCTCCGGTCGACGGCCCGGTCGACGTCACCGAGCTCGCCTGGAGCGAGGCCGACGCGCTGCCTTTCCCGCTTTGCCTGACGGTGGAGGACCGCCCCGAGCTCGCGATCAGTGTTGCGCGCGGCAATATCGTGCTCGTCGATCACGGCCGCACGCTATCGCCCGAACAGCTCGGCGTGATGCCGCGCGCCAGCTTGAAGCAGGCATCGCGCGCGCCGGGCAATTGCTGCACCTCGTCCCCGGACGTCATGCTGCCGCCGCGCTTCCGCCCGGTGCTGGCAAACAGCCCGTTGACGCAATCCTTCGATCTCGGCGCGCTGCTCGCCGTTCCCGTCAGCAACGACAAGCCGTGGTGGGCGGCCAGCGCATTTTCGCTCTTGTCGCCGCGCGACGCCACGCCTGCCATCGTCGATCTCACGGGACAAGTCGCCGGCATCACCGAGCACTGGCTGCCGCGACGCGACCTCATCAACAGCGCCGGCAACGCGCCGCATGTCGTGGTCGCGATCGACAACCACGGCGAGGCCTTGCTGCGGTTCGGTGACGGCCTGCTCGGCAAGCGCCCGGCCGAAGACACCGCATTCACGGCGACCTACCGGATCGGCAACGGCACATCCGGAAATGTCGGCGCCGAAGCCATCGCCCACATCGTCAACACCACGGACGGCGTGTTCGCGGCCGTACGCAATCCGCTTCCCGCATCCGGCGGCGTCGAGCCCGAGGACATCGAAGCCGCCCGCCGCGATGCCCCACAGGCGTTCCGTACCCAGGAGCGCGCGGTGACGGCGGCCGATTACGCCGCCGCCAGTGAACGACGTGCCGACGTGCAGCGCGCGGCCGCAACGTTCCGCTGGACCGGAAGCTGGCACACCGTGTTCGTGACGCCCGACCGCTTCGGCGGCGGCGTAGTCGACGCGCCCTTCGCTACGCAACTGCGCAACCATCTCGAGCGGTTCAGGATGGCCGGCTACGACCTCGACGTACGGCCGCCGCGCTATGTGCCGCTGGACGTCACGCTGCATGTCTGCGTCAAGCCGGACTATTTCCGCGCCGAAGTCGCGCAGGCCGTGCGGGTGGTGTTGTCGAGCGCGGTGCTGCCCGACGGCACGCTCGGCCTGTTCCATCCCGACAATTTCACCTTCGGCGATCCCGTCTATCTCAGCCGCATCATCGCAGCCGCACAAGCGGTCGAGGGTGTCGAGGCGGTTCAGGCGGAAAAATTCCAGCGGCTGATCTCGCCGCTCGCGACCTCGCTGGATGACGAGGTGATCCCGATCGGAAGCCTCGAGATCGCGCAGCTCGCCAATAATCCGAGTTTCCGCGAGCGCGGCCGGCTCATCATCGAGGCGGGAGGCGGCAAATGACGCTACCGATCCCAACCATCAAGCCTCATGCCCTGCCTGCCGGCAGCGAGAGCTGCGGCTGCTGCGCCGGTGTCGAAGCCGAGACGCCGCAAGGCATCTCGAACCGCTACGGCCTCTCCGCCATCGCCTATCGCGTCGGCGACTACGCCCAGTTCCGCGAGAGCCTGCACGCTGCGCTGTCCTCTGCCGCGTTCGCACCGCTCGGCAAGCTGCAAAGCCGCGCCGATGACGATTTCACCATCGGCCTGATCGATGCGTTCGCCTGCGCTGCCGACGTGCTCACCTTCTACCAGGAGCGCATCGCCAACGAATCCTATCTCCGCACTGCGCTGGAGCGCGTCTCGCTCCAGGAGATGGGCCGGCTGATCGGCTACCGCCTGCGGCCCGGCGTCGCCGCCGAGACATGGCTTGCCTTCACGTTGGAAACGCCGCCCGCGCCGCCGCCAAAACTGTCGCCCGAGCCGGGCAGCTTCGTCACCGGCGTGCCCGCTCAAGTGTCGATCGAGATCGGCACGAAAGTGCAGAGCGTACCGGGGCCGGACGAGAAGCCGCAGACCTTCGAAACGGTCGAGCGACTGGACGCCGCACGGCCGGCCTGGAATGCGATCCGACCGTGGCTGGCGGAGACACGCCGACCGGACAAAGGCGACACGGTCATGTACCTCGCCGGCCAGCGCAACAATCTGAAGCCGGGCGATGCGCTGCTGATCGTCGGCGATGCTTTCAATCCCGGTACGAATGACAGCAACTGCGATTTCCGCTTCATCGACAGTGTCGAGCTGCAATCGGATTTCGATCGCACCAAAATCACCTGGCAAGCCGGTCTTTCCGGGGTCACGGCCGCCCAGAACTCGAAGGTCTATGCGCTGCGCAAGCGGGCAGCACCCTTCGGCCACAACGCGCCGATGTGGAAGTCGATGTCGACGGACTTTCGCAATAACTATCCGAGCGGGAGTGGCGCGCCGGAGTGGCCCGACTACACGATCTCGCCGATGGGCTCGGCCCAGGGCGGCGGTTTCATTGATCTCGATACGGTCTATTCCGAGGTCCGCGCCGGTGGTTACGTCGTGCTTTCGATGGCAGCCAGGGGCTCCATCCAGGTCATCATCAAGGCCTTCGGCAAGTCGGATGTCATCCTCGATCTCGGCCCGCATCTCGACGTCTACCAGATCGCCGATGCGGACGAGACGTCGCGCGCGGAGTTCGCGCTGGCCGGCAAGGTCACCCGGCTGCAATTGCGTGGCTCCCATTACGACCGCTATCAGGACCAAGTTCGTCGCATCACGGCCTTCGTGCAGTCCGAGCAGCTCGCGCTTGCGCCCTACGCCGTCGATGATGCCGCGACCGGCAACAGCATCCCGGCGCCCGTCAGTGCCGATGGCCTCATTGCAGGGCGACGGCTGATCGTACGTGGCAATCGCGTCTCCGACGGCCAGGCCGTCGTCGTGCAGGCTAACCTCGTATCCGCCCAGGCTGTCGATGCCGGCCGCTGCATGCTTCAGATCGATCCGCCGCTCGCCGGCAGCCTCGACCGCGGCAGCGTCGTCGTTCATGGCAATGTGGTGCCGGCCTCGCATGGCGAGACGGTGACTCAGATCCTCGGCTCGGGCGATGCGGCCCAGCCGTTCCAGCAATTCGAGCTGAAACAGGTGCCGCTGACCTATCGCGCCGCCGCCAATGAGAGCGGTGCCGCGAGCGAATTGACGTTGCGGGTCGGCCAGATCGCATGGCACGAGCGCGCGACGCTGTTCGGCACAGCCGCGACCGATCGCGTCTTTGCGCTCGATATTGACGAGCAAGCGCGCAATCTCGTGAAGTTCGGCGACGGCGCCAGCGGTGCGCGGCTGCCGAGCGGGCTCAACAACGTCCGCGCCACCTACCGCAAGGGCATCGGGGTCGCCGGCAATGTCCGCGCCGAGACGCTGAGCCAACTGCTGTCGCGTCCGCTCGGGCTCAAGGGCGTCAGCAACCCGTTCGCGGCCGAAGGCGGCAACGATCCGGAGCCGGCGGACGCTGCGCGTCGGAGCATGCCGCTCGGCGCCCGCACGCTCGGCCGCGTCGTGTCCGTCCTTGACTATGAGGATTTTGCCCGCGCCTTCACCGGCATTGCCAAGGCGCAGGCGCAGGTGTTGCAACTGCCGCGCGGAAAGACCATCGCCATCACGATCGCGGGGCCACCCGGCGCTCCCGTCAATTCGACAAGCTCGGTATGGACCAATTTGCTCGCTGCGCTGAAGGCCGGCGGCGATCCGCATGTCGCCGTCATGCTGCTGCCCTACCAAGCCAGCACCTTCCGGATCGGATTGAAGGTCAAGCGCGATCCCGATTTCGACGCCAAGGCCGTGCTCACCGCCGTCGAGGCGGCGCTGCGCGCGCACTTCACCTTCGACGCGCGTGAGCTCGGCCAGCCGGTGCAGCAATCCGACGTGATCGCGGCGGCACAATCGGTGCCCGGCGTCATCGCTGTCGACCTCGTCCAGCTCTATGGCGGCACGGCGCCCCTCGCGCAGACCATTCTCTCGCGCCAGGTCCGGCTGCTCGCCTCGCGGATGCACGTCGACCAGGGCGTGGCGAGACCGAGCGAACTGCTGACATTGAACCCGGCGCCGTTCGACCTCCTGGAGGAGATGGCATGAACAGCCTCACCCCCGAACGGCTCTACAGCCTGCTGCCGACGCTGCACCGGTTGCGCGACGCCGCGCTTGCGGGCGATCCCGCAAAGGCCGGTCCGCTCCAGGCTCTATTGGCGGCATTTGCGCGCGAGTTCGCCACGCTGGAAGAGTCAATCGACCAGCTCTACGACGACCAGTTCATCGAAACCTGCGCCGAGTGGGTGACGCCCTATATCGGCGATCTCATCGGCTACCGGCCGCTGCGCGGGCTCGGCACCGAGCTGACCTCGCCGCGTGCCGAAGTCGCCGACACCATCGCCTTCCGCCGCCGCAAGGGCACCGCGCTGATGCTGGAGGAGCTCGCGCAGGACGTCACCGGCTGGCCGGCACATGCGGTCGAATTTTTCGAACAGCTCGCCACCACGCAATACATGAAGCACATCCGCCTGCATGCGCCCGCGACCTGCAATCTGCGCGACACTGCGGCGCTGTTCCGGCGCGACGGCGCCTTCAACAGCATCGCGCACACCGCCGAGATGCGGCGGCCGGGAACGGGCGCCGGCCGCTACAACATTCCCAACATCGGCATCTTCCTGTGGCGGCTGTTGTCGCTGTCGCTCACGGCGGTGCCGCTGACGCCTGACGCCGGCGACGCGACCGGCCGGAAATTCCGTCTCAACCCGCTCGGCGCGGACATGCGGCTGTTTCGATTCGCGCAGGCCGAGTCCGACATCTCCCATCTCGCCGAGCCGGTCAACGCGCCGGAGCCGCTGTCGGTGCGGCTGATGGCAATGGCGGTGCGCGCCGCACAGGCAACCGCACAGCCGGACGCACAGCGCGAGGACGATTATGGCGACGGCGAGAGCCTGGTGTTTTTCACGCCGGGCACCCCGCCCATCCCGGTGCCGACGGCCAAGGTGCGGGTCTGCGATCTCCGCGACATTCTCGATGGCGGCGGCAATGTCATCGGCTGGGCCCATGAGGCGCAGGTGACGGCGGGCACGATCGGCTTCGATCCCGAGCGTGGCCGTGTGCTGCTCGGCAATCCCGCCGACGGACCGCTGCTTGCGACATTCCACTACGGCACTGCGCGGCAGATCGGCGGCGGCGAGTATCCGCGCGTGCCCGCCGCGGGCGATATCGGCAACGAGCAGACCGTCGATGCCGGAGGCGCGTGGCAGGCCAAGCTCAACCTGATCAGGACCGGTGGCCGCCTCATCATCGGCGACAGCCTGACCTACCAGGAGACGCCGACCTTTGTGGTCGACGACGTGACCGGCGACGCCACGCCGCACCATGTGGTGGTCGCCGCGCATGACCAGACCCGCCCGCTGCTGGCGGCGGGCGGCGAGATCACGCTCGACATCGGCGCGCGTGGTCGCCTCACGCTCGACGGGCTCGTGATATCGGGCGGCGCGTTGCGGCTGGCGGCTTTTGCCGATGTCGAGCCGCGGGAGCTGCTGCTGCGCGATTGCACGCTGGTGCCCGGACTTACCCTGAATGGGGACGGCAGTCCGACCTCGCCGGGCGAGCCGAGCCTGATCATCGAGCATCCCTTCGCCAAAGTGACATTGGAGCGCTGCATCGTCGGCCCGATCCACGCCGTCACTGATGCCGAGGTGGCGCTGACCGACTGCATCATCGATGCCGGCGCGCCGGGGAACGTCGCCTTTGCCGCCGATGCCGCAGGCGGCCCCGGCGCCGAACTGACGGTCGCCCAATGCACCGTCATCGGCAAGGTTCACACGAAACTGTTGAAGCTCGCCTCCAACACCATCTTCTTCGCAGAGCTTGGTCCAAAGCCCGCGGAAAAGTGGATCGCGCCGCTCTTGGTCCAGCGTCGCCAGGAAGGTTGCGTCCGCTTCTGTTACGTGCCCGCGGGTTCGATCACGCCGCGGCGCTTCCATTGCGTGCCGAATGACACGGCGCCCACGGCGCTGCCGCTGTTCACCTCGCTTCGCTATGGCGATCCCGGCTACGGGCAGCTGCGCCGCGCCACCAGCCTCGCGATCCGCGCCGGCGGCGACAATGACAGCGAGATCGGCGTGCTCAACGCATTATTCCAGCCGCAGCGCGAGGCCAATCTCAGGCTGCGGCTCGATGAATATCTACGTTTCGGGCTGCACGCGGGCCTGTTCTTCGCGAGTTGACCGAGTGCATCGGAGGCTATCATGGGTGCCGACTTCTCACGCGTTCGTCTCGACCCGCTGCTCGACTTCGCCGGCGTGGAGCTGAAACAGGGCGCGGTGCTGCTGGACGGCGACGCCAACGAGCTAATGGCGATCCTCGATCGCAGGCTGCGTGCACTCGCCAGCGACATTCTCGACCGCGATACGGTGTCCTCGACGACCCCGGATGCATTCAAGCTCGGCGTTGCCGGCAATACGCTCGAGATCGGCAAGGGGCGGCTCTATGTCGACGGTCTGCTCGCGGAGAACCACGGCCTAGCCGATCCCGACAAGCGCCTGTTCGACGATCTCATGGCCGAGACAGTCTTCACCGACAAGCTGACCTATGAGACCCAGCCCTATCTGCCGGATGCAGTGCGGCCGCCGCTGCCGGCGGCCGGTCGCCATCTCGTCTATCTCGACGTCTGGGAGCGCGAGCTGACCTGGCTCGAGCGGCCGGAACTGGTCGAGATCGCCGTCGGCGTCGAGACCAGCTCGCGGCTCCAGACGGCGTGGCAGGTGCGTGTGCTCGACACCGATGCCGGCGCCAACACCAGCTGCGCGACGCCCGACGAGGACATGCCGGGTTGGACCACAGTGATCGCGCCATCGACCGGCGTGCTCACGACAGGCACGTTCGACGCAGCTCCGGTGACCGACCCCTGCGAGCTGCCGCCGACCGGCGGCTTCCGCGGCCTCGAGAACCAGCTCTACCGGGTCGAGATCCACGACCCCGGCCAGCCCGGCGGCACCGCGACCTTCAAATGGTCGCGCGAAAATGCCAGCGTCGGCTCGCGCGTCGCCAGCATGATCTCGGCGACCGAGCTCGAGCTCGACAGTCTCGGGCGCGACGACGTGCTGCGTTTCAACACCGGCGACTGGATCGAGATCATCGACGACCCCAGGGAGTTCTCGCAAAAAGCCGGCGAGATGCGCCGCATCACCGTCACCGAAGCGACCCGCCGCATCAGCTTCACACCGGCACTGCCGGGCCTGATGCTGCCGTCGGGGTTCCCCAACAGCGATTGGCCGAAGCAGACCAATTTGCGGGTGCGCCGCTGGGATCAGAAAGGAAAGGTGTTCCGGACCGACGCCAGCGGCACGCCGGTGCAGATCGGCGATCTCGATGCCGCCGGATCGACCGGCGTGATCAAGGTGCCCGCCGCTGGCACGACAGTCCTGCTAGAGGACGGCGTCACCGTGAGCTTCGATTCGACCGGGGCAGCGGGCAGCCGTGCCGGCGACTGGTGGGCCTTCGCCGCGCGCACCGCGGATGCCAGCGTCGAATTGCTCGACCGCGCCCCGCCGCGCGGCATCCATCACCATTATGCACGGCTCGGCATCTGGGACGTCGACGCCAAGAGCGTCACCGACTGCCGCCACCCGTGGCCGCCGAAAGGCGAAGGCCACGACTGTGCCTGCACGGCCTGCGTCACCGTCGAGCAGCACGAGAGCGGCAGCTTCACCATTCAGGACGCCGTCAACAAGGTGCGCGAGACCGGCGGCACCATCTGCCTCGGCCCCGGCCGCTACGTGCTCAAGGAGGCCGTGGCGATCAACCAGGCGAAATCGGTCCGCATCGCCGGCAAGGGCCCGGCGACGCTGCTGGTGGCGCCGACCGGCGCATTCGCCATCCAGGACTCTTTTGCGATCGCAATCGAGGACCTCGCGATCCTTTCGCTCGCACGCGATCCCACGATCGACGTCTCGACCTGCATCGGCCTCGGCCTGACCCGTCTCGCCATCGCGGCACTCGGCACCGAGAATGCACAGCTCCCGGCGGTGGTGCTGCGCGGTGTGGTTGGCGGTGCGAAGCTCGCCGAGAACGCGATCTTCGCGCCGGTTGCGATTGCGGGCGGCGCGCTCAAGGGCGTGGAGAACGGTGCCGGCTTCCTGCTGACGGCCGCGGTGACGATCGAGGAGAACGTCCTGCTGTGCCAGCGCGGCGCGATCGCCTTCGCCGACGAGGTGCTGCATCTGCTCGCCACGCGGATCGCGCATAACGAGATCATCGGCTGCACCGACACCGCCATCGCCGCGCAGGGCCTTGCGCTTCCCGGCGCCTCGCTGGCGATCGACGGCAACAGTTGCAACGTCATGGCCAACGGCATCGCCTGTGCCGCGGCGGGGCTGTGGATCGAGCGCAACCAGCTGCGCAACTGGTCACCCGGTGATCACGTCGGCATCGGGCTGATCCCCGGGCTCGACCGCCGCAGCACCGCTGCCGCGCATATCCTCGCCAACCAGATCCACGGCTTCGGCACGGCCGGAATCAAGGTGATTGCCGGAGCACAGGACCTGATCATCAAGCTCAACGCGATCGACGCCTGCGGCGCCGGGATCATGCTCGGCGGCGCGACCGACGCCGCAGCCGTCTCGATCGAGAATAACCACATCCGCAACATCGAACCGGTCACCGAGAGCGAGAACGGCACCGTGGTCGGCATCGAGGTGATCCGCGCCGACAGCGCGACGATTGCGGGCAATCTGGTTCGCGCGATCGGCCTGACGGCAGTCAAGTCCGCACTGCGCGCCGGCGTCGTCACCTTCGGCGTCAACCGGCCGCGCGTGAGCGGCAACGAGATCGTCGAGGTCGCGCCCGCCAAGGGGTTTGTCGGTACCAGCGCCGGCATCATGCTGCGCGCGCCGCAGACCCAGATCGAGGTCAATCACAACAGCGTGCAGCGCGACCTCACGCCGGGCGTGGACAATTCGGACGGCAACTGGTTTGCGCTCACCACGGCGGAGGTCAATCCGAAACTGCCGTTCGGACAGGCCGGCGACAAGGTCGCGATCCGGCTCGGCGACGGGCGGATCCTCGCGCTTGGCGCCGACTATGCGTTCGTCAGGGCAAGCCTTGCCGCCAACGACACCGAGGGCGCGCGCGCCGGCATCATCGGCAACATGCTGGCCGCGCGCGGGCCTGCCCCCGCCGTTCTGGTCGTGGCCGGCCAGGAATGCCTGTTCAACGACAACCGGGTGGAATCCGGCAGCAGAAGCGTCGCCGTTTCGCTGGAGAGCGCGGTCGCCATCATCAGCACGAACCGGGTGCGCGGCGGCGAAAGCTCGATCCGCCTCACCGGCGCGCGGGCAGTGACCGTGATCGGCAACATTACAACCAGCACCATCATCATCCCAGGCGGCATTGCCAACACGCCGTGGGCGCCACTCAACGTGATCGGCTAATTCGCGGAGATTTCGATGCGCACCTTCATCGTTGGAGACGAGACGAAACTCAAGGCTGTCAGCGAGAAGCTGCTGCATGCCAATCTGAGCCAGGTTCGCAGCGAGGCTGCGCTGAAAGCCTTGCAGGAGGCCAATCCGCATGCCGATCTGAACAGGCTCGCGCGCGGCACCGTGCTCTTCGTGCCGGATACGCCGGGCTTCAAGGTCAGCACCACAAGCTCCGCCACCGAGGGTCCGCTCGCAGCCTTGCACGAGCTCCTGGATGAGGCGCTCGGCCTCGCGCTCGAGGAGACCGCAGCCGGCAGCAACGCGCGGCTCGCGGATCAGGAGCAGACCGTCAAGGCCTTCGACGACGGCGCGGTGAAGAAAGCGATCGGCGACCCCAATGTGGGCGGCCAGATCCGCGAAAGCGTCAATGCCGTCAGGAAAGGCTTCGAGGCCGATCGCGAGCTTGCCGCGCGCGCGGAAAAGAACATCACCGAGGTCGGCAAGGCAGCGATCGCAAAGCTCAACGAGCTCGGCAAGCTGCTTGGATGACCTGCTGGCGTACGGCCCTCAGCGGCCGTCACACCGCGCAATAACGCTCCTGGATGTCCTTGTCCGCCAGCAGTGCCGCGGCGCCGCTTTGATGCACGACCTCGCCCTGGTCGATGATCACCGCCCGGTCGGCCAGCCGCAGGGCCCATTCGACGTTCTGCTCGACCAGCAGCAGTGTCTTGCCCTCGTCGCGCAGGCGGCGGAACAGCACGCCCATCTCCTCGACCAGGACGGGCATGATGCCTTCCGAGGGCTCGTCGAGCAGGATCATCTTGGGCTTTGCGATCAGCGCGCGGGCGATCGCGAGCATCTGTTGCTCGCCGCCCGAAAGCGTGACGCCCTCCTGGTCGAGGCGTTCCTTCAGGCGCGGAAAGGTTTCGGCGATCTCGTCGATCGCGGCGCGCTCCTCGATCTCGCCTCCGGCCGCGACCAGGCCGAGGCGGAGATTTTCGCGCACGGAGAGACCGGGAACGATGCGGCGCTCCTCGGGCACATAGGCCAAACCGAGATGGAAGCGCTGATGAGCGCGGAGCGGCAGCAGCTCTCTGCCCGCAAAGCGCACGCGGCCGGTGGCCTTCGGCATCAGCCCCATCATCGAGCGCAAGGTCGTGGTCTTGCCGGCGCCGTTGCGGCCGACGAGAGCTACCACCTCGCCCTCCTTCACGTGCAGGGAAATGCCGTGCAGGATATGGCTTGCGCCATACCAGGCGTGGAGATCATCGATTTCGAGCAGCGCGGTCTCAGCCATAGCCTTCACTCTGTCCGAGGTAAACCCGCCGGACTTCCGGGTTGCTCCTGATCTCGTCGGGCGCGCCGTCCGCCAGCAGACGGCCGTGATGCAGCACCACGACACGCTTGGACAGGCCGAGCACCATCTTCATCTTGTGCTCGACCAGCAGCACCGTGCGCTTCTCCGCGAGCCGTTCGAGCAGCGCGACCATGTCCTTGGTTTCTTCCGGCCCCATGCCGGCGGTGGGCTCGTCGAGCAGGAGCAGCTCGGGCTCGGAGACCAGCGCGATCGCGATCTCCAGCGCGCGCTGCTGGCCGTGCGAGAGGAATTTGGCCAATTCAGCGCGCTTGCCGAGCAGTCCGACCGCCTCAAGCGCCGCATCGGCGCGCGCGTTCAGCTCCGTCAGCCGGGCGCGGTTGCGCCAGATGTCGTAGCTCACGGTCAGCGCCTGGGCCGCTACGCGCACATTCTCGTGCACGGACAAGTCCGGAAAGATGTTCGTGATCTGGTAGGAGCGCGAGATGCCCTGATGCACGAAGCGGTGCTGCGGCAGGCCGTTCAGCTCGCGGTCCCTGAAGTGCAGCGTGCCCGACGTCGGGGCCAGCGCGCCGGAGAGGATGTTGAAGAAGGTGCTCTTGCCAGCGCCGTTCGGCCCGATGATCGAGGTGAGCTGTCCCGCCGCAAAGGACACGGTAATGTCTTCGAGCGCGACGAAGCCGCCAAAACGCTTGCCGACCCCCTCGACGCGAAGCAGTTCGCCGCTCATGGCCGCGCCTTTCCGATGCCGAGCGTGTCGAGCAGCGTTCCCCAGATCCCCTTGGGCAGGAACAGCACGAACAGCACGAAGATCGCGCCGACAAAAATCTGCCAATGCGGCGTCCAGAGCGAGATGACATCCTCCAGGATCAGGAAGCTCGCAGCCCCGACGAAGGGCCCGAAGAAGCTCCGCGCGCCGCCGAGCAGCACCATCATCACGATCATGCCCGATGTCTGGTAGTGCAAAAGGTCGAGCGGTACGATCGACAGGTGCAGCGCCAGCATGCAGCCGCCAAGCGAGGAGATCGCACCCGACAGCATGAACACGATCAGCTTGCTGCGCTCGACGTCATAGCCGCACGCCCGCGCCCGCTGCTCGTTTTCGCGGATCGCCTCGATGACGGCGCCGAACGGCGAGTTCAGGATCCGCGACTGGAACCACATCGCCAGCGCAGCGAAGGCCATCAGCACATAGTATTTGTTGACGGGGTCGAGGAAATTGACGGGGAAGCCGAACAGGCTGATGCGGTCGACGGTGAAACCGCGCAGGCCGTTCTCGCCGCCGGTGAAGGACGAGGCCTGCAGCGCGACGTAGTAGACCAGCTGGGCCAGCGCCAGCGTCACCATGGAGAAATAGATGCCGCGGGTGCGCGTCGAGACGATGCCGATTGCGGCGGCAAGGCCGGTGCTCAGGAGGACGGCGATCGGCACCGCGGCGAACCAGGGTACGCCGTAGCGGCCGATCGCAATGCCGGTGAAGTAGGCGCCCGCGCCGAAGAACGCCGCCTGCCCGAACGACAGCAGCCCGGTGTAGCCGAACAGCAGATTGTAGCCCATCACCACGACGCCGTAGATCAGGACGTTGACGGCCAGCGCCTGCGACGGCAGCAGCCATGGCAGCACGGCCAGCACCGCGATGGACAGCAGGACGCGCTGCTCGAGGAGCCAGCCGAAGCCGCTGGACGAGGGCTTGGCGACCGCTTCGCCGTTCGATGGTGACGTCACGCGGTCCTCCCTCTCACGCCGAACAGGCCTTGCGGGCGGATCAGCAGCACAATCGCCATCAGCGCGAACATGACGATGGTCGCCATTTCAGGTGCGAACAGCGCCACCAGGCTGATGGAGATGCCAACCATGAGGCCGGCGACGACCGCGCCGACGATCGAGCCGAGCCCGCCGATCACGGTCACGACGAAGGCCTCCGCCAGTACCAGCGAGCCCATCTCCGGATTGACGCTGCGCATGGGACCCGCGAGCACACCGCCCAGCGCGGCAAGTCCGACGCCAAGGCCAAAAATCGCAAGCCAGACCCGGCCGATATCGACGCCGAGCACCTGCATGATGGTGGGATCGCGGGCGCCCGCGCGCACAATGAGGCCGATGCGGGTCTTCTCCAGCGTCAGCCAGAGCACCAGCAGCACCACCGCCACCAGTGCGATGACGAACAGGCGGTAGCGCGGGAAGAAGCCGATGCCGAGATCGAGCACGCCGACGAGCTGCGGCGGGGTCGGAAACGGAATGCCGTCGCTGCCGAACACGATGCGCACGCCCTCGACCAGGATGTAGCTGAGGCCGAAGGTGAGCAGCAGCGGATCGTCGATCGAGCGTCCATAGAGCCTGCGGATCAGGACGAACTCGATCAGCATGCCGAACGCGCCGATCAAAATGGGAGCGAGCAGCAATCCCCACCAGAAGCTTCCGGTGAGCGATGCCAGATACAGCCCCGCATAGGCCCCGATCATGAACAGCGCGCCGTGGGCGAAATTGACCACCCCGAGCATGCCGAACACGATCGTCAGTCCAAGCGCAGTGATCACCAGGACCGCCCCAAGGGCGATCCCGGAGAGAAGCTGCATGATGATCAGCGACAGGTCCATCGGCCGGGCTTCAGGTCGCGTGACCGAGCTCGCTGCAGCTGCGCAGCATATCGTCGGAACCCCAATCGTTGGCGAGAATCGCAAACAAATCGTTGTCGTTCGCCATCGCGGACTTCTTCTTGGACTCCAGCACCAGCACCGACTGCACCGACTGGTGGTCGCATTTGCGGTAGTGCTGCGGGCCCTTGGTCAGGTCGTATTGCAACTTCTCGAGGGCATCGATGACCTTGTCGGTGTCGGTGCCTCCGGCGACCTGCATGGCTGCCAGCAGCGAACCGACGCCGGAATAGCCGTAGGCGCCGTAGTCGGTCGGGATCGCACCGCCATTGGCAGCCTTGAACGCCGCGTTGAAAGCGGCCGCCGATTTGCTCTGCGGCTCCAGGCCCCAATAGTAATTGGCCCCGCCGACCACGCCCTCGAACACGTCAGGGCCGACCGCGAGCCGCTGGTTGTGCAGGATGACGGGCACGACGATCTTCATCTGCTGCTTGACGCCGAAATCCACCGCCTGCTTGATCGCGTTGGCCTGGTCGCGGCCGAAATTGGAGATGCAGAGCACGTCCGGCCGCATCGACATCAGGCGCGGCATGAAGGTGGAATAGTCGGCCGCGCCGAACGGATGCAGGATCTCGCCAACGTTATCAGCGCCGATCGCCGCCTGCGCGCGCTTGAAGCCGCGCAGCATCTCATGGCCATACGCATAGTCGGCCACGAGATGGGCGACCTTCATGCCCTTCTTCAGGGTCTGCCGCGCCACGGCAGCGGTCGTCATGTGCGGGTTCAGCGCCTCATGGAAGGTATATTTGCTGAAATCCTTGGCCTCGTTGATCGTGTCGGACTGGCTGATCGACACGTAGATCACGCCGCGGGCGCGGGTGACCTCGTTGACCGCGAGCTGCACCGCGCTGGAGAGCGCGCCCACCACGGCGTGGACCTTGTCCTTCTCGATCAGCTCCAGCGTCCGGGTCGCGGCCTCACCGGCATTGAGCTTGTCGTCACGAACCAGCAGCTCGACCTTCCGGCCGCCGATGCCGCCCTTGTCGTTGACGAGCTTGACGGCAAGCTCGGCGCATTTGACCTGATCGCGCGCCTCAGCGGCGAACGGTCCGGTCAGCGGCGTCGGGAAGCCAATGCGAATCGTCTCGTCCGCGGCGCGGCCGAGCCGCGGCATGGCGAGCAGGGCGGCGCCGGCGGAGAGGCCAGCGAGCGCGGTGCGGCGGGATATTGTCGAGGTCGAACCGGATTTGGGCATGATTTCCTCCAACTGTCTTTTTTTAGAAACGTTTCAGGGCTTTCAGGACTTTTATGGGCGTGATCGGGATCGAATTGATCGTCGCGCCGAACGGCGTGAGCGCGTCGTTGACGGCGTTGAGCACACAGGCGGAAGCCGCCGCCGTGCCGGCCTCGCCAACCCCCTTGGCTCCGAGCACGGTGTCGGCGGTCGGCGTCTCGACATGGCCGATGACGATGTCGGGCATCTCCATCGGCATCGGAACGAGGTAGTCGGCGAGCGAGCCGTTCATGAGCTGACCTGTCTCGCTGTAGCGGCATTCCTCGAACAGCGCCGCGCCAAGCCCCTGCACGATGCCGCCGCGAAGCTGCTCGTCCACCAGCATCGGATTGATGACGCGGCCGCAATCCTCGACGATGAAGTGCTTCAGCACCTTGATGAAGCCGGTCTCGACATCGACCTCCAGCGAACAGCCCTGGATGCCGTTGGTGAAGGCAAAGGGATAGCCCTGTGGCGCGAAATGATGGCTGACGGTGAGCTGCGCCTGGGTACCGGGCGGCAAGGTGTCGGAGCGGAAATAGGCGATCCGCGCGATCTCGGAGATAGGCAACCGCTTGTTCCGGGTCACGGCGTCGACGACCTCGCCATCGATGATGTCGAGTGCCGAGGGCTGCTCCTGAAGAATGAGCGCGGCAATCTCCAGAATATTGCGCTTGAGCACGCGCGTGGCCTGCAGCGCGGTCTCGCCGCCGATGCCGGCGCCACGGCAGGCCCAGGTCGCGCCGCCATGCGGCGTCACCTCGGTATCTCCGGTGATGACCTTGACGTGTTCCTGCGCAAGGCCGAGCTGATCGGCCACGATCTGGCTGATGATCGCCTCGGTGCCCTGCCCCTGCTCGGTGACCGAGATCAGGCAGCGGACCTCGCCCGACGGCGTCAGGCTGAGGATCGCGCCGTCCTGCGACGAGATGCGCGCGCCGCCGACGCCGTAGAAGGCCGGGCTGGGATTGGTGATCTCGACGAAGGCCGCAATGCCGATGCCGCGATAGATGCCGCGCTTGCGCAAGTCGGCCTGCTCGGCGCACAACGCCTCATACCCCATCATCTCGTGCAGGCGCTTCAGGCAGGCCTGGTGCGACAGCGCCTCGAAGCGATAGCCGGTCGGCGAGGTCTGCGGATAGGCATCGTCAGCGATAACGTTCTGCGCGCGGATGGCGAAGGGATCGAGGCCAACCTTGACCGCCGCCATGTCAACCAACCGCTCGGTGACGGCGCAGGCGATGGGATGGCCGACGGCGCGATACTGGCTGGTCTGCACCTTGTTCTGGAAGATCACCTCCAGCGTGGCGCGATAGTTCTTGAAACGATACGGCGCGCCGATCAGGCGGATCACCTGATTGCCCTCGACCACGCTGGTGCGCGGATAGGTCGAGAACGCCCCGATCGCGGTCAGGTCCAGCACGTCCATCGCCAGAATCTCGCCCTTGGCATCCAGCGCCATGCGGGCGCGGACGCGATGATCGCGCGCGTGGATGTCGGAGACGAAGGACTCGATGCGGTCGGCGACGTATTTGACGGGACGGCCGAGCAGGATCGAGAGGCCGACCACCGCCATGTCCTCGTGATAGACATGCAGCTTCATCCCGAAGGAGCCGCCGATGTCGGTCGCGATGACGCGGACGCGGGCCTCGGGGATGCCGTAGTGGCGCGAATAGAGATCCTGGAACTGGTAGGGCGTCTGCGTCGCGTGATGCACGGTGAGTGCGCCGGCGGCGGGATCGTAGTCCGCAACGATGGCGCGCGGCTCCAGCGTCACCGCGGTATGGCGGCCGAAGGAGAACTCTTCTTCCACCACGTGGGCGGCCTGCGCAAATGCCTCGTCGACTGTGCCGTTGTCGAGCTGGCTGCGGAAGCAGGTGTTATTTGCGGTCCCCGGATTGATCAGCGGGCCACCAACCTCGCGCGCACTGTCGATATCGACGACGACGGGGAGGTCCTCGTAATCGATCTCGATCAGCTCCAGCGCATCTTCCGCAATCGCCCGGCTCTCGGCGACGACGGCCACCACAGCCTGCCCGGCCCACACCACGCGGTCGAGCGGCAGCGGCAATTGCGGAGTCGACGTCATGCCCTTGAAGTGGTCGAGCGTGCCGGTCCAGGGAGTGCAGATCCTTGCGAGGTCCTCGCCGGTGGCAACGAGATGCACCCCTTCGAGCGCGCGCGCTTGCTCGGTATTGATGGCGACGATCTTCGCGTGCGCATGCGGACTGCGCAGGAACGCGGCATAGAGCATGCGCGGCAGCTTGAGATCGCTGATATAGCGTCCGCGCCCGGCAAGCAGCCGCTTGGCGTTCGGCCGCGGCACGGACCGGCCGATATAGGAGTTGGGACGGTCGAGCGAGGTCAGCGGCGCGGTCATGCCGGACCCCCGTCTTCGCTGCGTGCTTTCGCCACGGCGTCGATCGCATCGACGATCGCTTCATAGCCGGTGCAGCGGCAGTAATTGCCCGACAGCGCGTCGCGGATTTCGTCGCGGCTGGGCCGCGCCACCTGCGAGAGCAGTTCATGGGCATTGACCAGCATGCCCGGCGTGCAGAAGCCGCATTGCAGCGCGTTGCGGCGATGGAATTCGGCCTGGAGATCGGCAATCACGCCGCTCTCGGTAAGACCTTCGATGGTATTGATCTTGGCGCCATCGGCCTGCACTGCAAAGATCAGGCAGGAGTGCACAGCGCGGCCGTCGAGCTGCACCAGGCAGGCGCCGCAGGCCCCCATCTCGCAGCCCGCATGCGTGCCGGTCAGTTCGAGCGCGTTGCGCAGGCAATCGACCAGCGTCTCGCGCGGCGCCACCTCGCAGGCGACCTTGCGGCCATTGACGACGAAGCGGACCCGCACGGTCTCGCCCGCGTCATCCAGCAGGGTTTCGTCAAAACCGCTCATGCGCCCTCACCCAGACGTCCGAGCAGGCGGCCGAGCAGCACGCGGGCGAGATGCAGCCGCATCGCCGGCGGCACCTCGTCGCTGTCGGGTGGGGCGAGATCGCCTTCGAGCGCCGCTTGCGCGGCGGCGATACGTTCAGGATCCAGGTTCGAGCCGATCAGAGTTGCCTCAGCGCCCTTCACCCGCGTCGGTGTATTGCCGACCGAGAAGAAGGAAATGCGGATGTCGTCGATGCGTTCGGCTGTGAAAGTCGCAAGCATGCCGCATCCGACCAGAGCATAGTCCCCGCGCCGGCGCGCCAGCTCGTCGAACGCAAAACGCTGATCGGCTTTGAACAGCGGAACGTAGATCGCGGTGATCAGCTCACCGGGTTGCAATGCGGTCTCGAACAGCTCGACGAAGAAGTCGTCGGCTTTCACACGCCGGCTGCCGGAAGGGCCGGCGATCTCGATCTCGGCATCGAGCGCCAGGGTCATCGCCGGGAATTCGGAGGCAGGATCGGCGAGCGCGACGCTGCCGCCAAAGGTGCCGCGGTTGCGGATCGCGGGATGGGCGACGAAGGGGGCGGCCGCATGCAGCAGCGGCGCGAACTCGGCGATCAGCGGCTCGCTCAGCATCTCGCAGTGACGCGTCAGCGCGCCGATACGCAAATAACCGCCCTCGCGCCGGACGCCGCGCAGCTCCTCAATATGGGTGATGTCGATCAGCAACCGCGGCGCTTGTAGCCGCAGCGATAACGCCGGCACGAGGCTCTGGCCCCCGGCAATGAAGCGCGCGTCATCGCCGGCGCGGGCATGAGCATCCAGCGCCTGGTCGATCGTCGCAGCACGAAAATAGCTGAAAGCCCTCGCCTTCACCGCCGTTTCCTCGAGATCCGTCGGCTCATCAGCCGGGATGCCAGATTTGTAACCATCTGGTCTCAAAATCCTGACATGCCGCCGGGAGGCGGTCAACAGAAAATGACCATTTGGTCACAAATGCACCTTTAGGCTAAGAAGGCAGCCGGAGATTGCTAAACAGCGACGAAATGGCCCGAAAAGCGCAGAAGCCAGCGAAACGACCGGTCCGGAAGCGGACGGACACAGGCAGCAAGTCCGCGCCAAAGCGCCGCAACATGCGTGCGGCCGACCGCGAGCGTGCGATCGTGGACGAGGCGATCCGCTTCTTCGCCGAGCATGGCTTCGAGGGCCAGACCCGCGAACTCGCCAAACGCATGGGCATCACGCATTCGGCGATCTATCGCCACTTCCCGAGCAAGGAGGCGCTGATCGAGCGGGTCTACCAGGAGGTCTATCTCAGCCGCTGGTCGCCCGACTGGGGGTCGATGATCCGCGACCGCTCGCTGTCGCTGGAGGCGCGGCTGACGCGCTTCTACCTCGATTATGTCGAGCGCGTGTTCGAGTACAATTGGGTGCGGATCTTCGTCTTCTCCGGCATGAAGTCGTTCGGCATCACCGGCCGTTATCTTGACATTGTCCGCCGCGAGATCATCGAGCCCGCGGCGGCCGAGCTGCGCCACGATCTGAAGCTGCCCGACGCGAAGTCCCATCCGCTCAGCGAACGCGAGACCGAGCTGTTCTGGGGCCTGCACGGCCGCATCTTCTATCTCGCCATCCGCAAGTTCATCTACGAGACGCCGATCCCGCCCGATCTCGACGCGATCGTCCGCGACGCCGTCCAGACCTTCATGGACGGCGCGAAGATGACGATGCCGAAGCTGCTGGTAAGCGGCTAGTTACTTCGCAAGGCTTGGCAGATCGAGGCCCTTGTCGCGGGCGCAGTCAATCGCGGTCTCATAGCCCGCGTCTGCATGGCGCATCACGCCGCTGGCGGGATCGTTCCAGAGCACGCGCTCGATCCGCTTGGCCGCTTCCGGCGTACCGTCGGCGACGATCACCATGCCGGCATGCTGCGAGTAGCCGATGCCGACGCCGCCGCCATGGTGCAGCGAGACCCAGGTCGCGCCGCTGGCGCAATTGAGCAGTGCGTTGAGCAGCGGCCAGTCGGACACAGCGTCCGATCCGTCCTTCATCGCCTCGGTCTCGCGGTTGGGACTCGCCACCGAGCCGCTGTCGAGATGATCGCGGCCGATCACGATCGGCGCCTTCAATTCGCCACGTGCCACCATCTCGTTGAAGGCAAGGCCCAGGCGATCGCGATCGCCGAGGCCAACCCAGCAGATTCGCGCCGGCAGGCCCTGGAACTTGATGCGCTCCCTGGCCATGTCGAGCCAGTTGTGCAGATGCTTGTCGTCAGGCATCAGCTCCTTGACCTTGGCATCGGTCTTGAAGATGTCCTCGGGATCGCCCGAGAGCGCAGCCCAGCGGAACGGCCCGACGCCTCGGCAGAACAAGGGACGGATATAGGCGGGAACGAAGCCCGGAAAATCGAAGGCGTTCTTCAGGCCCATGTCCTGCGCCATCTGGCGGATATTGTTGCCGTAGTCGAGCGTCGGAATGCCCTGCGCATGGAAATCCAGCATGGCCTGGACGTGCTCGACCATCGACGTCTTCGACGCACGCTCCACAGCCTTCGGATCGGAGGCGCGCTTGGTTTCCCAATCGGCGAGCGTCCAGCCCTTTGGCAAATAGCCGTTGATCGGATCATGCGCGCTGGTCTGATCGGTGACGATGTCGGGCTTGACGCCGCGGCGCACCAGCTCGGGGAAAATCTCCGCGGCATTGCCGAGCAGGCCGACCGAAACCGCCTTCTTCGTCTTCGCGGCATCTTCCATGATCGCCAGCGCCTCGTCGAGCGTCGCGGCCTGCCGATCGAGATAGCCGGTACGCAGTCGCATCTCGATGCGGCTCGGCTGGCATTCGACCGCGAGCATCGAGGCGCCCGCCATCGTCGCGGCCAGCGGCTGCGCGCCGCCCATGCCGCCGAGGCCGGCGGTGAGAATCCATCTTCCCGCGAGGCTGCCGCCATAGTGGCGCCGGCCGACCTCGACGAAGGTCTCGTAGGTGCCCTGCACGATGCCCTGGCTGCCGATATAGATCCAGGAGCCCGCCGTCATCTGGCCGTACATCATCAGGCCCTTGCGATCGAGCTCGTTGAAATGGTCGAGCGTCGCCCAATGCGGCACGATGTTGGAGTTCGCAATCAGGACGCGCGGGGCATCGGCATGGGTACGGAAGACGCCGACCGGCTTGCCGGACTGGACCAGCAGCGTCTCGTCATTCTCGAGCTTGCGCAAGGCCGCCGTGATGCGGTCAAAGCTCTCCCAGTCGCGCGCGGCGCGGCCAATGCCGCCATAGACGACGAGCTCGCTCGGACGCTCCGCGACATCAGGATCGAGATTGTTCATCAGCATGCGCAGCGGCGCTTCCGTCAGCCAGCTCTTGGCGCTGATGTCGCTGCCGCGGGGGGCGCGGATGGTGCGGTCATTGTCCAGTCGGCGGTTCATGCGGAGCACCTCTTTAGTCAAGTCTCGGGAACGGATCGGTTGGAAGCGCCGCGATCGCCACGGCCGGTAGCGCATCGGCTTCGATCAGCGCAGCCGCCTTGGCGAGATCGCCGGCCATGTAGCGGTCGGCGCCGAGCGCGGGCACATGCTCGCGAAGCGCAGCGATGACGGCAACGAGTGGGGCGCTGGTCGCATGCGGCGCGCGCAGCGTGATGCCTTGTGCGGCGACCAGGAGCTCGATGCCGAGGATGGCGGCGAGATTGTCGGCCATATCCGAGAGGCGACGCGCGGCGTGCGCGGCCATCGAAACATGGTCTTCCTGGTTGGCGCTGGTCGGTGTCGAGTCGATCGAGCAGGCAGCCGCACGCTGCTTGTTCTCGGCGTAGAGTGCGGCAGCCGTGACCTCGGCGATCATGAAGCCGGAATTGATGCCGGGGTCCGGCGTCAGGAACGGCGGCAGACCGAAATTGAGCGCGGGATCGACCAGCGTCGCGATACGCCGCTCGCTGATCGCGCCGATCTCCGACAGCGCCAGCGCGATTGTATCGGCGGCAAAGGCGACCGGCTCGGCATGAAAATTGCCGCCGGAGACGATCTCGCCGGTCTCGACCAGGACGAGCGGATTATCGGTAACGGCATTGGCTTCGACGATCAGGGTGCGCGCGGCCTGCGTGATCAGATCGAGCGCAGCGCCCGCGACCTGCGGCTGGCAACGCAGGCAATAGGGATCCTGCACGCGCTCGTCACCTTCGAGATGCGACAACCTGATATCGCTGCCGTCGAGCAACGCGGTCAGCGTCGAGGCCGCCGCGATCTGCCCGGCATGGCCGCGCAACGCCTGAATTTCCGGGCGGAACGGCGCCGTCGAGGCCATCGCCGCATCGACCGACAGCGCGCCGGTCAGGAGCGCGGCGCGAGCCAGTCGAAACGCGCGCAGCACGCCGGAGACGGCGTAGGCGGTCGAGAACTGCGTCCCGTTGATCAGCGCAAGCCCCTCCTTGGGGCCCAGCGTCAGCGGCGCGAGACCGGCGACGGCGAGTGCCTCACGGCCGGAGACAGTCTTGCCATCGACGATCGCCTGCCCCTCGCCGATCATCACCGCCGTCATATGCGCGAGCGGCGCAAGATCGCCGGAGGCGCCGACCGAGCCCTGCTGCGGCACCAGCGGATAGACGTCCTGCGCCAGCATGGCCTGCAACTGCTCGATCACCTCGCGGCGGACGCCGGAGGCACCACGCCCAAGCGAAACGATCTTCAGCGCCATCATCAACCGGACGATCGGCTCCGGCGTGGCCGGGCCGACGCCGCAGCAATGCGAGACGATGAGATTGCGCTGGAGCAGCGCGGTCTGGTCGGGCGGAATGCGCTTCGAGGCCAGTTTTCCAAAACCGGTATTGATGCCGTAGACCGGCGCAGCGGCGTGTGCTGCCTTTGCGACGATCTCCGCCGCCGCCTCGACGCGCGGCCAGAATGGTGGATCGAGCACGACAGCGGCGCCTTTGAGCACGCGCGCGAGATCATCGAGGCTGACCGTTCCCGGCTTGACGACGATCGCCGCGCCCTGTTCCGTCACTGTCCCCTCCACACCCGGCGATGCAGCGGATTGAAGCCGATGCGGTAGACGAGCTCGGCGGGCCGCTCGATGTCCCAGATCGCGAGATCGCACCACTTCCCTGCTTCCAGCGTGCCGGTCTCATTGAGCACGCCGAGCGCACGCGCGCCTCCGCGGGTAACACCAGCGAGGCATTCAGCCACGGTCATCCGGAACAGCGTCGCGCCCATGTTCATCGTAAGCAGGAGCGATGTCAGCGGCGAGCTGCCGGGATTGCAGTCGGTCGCGAGCGCCATGTGGACGCCGTGCCCGCGGAACGCCTCGATCGCCGGCTTCTGCGTCTCGCGGATGAAGTAAAAGGCGCCCGGCAGCAGCACGGCGACTGTCCCGGCCTTCGCCATTGTGGCGGCGCCGGCCTCGTCGGTATGCTCGAGGTGATCGGCGGAGAGCGCCGAGAATTTTGCGGCAAGTGCTGCGCCGCCGAGATTCGACAGCTGGTCGGCATGGAGCTTGACCGGCAGCCCAAGCCCCCTCGCCGTCTCGAACACCCGTGCGGTCTGCTCGGCCGAGAACGCGATACCTTCCATGAAGGCATCGACGGCATCGGCAAGACCGGCCTTTGCGACAGCCGGCAGCATTTCATGACACACGAGATCGATGTAGCGATCCTTGTCACCGCCGGCCTCCACAGGCAGCGCATGCGCCCCGAGAAAGGATGTGCGGATCGCAACCGGCCGCTGACGGCCGAGGATGCGCGCCGCTGAGAGCTGCCGCATCTCGGTCTCGACATCGAGGCCGTAACCGGACTTGATCTCGATGGTGGTGACGCCCTCGCCGATCAGCGCATCGAGCCGCGGCAGCGCGCTGGCAACGAGCTCGGCCTCGCTCGCCTTGCGCGTCGCGGCGACTGTCGAGACAATGCCGCCGCCGGCGCGCGCGATTGCCTCGTAGCTTGCACCCTTCAGGCGCAGCTCGAATTCGTGCGCGCGATTGCCGCCATAGACGAGATGGGTATGGCAATCGACGAGGCCGGGCGTGATCCAACGCCCCTCGCAATCGATCCGCTTGATCGCGTCCGCATCACCAGGGAAATCCGCCGCTGCGCCCGCATAGACGATATGGCCGCCGCGCGTGGCGATCACGCCATGCTCGATCTCGCCGAGATCGGAACGGTCGGCCCGCATCGTGGCGAGCCGGGCGTTGTGCCAGATCCGGTCGAAGCGCTCTGCCATGCAATGGTCCCTTCGTGGGATGCTTGACTTATATGTCTAGACATATAATCGTGGGGCGGTTCTGTCCAGCCGGCGTGTAATCATGACCCGACTGCATTTCGCCTCCGCGCTCCTGCCTTCGGGCTGGGCCAATGACGTGCAGATGGTGATCACCGCCGGCGCGATCGCCGAGGTGACGCCCGGCGTGGCGCCGGCCGCCGGCGACGAGCGTCATGGAATTGCGCTTCCGGGGTTGGCGAGCCTGCACAGCCACGCATTCCAGCGCGGCATGGCGGGGCTGGCCGAGCTGCGCGGCGATAGCACCGATACGTTCTGGACCTGGCGCGACACGATGTATCGCTTCGCGCTGACGATGACGCCGGACGACGTCGCCGCCGTTGCGACGCTGCTTTATGTCGAGATGCTCGAACAGGGCTTTACCCGCGTCGGCGAATTCCACTACCTCCACCACGATCGCGACGGCTCCCCTTATGCCGACCTCGCGGAAATGGCTGCCCGCATTGCACAGGCCGCCGAAGCTTCCGGCATTGCGCTGACGCTGCTGCCGAGTTTTTATGCGCATGGCTCCTTCGGCGGCGCAGCACCGCATGCCGGACAACGCCGCTTCATCTGCTCGGTCGATCAGTTCGCCGCGCTGATGGCTGCGTCGCGCAAGGCGATCAGCAGATTGCCGGGCGCCAATATTGGCATCGCGCCGCACAGCCTGCGCGCGGTGACGCCGGACGAGCTCGCGGCGATCATTCCGCTCGCCGATGGCGGGCCGGTGCATATCCATGCCGCCGAGCAGGTGAAGGAAGTCGAGGATTGCCTAGCCTGGTCGGGACGACGACCGGTGCAATGGCTGCTGGAGCACGCGCCGCTCGATCAACGCTGGTGCCTCATCCACGCGACCCATACGACGGATGCGGAAGTCACGGCGTTCGCGAAGACCGGTGCGGTGGCCGGTCTCTGCCCCATCACCGAGGCCAGTCTCGGCGACGGCATCTTTCCGGCGCGCGAGTTCGTCGATGCCGGCGGTGCGTTCGGTGTGGGCACCGACTCCAACGTGCTGGTCGGCGCAGCCGACGAATTGCGCCAGCTCGAATATGGCCAGCGTCTCAAGCATCGCGAGCGCAACGTGCTCTCCGGCGGTGCAGGCCGCTCGACGGGACGTACGCTGTTCGATCATGCGCTCGCGGGCGGTTCACGCGCGCTGGCACAGGCGACGGTTGGCCTCGGGCCCGGCGCACGCGCCGACATCGTCACGCTCGACACCGCACATCCGTCGCTCGCGGGACGTTTGCGCGACGCCGCCATCGACGGTTGGATTTTTGCCGGAGGGACCGGCGCGATCGATTGCGTCTGGGCCGGCGGCCACAAGGTCGTCGAAGGCGGACGTCACAGACTGCGACAGACCGCGCGCGAGCGCTTCAACGCAGCGGTACGGAGGCTCGTCGCATGAGCCTGGCCACCAATGCCGCCGACCAGCCGACGCTCTACAAGCGCATCCGCGCCGATATCGAGAAGCGCATCCTGACCGGCGAATGGCCGCCCGGGCATCGCATCCCGTTCGAGCACGAATTGGTCGCGCGTTACGGCTGCTCGCGCATGACGGTGAACAAGGCGCTGTCGGAGCTCGCGCAGGCCGACCTGATCGAACGGCGGCGGCGCGCCGGCTCCTTCGTACGCCGGCCGCAGCATCTGTCCGCGGTGCTGAAGATCGCAGACATTCGCGCCGAGATCACCGCGCTTGGCCGCGGCTACGGCTACGAGCTGATCGGGCGCAAGCTGCGTGCGGCGACCGCCGCCGACCGCGAGCGTCTTGGCGTCAAGAAGGCCGGAAAGGTGGTTGCGATCACCTGCCGGCACAGCGCCGACAAGGTGCCGTTTGCCGTCGAGGACCGACTGATCGATCTATCCTCCGTGCCGGATGCAGCGACCGCGGATTTCTCGCGCGAACCGCCCGGCTCGTGGCTGCTTCATCATGTCCCATGGACGGAAGCCGAGCATACGATCAGCGCCATCGTTGCGGACGATCGCACGGCGGAGGCGCTCGACATCGCCGTCGGCGCGCCTTGCCTCGTGATCGACCGCTATACCTGGCGCAGCGCGCGCACCATCACCGCAGTGCGCCTGCTCTATCCCGGTGACTCTCACCGCCTTGTCGCCCGATTCAAGGGAGGCTGAGAGAACGATGTCGGCACAAATCGTGCAACGCTTCGGGCAACGGTCCATCAGGACCGAATGATCAACAGGGACGTCAATCCATCGATCGGCAAGAGGACGACAATCATGCGTAGTTCGACAATTTTTGCGACAATCATTGCCCTCGCGGCCTCCACTCCCGTGCTCGCCGACGACGTCAAGGTCGGTATCGGCATCTCCGGATGGACCGGCTTCGCGCCGCTGACGCTGGCGAAGGAGGCCGGCATCTTCAAGAAGAACGGTCTTGACGTGACGATCAAGAAGATCCCGCAGAAGGACCGCCACCTCGCGATCGCCTCCGGCGACGTCCAGTGCGCGGCAACGACCGTTGAGACCTGGATCTCCTGGAACGCCAATGGCGTTGCGACCAAGCAGATCTTCCAGCTCGACAAGAGCTATGGCGCCGACGGCATGGCCGTGCGCAACGATCTCGCATCGATCAAGGACCTCAAGGGCAAGACCGTCGCGGCCTCCGCGCCCGGCACCTCGCCCTATTTCGCGCTGGCCTGGATGCTCAAGAAGAACGGGCTCTCGGTGAAGGACGTCACCGTCGTGAACCTCGAGCCTGCTGCGGCCGCGCAGGCCTTCGTCTCCGGCCAGAACGACGCCGCGATGACCTACGAGCCGTATCTGTCGACGGTTCGCGCCGCGCCCGACAAGGGCAAGATCATCGCGACCACGCTCGACTACCCGATGGTCATGGACACCTTTGGCTGCACGCCGAAGTTCCTCACCGAGAACCCGAAGGCTGCCAAGGCGCTCGCCGACAGCTATTTCGAGGCGCTCGACATGATCGGCAAGGATCAGGCCAAGGCCTATGAGATCATGGGTGCCGATGTGAAGCAGACCGGCGAGGCGTTCGGTAACTCGGCAAAATATCTGCGCTGGCAGGACAAGGCCGCGAACCAGAAGTTCTTTGCCGGTGATTTCCTGACCTTCAACAAGGACGCCGCCGACCTCCTGCTCGAGATCGGCATCATCAAGGCCGCGCCGAAGGTCGAGGACCTCTTCGACGCGAGCTACATCAGGTAAACCTTTCAGGAGCTGCCGGCCCCGTCTCGCGGCGGGGCCGGAAACTCGTTCACCGCCCGGATAGATCGTTGATGCGTCCCCTGGATCCCGTGACATCGAAGCAGCGCGTGGCTTACGGCCTCGCGTTCTTCGTGCTGTTCGTTGCCCTCTGGTCGTGGGCAACGCTCGGCGGCCATGTGTCGAAGACCTTTCTCGCCAACCCGCTGACCATGATGCAGGAAGGCTATGACCTGCTCGCCAAGCAGGGCTTCCTGTTCGACATCGGCATGACGATCTGGCGCGTCGTCGGCGGCTTCGCGCTCGCTGCGATCATCGCGGTTCCGCTCGGCGTGCTGATGGGTGCCTACAAGCCGGTCGAAGCGTTCCTCGAACCGTTCGTCTCCTTTGCTCGCTATTTGCCTGCCTCGGCCTTTATCCCGCTGTTGATCCTGTGGGCAGGCATCGGCGAATTGCAGAAGCTGCTCGTCATCTTCATCGGCGCGGTGTTCCAGATCATCCTGATGATCGCCGTAACCGTGGGCACCACGCGGCGCGATCTGGTCGAGGCGGCCTATACGCTGGGGGCCAGCGACCGCGGCATCATCCGCCGGGTGCTGTTGCCCTCCTCCGCACCCGAGATCGCAGAGATTCTGCGGCTGGTGCTGGGCTGGGCCTGGACCTACGTCATCGTCGCCGAGCTGATCGGCTCGTCCTCGGGCATCGGCCACATGATCACCGACAGCCAAGCGCTACTCAACACCGGCCAGATCATCTTCGGCATCATCGTGATCGGAGTGATCGGTCTCCTCTCGGACTTCATGTTCAAGGCGTTCAACGCCTGGCTGTTTCCGTGGAGGCTCGCATGACCACGCTGAAGATCGAGCAGGTCTCGCGAACCTTCCCCGCGCGCCACGGCAACGCGCCGACCAGGGCGCTGGAGCCGACCGATCTCATGATCGGCAACAACGATTTCGTCACCATCCTCGGCCCCTCCGGCTGCGGCAAGTCCACGCTGCTTCGCATCGTCGCCGGTCTCGACCGGCCGACCAGCGGGCGCGTCACGCTCGACGGGCGCGAGGTGACCGGCCCCGGCGCCGATCGCGGCATGGTGTTCCAGTCCTACACACTGTTTCCCTGGTTGAGCGTGCGTGAGAACATCGCGTTCGGCCTGCGCGAGCGCGGCGTGCCCGAGGCGGAGCGCAACAAGATCGCCGATGCCTTCATCCGCCAGGTCGGGCTGTCCGGCTTCGAGAACCACTGGCCGAAGCAGCTCTCCGGCGGCATGCAGCAGCGCACCGCGATCGCCCGCGCGCTCGCCAACGATCCGAAGATTCTCTTGCTCGACGAGCCCTTCGGCGCGCTCGACAACCAGACCCGCGCCTTGATGCAGGAAATGCTGCTCGGAATCTGGGAGCGCGACCAGAAGACCGTGCTGTTCGTCACCCACGACATCGAGGAAGCCATCTTCCTCGGCAGCCGCGTCATCGTGATGAGCGCGCGCCCCGGCCGCATCAAGGCCGAGATCAATGTGGACCTGCCGCATCCGCGCTCCTACAAGATCAAGACCACGCCCGAATTCGTCCAGTTGAAGGAACGGCTGGTCGAGGAGATCCGCACCGAGGCGCTGAAGGTTGCCGAACATGCCTGACACCAAGCCGCGTGCCGATGGGCAACGCGTTCTCGCCGATCTCAATGCGCTCCGTGCCATCGGCGCCTACAAGACCGGCGTGCACAAGCCGACCTTCTCCGAGCCGCACAAACTGTCGCTCGACTGGCTGGTGCAGAAGCTGCCCGACGCCGGCCTCACCGCCGCGATCGACGGCATCGGTAATGTGTTCGGCAGCAGCGCGAAGCAGGGGCCGAAGCTGCTGGCGGGCTCGCACCTGGAGAGCCAGAACTACGCCGGCTGGCTCGATGGCCCGCTCGGCGTCGTCTATGCGCTCGAAGCGGCCCGCGTGCTCAATGCCGACCCGTCCGTGAAGGGTGCGGTCGAAATTGCCGCCTGGTGCGACGAGGAAGGACACTTTGGGCACTTCCTCGGCTCGCGCTCCTATGTCGGACAGGTGACCGAGGCCGACATCGATGCCGCCCGCGACCGCACCAGCGGCCGCACCATGCGCGACGCACTCGCCGACATGGGGCTCTCGGGCCGCGCGCGCGTCGCCGCCGAGCCGGGACGCCACATCGGATATCTGGAGGCGCATATCGAGCAGGGCGACACGCTCGAAAGCGGCAAGCTCGCGATCGGCGTGGTGACCTCCATCGTCGGCATCTGGCAGTACCAGATCAATTTCGTCGGCGAGCAGAACCATGCCGGCACCACCCGCATGGCGGCGCGGAAAGATGCCGGCCGCGCGCTGGCCAAGTTCTGCGTGGCGATCGACGAGCGGTTCCCAGGCGCCTGTGGCACGCGCACGGTCTGGACCACCGGCCGCATCACGCTCGATCCCGGCGCGCCGAGCATCATTCCCGGCGGCGCCGAGATGCTGTTCCAGATCCGCGACGACAATCCGGCGGTCATCGCGCGGCTGGAGGAGCTGCTGCGCACCATGGCGGAAGAGGCCAACGCGAAGGGCCCTTGCACCGTCACCGTGGAGAAGATTCGCACCGGCGGGCCCGCGATGATGAACGCCGGCTTCCAGGACGCCATCGAAGCCGCGAGCAAGGCCCTTGCCAGCGGACGATCCATTCGCATGCCCAGCGGCGCCGGCCACGACGCGCAGTTGCTCGCGACCGTCATGCCCGCGGCCATGCTGTTCGTGCCGTCGATCGGCGGCATCAGCCACCACTGGACCGAGAACACCGCCGACGCCGACATCGTCACGGGCGCGCAGGTCTTCGTCGACGCCTGCCGGCGGCTCCTCGGTGGTTAGAACGACGTGCCGCCGCATCTGAACTCCTGGACGATGTCGTACTTGCCCTTCGTGATCGGCACGGCATAGCCGAGGCGCAGCGTTCAACCACACCCGCCTCTGGAATGCTGGGTCGCCCATCTTCGCGGGCGATGGCAGCGCGTGTTGCAGACACACCTTCGCATCCTCGCAGCGCATTTCGCCCGAGCTTTGCTTGATCTCTCCACCCTCGAAGCCAAGAGGGCGCAGGGAAGGCCGGGTGCTGACCTCGCACCCGCGGTCCGCTGCGCGAGG
>NZ_JBEPQK010000010.1:0-270907 GCF_040547805.1 Bradyrhizobium sp. LA6.1 | reverse complement strand
GATCTCTCGGAAAAGGTCGGCGCCGACGTGCAGGAGGTCGCGCGCGGCATCGGCCTCGACAACCGCATCGGCACCAAGTTCCTGCATGCGGGTCCGGGCTTCGGCGGCTCCTGCTTCCCGAAGGACACCAAGGCGCTGATCAAGATCGCGCAGGACTATGACGTGAACTTGCGCATCGTCGAAGCCGTGCTGGCCGTCAATGAGAACCGCAAGCGCGCGATGGCGCGCAAGGTCAGCCAGGCGCTCGGCGGCTCGTTGCGCGGCAAGACCATCGCCGTGCTCGGCCTCACCTTCAAGCCCGACACCGACGACATGCGCGATGCGCCGTCGATCCCGCTCGTCACCGGCCTGATCGACATGGGCGCGACGGTCAAGGCTTTCGATCCCGTCGGCATGGAGCAGGCCAAGGGCGAGCTGCCGAACATCACCTATTGCGAGGACGCCTATTCCTGCGCGCAAGGCGCCGATGCGCTCGTCATCGTCACCGAATGGGTGCAGTTCCGCGCGCTCGATCTCCACAGGCTGAAGGCGGCCATGACCCAGCCCGTCGTCGTCGATCTCCGCAACATCTACCCGCCCGAAGAGATGCAAGCCGCCGGCTTCACCTACGAGAGCATCGGCCGTCCGCCGGTGCAGGGCTGACGGTCCACTGCCGCAACGATTTCGTCATGGCCGGGCTTGTCCCGGCCATCCACGTCTGTTTCTAGTCGAAGACGTGGATGCCCGGCACAAGGCCGGGCATGACGAATGGATAGGCCTTGCCCCGCAGCTTCGACACGCCCCTCCCGATCGATGCCGTGCTCGACGACCTCTCGCGCACGCTGGAGGCGCATAATTCGGCTGTGCTGGTGGCGCCGCCCGGCGCAGGCAAGACCACGCGGGTGCCGCTGGCGCTGCTGGATGCGCCCTGGGCCGCGGGCAAGAAGATCATCGTGCTGGAGCCGCGGCGTATCGCTGCCCGGGCGAGCGCCGAGCGCATGGCCAAGTCGCTTGGCGAGCGGGCCGGCGAAACCGTCGGATACCGCGTCCGCTTCGGCTCGAAGATCTCGCGCACGACGCGCATCGAGGTGGTGACCGAGGGTATCTTCACCCGCCAGATCCTCGACGATCCCGAGCTCTCCGGCATTGCGGCCGTCCTGTTCGACGAATTCCACGAGCGCTCGCTCGATGCCGATATGGGTCTCGCGCTGGCGCGCGACGCGCAAACCGGCCTGCGCGAGGATCTGCGCATCCTCGTGATGTCGGCAACGCTCGACGGCGCGCGCGTGGCAAAGCTGCTCGGGGAAGCGCCCGTTGTCGAGAGCGAGGGCCGCGCCTTTCCGGTCGAGACGCGCTATCTCGGCCGCAAGGCGGATGCGCCGGTCGAGCGGCAGATGGCGGATGCGATCGCGTCCGCGCTGCGCGCCGACAGCGGTTCGGTGCTGGCGTTCCTGCCCGGCGCCGCCGAAATCCGCCGTACCCAGAATTTCCTCAGCGAGCGCGTCCAGGATGCCTCCATCGAGATCGTGCCGCTGTTCGGCGCGCTCGACGCTGCCGTGCAGGACCGCGCGATCGCGCCCGCGCCGAAGGGCACGCGCAAGGTGGTGCTGGCGACCTCGATCGCGGAGACCTCGCTCACCATCGAGGGCGTGCGCATCGTGGTCGATTCCGGCCTCGCCCGCGTGCCGCGCTACGAGCCCGACATCGGGCTGACGCGGCTCGAGACCGTGCGCGCTGCGCGTGCGGCGGTGGACCAGCGTCGCGGCCGCGCCGGCCGCATCGAACCGGGCGTCTGCTACCGGCTCTGGGACGAGCCGCAGACGGCCTCGCTTGCGCCCTACACCCAGCCGGAAATCCTCAGCGCCGACCTCTCCTCGCTGGTGCTCGACCTCGCGCAATGGGGCGTCGCCGATCCCGCCGCCCTGTCATTCCTAGATCCGCCGCCTGTGCCTGCCTGGAAGGAGGCGAAAAGCCTTCTCTCCGAGCTCAACGCGCTCGATGGTGACGGCCGCATCACCGCCGAAGGCAAAAGCCTGCGCGCGCTGGCGCTTCCGCCGCGGCTGGCGCGCATGATCGTGGATTCGCATCGCGTGGGCAGCGGTGAAGCCGCGGCCGAGATCGCGGCCATCATCACCGAGCGCGGGCTCGGCGGCGACAGCGTCGATCTCGAGTACCGGCGCGATCAGTTCCGCCGCGATCGCTCGCCGCGCGCCGCGAGCGCGCGCGATCTCGCGCGGCGCTGGGCTTCGCAGGTGGCGGCGTCGGAGAAGGCCGCAACCGGACAGGATGATCTCTCGACCGGCCTGATGCTCGCCTACGCCTTCCCGGACCGCGTCGCGCGCAATCGCGGCAATGGCACCTTCGTGCTCGCCAATGGTCGCGGCGCCGCGGTGGAGCAGACCTCGTCGCTCGCCCGCGCACCCTACATCGCGATCGGCGAGATGACGGGCACGGCGGCGAGCGGCCGCATTCTGCTGGCGGCGCCGATCGGCGAGGACGACATCGAGCGGCATTTCGCCGAGCATATCGAGACCGTCGACGAGATCTCGTTCGACCGCGGCGCGATGGCGCTGCGCGCGCGGCGCAAGCGCGCGCTGCATGCGATCACGCTGTCTGAGGCAACACTCGCGGTGTCGCCTTCGGAGGAGACCGCGCGCATCTTCGCCGATGGGCTGATTGCCGCAGGTCTCGACCGGTTGCCCTGGTCGAAGGCCGCAAAGCAGTGGCGCGACCGCGTGATGTTTCTGCGCAAGGCCGAGGGCGACAGCTGGCCCGATTTGTCCGACGACGGACTGATCGCGCGGCGGGACGACTGGCTGGTGCCGGCGCTCTACGACAAGATCGCACTGAAGGACATCTCGGCCGGCGATCTCTCCGACGCGCTGATGGCACTGATGCCCTGGGAGATGCGCGCAAGGCTCGATCGTGAGGCGCCGACGCATTTCGAGGCGCCGACCGGCAGCGTGCTCGCGATCGACTACGAGGCCGAGCAGGGGCCGACCATCGCGGTGCGGCTCCAGGAGTTGTTCGGGCTCAACACCCATCCGTCGATCGCCGCCGGCAAGGTGCCGCTGGTGCTGGAATTGCTGTCACCGGCGCAGCGCCCGGTGCAGGTGACGCGCGACCTCCCCGGTTTCTGGCGCGGCAGCTACGCCGCGGTGCGCTCCGACCTGCGTGGCCGCTACCCGCGCCATCCCTGGCCGGAGGATCCGGCGAGTGCGCTGCCGACCCGGCGGGTCAAGCCGCGCGGGACGTGAGAAGCCACGAAGGCGTATTAACCCTCCGCTCATCCTTTTCGTCAAAATAGCGGCGCTCTGACCGCAGCGTCGCTCGCGGCCAGACGTGTCGCGTGGTGAAATCGAGCTTTCCGGCTCGGAAGTGGTGTGATGCGTAACATAATGATCCTCGCGGCCATCATGATCGGCCTCGGCACGTTCATGGCGCAGATGGCGGACAGGATGAGTTCTGCCTCCGCGACGTCAGCGCCGCGCACGACGATTGCGGTTGCTGCGACGGCGCCGGCCGGTGGGCGCAGCCTCGCCATCTCCCGCGATGGCCGTGGCCATTTTCAGGCCGAAGGCCGCATCGACGGCCAGCGGATCGGCTTCATGATCGACACCGGCGCCTCCGTGGTCGCGCTGAACGAGAGCTCGGCCGCCCGCTTTGGCCTGCGTCCCTCGCGCGGCGAGTACAACGCCACCGTCTCGACCGCCAACGGCACCATTAAGGCCGCGCGCACGCGCATCGCCATGCTCGAGGTCGGCGGCCTCGTCGTGCGCGACGTCGACGCCATGGTGCTGCCGGACGAGGCTCTGTCGGAGAACCTGCTCGGCCTCTCCTTCCTGTCCCGCCTCAAGCGCTTCGAATACGCCAACGGCCAGATGGTGCTGGAGCAGTAAGCCGCCTCAAAAGGCTCTCGCCGCGCCGACGAACGGTCGTTCGCACGGATTTTTTTCAGGACGGCATTGGCGGAAGTCTCGCGCCGGGCCGCGTTTTCCCGTTACCAAACTGCCGCAATTATAAGCCATAAGCTGCCATTCCCGCCTTCCGCTGCGGCCCGGCATTCGCTAAGGCTGCATCAATTCACGCCATTTTCACGAGACCGTCTCAATGTTCCCCAAGCCGAAATCCGTCTTGTTGCCCAACACCTATGCCTTCGAATCCGAGCCGATGGTGAAGGCCACGGGTTTTCGCGAATACGACGCGCGCTGGTTGTTCCAGAAGGAAATCAACCTGATGGGGATCCAGGCGCTCGGCATGGGGCTGGGCGCGCTGATTGCGGAGCTCGGCGTCAAGCAGGAGATCGTCACCGGCCATGATTTCCGCGGCTATTCGGCCTCGATCAAATATGCGCTGATTTCCGGCCTGATGGCTGCGGGCTGCAAGGTGCACGACATCGGGCTCGCGGTGACGCCGATGGCCTATTTCGCGCAGTTCGATCTCGACGTGCCCTGCTGCGCCATGGTCACGGCCTCGCACAACGACAATGGCTGGACCGGCGTGAAGATGGGCGCCAACCGCCCGTTGACCTTCGGCCCCGACGAGATGACGCGGCTGAAGGAGATCGTGCTCAACGCCGAATTCAAGAACGAGGCCGGCGGCTCCTACCAGTTCCACGAGAATTATCCGGCGCGCTACATCGCCGATCTCACCGGCCGTCCGAAGCTGACCCGCAAGCTCAAGGTCGTCGCCGCCTGCGGCAACGGCACGGCCGGCGCGTTCGCGCCGCAGGTGCTGGAGGCGATCGGCTGCGAGGTGATCCCGCTCGACACCGAGCTCGACCACACCTTTCCGAAATACAATCCGAACCCGGAAGACATGGAAATGCTGCACGCGATCCGCGACGCGGTGCTGCATCACAAGGCCGATGTCGGTCTCGGCTTCGACGGTGACGGCGATCGCTGCGGTGTCGTCGACAACACCGGCGAGGAAATCTTCGCCGACAAGGTCGGCGTGATGCTGGCCCGCGACATGTCGGCGATCCACAAGGACGCACATTTCATCGTCGATGTGAAGTCGACCGGCCTGTTCGTCACCGATCCCGTGCTGCAGAAGCAGGGCGCGAAGGTCGCCTATTGGAAGACCGGCCATTCCTACATGAAGCGCCGCACCCACGAGACGGGTGCGCTCGCGGGCTTCGAGAAGTCCGGCCACTTCTTCTTCAACAAGCCGTATGGACGCGGCTATGACGACGGCCTGGTGTCGGCGCTCGCGATCTGCGACATGCTCGACCGCGCGCCGGGCAAGTCGATGGCCGATCTGAAGAACGCGCTGCCGAAAACCTGGTCGTCGCCGACCATGTCACCGCATTGCGCCGACGAGACCAAGTACGGCGTCATCGACCAGGTGGTGAAGCATTTTGAAGGCTTGCAGGCCAAGGGCGCCAAGATCGGCGGCCAGGCGATCCGCGATCTCGTCACCGTCAACGGCGTACGCGTCACGGTCGAGGACGGCAGCTGGGGCTTGGTGCGCGCGTCCTCCAACAAGCCCGAGCTCGTCGTCGTGGTCGAGAGCCCGGTCTCCGAGCAGCGCATGCACGACATGTTCGAGATGGTGAACAGCGTGCTCCGCACGCATCCCGAAGTCGGCGCGTACAATCAGACGATTTGAGGGGCATCAGGGAGCACAACCCGCGCAGCAAATCTCCGCTGTCGTGCCCCGGCTTGACCGGGGCATCCAGTACGCCGCAGCTTCTCCGTATCCAATCGCCGCCTCTGGAATACTGGATCGCCCGGTCAAGGCCGGGCGATGACAGCTTCCTTGTGGTGAGACCTGAGAACTAAGCCTCTAAGCCGCCACCACCGCCGGGATCGGCAGCGCGGTGACCGACTTGATCTTCTCCATCGCGAAGCGCGAGGTGACGTTCTTCAGCGGCACGGCGCTGATCAGCTTCTTGTAGAACACGTCATAGGCCTGCATGTCGGCGACCACGACGCGCAGCATGTAGTCGACGTCGCCGGCCATGCGGTAAAATTCCATCACCTCGGGCATGGCACTCACGGCCTCGGCGAACTTCTTCAGCCAGGCGTCCGAATGGTCGGCGCTCTCGACTGACACGAACACGGAGATGCCGAGCCCGATCTTGTTCTGGTCGACCAGGGCGACCCGCTTCAGGATCACGCCGTCGGCCTCGAGGCGCTGGATGCGCTTCCAGCAGGGGGTCGAGGACAGCCCGACGCGGTCGCCGATCTCGGCGACGGAGAGGGAGGCATCCTCCTGGAGCACCATCAGAATCTTGCGGTCGATGGCATCGAGGCGGCGGCTGGTCTCGGGGAGTTGCACGGCGAGGTCAGTCATTTGAAGAACTTTGTTCCATTTCAGGGGCTGATTTCCCTGATATAGAGAAAATCTTTCCACGGCAAGCCCATAATCTCGGCTCCGTGGTGGAACCGCTCTAGAGTCGGCCTCGCAAAAGCTCTTCAACTTCAACGCGTTGTGGGGCGGCCATGCCGCCACCGTGGCGGGTGCATTTCAGCGCTGCGGCGGCCGCGGCGAATCGCAGCGCCTCCCGCACCTCCTCGCCCTCGGCGAGGCGAAGCGTGAAGGCGCCATGGAAGACGTCGCCGGCCCCGAGCGTATCGACCGCCTGAACCGGGAAGGCCGGTGTCTCCTCCAGCTCGCCCGCCTCGTCCAGCCAGATCGTGCCACGCGGGCCGCGCGTGGCGGCGAGGAAGGCCGGCGTCAGCCCTGCCAGGCGCTTCAATGCCTCGCCGTCATCGGCGACACCGGCCGTCTCCTGCACCTGGTCGCTGGCGAACAGCAGGTGCGAGGCGGCCGTGAGCAGGCCGTCCTGCAACGACATCGCGCGATCGACGCCGACGATGACGGGAATGCCGCGTCGTCGCGCCTCGGCGCAGAGATCGATACAAAGGGCGCCGCAGCGGCTCTCGACGAGGACCGCCCGGCAATCGGCGAGCAGTGCGTCACCGTCCGGCAGCTTCACGCCCCACAGAGCGGGATCGCGATAGATCGTCAGCGTCCGCTCGCCCGAGGGCTCGATCAGGATCGCGGAGACCGGCGTGGTCAGGCCGGGCATGCGCACGACGTGCGTCGTGTCGATGCCTTCACTGGCCATCTGTTCGAGAATGAAGCCGCTCGACGCTTCCCGTGCATCACCCATCGGTCCTGCGAAGGAGACCCGGCCACCGAGCCGCGCGATGGCGATCGCAGCATTGAGCGCGTTGCCGCCGCAGATCTCGGCGAGATGCGTGGCGTTGGCCTTGCTGCCGCGCGCGGGCACGGCCTCGACGCGAAAGGTGAGGTCGCGCACGGGAATGCCGATGCAAAGGGTGTGTGGCGCGGTCCGTGATGTGGCCACCGGCGGCCCCAGCTTACGCGCCGGTCTTGTCGTGCACCCAGCGGCCGAGCAGGTGGTGGGCGATCGCGAACGGATGCGGGCCGGCGAGCCCGTCCGGATGCGTCCGCGTCAGCATCAGCGCGGCCTCCTCGCGGGTGAACCAGCGCGCGTCCTCTAGCTCGGAATGATCGACGACGACGTCCTCGTTGAGCGCCCGCGCGCTGCAGCCGATCATCAGCGACGATGGATAGGGCCAAGGCTGCGTCATGTAATACTGCACGTCGGTGCAGCGGATTCCGGATTCTTCGAGGATTTCCCGGCGTACCGCGTCCTCGATGGTCTCGGCGACCTCGACGAAGCCGGCGAGGCAGGAATACATGCCCGGCGGAAACTGCTTCTGGCGGCCGAGCAGGCACTTCTCGCCCGAGGCGACCAGCATGATCACGACGGGATCGGTGCGCGGAAAATGCTCGGCCTTGCAAGCAGGGCACTCGCGCTTCCAGCCGCCTTCCTTCATCGCGCTCCGCGTGCCGCAATTGGCGCAATAGCCATGGCGCTGGTGCCAGCTCACCATCGACTTCGCCATCGCGATCGCCGAGAGCTCGTCGGGCGGAATCGCGCCCTGCATCGCCATGCCGCGCAGCTCGGTGACGGTGTAGTCCTCGCGGCCGATCAGCTTCTCGGCCGCCGCCTGCGACATCCCCATGCCGAACACCGCGGCGCCGTCGCGCAACCCTAAGAAGATCGTGCCGGGGTTGGCGCCGCATTTCAGCGCCTCGTCTACTCCCAGCAGCGCGCGCGCCTTGTCGCCCTCGCGCTTCACCAGCAGCGAGTCGCGGTAGACGACATAGGCGCGTGACGATGGCTTCTGCTCCATCGCGAACAGCTTCTCGTCGTCGCGGCGCAGATGCGCGGCGCGATCGAGGATGTTGGTGACGAAAGCCGGCTGTCCCAGCGGAAACGAGTCGAATGCTGACATTTCTTGTTCTCAACCCAACCAGATCTTGCGGCGAAGCGCGCTGATGAAAGTCTGCACCTCGGTGGCGTCATGCGCCAAGGGCTTCATCACGCCCCAGACCGGCCGCGGCCATGCAGCGTCGCTGGTCCGGCGTGCGATGATGTGGACATGAAGCTGCGGCACGAGGTTGCCGAGCGCGGCGACATTGAGCTTGTCGCATTTGGTGATCTCTTTCAGCGCGCGCGAGACGCGGGAGATCTCCGTCATGAGTTGCGCCTGCTCCACCTCGTCGAGATCGATGATCTCGACCGCATCGGGCCGCCGCGGCACCAGCAGCAGCCAGGGATAATGCGCGTCCTTGATGACCAGGACCTTCGACAGCGGCAGGTCGCCGATGTCGATGGTGTCCTCTTTCAGGCGGGAGTGCAGCGACCAGGCGGGATCAGACATATGCGTTTCCGGATAGCCCGATGGGGCGGGCGTGTTTGGCCGGACCATACGATAGGGAGTCCCTGAGGGGAAGGTTAGGGGCCGCGGGGGCGGCATGCTCCGCTGTCGTCCCGGGGCGCGCAAAGCGCGAGCCCGGGACCCATAACCACAGGGAGAAGTTTGGCGAAGATGCGTGGTGACCAGCTCGCGCGACAACCACTTCCTGTGGCTATGGATTCCGGGCTCGCGCTGCGCGCGCCCCGGAATGGCGGAATTACGCCTCCGCAAGCACCCGCGCATTGGCGCGGACGGAGGCCTCGCTGACGCGGATGCCGAGGCCCGGGCCGTCGGGCACCACGACATGGCCGGCTCGGTTGGCAACGCGCTCTTCCAGCACGTCCTCGGTCAGCACGTGATGCGGCATGTAGAATTCGCAGCCGAGCGAGATGCCCGGCGTTGCCGCGATCAGCTGCGTCCCGGCGGCAAGCCCGATGCCGCCCTCCCACAGCGTGCCGCCATAGCCGGGCAGGCCGGCGATGTCGGCGATCGCCATGATCGCCTGCGCCTCGAACAGGCCGCCGGCTTTCATCAGCTTGATCGAGACGGCATCGGCCGCCTCGCGGCGCACCACCTCCATCATGTCGCGGCGGTCGAAGCAGCTTTCGTCGGCGAGAACGGGTGTTTCCAGCGCCGCGGTGAGCTGCGCCATCACGTCGAGATATTTGCGCGGCACCGGCTGTTCGATGAAGGTCGGCGCAAACTCTTCGACATCGCGCAAAATCTTGATCGCGCCGAACGGCGCCAGCGCCTGGTTGTAATCGACGCGCAGGTCGACCTTGTCGCCGAATTCCTTGCGGATCGCTTCGAGATGATCGAGGTCCTCGCGATGCGGTTTTACGCCGGTCTTGACCTTGTAGATGACGTTGCCGTCCGGAACCATTTTTCGCATGCGTTCGAGATCGGCGGCGAAATCGGGATCGGCGATGGAGAAGGAGAGGGGAATCGTGTCGCGCACGCGGCCGCCGAGCAGGTCGGCGACCGATAATCCTGACGACTTGCCGACGATGTCGAGCAGCGCCATCTCGATTCCGACCTTGGCCTCGGCATGACCGACCAGCGTACGGTCGAGCTCGGCCATCAGCGCGCGAATGCGGCGCACGGGTTTGCCGAGCACGATCGGCCGCAGATAGATGTCGAGCGCGGAGAAGGCCGCTTCCGGCGTTCCCGTGAACACTTCCCACGGTGCCGCCTCGCCCCAGCCGATCACGCCGTCGCTCGCGGTGAGCTCGATCAGCACGCGCTTCACCGTGCCCTTGACGTTGCCGACGCCTTGGAGGCGCGCCATCTTGATCGGGCTCTCGATCAGGAACAGCCTGATGCGTTCGATGGTTGCTTCGGTCATGTCAGGCCTCCATTGACGTGCCAGACCTGGCCGGTGACGTAGGACGCCTTCGGTGATGCCAGGAAGACGATGATCTCGGCCACTTCTTCCGGCCGCCCGCGACGGCGCATCGGGATCAGTGCCTCGGTGGTGGCGATCTGCTCGGGCGAGAGCCGGCTCTCGCTCGGCTTGTCCTTGATGATGAGGCCGGGTGACACCGCATTGACGGTGATGCCGTCTTTGGCGAGCTCGATCGCGGTGAGACGCACCAGCGCTTCGAGCGCGGAGCGGCTTGCCGCCGTTGCGGCAAACGGTGCGAATTCCGGCCGGATCGCATGCGCGACGAAAGAGGACACCGCCACGATCCGCGCATCGCGCCCGTCACGCAGCAGCGGCAGCGCGGCGTCGACCAGCCGCGTGAACGCCAGCGCCGATTCGTCCATCGCCTGCCGGAACTGATCCGCCGGCGTGCCGATCGCGCTGCCGCGACGGGCATGACCGCCGACCAGGATCAATCCGTCGAGCCGTCCGAACGCGCGTTGCGCGGCGGCGACGGCGTCGGTGACGGCTGCTTCCTCGGCGAGATCGCCGAGGCACTTTGCGACAGCCGCGCCTTTCGCTTCGGCTTCTGCCGCAGTGGCATCGAGACCTTCTGCGTTTGAGCGGGTGTGGAGCAGAAGCGCGGTCCCGGGGGCCGCGAGCAGCTTTGCGGTGGCGCGGCCGATGCCGCTGGCGGCACCGGTGACGAGATAGGCGCGATCGATATCAGGCATCACGGTGCTACGTTGGCCGGCGGCAACGCGCCGGTGCGGTGGAAATGGCTGAGGAAGGCGCGCGTCGCGGCTTCCTGCGGATTGTCGATCACCTGCCGCGCCGGACCTTCCTCGACCACGACGCCATCGCGCATGAAGATGAGGCGATCGGCGACCTCGCGGGCGAAGGCGATCTCATGGGTCACGATCACCATGGTCATGCCTTCCGAGGCCAGCCGCTGCATGACGGCGAGCACCTCGCCGACGAGCTCGGGATCGAGCGCCGAGGTGGCCTCGTCGAACAGCATCACATCAGGCTCCATCGCGAGCGCACGCGCGATCGCGACGCGCTGCTTCTGCCCGCCGGACAGCGTCGCCGGATATTGGTCGGCCTTTTCCGCAAGGCCCACCTTGGCAAGCTGCGCGCGCGCGAGCTTCTCGGCGTCCGCCTTGGCCATGCGGCGCACCGTGACAGGCCCCTCCATGACGTTCTGAAGCGTCGTCATGTGCGGGAACAGATTGAAATGCTGGAACACCATGCCGGTGGTGGTGCGGAATTTCGCGAGTGTCTTCACGTCCGGAAGCTTCGCGCCTTCGCCGAATTGGAAGCTTGTGTCGCCGACGCGGACGCTGCCGCCGTCGGGCACGACCAGCAGATTGATGCAGCGGAGCAGTGTCGACTTGCCGGAGCCGGATGGGCCGATCAGCGCCACCACGCCCCCCTTGGCCACGTCGAGGCTGATGTTCTTCAAAACCTCGTTGCTGCCAAAGCTCTTGCGCAGGCTGCGGATCTCGATCTTCGAAGTGTTCTTGGATGGCTCGCTCATTCGCTGACCGCCAGTCGCTTCTCGCCGCGGCGGACGATGATGGTTAGCGGAATCAGGATCGCCGCATAGGCGACCGCGACCGCGGTGTAGGTCTCGAGCGGCCGGTAGCTGTCATGGGCGGCGACCTGGCTCTGGTAGACGAGGTCGGGCACGGCGAGCACCGAAACCAGCGAGGTGTTCTTGAACTGGATGATCGACTGGTTCATCAGCGCCGGGATCATGCGCTTGATCGCCTGCGGCAGCACGATGCGCCGCATGCTCTGTCCCGGCGTCATGCCGAGCGCGGCGCCGGCTTCCGACTGGCCCTTGTCGATCGAGATGATGCCGCCGCGGATGATCTCGGAATAGAACGAGCCGCCATAGAGCGAGAGCGCCAGGGCTGAGGCCGTGATCGGCGTCATCTCGACGCCGGCCAGGATCGGCAGCGCGTAATAGAACCAGATCAGCTGCACCAGGATCGGCGTGCAGCGGAACGCCTCGATGAAAGTGAGGGCGATCAGACGCACCGCCTTGAAGCGCGACAGGCTGCCGAACGCGCCGAACAGGCCGAAGACGAGACCGAGCACGACGATGACCACGGTGAAGCCGACGGTAACGCCGAGCCCGTTGAGAAAGAGCCAGCGATAGCTCCAGAGGATGCCGAAGTCCCACTGATACATGCGTGTTCTTACTCGTACCCGATGTCAGTCCAGAAACTTGCCGTCATGCCCGGGCGTAGCCGTCCGAAGGACGGCGTCGCTTCCGCTCGCCTATGTCCCGGGCATCCACGTTCTCGGTGCCATGGGGCAGGCGTGGATGGCCGGGACAAGCCCGGCCATGACGATGTGGATACTTCAGGCGCTCATCACCTACAGCGAAACGCCCGGCGGAATGTCCGCTTCGGTCACGCCCACCAGCTCCATGTTGGTGATGATCGCGTTGCGGATGAAGCCGAGGCCCTTGTTGAAGTCGATCCAGGTGTTGACGTAGTCGCGGAAGGTCTTGTCGTTCTCGCGGCGGAAGCCGGCATTCGACGTGGTGGCGAAGATCGGCGTCGGCAGCACGAACTGGCCGAGCGAGGGATTCTTCTTCAACACGGTCAGCGACAGCATGGTGATCAGGCACTGCGCGTCGACGCGGCCGGTTTGCAGCGCGGCGGTGGCATCGTCGGCGGTCTTGAGTCGCGAGATCTGCGCCTTCGGCGTCAGGCGGCTGACGACCTGGTCGTGTGAGGAGCCCTGGTCGACGGCGATCTTGACGTCGGGCGAGTTCAGCTCGGCCCAGCTCTTCGGCTTGAAGTCCTTCTTGCAGAGGATGCCGAAGGCGTTGTTGAAGACCGGCACCGAGAAGTCGACCACCAGCGCGCGCTTCGGGGTCGGGTTGAGGCCGAAGAAGATGTCGATCTTGTTGGACTGCAGATCGAGCACCGAATTGCCCCAGGTGGTCTCGGTGATCTCGAGCTCGGCCTCCATGTCGTCGGCCAGCCCCTTGGCGATGTCGATGTAGAAGCCCTTCCACTGGCCGCTGGCGAGGTCCTTCATGTAATAGGGCGCGCCACCGCCGACCGCGCCGATCCGCATCTTCTTGGTGCGGCGAATGCGGGCAAAGGTCGATTCGTTGGAATCCGCTGCGGTCTGCGCCACGGCCGGTGAGGCCAGCGTGGCCGCAGCCATCGCGCCAAGTCCGACAATCGATGCGACATCACGACGTGTAACCATTTTGAGGAATCGCTTTTCTGGTTGGATGAAGGTGTGTGGTTGAGCTCGCGCAAAAAATTCGCCCATCAATCGGCGTCAGCCGGCTGAAAAATGCTCTGGATCGGATTTTTGCGCACCCTTTGTTTCAGTTCCGGCAGGATTTCATAGAAAGGCGCTGCCGGGCGGGCCCTGTCAAGACTCGATTGCCTCAGGGATGTGCGGGGCCTCGAAGATAGGCAGGGAGCCCATCGGCCTTGACGCTTTCCGAGGCGAACGTCCGCATCTGCACTTCGCGACGATGGGCGAGGGAAGGCCCGGCGAGCGCGTCGGCTCGAGCTATTTTCGCGAGAAAATTGAGAGGTTTCGGCGGTTCGCTTTAAAAATGCGAACGGCGCCCTGTCGGCGCCGTTCGCCGAAGACGGCGAGAGGTCGATGCGGATCGACCGACCCTATTCCGCGGCCTTTTCCGTTCCCTTGGCACGAACGGTCGCGAGGCGCGTCAGCGCGTCGCGGACGCCCGCGCCATAGGCGGGATCGGCCTTGGTGCAATTGGCGATGTGCCGTTCCTGGATCGCGATGGCCGCCGCTCCGACGGCGCGCGCCGTGTTGTCGAACAAGGCCTGCCGCTGGGCTGCGTTCATCTTGCGAAAGAGGTCGCCGGGCTGCCGATAGTGATCGTCGTCGATGCGGTGATCCCAATGTGCGGCTGCACCATCGATCTCGAGCGGCGGCTCGTTGAGATCGGGCTGGTCCGTCCACTCGCCACGGCTGTTCGGGAAATAGGTCGGCGTCCTCCCGAGATTGCCGTCGGTCCGCATTGCGCCATCGCGATGGTAGCTGTGATACGGGCATTTCGGCGCGTTGACCGGGATCAGATGATGGTTGACGCCGAGGCGATAGCGCGCCGCGTCCCCGTAGGAGAACAGCCTCGCCTGCAGCATCTTGTCGGGCGAGAAGCCGATGCCCGGAACGACGTGGGCCGGCGAGAAGGAGGCCTGTTCGACCTCGGCGAAGACGTTTTCCGGATTGCGGTTCAGCTCGAAATAGCCGACCTCGATCAGCGGGAAGTCCGCCTTCGGCCAGATCTTGGTCAGGTCGAACGGGTTGAAGGCAAACGCCTTGGCCTGATCGTCGGTCATGATCTGCACGAACATGGTCCAGCGCGGGAAATCGCCGCATTCGATGCTCTCGAACAGGTCGCGCTGGTGAGTCTCGCGGTCCTTGCCGATGAGGGCTTCGGCCTCGGCGTCGGTCAGGTTTTCGATGCCCTGCTGCGTCCGGAAGTGAAACTTCACCCAGGTCCGCTCATTGGCGGCATTGATGAAGCTGTAGGTATGGCTGCCAAAGCCATGCATGTGCCTGAAGCTTCTGGGAAGGCCGCGCTCGCTCATCACGATGGTAACCTGGTGCAGAGCCTCCGGCAGCAACGTCCAGAAATCCCAATTGTTGTCGGCGCTGCGCATTCCGGTTCGGGGATCGCGCTTGATCGCATGATTGAGGTCGGGAAAGCGCAAGGGATCGCGGAAGAAGAACACGGGCGTGTTGTTGCCCACCATGTCCCAATTGCCTTCCTCGGTGTAGAACTTCAGCGCAAAGCCGCGGATGTCGCGTTCGGCGTCGGCTGCGCCGCGCTCGCCGGCAACGGTCGAGAACCGCGCGAACATCGGCGTCTGCTTGCCGACTTCCGAGAAGATCTTCGCCTTGGTGTATCGGGTGATGTCATTGGTCACGGTGAAGGTGCCGAAGGCGCCGGAACCCTTGGCATGCATCCGTCGCTCCGGGATCACTTCGCGATCGAAATGTGCTAGCTTCTCGATCAGCCAGACGTCTTGCAGCAGCGCGGGCCCGCGGCGGCCCGCGGTCATGATGTTGAGGTTATCGCTGACGGGCGCGCCCGTCGCATGGGTCAAACGTTTCGGCTCATCGGCCATGGGATGCTCCTGAATATGGGGTCATTGGCTATTGCTGCCCGCGTGCGAAATCTCAGGCTCGCATGGGTCCACAGCAGTCGATTTCGAGATCGCACTGTCCTTGCGCGAACGCCGGTCAACCGTGCCAATGCGAGTTGCGGATGACGCTGCAGAAATTGCCGCGATGGAAATGCGGCTCCTTGTCGGCGATGACGTCGGCCTTGACGTTGCCGAACGTCGTATCGGGCCGATGCTTGATGCCGTCGTAGAAGGCCTGGATGATGTCTTCCTTGAAGTGCGGCGTGCGCGGAAAGGCGTTCACGACCGCCTCGCGCTCCGCGTCGGAATATTCGTCGTAGGTGAGCCCGAGCACGTCCATCTCGACGCCCGCGGTCACCAGCGCGACGACGGGGTGCATGTGCTGGGGGACGCCCGGCGTGGTGTGCAGGGCGATCGCGGTCCACACCGTGTAGGCGTCGGCTTCCGAAATGCCGTGGCTGCGCAGGAAATCGCGCGCGGCATGCGCGCCGTCGACCTCGAACCGCTCGTGTTGGCTGCCATGGCCCGGCATCAGGCCGATGTCGTGAAACATGGCGCCGGCGTAGAGCAGTTCGCGGTCGAACGTCAGCCCACGGCGGACGCCGGCCATCGCGCCGAACTGGTAGACGCGGCTGGAATGGTTGAAGAGCAGGTCCGTTTCGGTATCGCGGACGTATTCGGTGATGGCGCGCGCCAGCTTGCTGTCGGGAATGACGGCGGCCTCGGTGATTTCTGACATGAGCAGCTCCTGAAATTTTGGATCGCGTCCACTGTAAATCCGGGCTACGTTGTCTTAAATCGACGTAATACGTCAAAAACGGACAAATCCGGATCGAGGCGGACATGGGTGCAAAGCCGAAACCAAGGACGGTTGTGATCGTGGCGCTGCCAGGCGTGCAGCTGCTCGATGTCGCAGGGCCGCTCGATGTGTTCGCCGAGGCGAACGTGCAGGCCGGCTATCCCGCCTATGCCTTGTTCGTGGCGGGCGCGGAGCCAGGGCCGATCCGCAGTTCCTCAGGCGTCCAGCTGATGCCCGACCGAATCGTCGACCGCGACTTCCAGGAGCCGATCGACACCTTGCTGGTGGCGGGATGCCCGAACGCGGCCGAAGTCCCGGCGGACGGGAGCGTGATCGACTGGCTGCGGCGGCGGGCTTCGCGGACCCGCAGATTCGGCTCGGTTTGCAGCGGGGCCTTCTTCCTTGCCGCCGCCGGTCTCCTTGATGGCAGGCGGGTCACGACGCATTGGGCGGTCGCAGACATGCTGGCCAGCAAATTCCCGTCGGTCACCGTGGACAAGGATGCCATCTACGTCACCGACGGCAAGCTCCGCACGGCCGCCGGCGTGACCGCAGGGCTCGACCTCGCGCTGGCACTGGTCGAGGAAGATCTCGGGCGCGACACGGCCATGAGAGTCGCAAGCCAGCTCGTGATGTTCTTCAAGCGCCCGGGTGGGCAGATGCAGTTCACCCGCAAGGGCGAGGCTGTTCCCGCCGGCCGCGCCGCATTGCAGGAGCTGCAGCGCTGGGTCGCCGCCAATCCCGGGCTCGACCACAGCGTTGCGAGCCTGGCGACGCGCATGGAGCTCAGCCCGAGGCACTTTGCACGGCTGTTCCGCGCCGAGGTGGGCGTCACGCCTGCGACCTGGGTCGAGGAAGCCCGCGTCAATGCGGCGAGGCGGCTGCTCGAGTTTGGCAATGAAGCCCCGAAGCAGGTGGCGCTCCATTGTGGATTCGCCGATGCCGATACGCTGCGCCGCGCGTTCAATCGTCACGTCGGCGTGACGCCCGCCGAGTATCGCAAGCGGTTTGCGCGAATCACGTAGGTTCCAGCTCGCCAACACCGAGCCGGCTTCCGCGTCCAAATGGGCCGGCGGGGGCCGCCCAGCGGGGTGTGCGGGACCTACGGATACCCGCTTGCTTTCCCGACCTTTTGGCCCCAAATAGGGACCGGGAGATTGGCGGTGGACGAGCCACTCGCCAACCGGGTCAGGTCCGGAAGGAAGCAGCCCTAACGAGGTCCGGATCGGGTCGCTCGTCAGTCTCCTACCTGTTTTTCCGAGCGAATTGCGCCGGCGGGCTTCCCGTCAGCGCGCTCCTTTCCGCAAAAGCCGGGCGAAAGACATTCCATTGCGGATCGACCGATGACCGACGCTGGCGCCCCTCCCAACCCCGACAGCGCCGGCCAGGCCAGCACGCCCTACCGGGTGCTGGCGCGCAAATACCGGCCCTCCAGCTTCGACGACCTGATCGGCCAGGAGGCCGTGGTCCGCACCGTCTCGAACGCGTTCGAGACCGGGCGCATTCCGCAGGCCTGGATCCTCACAGGCGTCCGCGGCGTCGGCAAGACCACCACCGCGCGTATTCTGGCCCGTGCGCTCAACTACGAGATGCCGGACGGATCGGTGAAGGGCCCGACCATCCACATGCCGACCCTGGGCGTGCATTGCCAGGCGATCATGGAAAGCCGGCACATGGACGTGCTGGAGATGGACGCCGCCTCCCACACCGGCGTCGACGACGTCCGCCAGATCAATGACAGCGTGCGTTACGCGCCGGCCAGCGCCCGCTACAAGGTCTACATCATCGACGAAGTCCACATGCTGTCGACGGCGGCGTTCAACGCCTTCCTGAAGACGCTGGAGGAACCGCCGGAGCACGCCAAATTCGTGTTCGCGACCACCGAGATCCGCAAGGTTCCGGTCACGGTGCTGTCGCGCTGCCAGCGTTTTGACCTGCGCCGGGTCGAGGCCGACGTGCTGATGAAGCACCTCGCCAATATCGCGGCCAAGGAAAACGTCGAGATCGAGCCCGAGGCGCTCGGCATCATCGCGCGCGCCGCGGAAGGCTCGGTGCGCGATTCGCTGTCGCTGCTCGACCAGGCGATCGCGCACGCGGCAGGCACCGTGAAGGCGGATGCGGTCAGGCAGATGCTGGGCCTCGCCGACCGCACCCGCGTCATAGACCTGTTCGATTCGCTGGCGCGCGGCGACATCGCTGCCGCTTTCAAGGAGTTCCGCGACCAGTACGACGTCGGCGCCGATCCGATCGTCGTGCTGTCGGACCTTGCCGAGTTCGTCAATTTCGTCACCCGCGTGAAGATCGTGCCGGCGACCGCCGACAACGTCGCCTATGGCGAGACCGAGCGCGTGCGCGCGCGGGATTTTGCCTCGAAGATCTCGATGCGCGTACTGTCGCGGATGTGGCAGATGCTGCTCAAGGGCATCACCGAGGTTCAGGCCGCGACGCGCCCCGCAGCGGCCGCCGAGATGGTGCTGGTGCGCATCGCCTATGTCGCCGACCTGCCGACGCCGGACGAAGCGATCAGGATGCTGGAGCAGAACGGCGGCGGCTCGCCGGTCGTGGGCGGCGGAAGTGCCGCGCGCAGAGGCGCGCCGGGTGCGCCGGTGGCCTCCGCGGCGCCGATTGCTTCGGCTGCACCCATGCGCGCACCGACCTCGTCACCGTCCGCGTTCGGCGGCGGCGCCGCCCGGCCGCAGATGGCGGCGCCCGCGCCGGATCCGCAAGGGGCCGCGCCCCAGCTGCGCATCACGAGCTTCACCCAGCTCGTCGCGGTCGCCGGGCAGAAGCGCGATCTCATGACCAAGGCCGCGCTCGAAGGCGACATGCGCCTCGTTCGTTTCGAGGAGGGCCGGCTGGAAGTCGCACTCGAGCCTAACGCCTCCAAGACCATGATCTCCGAGCTTGCGCGAAAATTCGAGCTCTGGACCGGCCGGCGCTGGACCGTGATCGTCTCCAACGAGCAGGGCCAGCCGACGCTGCGCTCGCTGAACCAGGCGGCGAAGCAGGAACATGCGCGCTCCGCCGAAGCCGATCCGCGCGTGCAGGAGGTGCTGTCGCGTTTTCCCGGTGCGAAGGTCGTCGAGGTCCGCAGGCTTGCCCCCGAGGCGCCGGAAACCAATATGAATGCGGACTATGGCAGTGACGATCCGCCCGATGGTTCCGACGGCGACGATCTCTAGAGCATGATCCGGACCCGAAGGGCCGCGTAGCGCAAAGTGTGAAGCGGTTTTCCGATTAGATCAGGCTCAAACCAAAAGTTAAGGCGCGATGACGAGTCATCGCGCCAACCAAGGACAGCACCGATGGTCGATATTTTCGGCATGATGAAGCAGGCGCAGCAGCTGCAATCCAAGATGCAGGAGATGCAGGATCAGCTCTCCAACGTCGAGGTCGAAGGCATCTCCGGCGGCGGTCTCGTCGCCGTGCGCATGACCGCGAAGATGGACGTGAAGGGCATCAAGATCGATCCCTCGCTGATGAAGCCGGAAGAGCGCGAGGTGCTCGAGGACCTGCTCGTCACCGCCCTCGGCGATGCCCGCCGCAAGGCCGAGACGGCCGTGCAGGAGAAGATGCAGGCGCTCACGGGCGGCCTCAGCCTGCCGCCGGGTATGTTCGGCCAATAAGATGGGTTCGGTTGCAGGTCCCGAGATCGAGCGGCTGGTCCAGCTCCTCGCACGGCTGCCGGGCCTCGGTCCGCGCTCGGCGCGGCGTGCGGCGCTGCATCTGATCAAGAAGCGCGAAGCGCTGATGATGCCGCTGTCTTCGGCCCTGCAGGTCGCGCTCGACAAGGTCCAGGTCTGCAAGACCTGCGGCAACATCGACACGCAAAATCCCTGCACGGTCTGCATCGATCCGAAGCGCGATCCCGCCATCATCGTCGTGGTCGCCGATGTCGCCGATCTCTGGGCGCTGGAACGGGCCAATGCGACCCAGGGCCGCTATCACGTGCTGGGAGCGACCTTGTCGCCGCTCGACGGTGTCGGCCCGCAGGATCTCACCATCGACGCGCTGGTGGCGCGTGCGCATGCTGCCGAGGTGCACGAGATCATCCTGGCGCTGAACGCGACGGTCGACGGCCAGACCACGGCGCACTACATCACCGACCTGCTTCAGGACGCCAACGTAAAAGTAACCCGGCTGGCCCATGGTGTGCCGGTCGGTGGCGAGCTTGATTATCTCGACGAAGGTACGCTATCGGCCGCGATGCGGCAGCGGACCCTGTTCTAGCCATCCAGACCTACGGAACGGACGACATGACGAAACTTTTCGCCACACGATCGGCTTTGGTCGCGACGATGATAATGCTGGCGACCCCGGCCATCTCCGCGCAGCAGGACGACGGGGCGCCGCCGCCGCCGAAGCCCGGCAAGCCAATCAGTGCCGGCGAGGTGCTCTCGGGCGAATTGAACGCAATGAAGGTGCGCGACATCAAGAACGCCGGCAAGCGGATTGCGATGTACCAGATCACCTCCGAGCCGCGTCGCCTGCCGGCGCCGAACGGGCTGTGCAATCTCGAGACTGGCCCTGAGACGTTCCAGCTCGTCACTTCCAGCGACGCGCAGGCCACGCAGCTGAAATCGTTCGTCGGCAAGGCGATCTCGGTCAAGGTCGACGAAGTCGCCTGCGCCAGCGATCCCGGCCAGATGAGCGAAGCCGTGATCACGAAGTGGAGCTTGATCAAGAAGCAGTAGGGACTGAGTGCGAATCGCGACGCCCTCTCCACGGTTCCAGTGTCATCGCCCGCCTTGTGCGCACTTGCGCACTGGGGCGGGCGATCCAGTATTCCAGAGACAGTAGTGATACCTCGATAGGCCGCGGCGTACTGGATGCCCCGCCGTCGCGGGGCATGACAGTGGTGGCTAAACCCTCACCGGCCCCAGCGTCTCGAAATGCCCGCGCTTCTGCAGCCAGGCCAGCAGCACAAGGCTCGGGATCGCCACCAGCACGCAGATCACGAAGAACAGCGGCCAGCCCGTCGTGTCCGCCACGAAGCCCGCACTCGCGGACAGATATGTGCGCCCGACTGCGGCGAGCGCGGTGAGCAGCGCGTATTGCGTCGCCGTGTGCAGCGGATTCTGGCACAGCGCGGAGAGATAGGCGACGAAGATCACGGTGCCGATGGCGCTGGTAAAGTTCTCGCAGGTGATGGCAAAGGCCAGCGCCCATTGGCTGGTGCCGACGAAGGCCAGCCAGGAGAAGGAGAGATTGGCGAGCGCCTGCACCACGCCGCCGATCCACAGGCTGGTCGCCAGCGAATAGCGCCGCGCGAGGAAGCCGCCGGCAAAGCCGCCGATCAGCGTTGCCGCGAGGCCGACGCCCTTCACGATCGCCGCATAATCGTTGCGGGAAAATCCGAGGTCGATCACGAACGGCGCGGTCATCGTGCCGGAGAAGGCATCGGTGAACTTGAACAGCACGACGAAGGCGAGCGCGGCGAGCGCGTCCTTGCGCGACAGGAATTCCGAGAAGGCCCCGATCGCCGCGTGCAGCACGCGCGCGAGCGCCGTCTCGGTTTGTATCGCGGCTTCCGCCTGCACCGATTGCTCGGGCTCGGTCGCGGCCAGCGCGGTGATCGTGCCGATCAGCACCATCGCCGCCATCACCACGTAGCCCCACATCCAGGCCGACGCGCGCGGAATGCCGGTGCCCTCGAAGCCGGACACGATGAACAGCGCGCCCGCGGTCGAGACCAGCATGCCGATGCGGTAGGCCGCGACGTAGGAAGCCATTCCGGCGGCCTGCTCGCTCTCCGGCAGGCTCTCGACGCGGAAGGCGTCGACCACGATGTCCTGCGTCGAGGACGTCGTCGCGACCAGCAGCGCGCCGAGCGCGACGTAGAACGGCGAGCGCGCGGGATCGGTGAGCGCCAGCAGCAGGATCGCGATGATCAGCAATAGCTGCGAGAACAGCAGCCAGCCGCGCCGCCGCCCGAACGCGCGCGTGAACAGCGGCACATGCAGCGCATCCACCAGCGGCGCCCACAGGAATTTCAGCGTGTAGGGAGTGCCGACCAGCGCAAACAGCCCGATGGTCTTGAGATCGACCCCGGCCTCGCGCATCCACACCAGCAGCGTCGAGCCCGACAGCGCCAGCGGCAGCCCGGACGAGAAGCCGAGGAACAGCACGATCAGCACCCGCGGTTGCAGGTACACGGCCAAGCCGTCGCGCCAGGAGCTAGGGGCCGTGTCGGGGCTGGCAGGGGAGGTCGCGTCGGGTGCGGTCATGGGGAGGTGTTAGCAGATTCTGGGGGCCACAAGTGAGGCGTCGTCGCCCGGCTTGACCGGGCGACCCAGTATCCCAGAGGCCGGAATTATGGAGGACCCGCGATCCCCGAATAGAGATCGTTCCAATCCGGATTGTCTTTCTCGATCAGCGCGATCTTCCAGTCGCGCTTCCACTTCTTCAGTCGTTTCTCCCGTTTGATCGCATTCTCGGGATCATCGAACTGCTCGAAATAGACTAGCTTCACGACGCCGTAGTCCTTCGTGAAGCTCTCGACCAACTGCAATTTGTGTTCGGCTACGCGGCGGATGAGGTCATTTGTCACGCCAATGTAGAGCGTGCCACCAATCTTGCTGGCTAGGATGTACACGTAGTAGCAGCGTGCGCCCATCTGCCGTCTCTGGGATACTGGGTCGCCCGGTCAAGCCGGGCGACGACAGTGTGCCTCAAAACTCACTCCCCCGCCTGGAGCTTCCTCGGGAACAGCTCCGCGGCTCCTGCCGCCACCAGATGCGGCCCCTCCGGCGCGTCGGTCTTGCTGAAATCGAGCTCCTCGATTCGCCCCGCGCGCTTCTCGATCTTGTCGGCGGAGATCAGCACCTGCCGCACGTCCTCGTTGGCGTCGGCAAAATGCTTCTGCAATTTCAGCACGCGGTCGCGCAGGCGTCCCAAATCGTCGCCGAGCTTGATCACCTCGGTGCGGATCTGGTCGGCGGCGTCGCGCATGCGCGCGTCCTTCATGATCTGCTGCATCACCTGGATCGCGAGCATCAGCAGCGAAGGCGACACCAGCACGACACGGGCGCGATAGGCCTTCTGGATCACGTCGTCGAAACCGTCATGGATCTCGGCATAGACCGATTCCGACGGCACGAACATCAGCGCCATCTCTTGGGTCTCGCCGGCGACGAGATATTTGTCGGCGATGTCGCTGACATGCTTCATGACGTCGCCGCGCAGCCGCTGCGTGGCGATGCGCTTCTCCTCGTCGGTGCGGGCGTCGTGCAGCGCGGTCATCGCCTCCAGCGGAAATTTTGCGTCGATGCAGAGCGGGCGCTGGTCGGGCAGGAACACCACGCAATCCGGCCGCTTTCCCGTCGAGAGCGTGAACTGGAACTCGTAGGCGCCCTTCGGCAAGCCGTCCTGGACGATCGCCTCCATCCGCGCCTGGCCGAAGGCGCCGCGCGACTGCTTGTTGGCGAGCACGTCGCGCAGGGTTGTCACCTGCGTGGTGAGGTCGGTCAGGTTCTTGTGCGCGTTGTCGATGATGCCGAGCCGCTCGTGCAGGGCGCGCAGGCTCTCCATGGTGTTGCGGGTCGAGTGTTCCATCGACTGGCCGACCCGATGGGTCACCGAATCCAGCCGCTCGTTGACCGCGCGCGCCATGTCGGCCTGGCGGCCGGCCAGCGCCTGGGTCATGGCGTCGGCTCGGCCGGCAGCTTCGCTCTGGGCGTGCAGCACCTGGCTGAGGCGCTCCTCGAGCTCGTCCGCGCGGATGGCATTGGCCATGGCGAGTTCCGCGCCGCGCCGCCCGGATCGCGCGATCACGACCGCGATCACCACCAGCAGGATGACGACGAGGGCGCCGAAGCCGATCAACGCATCGATCGTGCGGACCGGCCAGTCGCCAGCCAGGAAAATGATCTCGTTCATGGCGGCCCTTGTAGCCGATTCGACACCCTCCGCGAACGAATAGCGAACGCTTATGGTTAATAGCCCCCTAATTTTTATGGTTAACGAAACCTGAAGTTTTATGGTTAGCGGAGGGTTAACGGAGTTCCTCGCCGCATTGACCGCATCCGGCATGCGGCTTAAATCGCGGCCATGGCCCTCAGAGAAATCATCATCCTGCCCGACAAGCAGCTGCGTCTGGTCTCCAAGCCGATCGAGAAGGTCACGACGGAGATCCGCAAGCTTGCTGACGACATGTTCGAGACCATGTACGACGCGCCCGGCATCGGGCTCGCGGCGATCCAGATCGCGCAGCCCTTGCGGCTGATCACCATGGACCTCGCCAAGCCTGACCCGGACGGCGAGACCAAGCCGGAGCCGCGTGTCTTCATCAACCCTGAAATTATCGCCTCCTCCGAGGATCTGTCGGTCTACGAGGAAGGCTGCCTCTCGATCCCCGAATATTACGAGGAGGTCGAAAGGCCTGCGAAGGTGCGCGTGCGCTTCACCGACCTCGACGGCAAGGTGCACGAGGAGGACGCCGAAGGCCTCTACGCCACCTGCATCCAGCACGAGATCGACCATCTCAACGGCGTGCTGTTCGTCGACTATCTGTCAAAACTCAAGCGCGACCGCGTGATCAAGAAGTTCGAGAAAGCCGCCAAGCGGGCGGAGTAGCCACGTCCTCCGCCGTCATGCCCGGCCTCGTGCCGGGCATCCACGTTCTTTGCCGCCGCGAGCAGCGAGAACGTGGATGGCCGGGACAAGCCCGGCCATGACGAGTAACTTGCTCGTTTCCGAGGATTGTCTCGCCACATGCCCCTCCGCCTGATCTTCATGGGCACGCCCGATTTCTCCGTGCCGACGCTCCTCGAGCTGGTCTCGCACGGCCACGAGATCGCGGCGGTCTATACCCGCGCGCCCAAGCCCGGCGGGCGGCGCGGCCTTCAACTGCAGCCGACCCCGGTCGAGGAAGCCGCGCGAAAGCTCGGCGTGCCCGTGCTGACGCCGAAGTCGTTGAAGACGCCCGAGGCGCTCGACGAGTTTCGCGCCTTCGATGCCGATGCCGCCGTCGTCGTCGCCTATGGCATGATCCTGCCGCAGGCGATCCTCGATGCGCCGAAGCTCGGCTGTTACAATCTGCACGCTTCGCTGCTGCCGCGCTGGCGCGGCGCCGCGCCGATCAACCGCGCGATCATGGAAGGCGACGCCGAGAGCGGCGTCATGGTGATGAAGATGGATGTCGGGCTCGACACCGGCGACGTCGCCATGGCCGAGCGTCTTGCGATCACGGACAACATGACCGCGGTCGATCTGCATGACCGTCTCTCCCGGCTCGGTGCCGATCTGATGGTGCGCGCGATGGCCGCGCTTGCCCGAGGCGGGCTCCAGCTCAAGAAGCAGAGCGAGGATGGCGTCACCTACGCCGCCAAGATCGACAAGGCCGAAGCGCGGATCGACTGGACCAGGCCCGCGCGCGCCGTGCTGCGCCACATCCACGGCCTGTCGCCGTTTCCCGGCGCCTGGGCCGAGCTTGAGAATGCGCGCGTAAAAATCCTGCGCTGCGAGCTGGCGAAGGGCTCCGGTGCACCCGGCGAGGTGTTCGACGACCAGCTCACGATTGCCTGCGGCGAGGGCGCGATCCGCATCCTCGAGCTCCAGCGCGAGGGCAAGGCGCGGATGCAGGCCACGGACTTTTTGCGCGGCGTGCCGGTGAAGCCGGGAGCCAAATTCACGTAGCGCTGTCATACCCCGCGAAGGCGGGGTATCCAGTACGCCGAGGCTTCTCGGCTGAACAGAGATGTCTCGGAGTACTGGATCGCCCGGTCAGGCCGGGCGATGACACCACCCGGATTGAGATGCCCCGCTACAAGCTCATCATCGAATATGACGGCGCGCCGTTCTTCGGCTGGCAGGTGCAGGACACGCTGCCTTCCGTGCAGGGCGCGCTCGAGGCGGCGGTGAAGGCGATGACCGGCGCGGATTTGCGCGTGCACGGTGCGGGCCGCACCGATGCCGGCGTGCATGCGCGCGGCCAGGTCGCGCATGTCGACATCGACAAGCAGTTTCCGCCGGGCCGTTTTCGTGACGGGCTGAACGCGCATCTGCGCCCGCATCCGATCGCGGTGTTGGAGGCCGAGATCGTCCCTGACACCTTCGAGGCACGCTTCTCGGCCGTGAAGCGGCACTACCGCTACCGCGTCGTCAACACCCGCGCCAATCTCGCGCTTGATATCGGTCACGCCTGGCGCGTGCCGCGCCGGCTCGATGCCGATGCGATGCATGCGGCGGCACAACGTCTGCTCGGCAAGCACGATTTCACGACGTTTCGTGACACCGAGTGCCAGGCCAAGTCGCCGGAGAAGACGCTCGACCAGCTCGACGTGCACCGCGACGGCCGCGAGATCACGATTCTCACCTCGGCGCGCTCCTTCCTGCACAGCCAGGTGCGCTCGATGGTGGGGTCGCTGGTCTGGGTCGGCGAGGGCCGCTGGACCGCGGACGATCTCTCCGCAGCGCTCGCAGCCCGCAACCGCGCGGCGTGCGGCATCGTCGCGCCGCCTGACGGGCTGTATCTGATGAAAGTGGATTATTGAGGCGACAAGCGAGAGTGCGGAGAGCGTGCTCTCTCCATGCCCCCGGTGTCATGCCCCGCGAAGGCGGGGCATCCAGTACGCCGCAGCCTTTCGGTTCAATCACTGTCGTCTCGGAGTACTGGATCGCCCGCCTTCGCGGGCGATGACGGCGGAGGGCGAGGCGGCAGTAGCTTCTACCCAAAATACCGCGTCAGTATCCCCCGATACACCTGCGTCAGTCTCTCCAAATCCACCACCGGCACGCGCTCGTCGACCTGGTGCATGGTCTGGCCGACCAGGCCGAACTCGATCACCGGGCAGTAGCTCGAGATGAAGCGCGCGTCCGAGGTGCCGCCTGAGGTCGACAGCTCTGGCTTGCGGCCCGTGACCTCCTCGATCGCGGAGACCGCGAGGTCGGTGAACGGGCCGGGCTTGGTCACGAACACGTTCGAGTTCGAGGGCTCCCAGACGATGCGGGCCTTGATGCGGTTGCCGCAGGCTTTCGTCAGGCGCGTCTCGACCAGCTCGCGCAAGGATGCCTGGGTGTGGTTGTCGTTGTAGCGGATGTTGAATTTTGCGCGGGCCTCGCCGGGGATGACGTTGTTGGCCTTGTTGCCGACGTCCACCGAGGTGAATTCGAGATTGGAGGCCTGGAATTGCGCGCTGCCATGGTCGAGCGGCTCGTCGCTGATCGCCACGATCAGCCGCGAGATATCAGGCACCGGATTGGACGCGCGGTGCGGATAGGCGACATGGCCCTGCACGCCGTCGACATAGAGCGTACCGGATTGCGAGCCGCGGCGGCCGACCTTGATGGTGTCGCCGAGCGTCTCGACGTTGGAGGGTTCGCCAAGCACGCAATGGTCGAACTTTTCGCCGCGCTCCGCGGCCCATTTCAGCAGCTTGATGGTGCCGTTGATGGAGACGTCTTCCTCGTCGCCGGTGATCAGGAACGAGATCGAGCCCTTTCCATCGGCGCGCGGCGTGCCGCCATTCGCGGCGAGATGCTCGAGCACGGCTGCGACCGAGCAGGCGATGCCGCCCTTCATGTCGACCGCGCCGCGGCCGTGCAGAAAGCCGTCCTTCACCTCACCCGAGAACGCGCCGACGCTCCAGGCGCTCTCGTCACCGGGTGGCACCACGTCGGTGTGGCCGGCGAAGGTGATGTGCGGGCCTTCGGTGCCGATCCGCGCATAGAGATTGTCGACGTCGGCGGTGCCGGGTTCGGAGAAGGTCACACGGTGACAAGTGAAGCCGGCAGCGTTGAGGGCTTTCTCAAGCACGCCCAACGCACCGGCATCGGCCGGAGTTACCGAGGGGCAGCGGATGAGATCGCGGGCAATCGAGAGAGCATCGGTCATGCGCTCCGCTTAACATGCATGCCGCCGGGTGGGCTAGCGCTGGGCGGCACCAATTCGAGCTCGCTTTGCTGGTCCCAGCTTTTTGCAGGGGACGAGCCGTCCTCGGTCTTGGCCAATGGATCAGGACCGAACCGGTTATCGCCGACGCTGCCTGATACGATGAACATCTCGACAAACCCCCACAGCCACAGGATGGACGCGACCAGCCAGAACGGAAGCATCCAGGTGGAGTTCGGCGGCAGGTCCGAGAATTGGCCGTACAGGCCGGGCAGGAAGAAGAACGGAACGAGCCACCAGCCACTCCTGTCGCGATCATGCAGCCGCTTGATCGCAGTCGCGAGATAGATCCAGAGGAACAGCGACAAGCCGAACGCCTTCAGGATCAGGTTGGTGCGATCAACGGGCGCCAGCGAGAGATAGGCCCGGGGATCGACCAGCTTGAAGAGGTCGTCGAGGCCGAAGTCGAAATCGAGTTTCAGGGATAGCTTCAACGCCCCCTCGGCGTTGATGAGGTGGATCACGTGACCGATCACGCCGAGCAGGGCCGCCAGCAGCGCGACGATGAGCAGCGCCTGCCACAGCAAAGCGCGGTTGATGCGGCCGTCGAAGCGGAAGAGGTACCAGGTCCAGTCCATGGCGAAGGTTCCGGGCAGCGGAGGCCGTCCGGTGATTGGTCGCGATGGGGAGAAGGAGGGTTCGATACGGTATCAAACCCGTCATCCCCGCGCAGCGGCGAAGCCGCTGTCGCTGGAGGTGCGAGTGGCGCGATGCAAAGCATCGCGCCGGGAGCCTCGAAGGATGGGCGGCCGGGATGTGGCCGCAGCCGGGCCGTCGCCCTTCGAGGGCCGCCGAAGGGGCGGCCACCTCAGGGTGACGGTAAGGGAATGGCGCTGGTGGCGCCGATCAATCCCGCAACAGCTCGTTGATGCTGGTCTTCGAGCGCGTGCGCTCGTCGACGCGCTTGACGATCACGGCGCAGGCGGTGCTCGGGCCGATCTGGCCGTTCTTCATCGGCTTGCCGGGCAGGGCGCCGGGCACCACCACCGAATACTCAGGCACTTCGCCGATGAAGATCTCGCCGGTCTCGCGATCGACGATCTTGGTCGAGGCGCCCAAAAACACGCCCATCGCCAGCACCGCGCCCTTGCGCACGATCACGCCTTCGGCGACCTCGCTGCGCGCGCCGATGAAGCAGTCGTCCTCGATGATCACGGGCTCGGCCTGCAGCGGCTCGAGCACGCCGCCGATGCCGGCGCCGCCGGAGATGTGCACGCGCTTGCCGATCTGCGCGCAGGAGCCGACGGTGGCCCAGGTGTCGACCATGGTGCTCTCATCGACATAAGCGCCGAGATTGACGAAGGACGGCATCAGCACGACGTTCTTGGCGATGAAGGCCGAGCGGCGGACGACCGAACCCGGCACCGCGCGAAAACCGGCATCGCGAAAACGGTTCTCGCCCCAGCCCTCGAACTTCGAGGGCACCTTGTCCCACCAGGTCGCCTTGCCGGAACCGCCGGGAATGACGCCCATGTCGTTGAGGCGGAAGGAGAGCAGCACGGCCTTCTTCAGCCACTGATTGACCTTCCACTTGCCGTCGGCTCCGCGCTCGGCGACGCGGGCCTCGCCCTTGTCCAGGATCTCCAGCGCCTGGTCCACGGCCTCGCGCACCTCGCCCTTGGTCGAGGTCGAGATGCCGTCACGCGCGTCGAAGGCGCTGTTGATGGTGGATTCGAGAGCGGACAGGGACATCGGGATTTCCTCTAGGAAATGAGAATTTTGACGGATTGGGGCGCTTTTTCGGGATTTGCCGGGGAGGAGTCAAGGCATACTCCGCCGTCGTCCCGGGCTCGCTTCGCGCCCCGGGACGACGGCGGCTATTTGGGCAACAGTCCCGCTAAAAAGCCCGTCAGGTCATCCGTGACGTGGTCGACATGGGGCGCGTCCCGGCCCTCCAGTTCCCAGTCCTCCCGCACCACTTCCTTGGTGCCGTCAGGCACCACCAGCACGGTGGTCATGCCGAGCGCGTGCGGGACGGTGAGGTTGCGGGCGAGGTCCTCGAACATCGCGGCCTTGGTCGGATCGACCGCATGGTCGGCGAGGAATTTTTGATAGGTCAGCGGCGACGGCTTCGGCTCGAACCCGGCGGCGATGATGTCGAACACGCCGTCGAAATGCGTTGCCAGGCCGAGCCGCGCCAGCACGGCATCGACATGGTCGACCGAGCCGTTGGTCAGGATCAGCTTGCGCCCCGACAGTTTTGCGATGGCCTCGCCGAGCGCCGGGTTGGGCTCCAGCGGCGAGTGGTCGATCTTGTGGACGTAGGCGAGGTAGTCGTCGGCGTGCACGCCGTGCAGGGTCATCATGCCGCGCATGGTGGTGCCGAAGCGCTGATAATAATCCTTCTGGATCCTGCGCGCTTCCTCCGGACCGACGTTCAGCCAGTTGCAGACGAACTCCCCGATCCGCGCGTCGACCTGCTGCCACAGATTGACGTGGTGCGGGTAGAGCGTGTTGTCGAGGTCGAACACCCAGGTGTCGACGTGCGTAAAGGTGCGCGAGGAGGTCATATCAAATCTCTATCGGTTGGGTGCAAGCGCCGCCCCACTCTCCGCTGTCGTCCCGGACAAGCGTAAGCGCAGATCCGGGACCCATAACCACAGGGAGGAATCGTTTGCGGGATCGTAGTTACATCGTGCCCAACAACTGCGGCATGTGGTTATGGGTCCCCGCGTTCGCGGGGACGACAGCGGAGTTTGTGGCGCGGTCTGACCCATCACGGCATCGCAAAGCGCAGCGTCTTGCCGCCGCTCGACATGTCCACCACGCCAAAACCCGTCGCCGCGAATCCGCGCGCGCCGCAATCGGCCTGCTCGTTGGTCTCGAACTTGGTCTCGCGCGTGCAGAGCTGCCTGTCGCCGCCCCAGTTCAGTGGCTTGTCCTTCAGCTTAATGACGCGGTTGTCGGCATCGATGGCTTCCGCGAAGCTGAAGATCTGCTTCGGCTGCCCGGTCACATCGGGGTGCAGGCACGTCTTGGGATCGATGCGGTACCAGCCGCGGCTCGTCACGGACTTGCCGTCGTCGGTGGCGACCGCCGCCATCACCTTGTGCGGCGTGTCGTTGCACCAGGTGAGGCCGGTCGCAGAAGGCGTCTGCACCGCATCGACCATGGTCTTGAAGAAGTTCGGCGACGACATGATGTCCGCCGCCAGTCCGCGGCTCTTCAGGAAGGCGGCAAGTGCTGCTTGCGTCTTAGGCCCGTCGACGCCGTCGATCGGCGCAGCGTCGTAGCCCGCGATCACCAGCAGCCGCTGGATGCCGGCGAGGCGCGCCTGCTCGTCGTCATATTCGGAATCCTCGGCGAGATAGGCCGTGAAATTGCCGTCCGCGGCTTGCGTCGGCGTGATCTGGGTGAACGCGGCCTGGGTCTGGCCGCTGCGGCATTGCCGCGCAGCCGCGATGACGAAATTGTCCTGCGCCACGCACAGCATGTCGCTGCCGTTCTGCGGGATCGGCGAGGCGCCGTAGACGCCGAGCGCGCGGGCGTTGAGCAGGATGCGGTCGGCGGTCAGCGTGCCCTGCACCACGACGCGGCAGGTGGCGGGATCGATCCTGAACCAGCCGCGCGTCGCGGTCGCCGCCTTGTCGTCGATGCCGATCGCGGCCTCGACGACATAGGACATGCGGTTGCAGATCTTCAGGTCGGCCAGGGCGGGCGCGGAGGAGAAGAAGAACGAGACGGCCGCGGCGGGCAGTGTCATCAGGAAACGGGTCCGGGTCGAGCGACGATGTCGCCGAGCCCTCAACTCGTCATGCCCGGCCTTGTGCCGGGCATCCACGTTCTTGGCGCGAGACGAAAGGTCGTGGATGGCCGGGACAAGCCCGGCCATGACGGCTTGCTTTGGCCCGCTCATCATCACTTATGGATCAGCGTTCCCGTGCCCGTGTTGGTGAAGAGCTCGAGCAGCACCGCGTGCTGCATCTTGCCGTCGATGATGACGACGCCCTCCACGCCCTGTTCGAGCGCGTAGATGCAGGTCTCGACCTTCGGAATCATGCCGCCGGAAATGGTGCCGTCGGCGATCAGTTTTCGCGCGTCCTTCACCGAAAGCTGCGGGATCAGCTTCTTCGACTTGTCGAGCACGCCCGGCACGTCGGTGAGCAGCAGCAGGCGCTTCGCCTTCAGCGCGCCGGCGACCGCGCCGGCAAAGGTGTCGGCATTGACGTTGAGCGTCTGGCCTTCCTTCGAGGTCGCGAGCGGCGCCAGCACCGGGATCAGCTCATAGCCGATCAGCTGGTTGAGCAGCGTGAGGTCGACCTTCTCGGGGTCGCCGACGAAGCCGAGATCGATCGCCTTCTCGATGTTCGAACCCGGATCGACGATGGTGCGCGTCGTCTTCGACGCCTTCACCATGTTGGCGTCCTTGCCCGACAGGCCCACGGCCTTGCCGCCGGCTTCGTTGATGTAGCCGACGATCTGCTTGTTGACGGAGCCGGCCAGCACCATCTCGACGATCTCGATGGTCGCGGCATCGGTGATGCGCAGGCCTGCTGCGAACTCCGACTGGATGCCGAGGCGCTTGAGCATGGTCGCGATCTGCGGCCCGCCGCCATGCACCACCACCGGGTTGATCGCGGTCTGCTCGAGCAGAACGATGTCGCGGGCAAAGTTCTTCGCGGTCTCCTCGTCGCCCATGGCATGGCCGCCATATTTGATGACGATGGTTTCCTCGTCATACTGCTGCATGTGCGGCAGCGCTTCGGACAGGATGCGGGCCTGGTCGAGCGGGGAGATGTCGGTCATGAGGCGGATCTCGCTGGCGGGACTGTCGGTGCGCGTTCTATCCGATTGGCGGGCGCGGCGCAAAGTGGTCTTCATGCCCCGGACGCAGGCGCGTAGCCCGGATGGAGCGAAGCGTAATCCGGGAATCTAGCCGCGAATTCGGCCCCGGATTGCGCTTCGCTCCATCCGGGCTACGGGCGCTACGGGCTGCGCTTGGCCACCACGGCCGCGAGCGTCACCGCCACCCAGCTCAGGATCATCACCGTCCCACCCGTCGGCGCGGCATACGGAAACAGCGAATGGCCGGCATATTGCCGCAAGGTCAGATCGCCCGCGAACAGCGCGGCGCCGATCACGAAGCCGAACGCCGCGACGAGGCCAATTCCGCCGTGCAGAAGGCCGCGCGCGAGCAGGGCGACGCCTGCGAGTATGGCAGTTGCGTGAAACAGCAGCATGGCGCTGGCGGAGGCGAGCCGGCTGGCGTCGGCGCCATGGGCGGATGCGGCGGCCAGCGCGACGCCGGCGGCGCCCATCAAACCGGCAAGCCCAATCAGCAGGCGGAATGCAGGCGTCACGAGGTTCGCTCTTCCAGCAGCTTCGCCATCGCGGCGCGCAGTTCGGCCATGCCGGTCGAGCTCCGCGACGAGGTCGCGAGCACGTTCGGAAACGCCGCCGGATGTTTTGCCAGCGCGGCCTCGGTCTCGGTGATGCGGGACTCAAGCTCGGACGCCTTCACCTGGTCGGCCTTGGTCAGCACGATCTGGTAGCTCACTGCGGAACGGTCAAGCGTCCCCAGGATTTCGAGATCGACGTCCTTGAGGCCATGCCGCGCGTCGATCAGCACGTAGACGCGCGCGAGCGAGGCGCGCCCCAGCAGGAATTTGTGGATCAGCTCGGTCCAGGACGCGACTTGCGTCTTCGGTGCCTTGGCGTAGCCGTAGCCGGGCATGTCGACGAGGCGCAGGTCCTTCTTGCCGGGGACCTCGAAGAAGATCAGCTCCTGGGTGCGGCCCGGCGTGTGCGAGGTGCGCGCAAGCGCGTTGCGGCCGGTCAGCGCGTTGATCAGGCTGGACTTGCCGACATTGGAGCGGCCGGCAAAGGCGATCTCCAGCCCATCCATCGGCGGCAGCGTCGCAATCGAGGGCGAGGCCCAGATGAACTGCCAGTCGCGGGTGAACAGCTTTCGCCCGGTCTCGATCAGCTTCGCATCTTTGTCGTCGGTCATGCGAAGATCTCACCTCTCGTCATGGCCGGGCTTGTCCCGGCCATCCACGTCTGTTCACACGGTACCCTCCAAAACGTGGATGCCCGGGACAAGCCCGGGCATGACGATGTGGAGGCATTTGCGCCCAACAATGACGGCGCTACGTCGCCTTCTTCGCGAACGTCGCCTTGAGATTGTCGAACAGCTCCACCTTCACGCCGTTGCGGCGCATGATGAAGCTCTGCTGGAGCACCGAGAGCGTGTTGTTCCAGGCCCAGTAGATCACGAGACCCGCCGGGAAGCCCGCCAGCATGAAGGTGAAGATCAGCGGCATCCAGTTGAAGATCAGCTGCTGGGTCGGATCCGGCGGCGTCGGGTTCAGCTTCATCTGGAACCACATCGTGATGCCCATGATGATCGGCCAGATGCCGAGCGCGAGGTAGTGGCCGAACACCGGGATCGTCGTCGGATCGAACGGGATCAGGCCGAACAGGGTGAAGAGATTGGTCGGATCCGGCGCGGAGAGGTCCTTGATCCAGCCGAAGAACGGCGCGTGCCGCATCTCGATGGTGACGAACAGCACCTTGTAGAGCGAGAAGAACACGGGGATCTGGATCACCACGGGAAGACAGCCGGCGACCGGATTGATCTTCTCCTTGCGGTAGATCTCCATCATCTCCTGCTGCTGCTTCACCTTGTCGTCGGGAAAGCGCTCTTTCAGCGCCTGAAGCTGCGGCTGGACCGACTTCATCTTCGCCATCGAGGCGTAGGACTTGTTGGCCAGCGGGAAGAACAGCAGCTTGACGATCACGGTGACGAGCAGGATCGAGATGCCGAAATTGCCGAAGAAGCGGTAGAAGAAGTCGAGGCCGAGGAACATCGGCTTGGTGATGAAGTAGAACCAGCCCCAGTCGATCAGCAGATCGAAATGGTTGAGGCCGAGTTCCTTGTTGTAGCCGCCGAGACCGGCGAACGGGAACACGCCGACGACGCCGGCTTCCTTGGCGCCGGCGAACAGCCGCGCGTTCGCGGTCGCGGTGCCGCCGATCGCGACGGTGACGGGGTCGAGCAAATAATCGGTCTGGTAGGTGTGGACGTTGCCGACCGGGTTCGACGAGAAACGCGCCTGGAGCTGCGCACTGGTGTCCGGCAGCAGCGCCGAAGCCCAGTACTTGTCGGTGATGCCGAGCCAGCCATTGGTGGCCTTGAAGTTCACCGCCTTGGCTTCGTCGATCTTCTTGTAGGCGTATTCCTGCAAGCCATCGAGATAGCCGATCAGGCCTTCATGCAGGATGTAATAGCCGGAGACCTGCGGCGTGCCGTGGCGCGAGATCAGCGCGAACGGGTAGAGCGTAACAGGCGCGTTGCCGACATTGCTCACCTCGTCCTTGAGCGTGAAGAGATAATGGTCGTCGACCGCGATGGTACGGCGGAAGGTGAGGCCCTCGCCATTGTCCCACTTCAGCACCACCGGCGTCGTCGGCGTCAGGCTGCCGCTGCCGTCCTGCTGCCAGAGGGTCTGGGCGTCCGGCAGCTTGGCCGTCACGCCCGTCGCCGGCACCCAGCCGAACTCGGCGTAATAGGGTTCTGCGGTGCCCGAGGGCGAATAGAGCACGATCGGCGGCGACTTCGGGTCGACCGTCTCGCGGTATTGCACCAGCGCAATGTCGTCGATGCGGCCGCCCTTCAGCGAGATGCTGCCGGCAATCCGCGGCGTGTCGATCTTCACGCGCGGGCTGGCTGCAATCGCGCTTTCGCGGGAAACGACCGGCTGGGCCTGGTTCGCGGCCGGTGTTGCCGGCTGGGCCGCGCTGCCGGGCTGCGGCGCGGCGCCCGGCGTTGCGGAGGCCGTCGGCTGCGGCGTGTTCTTCTGGAGCTCGGCCTGCGCCTGCTGCTGGGCGCGCTGCTTCTCCATCGCCGGCACATTGTAGAAATATTGCCAGGCGATCAGGACGAGGCCCGACAGAATGACGGCGAGGATGGTATTGCGATTGTCGGTCATCACTATTGTCTCGTCATCAATCCGGTTTGCGGCTGGTCGCAGGAGCGGGGCCGGGCCTTGAGCCGTCGGTTCTTGGGCCGCGTCCCTTGTGCGTATGCCGCGCAGGCTTCGTGAACGCTATGCGCAGATCGTCGAGCATGGTGGCGAAGTCGCGCGAGAGCGCGTCCCTTCGGCCAACCAGTACATAGTCATGATGGGGCTGCATCGACACCGGGTCGAGCCGCTTCACCAATTCGCGAAGCCGGCGCCGGATGCGATTGCGCTGGGGGGCGTTGCCGTTCTTTTTGGTAACGGTGAAGCCGATCCGGATCGGGCCGCTGTCGTCGCGGCGGCGGCTTTGCAGGACGAACGCGGGACTATTCGCCCGCGCGCCATTGGCAACGGCGAGGAAATCCGCTCGCTGCCTCAGCCGATCCATGATGAAATCCCAAAAATGGGGGTCCGGCTCAGGCGCTCAGACGCTTGCGGCCGCGGGCGCGGCGGGCGGCGAGAACCTTGCGGCCGCCGGCAGTGGCGAGACGGGCACGGAAGCCGTGACGGCGCTTGCGCACCAGTTTGCTGGGTTGATAAGTCCGCTTCACGGGTTTTTCTCCGCTGACCGGGCAATTTGCCTGTAGAATTGATGATAAAGTCCGGAAGATGCGGCCCAAAACGGGCCCTTTTCGGCCCCAAGAGAGCCGCTCCCGGCGTGCGCACCGGGTCATCGCGGACAATTTGCGCGGCTTATATGCGAGCGTCTTCTTTTCGTCAACGTCGCAAGAGCGCGCTGTTCCGGTGAATATCACTGTTTGTGCGGGGTTTTTAACCCTTGAGGTGGCGACTCGCGATATCAGAGCTTACATCCCACCTTGAGAGATTAGCGATCCGTAATTTGACCGGCCCCCGGCCGGGTCGCATCCTTCATCAGCCAGGCTCTATTACAAAGCCAACAGGGGCGAACTTCGTGGCAGCGACAGACCTCCAGCCGGTCCAGGATACGGATCAGCCGGGCCAGCCGGCGATGCGGCCGCGTGGGCCCAGCGGGCTCGGGCTATCCGGCAAGCTGCTGCTGCTCACCGTCCCGCTGGTGATGATTGCCGCTGTCCTGCTCTACGTGCCCGCCATCGCCAACTTCTGGGTCAACCGGCTCAATGACCGCGTCGCGGCGGCTAACACCGCCGCGCTGGTGCTCGACGCCGCCCCGCTCGGCATGGTCCCGGAGTCGCTGTCGCGCGAGATCCTGAAAAGCATCAATGCGCGTGCCGTCGCCATCAAGATGGGGCAGCAGCGACGGCTGCTCGCCAGCGACAACCTTCCCACGGCCATCGAGCATGACATCGACCTGCGCGACATGACGGTGTGGGAGGCGATCACCGGCTCGTTCCGGATGATGCTGGAGACCGGCAACCAGGCCATCCGCATCGTCGGGCCCGGCGTCGGCAATGCCCAGTTCATCGAGATCGTGACCGATGAGCTGCCGCTGCGGCAGCAGATGTATCGCTTCTCCCGCAACGTCGTGGTGGTCGCGCTGATCATCGCGGTGCTGACCGCGGGCCTCGTCTATCTCGTGCTGCATTATCTCTTCGTGCGCCCGATGCGGCGGCTGACCGCGAGCCTGGTCGGCTTCCACGAAAACCCCGAAAGCTCGGCGCGGATCATTGTGCCGAGCCAGCGCAGCGATGAAATAGGCGTCGCCGAGCGCGAATTGTCGGACATGCAGCGCGACCTGATGTCGATGCTGCACCAGAAGAGCCGGCTCGCCGCCCTCGGCCTCGCCGTCTCCAAGATCAACCACGATCTGCGCAATCTGCTCGCGTCGGCCCAGCTCCTGTCCGACCAGCTCGCCAGCGTGCCGGATCCGCGGGTGCAGCGCTTTGCGCCGAAGCTGGTGCGCTCGCTCGAGCGCGCCATCGCCTTCTGCCAGTCGACGCTGTCCTACGGCCGCGCCCAGGAAGCGGCTCCCGACCGCCGCATGATCATGATCGAGCCCGTGGTGCTGGAGGTGCGCGAAACCGCGGGCCTCGCCACCGACGCCTCGATCGCCTGGGTGGCCGCGATCGAGCGCGGGCTCGCGGTCGATGCCGATCCCGACCAGCTCTTCCGCGTGCTGCTCAACCTCGTCCGCAACGCCGCCCAGGCGCTGGAAAGCCATTCGTCGGGCGATGGCGGGGCGCAGCAGATCCGGATCACGGGAAAGCGCGAAGGTGCCGTCGCCATCCTGGAGGTCTCCGACACCGGCCCCGGCGTCCCCCAGAAGACCCGGGACCATCTGTTCGAGGCGTTCCAGACCTCCGGCCGCCCCGGCGGCAGCGGGCTTGGCTTGGCGATCGCCGCCGAGCTGGTCCGTGCCCATGGCGGCGAGATCCATCTGGTCGAGGGCACCATCGGCGCCACCTTCCGGATCGTCATCCCCGACCGCCCCGTGGAACTCCTCTCCATCCGCAACGAGCGGCAGAGGGCGTAGTCGGCCAGCGACCCGCCCGGGAAATCGTCACCTCTCTGTAAAATCTCCCCCTCCCGGACCTTGCCAATCGAGGCAAGAGCGGTTAGTCAGAGCGCTCTTTCGCACCCCTCCGGCGCTGTCCGGAGGCTGCCTGCGGGCCCAGCCCGCACTGTTTGCGAAAAACGCGCCCGTAGCTCAGCTGGATAGAGCATCAGACTACGAATCTGAGGGTCGGACGTTCGAATCGTTCCGGGCGCGCCATTCCGCTACAAAACTGGGCACTCCAAAACCTCCCATTTCTGCGCCGGGCGAGATCATCGCGCCGCTGCTCATGTTCGTCACCGCGTAAGCCTGGAGCTGGTGACGGCCTTTCCGGCCGGCCTCGGCGGAGCGAAAAATCGCGTGGCATCGCCGAATGTGCGGCCGGTGCGCTTGGTCGGCCGCAGCGTCATGGCACCATGGCGAAGCAGTCGTGCCCATCTTTATCGGCCGTGTGGCGCCGGTTAGATTGAGGACTCGCCAGAGACGCGTGGACATGTCGGTGAATATGGAGATGACCCATGAAGCTCGCGCATGACGGAATCCAGCTGTCCTTCGATATTGCCGGCGCGGGACCGCTTCAATTCCTGTTCGTCCATGGCCTCGGCGGGGATCGCACGCATTTTGCGCCGCAGATGGAGTATTTCGCCCGTCAAGGTCGGGCATTGAATGCCGAGCTGCGGGGGCATGGTGAGAGCGACAAGCCGCAACAGGCGTATTCGATCGAAGGCTTCGCCGACGATCTCGTCTTTCTGTGCAACCGACAGCAGATCACAAAGCCGATCATCGTGGGTCAGAGCATGGGTGGCAACATGGCGCTCGAAATCGCCGCCCGCTATCCGGACTTTCCTGCAGGCCTGGTGCTGCTCGACTCAGGGGTGCTCTTCCCTGCCTCGGCAGGGACGGTGTTCGCCGGGTATCTGGAGGGCTTAAGGGGCGCGAATTTTGCGGACGAGGTACGGAAAATCGTGGCGGACTCCTGTCTGCCGACCGACCGATGCCGCGCCCATGTTGAACAGACGTTTCTGGCGACGCCACAGCACGTGCTGGTGTCCACGTTTACAAGTCTGTTTCCCTGGGATGTGCATCGGGCGCGTGAATGCGCCCAGGCGTGCCGGGTCCCGGTGCTCTACATCGAAGCGGCCCATCGGCTCGCGGATCTGGATCGTTTTGCGGAGCTGTGCCCGCAGCTGGTCACGGCCAAGGCCGTCGGCTCCGGACATTTCCTGTCGCTGGAGGTGCCGGAGCAGATCAACCCGATGATCGACCGGTTTATCTCGCTCTACGTGCGAAGACCCGGGTAAGCTTCGTCATCGGCCGTGACGCGCCGCGACCGGCGTCCGTCGGGAAGCCACAATGCGCTGCCGGGCAAGGACGAAACCCTTTGTCGGCCGGGTGAAGCCGGCCGGAAACAAACCAGGCCTAACTTTCCCCGAGCTTTCCCGTCCAACCCGATTCAAGGGAGGATTTTATGAAAGCAGCGCTCTTGGTCCTGTCGCTTCTTGGCCAGCCCACGATTCCGATTTCAGACCGTGTGCCCATCTTCAATGTGGAAGCCCTTTGCCGGGACGTTTCCGCCGACGACAAGGCCTCAGGGCTCACCCTGGCGCAGGACGCCGGCGAGTGCGTGCGTGACGAGACAATTGCGCAGCAACAGCTGAGCTCGACCTGGCTGACTGTTCCGGGCCCCGCGCGCGATAGTTGCGAAGGCGAGGCTGCGGCAGGGGGAATAGAAAGCTATGTCGATCTGCTCACCTGCCTGCAGATGGCAGGCTGGGCGAATCCGACTCCGCCGCCGAAGCCCCCGCTCAGGGGAGCGAGCAAGATGCGGAACGCCAAGAATGAGCTGCGGAACGAATTGAAGAATTAGCTGCGCAGGTGACAATGGGGACGAGAAGACGGCGGAGCAGCTTCTTGGCAGGTCGCGTATCATAGCGTGCGCGTTCGCCGGCAACGGGGTCCTGCGAGCGATGTGACGAAGTTCCGGGCGCCGGGTGGCGGTCGCCATCAATGATGGGCCGACACGCCCTTGACGCATTGGGTCAACAGATCAACGCTGGCGAATTGGCTGACATCGCCCAGGCTGATCATGCCGACCATCCGCCTGCTCTTGTTGATCACGGGCAGCCTGCGGATTTTCAGCGTCTCCATGTGATGCACGGCTTTCGCCAGATCGTCGTCTTCCCGGCAGCAATGGATGCCTTCGGTCATCACGTCCCGCGCCGTCATGCGCGCGGCGTTGAAGTTCTTGCTCGCGAGGCCTTTGCAGACGATGTCGCGATCGGTCACCATCCCGATCAGATGGTCGTCATCGCCGATCGGAATGCAGCCGATGTCGTGCCCTTGCATCAACTTCGCGATCTCGGTGATCGGGGTGTCCGGGCTGACCCAATCGACACCCTTGTGCATCACGTCCTTGACCTTCATGGAGGACCTCCGTTGCGAACGCAGCCCCCGTGACGCGATTATACTACGAACCGGGCGCGACCGCACGCGCGCCGCGACGAAGGCGCAGGAAAAATCATCCCGCTGCCATGCTGCGTCAACCGTGCGTGCTGAAGCGTCCATGCGGCGCATTGGCCGTCAGCCGTTCGAACTGTGCATGCGTCAGGTGAAGCAGCGTCTCATGGTCGCCGGCCTCGATATAGATCTCGGGCTGCGCCCGGATGCTGTCATCGACGATGAGATCGAGCCCGTAGCATCGGCCTACCGCCGGAACGGCTCCATGCGCGCAGTCCGCGAACAGCCTGTTGATCTCGGTTTCGTTCGCCATCACGAGATCCGCGCCGAGCTTCTCCTTCAAGTCCGGCAAGTTGAGACGGTGCGATGCCGGAACGATCGCGAGCATATAGCCGCCGTCATGGCGCAGCACGACGGCCTTGGCGAAACGATCGCCCGAGACGTGGCAGGCCTGCGCCGTGCGCGCGGATGACATGGTGAAAACGTGCGGGATCTCGACATACTGGATGTTCTCGGCAGCCAGGTATCGGTGGAGCGTGGGGGCAATGGTCATGGCGCAGCCTTTCGGATGGATATGCGAGCCATCCACCGTGAGGCTGCCCCGCCGCACGATGGGCGGCCGCGTGATTGCCGGATGCGAGCATAGGCCTCGCGCTCGAATGCCGCAATCGAGTCGGGGGTTCAGATCGTTCCGGGCGCGCCTTTCCGCTTCGTTTGCCGCCGATCGATTGTGGCTTTTGCTGCGCTTCTCGTGTCTTACGGGATCCTTGCCACAACGTTGGGCCGGTTCTCCCTGAGCCACGCGACGGCCTCGGGTCCATCGACGACGCACGCGAAGGTTTCCCAAGTCGGGTCCTCCAGGGACTCCGATTGCAGTCGCTTCGCCGCATACTCGACGAGGTCGTGCAGGCCTTCGTAGCCTCGTCGGTGCTCGAGGGACTCTGCAATCGCCGTGCTGGTCCAGCCTCGTCGGGCCAGATCGACAATGCTCGGAGCGTCAGCCTCGCTGAACCACGGTGTGGCATCGAACTCGATGCAGCGGACATTATCGGCGGTGTGGCAAGTGGCGTGGATCATGGGGTTCCTCCGTTCGCCGGCTCAGTTTCACATCGCTGCCTCGCACGCTCTCAGACTTTGACCAGGTCCCCCAGCAGGTTCGCCGCCACCGTCAGCTTGGCAAGCGTCAGGCCGCTGGCCGCAATTTCTTCGACCGAGCGACGGATGCGCGCCGCTTCGGGGTGAGCCGCGAGCCAGGTCTCGACGGCCTGCTGGCCGGACTGGCCGGTTGCCAGCATATCCGCGGCCAGTCTTCGTTCGGCGCCGGCGATCTGCTCGACGGCGCGATCGACCGCCATGCGTTCGAAATAATCATTTGCCGGCACGCTGCGCGCGGCGGCGATGATGCGGTCGAGACGGAAATTGGCTTCCGCAGCGAAGAAGGTTGCGGCAGCATCGCCGATGGCGCGGGAGGTGCGCTCGGCGACCGTCACGATATCGGGTGCCGCAATCAGAGGGTCGAGATCGGCGAGCTCGCCGGCGAGGCCGGCCGGGACGCCGGCATCGGTGAGCTCCTGGCGCCGCTTGCCGCGCGCGGCCTGCAGGTCCGGCGGCAGGGTGGTGTCGAGGGAGGCCGCGATCTCGCGGATACCCGGGCCAAAACGTCCGATCACCGCCTCGAGGCCGTCCTTGAAATCGACATTGCGCACGTACCAGACCATGCGGGAAATCAGGAGGTCCTGGACCGTCGCGTAGAGGCCGAGCTGCACCTGCCCGTCGATGCGGGTGTCGAGCGCGTCGATCGCGTCATTGAGCCGCCTGAGCTCGTAGATCGCGTCCACCGCCACCTGCGCCATGACGATGGTGGAGATATCGGCGTCGGTCTCGTCGGTCAGGCGCACGATACACGCCGGGCCGCCGCGGTTGATCACGGCATTGACGAGACTGGTCGCGATGATCTCGCGTCGCAGGCGATGGAGCTCGACCGCGGCCGGGAATTTATCGGGAACCTCGCGCGGAAAATACAGGGACAGTCTGCGGGCGAGATAAGGATCATCAGGCACGCTGGTGAGGAGCAGGTCCTCGTAGAGCGTCAGCTTGGCGTAGGCGAGCAGCACGGCAAGCTCGGGCCGTGTCAGGGCCTGGCCGCGCCGTGTCCGCTCGGTGAGCGCGGCGTCGTCGGGCAGGAATTCCACGGCGCGGCTGAGCAGGCCGCGCTGCTCGAGCGACTGCATCAGGCGGGTGAGGAAGCCGGTCTCGGCCACGCCCTTGCGCTCGGCGAGCGAGAGCGCCAGCGTCTGCAGATAGTTGTTGCGCAGCACCAGCGTGCCGACCTCGTCGGTCATCGCGGCCAGCAGGCTGTTGCGGTCGGCAAAGCTGAGGCGGCCCTCGCGCTCGGGGCGCGCCAGCGCGACCTTGATATTGACTTCGACGTCGGAGGTGTTGACGCCGGCCGAATTGTCGATGGCGTCGGTGTTGAGCTTGACGCCCTTTTGTGCCGCTTCGATGCGGCCGCGCTGGGTGACGCCGAGATTGGCGCCTTCGCCGATCACCCGGGCGCGAACGTCAGTGCCTGCGATGCGGATCGGATCGTTGGCGCGGTCGCCGGCCTGATCGTCGCTCTCTGCCGATGCACGGATATAGGTGCCGATGCCGCCAAACCACAACAGGTCCGTGCGCGCTTTCAGGATCGCCGTCATCACCTCGAACGGCGTGGCCTGCTCCTTGTCGAGATCGAGCAGGCTGCGGACTTCCGGGGCGAGCGGGATCGCCTTGAGCGTGCGCGAGAACACGCCGCCGCCCTGCGAGATCAGCGACTTGTTGTAGTCCTGCCAGCTCGATCGCGGCAGGTCGAACAGACGCTTGCGCTCGGCGAAGCTGGTCGAAGGGTCGGGGGAGGGATCGATGAAGATGTCGCGGTGATCGAACGCCGCCACGAGCCTTGTCGCCGGCGAGAGCAGCATGCCGTTGCCGAAGACGTCGCCGGACATGTCGCCGACGCCGGCAGCGGTGAACGGCATGGTCTGAATGTCGGTGCCGAGCTCGCGGAAGTGGCGCTTGACCGCCTCCCAGGCGCCGCGCGCCGTGATCCCCATCTTCTTGTGGTCGTAGCCCTGGCTGCCGCCGGAGGCGAACGCATCGCCGAGCCAATGGTTCTTCTCGGCCGAGATCGCGTTGGCGACATCGGAGAAGGTGGCGGTGCCCTTGTCGGCGGCGACCACGAGGTAGGGGTCGTCGCCGTCATGGCGCATGGTGGAATCGGGCGGCACGACGGCGTCGCCGTCGAGATTGTCGGTGAGCTCGAGCAGCGAGCGCACGAAGATGCGATAGGCCTCGGTGCCTTCCGCGAGCCAGGCGTCGCGATTGGACGGCGGCGGCAGGCGCTTGGGCACGAAACCGCCCTTGGCGCCGACCGGCACGATCACGGCGTTCTTGACCTGCTGCGCCTTCACGAGACCCAGGATCTCGGTGCGGAAATCCTGCGGCCGGTCGGACCAGCGCAAGCCGCCGCGCGCGACCTTGCCGAAGCGCAGGTGAATGCCTTCAACCCGCGGCGAGGAGACGAAGATCTCGTAGAGAGGCCGCGGTGCCGGCAAATCGTCGATCCGCCGCGCGTCGAACTTGAAGGAGATGACCGGACGCGGATGTCCATCCTCGCCGATCTGCCACAGATTGGTGCGGATGGTTGACTGCACCAGATTGGTGAAGCGGCGCAGGATGCGGTCTTCATCGAGCGAGGCGACGGATTTGAGCTGCTCCTCGATCTCGGCAAGGAGCGCCGTCTCGCGCGCCGAACGCTCGCGATCGGTAAGCACGAGGCGTGGATCGAGGCGGGTCTGGAACAGTGCGACGAGGGTGGCCGTGATCGCGGCGTTCTTGCGCAAGGTCTCCCACATGTAATCCTGGGTGAACGGGGCGCGGATCTGGTGCAGATAGCGCGACAGCGCCCGGATCGTCGAGACCTCGCGCCAGCCCAGCGCGGTGCGCAGGATCAGGGCGTTGTATCCGTCGGATTCGGCGCGATCCGTGACCACCGCCATGATCGAGGCTTCCAAGCGATGGCTGAATTCCGGATTGATCTCGATCGGCTGGCCGTCGCTGGTCTCGATCGTCATCTCATGCATCCAGACCGGTTCCGGCCGGTTGCCGGGCACGATCTGATAGGTGCGTTCGTCGACCACGCGCAGGCCGTGATTTTCGATCACCGGCACGCGATAGGACAGCGATAGCGGTGCGGCGTCGGAGAACACCTTCAGGCCGAAGCGCCTGGGATCGTCCTCGCCCTTGTCGCGGTGCACCGAAATCGTCACCGGGCGGGCCGGCGTCAGCCTTTCGATGGTGGCGATATCGGCGATGGCCTGCTCCGCCGTGAAAACCTCGGTATAGCCGCCGCTAAAGGCCTGGGCATAACGATTGGCGATCATGCGCGCCCGCATGCCGTCGGTCGACGCGGTGAGCGCGGCCTTCAGCTTGTCGGTCCAGGTCGCGGCAATGGCGCTGATGCCGGCTTCGAGCGCGGCGCGCTCGACAACGGGCGTTTTGCCTTCATAGCGGCCGATGATGAAGTGGACGCGCGCAAGCGCGCCCTCGGGGAACGATACGTAGGACGCCGACAGGGTCCCCTTGTAGACCTGCGACAGGAAGGCTCCGACCCGCGTGCGGACGTCGGTGTCGTATTTGTCGCGCGGAATGAAGGTGAGGATGGAGACGAAGCGGTCGAATTTGTCGACCCGTGCCAGCGCCCGGACGCGCGGGCGCTCGTAGAGGATCAGGACCTCGATGACGAAATTATAGAGCGTGTCGACGTCGATCTGGAACAGCTCGTCACGCGGATAATCCTCGAGGATATGCATGAGCGCCTTGCCCGAGTGGCCGTTCGGGTCGAAGCCGGCGCGCTGCAGCACCCGCGCAACCTTGTGGCGCACATAAGGGATCTGCCGCACCGAGCGGGTATAAGCGCCGGAGGTAAACAGGCCGACGACGCGCAATTCGCCTTCGAGCCGGCCGTCGGGTGCATAGAGCTTGATCCCCACATAATCCATCCGGATGCGCCGATGGACGAGGCTTGAGACATTGGCCTTGATGACGATCAGCAGGGTCGGCTCGTGCATGAACTCGCGGATTTCCGATGTCATCACCACCATTTCGGTGCCGCGGCGCAGGACCTTCACGTCGGGATCGCGCAGGATGCCGAGGCCTTCGCCGCTGGTGATGTCGTCGGACGCATCGCTGTCGGGCGAGAAGCGATATTCGCGCACGCCGAGGAAGGTGAAATTGTCCGCGCAGAGCCATTGCAGGAACTGATTGGCTTCGGCGACCTCGTCGATCGGCAGCGGCGGCGGATTGGAGGCGAACGTCTTGATTGCCTCCTCGACGCGGTCGCGCATGGCGCGCCAGTCGGTGACGCAGGCGCGGACGTTGTTCAATGCCCTGGTCAGTCCGTCGATCAGCTTCTGGCGATCGGCGTCGGCGTCCAGGCGGGTGATGTGGAGGTGGATCAGGCTTTCGCGCGCGCCTCTTGCTCCCTCCGGCAGTGCTTCGCCGTAGAACCGCAGCAGCTTGCCCTCGGCATCGCGCTCCACGGCGATGATCGGGTGGGCGACGAGGGTGACTTCGATGCCCTGCTCGGCGAGTTCCGCCATCGTGGAGTCGTACAGGAAAGGCATGTTGTCGTTGAGAATCTCGAGCACGGAAATCTCGCGCCCGTTCGGCAACGTCGGATTGACCACGCGGATATCGGCGCTGCCCGACGTGCGCCGCTGCACATGCTCCCAGGCTTGCTCCGCCAGGACGGCAAGCGAGGCGGCATCGTAATTGTCGAGATCCTCGATATTGCTGTAGCCGAACAAGGGCTCGGCGAAGGCCCGCGGGCTCTTGCCCGGCGGCACGCTGCCGGCTGCATCGCGGATCAGGGTTGCCCGGGCCTTGTCGTCACGCCACGCCATCATGTCCTCCATTTGCCGCGCCGTCCGACCGCAGTCGCGATCCTCAGCCTAATTCTGGAGTGCATCCCGTCGAGCGCCGCGATCGAGCGGATACGCAAGATCCTCGGTCTCGTGCGTCGGCAGCTTCCGACGACAATACTACGATCCCGGAGCGAAAGGCGCACGCTGTTGTGAGGCGTGCCGGAATTTCAGACGGTGGCGGGCGAGGCCGCCGAATCATCGAGGTGAGAAAATTACGAGCAATTTCAATTGTGTATGAGCTCGTGTTTTTATTCTGAATGGCGCGCTGGAGCACCGTTCCGATTGCGCTGCAGCGGGCTCTAGTGAGTGCGGGTCAGCTCCACGCCATCGACCACCATTTTCCATGTTCCCGCCTCCCGCTGAGGCGGCGTCGACACCTCGAATGTCGTCGAGAGGAGTGCAATGCCGACGACGAAATGATCGCCCTCGAACCGCTGCAGCGCGGCGTTGATCGACGTCGTGGTGGTCGCGCCAGCCCGGTTCAACCGAAGGCGCCGATGCCGCGCGGCGCATCGGCACGCGCGTTAACAGATTGTTCATTGACCACGGCGCGCCAGCCGTAACCGCCGGTTAACCATGGATATTTACGGTGTAGCAAGCCTCTGAACCGGGGCTGTCAGTTGATTTCGAGTCCAATCCTATGGCGTTCGGTCGAAGCGCATCTCCGCGAAGCATCGCCCCGACGGAGCCTGCGGCTTCGTGGGAAGCGCCGCGGGCTGCGACGGCGAAGCCTGACAGCGCTGCTCCTGCGCTGATCAAGGGATCGCTGACCGTCACCGCTGCGCTCTCCTTCCTGCGCGAGAATGGCCGGCGCATCCTGACGCTGGCGCTGGCGCTGTTCGCCCTGGGCGTCATTGTCCTGATGGTCTTGCCGGTCCGGTATGCCGCGACGGCCCTGGTCGTCGTCGATCCCCGCGAGCTGCGCGTCACCTCGGAGCAGGACGTGCTGCCGGGCATCGGCCAGGATGCCGCGGCACTTCAGAGCCAGATCGAGATCGCCAAATCGGACGGCTTTCTCCGCCCCCTGATCGAGCAGCTCAAGATCGCCGAAGACCCGGACATCGCGGGCGGCTACACCGACATGACGCGCCTGCTCGAAAAATTCCGCAACCGTCTCGATATCTCGCGCCGCGGACTGACCTACGTCATTGCGATTTCATTCACCTCGAACAATGCGGAACGGGCCGCGCATTACGCCAATGCCATCGCCGAGGCGTTCGTCGCCAGCCAGGGCCGTGTCCGCACCGAGGCGACGGACGAGGCGGCCGACTGGCTCAAGGACCGGCTGAAGGCATTGAACGAGCGCCTGCGCGTATCGGAAGATGCCGTTGCCGCCTTCAGGTTCGAGCACAAGATCCTCAATGCCGGCAAGGATTCCACGACCCAGCAATTGCGGGTGACCGATCTCAATCAGCAGGTCTCCGCCGCGCGCGCGCGTACCGAGGAAGCCAGGGCGCGTTACGAGCAGGTGCAGCGCGATCTCAAGGCCAATGTCGAAGGTCCGGTGAAGCAGGATCTCCTGAGCATGCTGCGCGCGCAGCGCTCGACCCTGAACGATCAGATCGCGCAGAAGAAAGCGGTGTACGGCGACCGCCATCCCGACCTCGCGATCTCCTACAGCCAGCTGGCTGATCTCAACAGGCAGATCGAGGTCGAGCGGAAGAAGAACATCGACACGGCGAAGTCCGAATATGAGGCTCAGCTCGAGCAGCAGAACGCGCTGGAAAAGCAGCTCAGGGCGGTCGAGACGCAGATGCTGGTCGACGGCCAGGCGCTCGTGAAGCTGCAGGAGCTGCAGCGCGATGCCGATGCCAACAAGAACATCTACGAGCAATTCCTGTCGCGGTTCAAGACGACCAACGAGCAGCGCCAGCTGCAGAGCTCCCAGACCAAGATCGCCTCGCTCGCCATTCCGCCGATGCGCTCGACGCGTCCGCCCCTCGCTTTGCTGCTCGCAGCGCTCGCGATCGGCTCGATCCTGACCTCGACGGCGGCCGTTGCGGCGATGGGAAGCATGTCCGACGGGCCCGTGCCTGCCGAGGCTGTCGCTCCAACTCCTGCGCGTGTCGAAGCGGCAGACGCGCAAGTCCAGCGTCCGGCTCCGGCTGCGCGCCAGCCCGAGGCGATGCCGAACCTGCTTGTCTGGGCCCGCATTCCCGATCTGGCGCCTGGCGCCGTGGCCAACACTGTGTGGCAAAGGCCGATCACTGCCTCGGCCGAGCTCGATCTCGGCGCATATCTGCGTCCGCTTTTCGAGCGAATCGATCGCGCGCCGGTGCGTGGCTGCAAGGTCGCCCTTGTGTTGTCGGTCGGCAAAGGTGCCGGCGGCAATACCGTTGCGCGCTCGCTCAATCGCGCGGCGGTGAATCGGGGCATGATGAGCGTGCTGATCCGGCTCCAGCCGGAATTCGCCGGTCACCAGCCTCCGGTGACCGAATGGCAGGACGGCTCCACCACGGCGGGGCTGCAGTCGATCGACGAGCTGCTGAGCGCCGGCAGAAAAGCCGATGCGCGGCCCGAGGACGATATTCGCTCGGAGTTCGATCTGATCGTCGTCCATGCGAGCAATCTCGCACTTCAGCCCGACGCCATCGCGCTGGCTGCGCACGCGGATCTGATCATCCCGGTGGTGCGCGCCGGCGAGCTCGGTTCGGCGGCGATGCGGCGGGTCACCGCTGCGCTGTCGAGGTACAACACCGTGCCGACCGGTCTCGTCGTCAATCACGCGCCCGCGGGTTCAGTGGCGCCTCACCCTGAGGGCAGCGCGTTAAGCCGGGCAGTTTGACGATGCCGACCGGTGGCAAGGCTGCGGCTCGTGCCCGAGGCGCAGCACGCAAGCGCACCTGTAATCTGCTTCACACGCAAACGCGTCCAATGACGCTAGATGAACTAGGGCCCGCCTCCGCGCGGCCCGGTTCGGAGCTGGCGATGATGGCTGCACTGGCAAAGGCGATATCCCGCGCGACGAGAACCAACGTTGATGTCGAAACCCTAAAGGTGCTCGTGATCTTCTCGGGCGCGGGCTTGCTGCTCTCCCTCGTCGCCGCGATGATCTACGGACAGGCCGTCAGCGCCGCCTTGTTCTGAGATCGCGCGAGTTGATCCCCAGGAGTCCGCCCAAAGCGGGCGTCTCGAAGGTGTCGGCCTTGCATTCGAGCCGTCATTGACGCCGCGAGGCACCGCCCGCAGGATGCAGCATCTCCAATGCGCGACTATCTCGGCTCGGGATTGCGGCGATGACCTGTCAAGCTCACTCCGTAACGCTGGTGCTCATTGCCCGCATACCGCCTGAGGGTATCGAGGCCTTCCGCGCCTACGAGGATGCCGTCCTGCCGCTACTCGCTGCGTTCAACGGGCGTGCGGAGCGTCGTCTTCGAAATCCGGATGGCACCATCGAGGTGCACATCGTCAGCTTCGCATCCGATGCGGACTTTCAGGATTATCGCAATGATCCCCGGCGCCTTGCACAAGCCGGGTTGCTGGAAAAATCATCCGCGAAGCTGGAATTGCTTTCGATGGCGGACGTCTCGCAATGGCCGGTGGCGTCGGCGCAGGGATGATCGTCGGCGCAATGACCGGGATGTAGCCGGGCGCGCCGGGCATCATCGAACTGTCATCGCTTCGTCATGCGCGCTCTATGGATCGCTGCTCCCTTCGCCGCGCATCGTGGGGGCTGATATGCATCTGACTGAGACAATGTCGTCCGACCGCCGGTCGATCCTGAAGGGCCTCGCGGCCGCAGCCGTCACGTCCCTGGCGGCACCGGCCATGGCAGCCGACGGTCTACCGGCGCAGCCGACCGGAGCGGCGGCCGCCATCGCCACCGACAATGCCTATTGGGCGGCGGTGAAGGGGCTCTATTCAGTGACGCCGGATGTCGTCAATCTGGAGAACGGCTTTTGGGGCATTATGGCCGAGCCGGTGAGGCGCGAGTTCATTCGCCAGACCGATATGGTCAACTATCAAAACACCTACTACGCGCGGCAGCGCGCGGGTGCGGATTTCGAGGCCGTGCGCATCAAGGTGGCCCAGGCGGTCGGCGCGGCGCCCGAGGAGATCGCGCTCACCCGCGGCGCGACCGAAGCGCTGCAGCTCCTGATCGGCGGCTACAACAAGCTGAAGCCCGGCGACAGCGTTCTCTACGCCGACCTCGACTACGATTCGATGCAGTACGCGATGAACGCGCTTAAGGCGCGCCGCGGTGTCGACGTGGTCAGGTTCGATGTGCCGGAGCCGGCCACCCGCCAGGCCGTGCTCGACGCCTATGCCCGCGCCCTCGAGGCGAATCCCAGGACCAGGCTCCTCCTCCTCACCCATGTCAGCCATCGCACCGGCCTCGTCATGCCGGTCGCCGAGATCGCCCGCATGGCCAGGGCCAAGGGCATCGACACCATCGTCGACGCCGCGCATTCCTGGGGGCAGATCGACTTCAGGGTGGGCGAGCTCGACGTCGATTTCGTCGGCTTCAATCTGCATAAATGGATCGGCGCGCCGCTCGGCGTGGGCTTCCTCTACATCAGGAAGGATCGCCTCGCCGACATCGATCGTGACATGGGCGACGAGGATTTTGCGGAGACCGATATCCGCTCGCGGGTGCACACCGGCACGGTCAATTTCGCGACGGTCCTGACGGTGCCCGCGGCCGTGGCGCTCCATCAACAGATCGGCGCGGCGGCAAAGCAAGCCCGCCTCCGCTATTTGCGCGATTACTGGGTGAGCCGCGCCCGCGGATTCAAGGACATCGAGATCCTGACGCCGGATGAGGTCGGCTCATATGGCGCGATCACGTCCTTCCGTCTCGCCGGCAAGACCAGCAAGGCGGACAACGATGCTATCGTCGTGAAGCTGAGGGATAGCCACAAGGTCATGACGGTGCGCCGGGCGGGCGTCGCCAAGGGCCAATGCATCCGTGTGACGCCGGCGCTCTTTACCGACGAGGCCGATCTCGACCGCCTCGTCGAGGCGCTCGCCGTCGTCACGGGGACGAAGACGGGGTAGGCCCGGGCGCGGGACTGACATCACCACGAATTCACGGGACTTCATCCTCCGCGCATCTGACAAATGTGAGATGCGGGGGCGTCCATGAGCCCTGGCCGCCCCATTTTATCGGCCCACGGTCTGGTTTATCTCTGTCACTCCGGTGCCCTGCGCAAGGAGGAGACGCGTGCTCGACCATATTCTCAGATTCGTGACGCTCGGATCGATCATCGTTGGCATGGCTGCGATCTATGCGGCGCTACACACCAACAATCGGCGTCTGGGCGCGGACATCTTCCTTCGATATTCCGACCGGGTCTCCGACCTGCGACGCCGCCTTCCGGTCGCGGCATTCCTCGAGCGAGGGGCTGCCGGCGACATTGAGATCACACCGGAAGAGCGCCGGGCGGTACACGAGATCATTCATTCGATCTTCGAGCTCTACGAACTCAAGGTGCATGGCTTCTTTCCGCCGGCGATCTGGAAGATCAGGGAGCCCGATATCGAACGGCTGCTCTCGCTGCCGGTCTTTCAGCAGGAACTGGCGGGCCTGGAGGGCCGATATACGAGACATCCGCGTTTGACAGCTTGGCTTGAGAAGATCAGGGGTCAGCAAGAGACGGCCTGACTTGCGCAGTGAACCGGTCGCAGTGAACCGGTCGGCGGTCTCACCGCCAGCCAAGCGCCGGCGCGACGTGCTTCAAGATCGCCTCGATCGCATGGGCGCAATAGTCGACGCCGAGCTGGTTCGGAATCGTCAGCAGCAGCGTGTCGGCCTCGGCGATTGCCTCGTCCTGCTTGAGCTGCTCGATCAACGCCTCCGGCTCGGCCGCATAACTCCGCCCGAAGATCGCGCGCGTTTGCGGGTCGATGAAGCCGATCTGGTCTTCGCCTCCGCGCTCCCCGCCGAAATAGGCGCGGTCGCGATCATTCATCAGCGCGAAGATGCTGCGGCTGACAGACACGCGGGGCTCACGGGTGTGGCCAGCCTCCGTCCACGCGGCGCGATAGCTCCGGATTTGCGCCGCCTGCTGCACATGAAAAGCTTCGCCGGTCTCGTCGTTCTTCAGCGTCGAGCTCTGCAGATTCATGCCGAGCTTCGCCGCCCACACCGCGGTCGCGTTCGAGCCGGCGCCCCACCAGATCCGTTCGCGCAGGCCTGCCGCATGCGGTTCGAGACGCAGCAGTCCCGGCGGATTGGGAAACATCGGCTGCGGATTGGGCTCGGCAAAGCCTTCGCCGCGCAACAGGTCCAGGAAGACCTCCGCGTGGCGCCGGCCCATGTCGGCATCGCTCTGGCCGTCGGCCGGGCGATAGCCAAAGTAGCGCCAGCCGTCGATCACCTGCTCCGGCGAGCCGCGGCTGATGCCGAGCTGAAGCCGCCCGCCGGCGATGAGATCGGCGCTGCCCGCATCCTCGATCATGTAGAGCGGGTTCTCGTAGCGCATGTCGATCACGGCCGTGCCGATTTCGATTGTGCTGGTTTTTGCGCCGACGGCGGCGAGCAGCGGGAAGGGCGAGGCCAGCTGGCGCGCGAAGTGATGCACGCGGAAATAGGCGCCATCCGCGCCGAGCTGTTCCGCCGCGACGGCCAGCTCGATGGATTGCAGCAGCGTATCCGCCGCCGAGCGGGTCTGCGACTGCGGCGAGGGCGTCCAGTGTCCGAAGGACAGAAATCCGATCTTTTTCATGGGCGTCATTTAATGATGGCGGGGGCGGCGTCAACCGCCTGCGCCGGAGGTGCGGGTATGCGACGGGGCCGGCGCGAAATGCTCGGCGCGGTCGACCAGGAGATCCAGAAAACTTCGCGCGCGCAGCGACATCCACTGCGTCTCCGGATAGACCGCGTGCAGGGGCAGCGCGGCGATGGTGTAGTCCGGAAGCACATGTTCGAGCTCGCCGCTGCGAAGGCCCTCCGCGGCATTCCACTCGGGCAGGATTGCGATGCCGAGATGCTGCATCGTCGCCTCCTGCATCGCATCGGCGTCGTCGACGTGAATGGGTCCGTTGATCGATGCGACGTGACGGCCATGCTCGGATTCGAAGGCCCATTGCTGCGCCGGCGACATCCGTGAATAGACGATGCACTGGTGCGAGCCGAGATCGTCAGGTGTCCGCGGCAGCGGGCGGCCGTGCAGATAGGTGGGTGTTGCAACCAGATGGCGCTGCACGGTCCCGAGCCGGCGGGCGACCAGCGTGCTCGCCTCGAGGTTTCCAATGCGCAGCGCCAGCTCGATGCCTTCTTCCACCAGATTGACGAACCGCTCGCTGAAGCGGATGTCGAGCCGCACTTCCGGATAATTCCGAACGTACTCGGCGATGACGGGCATCACGTAGCGCCGTCCGAACGACGACGGCACGCCGATCCGGAGCGTGCCGGTCGGGCGGGGTGCGGCCTGTTCGACACTCGACCGCGCCATGTCGAAGCTGTCGAGGATCTGCCGCGCGAGATCGTAGATCCGGTGCGCTTCGGCCGTCGGCTTCAGCGTGCGCGTCGTGCGCGAGAACAGCTGCGTGCCGAATTCGCTTTCAAGCATCGCAATGCGCTTGCTGATCGCGGGCTGGCCGATCCCGAGCTCCTTGGCCGCAGCCGAGAAGCTGCCGCCCTCCAGGGCGCGAACGAAAGCGCGCAGGCAATCGATCCGGTCCATAATTCATTCCGATCTGGAATAAATTATATCCCATCTATTCCGTAGTGCGCAACACGGCGGGTCGCTAGGCTCCCTCAAAACAAGCAATCACAGGGGAGGAGACGAAATTGGCACGCCATATCGGAATTGTCGGCGCCGGCATCGCCGGCCTGCATCTCGCGCTTTACCTGCAGAAGCACGGCGTGGACGCGACGATCATCACGGATCGACCGCCCGAGGAATACAAGAACATCCGCCTGCTCAACACCGTCGCGCATCACCACGTGACGATCGCGCGCGAGGACTATCTCGGCGTCAATCACTGGAGCGATCCGAAGGACCATTATTACTACCACGACCACGTCTTCAATTTTCCGCAGCCGCTGAGCTTTCGCGGTGATTTCTCGAAGCCGAGCCGCGCCGTCGACTATCGGATCTATCTTCCTGCCCTGATGCAGGATTTTGTCAGCCGCGGCGGCAAGATCGAATATCGCCGCATCGAGGAGCGCGACATCCGTCCGCTGGTCGCCCGTTTCGATCTCCTGGTCGTCTCGACCGGCAAGGGTCCGCTGGGCCAGCTCTTCACGTACCGGCCGGAGCACACGCCCTATTCGCAACCGCAACGGCGGCTGTGCGTCGGGCTTTACACCGGCATGCGGCAGCCCGATCCCATGAACGTCACGCTCTCGGTGTCACCCGGCCATGGCGAGATGATCGTGATCCCGACCATTACGTTCGGCGGTGTCGCCAACGCGCTGCTGATGGAGAATGTGCCGGGCGGCGACATGGAGGAACTGGCCACGCTCAGCTACGACGACAACCCGAAGCACTTCTTGAAGGTGCTGCTGGGCAAGCTCGAGAAGCATCACCCGACGACCTACGACCGCATCGACACCGCGCGGTTCGATCTCGCGCAGCCGCAGGATCTGCTGCAAGGCGGCGTGGTCCCGACGGTGCGCAACACTGTGGTCGAGTTCGACGACGGCAAATGCGCGATCGCGCTCGGTGACGTCCATGCGATCGTCGATCCCATGATGGGCCAGGGCGCCAATGTCGCCTCCTATGCGGCCTTCGTGCTCGGCGAGGAGATCGTCAACGCTGATGCGCTCGACTTGCGCCTGTGCGAGAAGATCGAGCTGAAACGACAGGATCGCGTGCTGGCGGCCTCGCGCTGGACCAATGTGATGCTGCAGCCGCCGACGGAAGCGCTGGGCATGCTGATCGGCGCGATGAGCCAGAACCCGGCGCTGGCTAACGAGTTCACCGAGAATTTCAACTACCCGGACCGGCAGTGGGACCGCATCTGCACGCCGCAGCGCATCCAGGCCTGGATCGAGCGCATGTCGGCGCCGCCTGAGCCGGTCAGGGCGATTGCGTGAGGACCGATGCGAGTGGGGACTGACATGCCGCGCGCCAATCCGGCCTCATTCCGCGAGGCCGCGTCGCGCTTTGCGACCGGCGTCGCGGTGTTGACCGCGCTGGACGAGCACGGCCGTGTCTGTGGCATGACCGCGAACAGCTTTGTCACCGTCAGCCTGTCGCCGCCGACCGTGCTGGTGTCGGTCATGCCAGGACGAATGCACCGAGCGATCTCGGCGACCGGACGCTACTGCGTCAACGTCCTGCCCGAGCATGGCCGGGACCTGTCGCGGCACTTCGCCAGCCAGCCAAGCATCGGCGCGACGCCCGATTACGACATCGTGGATGGCCTGCCGCGCCTGTCCGGCTGCATGGCCTGGTTCGCCTGCGAGGTGACACGGCGCGTCGATGTCAGCGACCACACGCTGATCATCGCCGAAGTTTCGAGCTGCGACTATCGCGACACCACGCCGCTGGTGTTCTTCTCAAGCCGGTATCATCTCGGACCGGGTGTGCCGGTGGATCGGTGAGGGTTGCAGCGGTCCGCGGCTTGAGCGGACCTGGTGTTTTCCTGGCTGCATCGGGGCGCTTTGGCGTTACCGCCGGGACTAGCTTGCCCGGGCGTTCTTTGCGCGAGGGGGCGTATCGTTGACGTTGTCGGCGCGCTTGGGATCGTCCGCGGCACGCCATTGTCGTGGCGTCATTCCGGTCCAGCGCCTGAAGGCGTGGGTGAATGCGCTGACTTCGCCATAGCCGAGCAGCCAGGCGGTTTGCGAAATCGGCAACTCGTCCTTTTTCAAATAGCTTTTGGCGAGGTCGATTTTCAGCTCGTCCATAATGCCGGTGAAGGTCAGTCCTTCCGACGCGAGGCGCCGCGCCAACGTGCGGTGGCTCATGCCGAGCCGGCGCGCGATCTCCTCAGCCCGTGCCTCGCGATGGGGAAGCAGTGGCGCGATGGCATTCTCGACGCTCGATCTGAGCGAAACTCCCCCAGGCTTCCGATGTGCAAGCGCCTCCTCGCAGAAGGTCACCAGCAGATCGTTCAAGTGGTGATCGGCACTTTCGATGGGCATCTGTCCCACGGACTGAGGGAAGGCGATCTCATCGACGTCTGATCCGAACTCGATCTCGCAACCAAGGAACGACCTGACCTCCGCGGGCATCGCTCGACGGCGATGGGCGACTTTGACACGGCTTGGCACCACGCGGCGGTTGGTCAGTGCGCGGTTGATTCGAATGATAGAGGTCACCCAGAATTCGATCTGGTGCCGATCCGACCGCCGTTCCACGCCGACATAGCTCAACGCAATCGCCATGTCCTTCGCGGCAAATCGCAGTGAAATTCCCTCGTTCGCGAGGCGGCAATAGCGCTCCGTCTTTGACAAGGCTTCAGCGACTGTCCCGGATGAGGCCGCGACATAGTAGAGCAGGCCGATCTCACGAAGGTCGAAGTCCCGTGCCAGGTGAAATCCCAGGGCGTCGTCGTGCAGCGCCTCGGCACCAAGCTCCAGAAACTTGATCTGGCTTTCAACGCTCAGCCGCGCCTTGCGGTCTTGGATCTGCTCGAGGGTCAATCTGGCCTTGGACAGCAAGCCGTCCGCCTGAATGCCGGCTTCGCGCAGGCGGGCCCACACCAGGCGGGCGATGCCGCCGGTCGCACTGGGCATGGCTTGCAATTGGGGCGAGCGGGCAGCAGCCACATCGAACCCTTTCGTCGTTGCCGCTGCGGCCTTGAGTCCTCGGCTCGCGCATCGGGATCGCGGCATAGAAAATCAAGTTATTGGCTCACGATAACAAGAAACCGGGTGTCATGTGACTTAAATCGGCGATCTGTCCCCCTAGGTGCGTCGTCTGTACTCGGGGGCGAACCCACCCCGAAAAAGCCCGAAGGCCTTGATGTCCAGCTGCGATGGCGCGCCGCCTATAAACGTGAAGATATTGCGAAGTTACGGAAAATTGCTCGGAATTCCTCATATCGCTCATGGCCCACGGACGGTTGCGCTTGAGCGCGTTGGCGATTGCGAGATCAACATGTTCGAAACGCTTGAAGCCGGTTCAGCTGCGGCGCCCCTGTTCTGGATGGAGCTGTTCGATCTTCGCGTTCACGCCTCGCGCGACAGCCGCGGATGCCACAACATGAGCGACGCAGTCGCAGCGTTCAACGATTTTGCTTCGCAGGCGAGCCGCCTGGCGGAGGTGCCGCCGTGCGACACCGGCGAAGCCGTAGGCTGACAATTGCCGCGTCCACCGAGAGTATCCCCAGCGGAAAACGCAGCGCTTCTGACGCGCGGCCAGATTCTTGGCTACGACACGGAGCGGATGGCGTTTCTGTTTACGATGACGTATGGCGCCAGCATCGTCGACTGCGAGATAAGTAGCGTCGCGCTGGACGACCTTCACGGCTCGAAGGGCACGCGTCCCGACGAAAGGGAGACCCAATTCAGGTGTCTCCGCGACGCGGTCGAGCGCCTTGCATCATACGCTTTCGAACAGCAGGGCAGGCGGCAGCGCGAGCGGCTCCGCATCTTCTCCAAGCACGTCAAGGCGCTCTGACGACCGCCAAAGCAAGACCGCCGCCGCAACGGCAACGCATATGCAATTTGTGCCACGTGAGATGCTCGACATCTCCCTCTTAAACATTTCACTCGACCATGGTCTGCAAGACCGGGTTCCGCAGTTGTCGCCGGCTGGGTGTTGCCGCGCCGTGACATCCAGGCACGCTCAGCCGGTATAGACTGGTCGATATCCGGTGCCCCTTCCGTTGCCCGGATGGTGAGTTATCGCGCTCTTGCGTCCAGTTGTGAGTGTTGCCGGTGGTCCGGACGAGTCGCATCAGTGCTCCAGCAGTTTTGTTGGCTTTGTCGATCGCAGCAGTCCTGGGCGGCTGTGCAGGACGTCCGTCGCAGGGCGTGCTTGTTCCGACAGCGCAGGTCGCCCCCGGAAACACAAATGTCCCGATCTACGTCGTCACCAATCGCAAGCGATCCGACGTCGATCCCGGTGAGATGTTCAGCGGGGACCGTTCGGACGAGCTGTCCTTTGCCGAGGTGACTGTCTCGATCCCGCCAGATGCCGCGCGGAAGATCGGCGAAGTGCAGTGGCCCGCGAGCCTGCCCGGCGACCCCCAACGGGATTTCACGACTGTGTCGGCCGACTATCTCGACAAGACGCATTTCGCTGCGTCTGTCGCCGCGGCGATGAAGCAGTCCGGTCGCAACAAGGTGCTTGTCTTCGTCCACGGCTTCAACAACCGCTTCGATGATGCGGTCTATCGCTTCGCGCAGATCGTGCACGACTCCAAAGTGCCGGTCGTTCCCGTGCTTTTCACCTGGCCATCGCGCGGCGAGCTGAGGCTGCGCGCGTACACCTATGACCGGGAAAGCGCCAATTTTTCGCGTGACGCGCTCGACAATCTGTTGAGCACGCTCGACGCCTCGTCTGCCGTCGGCGAAGTTTATCTTCTGGCTCATTCGATGGGCAATTGGATCGCACTGGAAGCACTGCGAACGCGGGCGATCCGCGCCCCGGCTGTCGCGTCGAAGCGCAGCAAGCTGAAGAATGTGATGCTGGTGGCACCCGACGTGGATGTCGATGTCTTCCGCTCGCAACTGAACCGGATGAGCGGCGCGCGGCCCCCCATCTCGTTGTTCGTCTCGCGTGACGACGGCGCGCTCTCGCTGTCGAAGACGATCTGGGGAGACGTCGCCCGCCTGGGCGATATCGACCCGACCCAGGAGCCTTATCGAACTGAGCTCGCGCGCGACCGGATCGACGTCTACGACCTGACGAAACTGGCGGTCGCCGGCGACGACGCCCACGACCGGGCTTTCGAGCAGGTAGGCCCGGTTGTCGCAATGATCCGCCAACGCATGGCCCAGGGCCAAGCGCTGGGTGAACAGAAGGCGGCCGCGGGCCCGCTCGCGCGGCTTGCGGAGTAGCGCGAGAGGCAGGCCCTGCCTGGCTTCTTCATGGCGACGTGTCGACGAGGCCGTGACGTCTCAGGCGTAGGCGACCCAGCCGCGGAACGTGAAGCCGATGTAGAACAGGGTTGGGACGGAGAAGCCTGCGTCGCGCAAAATTGCTTCGTCTCGCGCGGGCGCCAGGATGCTCAATTGCCCATCGACCGCCTTCCGCGCGGCGGCCGCCTTGTCGGGCTCGACCCCGGCTGCAGCGAGAAAGGCTGAATACCGCGAGAGCCAAAGCGGCCGTTCATCGTCGTCGCCGGGGATGCTGAAATGGGCCGCGACGAACGGCGCGCCGGGCTTGAGGCGGCGGCGGATTTCGGACGCTATTCGCAGCCGTTCCTCGACATCGACGAAATGCAGGGTCAACAGGCACGTCGCGCCATCGAACGGCCCCTCCGGCGCATCGTCGATATAGCCTTGATGCAGATGCGCGCGCGACGCGAGCGGGCCCAGCGTCTGCTTCGCGAGATTCAGCATCGCCGCGGACGGGTCCACGCCATCAAAGGTCCAGCGCGGCTGCGCTTGCGCAAAGGCATTCAGCTCCAGGCCGCCGCCGGCGCCAAGAACAAGTATTCGCGCATCTTCACGCGCACGCTCGCCCAAAAGGATCGCCGCCATGGACAGCATCGAATTGTAGCCGGGAACAAACCGTGGCGGCCCTTCGGTGTACTTCGCCACCATCTGCGGATCGGAGAACGCGTTTTGAATGTCGGTCACGATGTTGTCCTGCTGAGGGGAGCGGGTCACGCGTGATGCGCGCTCATGCTGTGAAGCTTTCGCGCACCCAGGCGCCTGCGCAGATCGTCGCTCAGCATCGCCAGCGTCACTTCGGCAAAGCGCGACAGCAGCAACGCCTCTGCATCGTCAAAGGCCTGATCGAGCGCGGCATTGACGGCCTGCTCGACCAGGCAGCCAGGCGCCTCGGTCCGGTTGCCCATGGCCAGAATCGAGGGGCTGCCGAGCGCGGTGTAGACGTCGCGCAGCGTCACCTTCGACAGATCGCAAGCCAGCGTCCAGCCACCGCCGTGCCCCTTCTCGGAGCGGACGTAACCGAGGTCTCGCAGGCCCGCCATGATGCGGCGGATCACCACCGGGTTGGTGTCCATGGCCTTCGCCAGCGTCTCGGACGTGAACGGGCCAGGCTGCTGCGCCATGTGCAGGAGGACGTGGAGGACCCCCGATAATCGGCTGTCTCGTTTCATGTAACTTCATATGTTACATGATTGCGCTGAGGTCAACCAGTTTCGGTGCGTGCGTAAGGAACGCGTTGCCATCCCGCGCCTGTTTTGCCCGACGGGTCAGCGACTCCGCAGACCGCCTAAGCCATTGATCCCGCTCATGCCGGCTACTGTGCATGGGGTTGTTTTCGACATTTTTGTTTGGGGGGCACGAAAGCGCCAGGCCGAACCGGATCTCATCCGGCTCTTGCCTACTTCATCACCCGCAGGCCCTTGGTCGTGAACCGCTGCGTCTTGCCGCCGGGGCGTACCGGTCGCCGTGTGCCGGCGGCCTTGCCGGTGCCGGGCGGCTGATGCGCGGGCACGAGCTGGTCGGGACGCGAGCCGATCAGGTCGCGGCGGCCCATCTCGATCAAGGCCTCGCGCAGCACCGGCCAATTGTCGGGGTCGTGATAGCGCAAAAACGCCTTGTGCAGCCTTCGCTGGCGCAGGCCCTTGATCGCCTCGACCTTGTCGCTGCCGCCGCGGCGCACGCCGCGCAGGGGGTTGACGCCGGTGTGGTACATCGCGGTCGCGGTCGCCATCGGCGAGGGCAGGAAGGTCTGCACCTGATCGGCGCGATAGCGGTTCTTCTTGAGCCAGAGCGCGAGGTTCATCATGTCCTCGTCGGTCGTGCCCGGATGCGCCGCGATGAAATACGGGATCAGATAGTATTTCTTGCCGGCCTGTTCGGCCGCGGCATCGAACATCCGCTTGAACTGGTTGTAGGCGCCGATGCCCGGCTTCATCATCTTGTCGAGCGGGCCGCGCTCGGTATGTTCGGGCGCGATCTTGAGGTAGCCGCCGACGTGATGGGTGACGAGCTCCTTGATGTATTCGGGGCTCTCGACTGCGAGGTCGTAGCGCACGCCGGAGGCGACCATCACCTTCTTGATGCCCTTGGTCTCGCGCACCTTGCGATAGAGCCGGATCAGGTCATCATGCGAGGTGTTGAGGTTCGGGCAGATCTCGGGGAAGACGCAGGACGGCCTTCGGCACGCCGCCTCGACCTTCGGGTCCTTGCACGCCATCCGGTACATGTTGGCGGTGGGGCCGCCGATATCGGAGATCACGCCGGTGAAGCCCGGCGTCTTGTCGCGGATCTTTTCGATCTCGCGCAGAATAGAACCCTCGGAGCGGTTCTGGATGATGCGCCCCTCATGCTCGGTGATCGAGCAGAAGGTGCAGCCGCCAAAACAGCCGCGCATGATCGTCACCGAGAACTTGATCATGTCCCAGGCGGGGATCTTTGCCTCGCCATAGGAGGGATGCGGCGCGCGTGCGTAAGGCAGGTCGTAGACCGCGTCCATCTCGTCGCTGGTCAGCGGGATCGGCGGCGGATTGAGCCAGAGATCGCGATCGCCGTGACGCTGCACCAGCGGCCGCGCATTGCCGGGATTGCTCTCACGATGCAGCACACGTGAAGCGCGCGCATAGGCTTCCTTGTCCTGCTCGACCTGCTCCAGCGCCGGCAGCCGGATGACGGTGGCGCCTTTCGTCCGCGATGCGCCCTCGTCAGCGGAGTCGAGATCGTCGGCGTGCAGCTCGGAATAGTCCTCGGGCACGCGGCGGAACAGCGCGACGCCCCTGATGTCGCTGAGCTCGCGCGGTGCTTCGCCGGCGGCAAGACGGTTGGCCACCTCGACGACGGCACGCTCGGCATTGCCATAGAGCAGCAGGTCCGCCTTGGCGTCGGCCAGCACCGAGCGGCGCACCTTGTCGGACCAGTAATCGTAATGTGCGATCCGGCGCAGCGAGGCCTCGATGCCGCCGAGCACGATCGGGACATCCTTGAACGCCTCGCGGCAGCGCTGCGCGTAGACGACGGTGCAGCGGTCCGGCCGCTTGCCGCCTTCGCCGCCGGCCGTATAGGCGTCGTCGCTGCGGATGCGCCGGTCCGCGGTGTAGCGGTTCACCATGGAGTCCATGTTGCCGCCGGTGACGCCGAAAAACACTTTTGGCTTGCCGAGCGCCTTGAACGGATCGGCCGAATGCCAGTCGGGCTGGGAGATGATGCCGACCCGAAAGCCCTGCGCCTCCAGCAGCCGGCCGATGATGGCCATGCCAAAACTCGGATGGTCGACATAGGCATCGCCTGTCACCAGCACGATGTCGCAGGCATCCCAGCCGAGCGCGTCCATCTCGGCGCGGCTCATGGGAAGGAACGGCGCCGGCTTGCGCGGGCGCGCCTGCGCCATCAGGGGCTTTTCGGCGGTGATGATCTGGATGTCCATGGCGCCTACGCATAGGACTCCGGGCGTACGAATACAACCGACGGACGCGTGAAGATTTGCGGTTCCGCCAGGGGCAAACCGGCTTGCGGGAGCGCGTTAACCGTTCGCGAACCCCTGCCGGACCTCGGCAGTCGTGGCCGGCTCGCCGCCATGCTGGCGGACCATCCGCACGGCATTCTCGACGAGGCGGAGATTAGTCACCGTCGAGCCCGGCAGCGCCGCCTCGATCCAGGCCTTGCGCATGGCGCGCATCGCCTCGCCGCCCGGAACAGTGCGCGTGCCGCATATGCATATGAGCGATCCCTCTTGCGGGTTCTCACCGCGGCCGACATCGGATATCCGATTGCTCCATGGGCAAGGAAACTTCTGACGGCGGTGACGACGCCGGTGCGGCGCCGTCCACCGAGGCCTGGCTCGGTGCGGTTGCGCTGATCGGCTTCATCCTGGTGGCGACCGCGCAGGCCTCAAATCAAATTCTGGCGCGCGGGCTTGCGGGCGCGGTCCCGCCCTTCGCGCTCGCCTTCTTCCGCTGGAGCATCGTTGCCATCGGGCTCGCGCCGATCGCATTCGCCGAAATCCGCGCCGGCCGCGTGCCACTCGGCAAGAACATCTGGCCGATCTTCGCCGCCGGCTTCATGGGCATGTTCCTCTGCGGCGGCCCGGTCTATGCCGCGGGCATCTCGACGACGGCGATCCACATCGCGTTGATCATGGCGCTGTCGCCGATCACGGTGCTGATGATCTCTGCGTTGCTCGGCATCGAGCATGTCGGCCCGCTGCAATGGCTCGGCACAGCGCTTGCGCTCGCCGGCGCCTTGCTCATCATCTCCGGCGGTCATCCGGAGACCTTGTTCGCACTGGAGACGGCAGCGGGCGACGGCCTGGTCGTGATCGCGATGCTCGGCTGGTCCGGCTACACGCTGCTGCAATCGCGCGCGGCGCCCAAGGCGTCGCTGCTGGCGCGTATGAGCCTGTTCGCAGGCGCCGGCGCGCTGTTCTCGCTGCCGCAGGCGCTGATCGAGATGTGGACCACGCCGGCGCAGGTCTTCAGCACGAAAGCGGTGTCGGCTTACGTCTTCGCCGGGATCGTTCCCGGGCTGCTCGCCTATGCCGGCTTTGCCTGGCTCGGCGGCAAATTCGGTTCGGTCCGAACCTCGCTCGTGCTTTATCTCGGACCGATCGCGAGCGCCCTGCTGTCGTTCGCAATTCTCGGTGAACCGCCAAAACTGATCCATCTGTTCGGCGGTGTGCTGATCCTCGGCGGGGTCTGGGCGAGCCTGCGCAAATAGTTCCATCGATCGGAGTTGTGGTTCATTCGCAGGAACCAACCGCCTCCGCGAACATTCTGATCAAGGGACCGGTGCGAGCCATGCTCGCGCGCGCCCCGACCATCCCGGCGCCAGTGCCGTAACCGGATTTTGCCTCGACGCTTCGTTTCGGGGCGATGGGGGACTTGTGAGTACGGTCATAGAGAACTTGTTGTCACGGAAGCAGAAGCTTGTGGAACAGCTCGAGAAGGTGCAGTCGGTCGACGATCGCGACAAGATCGAGCACCAGCTCGAACAGATCAACACCGCGCTGGATTTTCTGGACAGGCCGGGATCGAAGGACGCGGGGTAGAAGCGCTCAGTCCACCTTCAGCGCCTCCACTTTCAAGGCCTCCACTTTCAAGGCCTTGGCATAGACCAGGCCGGAATTGGTGATGTGCGTCGTCATCAGCGCTTCGAAGGCCGCGAACTCGCCGCGCGCGAACAGATCGAGCAGCTTGCGATGCTCGTCGAAGGACGAGCGGGTGCGCACGTCGATCGGCGACGTCAGATTGGTGCGCAGCGCGGCGACGCGGCCGGAGACGAGCTGGTAGGATTCGATGAGATAGCGGTTGCCGCAATGCGCGAACAACCCTTCGTGAAAGCTCGCATCGGCGCGGCCATAGGCGATGTTGTCCTTCGCTGCGATCGCCGGCTCCATCGCCGCGATTGCCTCGCTCATCGTCGCAATCGTGCCGTCGCGATCATGACGAAACGCGAGCTCGGCGGCCTTGGGCTCGAGCGCGATCCGGAAGGTGCAGAGCGCAGTGATGTCGTCCGCGCTCGGCGTGAACACGAAGCTGCCGACCTGCGGCCGGATCACGACCAGGCCCTGCGCCTGCAACTGGCCCATCGCCTCGCGCACCGGCGTGCGGCTGACGCCGAAGGAGTTTGCCACCATCTCCTCGGAGATGGCGGCGCCGAGCGCGAACTCGCCGTCGATGATGGCCTGGCGCAGCCGCAGCACCACCCGCTGCGAGAGCGATTTCGGCGTATCGAGCTTGAGCGATCGCATCTGCTGTCTCAGATCACCTTGCCGGGATTGAGCAGGTGATCGGGATCGAGCGCGGCCTTCAGCGTCCGCATCAACGCGATCTCGGCTTCGCTCCTGGCATGGCCCAGCCACTTCTTCTTCAGCGTGCCGATGCCGTGCTCGGCGGAGACGCTGCCGCCCAGTTCACGCACCAGACCGTAGATGATCGCGTCCATCTCTTCCTTCGGCTGCTGCTCGACGGAAAGACCGGTGACCCAGGACACGAGATGCAGATTGCCGTCGCCGATATGGCCGTAATAGACGCTCTCGCACCCCTTGATGCCGGAGGCCAGCGCGGCCTTGCAGCGGGTGACGAACTCGTCCATCCGCGCCACCGCAAGCCCGATGTCGTAGGAGATGTGCGGGCCCAGCACCTGGCCGAACTCGGCGCAGATGTCGCGCACGCGCCAGAAAGCCTGCGTCTGCGCCAGCGATTGCGCCACGGCGGCATCTGCGAGCAGCCCGTGCTCCATCAGCTCTTCGAGCCAGGCCTGGAAACGCGGTGCATCCAGGCTCTCGTCGGTGCCTTGGGCCTCGACGAGCACGTAGAGACCGTGGCCTGCGGCGACCGGCGGCTTCACCCCGGCGCGCGTCGTGATCACGTCCCAATAGTCCGGCCACATCACCTCGAATGCCGACAGCAACGGCCCGAGCCCGCTTCGCGCGGCATCGAGCAGGGCGATCACCGCGGCATAGTCCTTCAGCGCGCACAGCGCCGCCATGGTCGAGCGCGGTTTCGGGAACAGCCGCAACACCACGCGGGTGATGATGCCGAGCGTGCCTTCGGAGCCGATGAAGAGATGCTTGAGGTCATAGCCCGCGTTGTTCTTCATCAGCTTGTTGAGGCTGGTGATGATGGTGCCGTCGGGCAGCACCACCTCCAGGCCGAGCACCAGTTCGCGCGTCATGCCGTAGCGGATCACGCGGTTGCCGCCGGCATTGGTGGAGAGATTGCCGCCGATCGCGCAGGAGCCGCGCGAGCCGAGGTCGAGCGGAAAGAAGAAACCGGCTTCGTCCGCGGCCTTCTGGATCGTCTCCAGCGGCGTGCCCGATTTCACCGTCATCGTCATTGACGCCCGATCGATCTCCTCGATGCCGGTCATGCGCTCGAGCGAGATCGCGACCCAGCCTGCTTCGGGCGATGCGCCGCGGCACAGTCCGGTCAATCCGCCCTGCGGCACGAAGGGCAGCCGCGCCTGCCGACAGGTCGCAATCGCATCGGCAACGCCTTGCGCATCGACCGGTCGGATCACCGCAAGCGGCGCTTGTGGCAGGCTCGCGCTCCAGTCGTTGCAATTGCGCGCGGGCACGTCGGTGCCGATCAGCACGGCGGCCGCGCCGAGCTTGTCGCGCAAGGCGCCAAGCAACTGATCGGGACGCTCAATGGGGCTCACCATGTTCATGCGAGACCTCCTCGGAATCTGGCTGCGTCTCATGCGCGCCGTGATGGTGGAAAGGATTTGCGTCCGTCTTGTATGTAAGGTACAACATAAAAAGTAAAGCAAAAACAAGGCTCGGAAGGCCTCCTAAGATCGTTCGAGATCAGGGGCTTAGTCCGGGACCGCAGCAATGGGTGGTGAGATGACGGAGGCAATTCGCGGGTTCTGGGTGGCGTCGGCGACGCCGCTGGCGACTGATGGCAGCGTGGACTCCGCCAAGCTCGCCGCTCACGCCAGGCAGCTCTTCAGTAAGGGCGTCGATGGCGTCGTGCTGTTCGGCACCACCGGCGAGGGCACCTCCTTTAATGTCACCGAGCGTATCGCGACCATCGAGGCCGTGCTCAAGGCCGGCGTCGCGCCCGAGCGTATCGGCATCGGCGGCGGCTTTCCCGCCATCACCGACAGCATCGCGCTGACGCGCACCGTGCTCGGCCTCGGCCTGCGCCACGTGCTGTATCTGCCGCCCTATTTCGACCGTGGTGTCACGCCCGAGGGAATCGAGGACGCGTTTGCCGCGATCATCGACGGCGTCGCCGACGATCGCCTGCGCGCATCGCTCTATCATATCCCGCAGGTCTCCGGCGTTGCGATCCCGACCGGTGTCGCGGCGAACCTGCGCAAGCGTTACGGCAAGGTGGTTGCGGGCCTGAAGGACTCCAGCGGCGACTTCAAGCAGTTCCAGGCGTTCCGCGCAGCCAGCCCCGAGCTCGCCATCACCGTCGGCAACGAAGCCGACATCACCCGCGCGATCGCTGCCGGCGGCGCCGGCACCATCTGCGGCATGGCCAACGTCGTGCCCGAGCTGGTCAAGGGCATGGTTGACGGCAAGGACGTCGAGGCGCGCATGCAAGCCGCGACCGATGTCGTGCTGAACACGCCGTCGTTCCTCGCGACGCTGAAGGCAATCCTCGCCGCACAGACGGGCGACGCAGGCTGGCTGCGCGTACGCCCGCCGTTCCGTGCCTCGTCCGATGGCGCGGCGCTCAAGCGAAAGATTGACGAGCTGATTGCTCCTGCCATCGCGTGAGATATGAAATCTTCGTGACACGTTGCCGCGGATTCGCGTGCAGCGTGTTGCGATAACTGCGACGTCTATTGGTGATTGCCGTTCGGTGCGCTGATGCGCTTAGAACGATTCAACACTAGAGCGATTCAAGCTCGCCTACGGTTCTCTTCGATCCCGCCGACTGTTACAGGCGCACACTTCAATGTTCTTGACTTGAAGTGGAATGAAAGTGCGTGCCCTCGTGGATGGCCAACGCGTCAGCGGCCATCGTCATCATGCCGGCAAGAGCCGTGCAGGTCTTCTCCTCGGCGCAGCGGTGCTGCTCGTCGAATCCCCCTCGAACACGACGACCGCGCAGGCGCAGTCAGCGCTGCCGCCGGTGACAGTGGAAGCGCCGGTGCAGCGACCGAAGCCGGCCCGCGCATCTGAATCGCCCCAGCGCCGGACGCAAGCCGCCGCGCGCCAGCGCAGCCGGAATGCCGCCACACCAGCAGCACCGACAATATCGGAACGTGCAGCAGCCGCGGCCGCCGCGCAGCAGGCTGCCAAGCTCGGTTACCGCGCGATGCCGAGTTCGACCACACTGCGCAGCGGCGCCTCGCCCCTCGATACCTCGCAGGCGGTCAACATCGTGCCTGAACAGGTGTTGAAGGACCAGCTCCCGCGGAACATCGACGATGCGCTCATCAACGTCTCCGGCATCACTCAGACCAACACGCTCGCCGGCAGCCAGGACGCGGTGATCCGCCGCGGCTTCGGCGATAATCGTGACGGTTCGATCATGCGCAACGGCATGCCGCTGGTGCAGGGCCGCAGCTTCAATCCCGCGGTCGAAAGCGTCGAGGTGCTGAAGGGGCCGGCCTCGCTGCTCTACGGCATCATGGACCCCGGCGGCATCGTCAACACGATCAGCAAGCGCCCGGAGCTCTATCAGCACGGTTCGGTCACGCTGCTCGGCTCGGCATTCAGTGCTTCGAAAACCGGCGCCGACGGCCTGCTCGATGTTACCGGTCCGATCGGCGATCAGGGCCTTGCCTATCGCTTCATCGGCTACGGCGTCAGCGAGGATTATTGGCGCAATTTCGGCCGTCACCGCGAGATGCTGGTCGCACCGTCGCTGGCCTGGTACGGCCAGGACACCACGGTCCAGCTCAACTACGAGCATCGCGAGTTCATCTATCCGTTCGATCGCGGCACGGCGTTCAATCCGGTGACGAAAGCGCCGCTGGCGGTTCCCGCCGACCGCCGGCTCGACGAACCTTTCAACAACACATGGGGCACGTCGGACCTGTTGCAGGCCTCGGTCGAGCACCGCTTCAACCAGGACTGGAAGCTCTACGCTGGCTACAGCTACAACACCGAGACCTTCAGCGCCAAACAGCTCCGCATCTCCACCCTCAACTTCACGACGGGCGTCGAGACGCGCAGCAACGACGGCACGCAGGGCTCGCTTAGCAATGCCAGCTATGGAACGTCGTACATTTCCGGCGGCTTCTGGCTCGGCAATATGCGCAACGAGGTGGTATTCGGCGGCGACGGCCAGTATCGCACCATCTACCGCGACAATCTGATCCGGCAGGCGACTCCCGCCATCAACGTCTACAATCCCGTCTACGGGTTGGTCGGACCGGGCACGACGGTGTCGAACAGCGATAGCGCACAGACCGACAAGCTCGGCCAATGGTCGCTGTTCTTCCAGGACACCCTGCATCTCACCGATCGGTTCGCGCTGGTCGGCGGCGTCCGTTACATGGACTACGACCAGATCGCCGGGCGCGGGAAACCGTTCGTCACCAATACCAACGTGTCGCAAGACAAGGTGCTTCCCCTCGGCGGGGCCATTCTCAAGCTGACCGAGGAGGTCTCGCTGTATGCGAGCTACACCGAGTCGCTGAAGCCGAACTCGACCATTGCACCGATCGGCATCGTGATCGACTCCAATGTCGCGCCGGAAGAAGGCGTGTCATACGAGACAGGCGTGAAGTTCGATTTGAACAAGCGCATCTCAGGTACGCTGGCGCTCTACGATCTCGACAAGAAGAACGTGCAGACGACGAAGACGAACAGCGCAGGCGTGGTGGAACTCCATACCGTCGGCCGCGCCCGCTCGCGCGGCGTCGAGCTGGACGTGACCGGCAGGCTCACCGACAGTTGGGCCCTGATCGGCAGTTATGGCTATACCGACGCGCGGGTGACGGCATCCGAAGATCGGTCGCTCTACGGCATGAAGCTGCAGAACGTCGCGCTGAACACGGCCTCGCTCTATCTGGTCTACGACTTCGGCACGGCTCTGCCGGGACAGCTCCGCCTCGGCGGCGGCGCGCGCTATGTCGGCGATCGTCCCGGTGATGCGATCAACAGCTTCTTCTTGCCGTCCTATGTGGTCGCCGATATTTTCGCGACCTATGAGACGAAATACCAGAACACGCCGGTGATCTATCAGCTCAACGTCAAAAACCTGTTCGACACCGTCTATTATCCCTCCGCCGTCAACAATCTGAACGTCGCGATCGGCGATGCGCGCCGCGTGTCGCTGTCGGCAACGGTGAAGTTCTAGCGATGGCGGTGCGGCACAAAGCCATCGCGGTCCTGATCGCGGCGGCGTCTGCCTGCCTTGCTGCCACAGGTGCGAGCCGCGCCGAGGAGATCACGCTCTATTCGACCAGGGAGGCTGCCCTGGTCGAGCCTGTCGTTGCGGCCTTCACGGAAGCCAGCGGCGTCAAGGTGAAAATCGTCTTCGTCGAGGACAGTCTCGTCAAGCGCTTGGTATCGGAAGGTGACACGTCGCCTGCCGACCTATTGATGACGATCGGGCTGGACAAGACGACCCAGCTCACCACCCGCGGTCTGACGCAAGCCTTCACGTCGTCTCGTCTCGACCAGGTCGTCCCTCCAAATCTTCGTGGTAACGGTACGCAATGGCTTGCGCTTTCCGTCCGACCGCGTGTTGCATTTGTGCGCAAGGACAGCGCGCTTGCTTCGATCGACTATGAAGACCTCTCCGATTCCAGATGGCGCGGCAAGCTCTGCATGCGCTCGCCGCTGCATCAGAATAATGTCGCGCTGGTTGCGGCCTATCTCGTCCATCACGGCGAGGCCGCGACGGAGGCCTGGCTCGCCGGCCTGAAGTCCAATCTCGCTCATAAGCCTGATGGCAAGGACAACGACGTGATCCGCGAGATCGCGCAAGGCACGTGCAAGATCGGCATCGGCAACACCGTGGCATTGGCGCAATTGCGCGACGGACGCGAAGGGGCCGACTGGCGTGCCTGGGCGACGGAGGTCAAGGCGGTGCCATCGACCTTCAAGGGCGGCGGCACGCATGTGAACCTCACCGGCGCGGCCATCGCGAAACAGGCGCCGCATCCGGCGTTGGCGCGACAATTCCTCGAATTCCTTGTCACGCCGGCAGCGCAGCGGATCTTTGCCGCTGCCGAGTTGGAATACCCCGTGCTTGCAGCAGCGGAGCGTGCCCCCATCGTTGCCGAAATGGGCACGTTCATCGCCGATGCAGCGTCGATCGACCAGATCGCCGCACGTCAGCGGGCCGCGATCTCGCTTATCAAGAAGGTTGGCTTCGATGAGTAGGGTGGGGCATCACATCAAGGCCGCTCTGCACCAGATTCACTCGATCGCGGGCCTCGTGTTCGCGCTGCTGCTGGCCTTGATCGCGCTGACCGGCGCGATCATGAGCTTTGAGGACGAGATCGGCGACTATCTGAATAGCGGTATCATGCAGGTCGCGCCGCGCCAGGCGCCGGCGTTGATGCCGGACGAACTGGTGGCCCGGCTCAAGGCGGGGCAGGACCTCGGCAAGGTCTCGGCCGTCACGCTGTCGAGCGATCCGGCCGCGGCGGTGCGTGTCCGCTTCGCGCGTGACGAGCAGGGCGCGCGGCCGACCTCGCTCTATGTTGATCCCTACGACGCGCGCGTGCTGGGTGCGCCGCGTGGCGAGGAGTTCTTCGCGACTGTACGCAGGCTGCATCGCTGGCTGTTGATCCCCGGCGATGCCAAGGGGTGGGGACGCCAGATCACCGGCATCGCCGCGCTCGGCCTGATCGTCATGCTCATCTCGGGCCTCGTGCTGCGCTGGCCGCGCCGCGTCGGCAGCGTGAAGATGTGGCTGAAGCCAAATCTCGGGCTCAGTGGCCGCGGCCTGCACCGCTCGCTGCATGCCGTCATCGGCACCTGGGTGCTGCCGGTCTATCTGGTGATGACGCTGACCGGGCTGTGGTACTCGTTCGACTGGTACAAGGACGGCGTCGTCTGGCTGCTGTCGCGCCCAGAGGTCACTGCTGCGAAGATGCAGCCCAAGATGTCCGCAAAGGCGCCGCGCGCAGCCGACCGGGCCGAGCCGGCTCAGCCGGTCGGATTCGATCGTGCATGGACGACGCTCCAGCATGAGGAGGGGAAACATTTCTCGAGAGCGCTGCTGACGCTGCCCGCCGGACCCGGCACGGTCATCCGGATCCGGTCGTGGCCGAAGGATTCGACGCTCGATACCACGCGTGACGAATTCCGCGTGGATGCGGTCACGGGGCAGGTGATCTCGGCGGAGCGCTACGCCGACAAGACGCTCGGCGAGAAGATCATCGCGAACGTGCTCGACATCCATCGCGGCGCGTTCCTGGGCTGGCCGGGCAAGCTCGCCTTCATGATTGCAGCAGCGTTGATGCCGCTGTTCTCGGTCACCGGCATTTTGCTCTATCTGTCGCGCCGCAGGCTGCGGCGTCCCGCGCAGCCACCGCTCGGGCGGCTGGTTCCGGGCGAGTGAACGGTCGCGAAGGCTAGCCAAGCGCGCGGCAATCGTTCAAAAGCCCTTGGCCGTACTTGCCAGGGTTCACGCCATGAAACTCCCCACCGTCGCCCCCGCCGATATCCGCCGCGCGCTGCTGCTGCGCGAGGAGATCGCGCTGCTCGATCTCAGATACGAGGCCGGCTTCGCCATCGGCCATCCGCTGTTTGCCGCCAACATGGCCGCGGACCGGATCGCGATCGAGGCCGAGTTGCGGTTGCCGCGCAAGGACGTCGCGATCGTGCTCTATGATGACGGCGAGGGACTTGTTGCAACCGGCGCCGAACGGCTTGCCGCGCTCGGCTACACCAATGTCAGCGCGCTCGACGGCGGGCTGAAGGCCTGGCGCGATGCGGGCTATCAGGTGTTCGAGGACGTCAATTCCTATTCCAAGGCATTCGGCGAGCTGGTCGAGGTACGCCGCCACACGCCGTCGTTCAGCGCGGACGAGGTGGCAAAGCTGATTGCGGACAAGGCCAACATCGCCATCCTCGATGTTCGCCGCTTCGACGAATATGCGACCATGAACATTCCGGGCTCGGTCAGCGTGCCCGGCGCTGAGCTGGTGCTGCGCGCAGGACAGGCCGCGCCCGACCCTGAGACCACCATCATCGTCAATTGCGCCGGCCGCACGCGCTCGATCATCGGCACGCAGTCGCTGATCAATGCCGGCGTGCCCAACAAGGTGCGGGCGCTGCGCAACGGCACAATCGGCTGGACGCTGGCGCGGCACACGCTCGATCACGGTGCCGACAGGCGTGGCGCGATCGGGCCGTTTGAGGGCGGCCCGGCCAATGCGCGCGACGTCGCCTATCGCGCCGGTGTTCGCCATATCTGCGCGAACGAGGCGAAGGCACTCGTGGCGCAGATCGATCGCACGCTCTATCGCTTCGACGTACGCGACGCCGAGGAATTTGCGGCCGGCCATCTCCCCGGCTTCCGCCTTTATCCCGGCGGACAGCTCGTCCAGGAAACCGACATGGCCGCACCCGTGCGTGGCGCGCGCATCCTCCTGACTGACGACAAGGGCGTGCGTGCCGACATGACGGCATCCTGGCTCGCGCAGATGGGCTGGGAGGTCTACGTCCTCGAAGGCGGTTACGAGGGAGAGCGCGAGGTCGGCCCGCCGCGCGTGCTGCCAAAGCCCGATCCGGCGCACCGCTACCGCCGGCCCTATGAGGGCACTGACGTCTCCGAGCGCGCGATGCAGGCCTATCTCGACTGGGAATACGGTCTCGTCGAGCAACTCCGGCTCGACGGCACGCATGGGTTTTACGTCATTTGACTGGGCGGCCACCGTAAAAACACTTACCGCCCCGCCATCTTCTCCCCATATCCGAACCCTATTGTGCTGCATCTCCCCCGCGGTCTATGAGCTGCGGCAAAGCTGTGACCCACGGAGATTCCATGCCAGCCCCAGGCCAAAGCCCCGAGCGGAACGCGAAGGCGCTGTTGCTCGAAGGCGTCAATGACAGTGCTGTCGACCTGTTCCGGAGCGCGGGCTTCACCAATGTCGAGCGGTTGACCAAGGCGCTGGACGGCGAAGACCTGCGGCGCGCGCTGAAGGGCGTGTCCCTGCTCGGCATCCGCTCGCGCACCCAGATCACCGATGAGGTGCTCGCGGCCGCGGATGGGCTTCTCGCGGTCGGCTGCTTCAGCGTCGGCACCAACCAGGTCGATCTGCTGGCGGCCCGCAAGCGCGGCATTCCCGTGTTCAATGCGCCGTTTTCCAACACGCGCAGCGTCGCCGAGCTCGTGATCGGCGAGATCGTGATGCTGCTACGGCGCATCTTCCCGCGCTCGGTGTCGGCGCATGAGGGCGGCTGGGACAAGTCGGCGACCGGCAGCCGCGAGGTGCGCGGCCGCACGCTCGGAATCATCGGCTACGGCAATATCGGCTCGCAGCTCTCGACGCTGGCCGAAGCGATCGGCATGCGCGTGATCTATTTCGACCGCACCGACAAGCTCCGCCACGGCAACACCGAGTCGGTCGAGAAGCTGGAAGAGCTGCTGGCGCAGAGCGATGTCGTCAGCCTTCACGTGCCCGAGACGCCGGAGACCGCAGGCATGATCGGCGAGACGGAGGTGCGGGCGATGAAAGCAGGCTCGTTCCTGATCAACAACAGCCGCGGCACCGTGGTTGATCTCGATGCGCTCGCGGGCGCCCTGCGCGACGGCCATCTCGCCGGCGCAGCCATTGACGTGTTTCCGGTCGAGCCGTCCTCGAACTCGGATCGCTTCAAGAGCCCGGTGCAGGGCCTCGAGAACGTCATCCTCACCCCGCATATCGGCGGCTCGACCGAGGAAGCACAAGAGCGCATCGGCGGGGAAGTCGCGCGAAAACTGGTCGACTATTTCATCACGGGATCGACCATGGGCGCGGTGAATTTCCCGGAGGTGCAACTGCACTTACGTCCCGCCGGTGCGCGCTTCAGCCATGTCCATCGCAACGTGCCGGGCATGCTGCGGCGGCTGAACGAGGTTTTCCTCCAGCGCGACATCAACATCGTCGCGCAATATCTGGAGACCGCCGGCGACCTCGGCTACGTCGTGCTCGACGCCGACCTCGGGGGCGAGGATTCAGGCGCGCTGCTTGCGCAGATCCGCGCGCTTGAGGGCACGGTCGGCGCACGGCTGGTATTCGAGCACTGAACCGCCCTACGTTCCGGTTGCATCTTGCGGCCACAGCTCCCACACTGCTGTCATCCTCGGCGTGCTACAATCACGTCGAATTTGAGCTTCAGTTGCGTGAGTGTCCGCCATGGAACGAGACGCCGTACTGATTGATCTCGCGCTTCAGGGCGGCGGTTCGCACGGCGCCTTCACTTGGGGTGTGCTCGACCGCCTCCTGGAAGAGAGATGGCTAGAGATCGCAGCGATCTCCGGAACCTCCGCAGGCGCGATGAACGCGGCCGTGCTGGCGGACGGCTGGACGGCCGGTGGCGCCGAGGGCGCGCGCGACGCGCTCGAAAAATACTGGCGCCGCGTTTCGAAGGCTGCCGCCTTTAGTCCGCTCCAGCGCTCGCCGCTCGATCGATTGATGGGGCGCTGGACGCTCGATACGTCGCCCTTCTACATTCTCACCGACCTGATGTCGCGCGTGCTGTCGCCCTACGATCTCAATCCGACGGGTTACAATCCGCTGCGCGCGGTGCTGGCCGAGAGCATCGATTTCGAACGCCTCGCGCGCTCGCCGATCCAACTGTTCGTCACCGCAACGCGGGTGCGCACCGGCCGCGGCCGGATCTTCCGCAACGCCGAGATCACGGCCGACGTATTGCTGGCATCGGCCTGCCTGCCGACCATGTTCCGCGCGATCGAAATCGACGGCGAGCCCTATTGGGACGGCGGCTTCGCGGGCAACCCCACGATCACGCCGCTCATTCGCGAAAGCGATGCGCACGACACGATCCTGGTGCAGATCAATCCGACCGAAACGCTCGAAGAGCCGCGGACGGCTGCGGAGATTCTCAATCGATTGAACGAGATTTCATTCAATTCGCCCCTGATGAAGGAATTGCGCATGATCGCGCTGCTGCGCCAGGCGGCCGACCCCGGCAGCGGCGAGGGCGCGCGCTGGGCAAAGATGCGGACCCACCGCGTCAAGAGCGACATGCTGGCGAAGTTCGGCGCGTCATCCAAGCTCAACGCCGAATGGGAGTTCGTCTCGATGCTGCGCGCCGAGGGACGCTTGGCGGCCGAGACCTTTCTCGACGAGCACGGCGCGGATATCGGCCAGCGCTCGACCGCCGATCTCGATGTCCTCTTGGCGGAGTGCTGAGACGTGGGTCTTCTCGGCCTCCTCGTCGGGCTCGCCCTGCTCGTCCTGTTCGCCTTTCGCGGCTGGAGCGTGCTTCTGCTTGCGCCGTTCGCGGCGCTCGTCGCCGCGCTATTCGGTGGCCAACCGCTGCTTGCGAACCTGACCCAGGTGTTCATGGTGCATGCGGCGGGATTTCTGGCGCAGTTCTTCCCGATCTTCCTGCTTGGCGCGGTCTTCGGCAAGCTGATGGACGACAGCGGCGCGGTCACGTCGGTTGCCGCCTTCATGGCGGAGCGCCTCGGCGAGCGTCGCGTGATCCTGGCGGTGGTGCTCGCCGGTGCCGCGGTGACCTATGGCGGCGTCAGTCTGTTCGTTGCGTTTTTCGTCATCGTTCCCATGGCCCGCTCGCTGTTTCGCGCGGCTTCGATCCCGCGTCGCCTGATCCCGGCTGCGATCGTGCTGGGGACGTCGACCTTCACCATGTCGGCGTTGCCGGGCACGCCGTCGATCCAGAATGCGATCCCGATGCCGTTCTTCGGCACGACGCCGTTCGCAGCGCCAGGTCTCGGCATCATCGCCTCCCTCATCATGCTCATGACAGGGTTGTGGTGGCTGCACCGCGCTGAAGCCGCAGCGCGCCGTACCGGAGAAGGCTATGGCGACGACATCGAAGGCGCGACCGAGCGCGCCGCCGCGGACGAGCTCGTGCGCGAGCGCGCCACGACCGCGCGCGAGTTCGATCCGGCGGAACTCCAGCACGGTCAGCGCAGCGAGCGGCCGTCGCCCGTGTGGAGTGCGATCGCGCCGCTGATCGTGGTCGTCATCGTGAATCTGGTGATGTCGCTCGTGGTGCTGCCGCGGCTCGATGTCAGCTATCTCGCCGAGCAGCGTTTTGGTGAAACGACGCTCGCTGCCGTCGCGGGCGTGTGGTCGGTCGCGGTCGCGCTGACTGCGGCCATCGTCACGACCATCGCGCTGAATCGGGCCCGCCTGCCGGCGCTTCGCCGCACCATGGACGCCGGGGCCAATGCATCCGTCCTGCCTGCGTTCAGCGTCGCGAGCCTTGTCGGATTCGGCGCTGTCGTCGCCTCGCTGCCGGCGTTCACGATCGTGCGCGACTGGGTGCTGGCGATCGAAGGCGGACCGCTGGTCTCGCTAGCGGTTGCGACCAACATCCTGGCCGCTCTGACCGGGTCGGCGTCAGGCGGCCTGACCATTGCGCTGGACGCTCTCGGCCAGACCTATGTCGAGCTCGCCGCTCGGACGGGCATCGCCCCTGCGTTGATGCATCGCGTCGCGGTGATCGGCTCGGGGACGCTCGACATTCTGCCGCACAATGGTGCGGTGGTCAGCCTGCTCGCGATCTGCGGCCTGACGCACCGCGACAGCTATTTCGACATCGTGATGGTCGGCATCGCGACGTCGCTGCTGGCGCTGGTGGCCGTAATCGCATTGGGCAGCGCGCTGGGATCGTTCTGAAGGAAGGCCAGCGCAAGCGATTGACGGAAGGGCGAAGGTTGCATTGAATGCGGCCAACCGTCGGATACAAAAATAGGGAAAGCCAGGGTGGAAACGATGACGCGAAAGAACGCGAAGCGGTGTGCATTGCTCGTGGGTGCGGCGGTCGCGCTGAGTGCGAATGCCGTGTCGGCGGCGACGCTGGCGGAGGATGCGGAGATGGTCTGCAAAAGCCTCGCTGGCGGCGCCGATGCCGTGAAGATCGTTTCCGCGACATTGCTGGCGCCGTCGCAACTGGCTGTCGCCGAGCGCGGGCCGACGCCGTCTGGGCGCATCACGCCGGCCAATCCCGGTTTCTGCAAGGTGCTGGGTCACATCGACCCAACCGATCCCAAGGCGCCGCCGATTAAATTCCAGGTCAACCTTCCCGTCGAATGGAACGGGCGCTCCGTTCAGTATGGCGGTGGGGGCTTTAACGGCGTGCTGATCACCGGCCTTGGGCTGCCGCCGGCCTATCCGTTCGACAAACCGTCGCCGCTGGCGCGCGGCTTCGTCACCTACGGCACCGATTCCGGCCATGAGTCCAAGCCAGGCGAGCCGCCGCAACTGTTCGCGCTGAATGACGAAGCCTTCGAGAATTTCGCCCACCGTGCCTACAAGAAGGTGCGCGACGCCGCGGTTGGGCTGATGGAGCGCACATACGGCAAGAAGCCGGAAAAAATGTACTTCATGGGCTCGTCCGAGGGCGGCCGCGAAGGCCTCACCATGGCGCAGCGTTACCCTGATGATTTCGATGGCATCTTCGCCCGCGTGCCCGTGATCAACTGGGTCGGCCTGCAGCATGCCGGCACGCGCTCGGGGCTCGCGACCATGGGCGAGGGCTGGATCAATCCGGCGCAGGTCAAGCTCGTGGCCGATTCCGTGCGGCAGGCTTGCGACAAGGCCGACGGCTCCGATAATGCGCTGGTGCAGGACCCCGTGGCCTGCAAGGCAGCGTTCAAGGTCGAGACGCTGCGTTGTGCGGCGGGCCAGAGCGGCGATCAGTGCCTCACCGATGCACAGATCAAGGCCGTGAATACGCTGCACGGGACCTACAAATTCCCGTTCGCGCTCGCCAACGGGCTCGACGATTATCCGGGCTGGGGCGTTTCGGGCGAGGATGCGGCGGCGATCGGACCGACCGGTGGCTGGGTGGCGTGGTGGCTTGGCACAGCGCCACCCGCGCAGCCGCCTGCCCCCAACAACGGCATCGCCTGGATCTACGGCGCCGGCGGCATTCAACATGTGTTCGCACGCGATCCCAAGCTCGACGTCACCACCTACAAGGTCGAGGAGCACAAGGCGCGGCTGCTGGAGGTCTCGAGCCTGATGGATTCGACCGATCCCGATCTCAGCCGGTTTCGCGGACGCGGCGGCCGGCTCATCATGCTCGAGCACATGGCTGACTATGCGCAGAGCCCATATGCCGGCATCCGCTATTTCGAGAGCGTCGAACGCAAGCTCGGTAAGGCCGAGACGGCGGAATTCGCGCGGCTCTACACCGCGCCCGGCGTCGACCACGTCGGCTCCGGCGCGCCGGCCAATGTCGACATGCTGAGCGCATTGGTCGACTGGGTCGAGAAGGGCAATGCGCCCGGCGATCTGGAGGTCTCTGAGCAAAAGGTCGAGGCGCCCACATTCGCGACGCTCCGCGCGATGCCGCTGTGCCGCTGGCCATCCTGGCCGCGTTACAAGAGCGGCCCGGTCACGGAGGCGTCCAGTTTCACCTGCGCGCCGTGAGGCGGCTCTTCACCTCTCCCCGCTTGCGGGGAGAGGTCGGATCGCTCTTGCGATCCGGGTGAGGGGGTACAGGTCCCTCGACGATCTCACGTGTGGAGAGAGGCCCCTCACCCCGACCCTCTCCCCGTAAGGACGGGGAGAGGGAGTAGACCTCCTAATGCGCACCGCCCCCGCCGGCCGCCGCCTTCACCCGCCGCGTCAGCAGCACCGCGATCGCGGCGAGCACGAGCACCACGCCGATCACCGCGAAGGTGTCGGAATAGCCCATCACCAGCGCCTGGCGCTTCACCGTCTTGCCGAGTGCGATGATGGCCTGCTCGCGCGCGGCGTTGGGGTCGGGCACGCCGTGCGCGATGAAATAATTGGTCATCTGCGCGATGCGGGCACGGACCTCCTCGCGGCCGAGCGTGACGGAATGGCCGATGATGTTGGAGTGGAACTGCTCGCGCTTGGTGATGATGGTCGCGAGCGTCGCCGTGCCGATCGCGCCGCCGAGATTGCGGAACATGTTGCTGATGCCGGAGGCCGCGGCCGCGTCCTGCGGCGCGATGCCGCCTGTCAGCACCGAGGTCAGCGGCGTCAGCACCATGGCCTGTCCCACGGCACGCACGATGTTCGGAATCCAGAGCTGGTCGCCGGCATAGTCCGGCGACATCGCCGTGTTCATGAAGCAGCTATAGGCGAAGATCAGAAGGCCGGTGATCGCGATATAGCGCGTGTCGAAGCGTTGCATCAGCTTCGGGATCAGCGGGATCAGCACGAGCTGCGGCAGGCCGGTCCAGGCCAGCACGTTGCCGATCTGCTCGGCGTTGTAGCCCTGCGCCTGGCCGAGATAGGCGGGCAGGATATAGACCGAGCCGAACAGCGCGAAGCCGACCATCGTCATCGCAATGGTGCCGAAGCCGAAATTACGCTGCGTCAGGAGACGCAGCCGGATCAGCGGCTTCTCGATCGTGAGCTCGATCGTGACGAACAGCGTCAGGCTGACGGCCGCGATCACGGCGAGCTTGACGATGAAGGGCGAGGAGAACCAGTCGTCCTTGTTGCCTTCCTCGAGCACGGCCTGCAGTGCCGACAGCCCGATCGCCATGGTGAAGATGCCGGCCCAGTCGCCTTCCTTCAAGAGACCGAGCTGCATCTTCTGCTTCTCCAGCGTCAGATAGAGCGCCACCACCATCACCGCGGTCGGGATCACGTTGACGAAGAAGATGGTACGCCAGCCGTAGTTCTCCGTGAGATAGCCGCCGATGGTCGGGCCGATCGCGGGTGCGAAGGTGACGGACAGCGCGAAGATCGCAAGACCCACCGGCTGCTGCGGCTTCGGCAGCTTGGTCAGCACCAGCGTGAACGCCATCGGGATCAGCACGCCGCCGGCAAAGCCCTGCAGGCCGCGCATCGCGATCATCGACGGCAAATCATGTGTGAAGGCGCAGGCGACCGAGAACGCCGCGAACAGCGTCGCGCTCGCCAGCATGTAGCGGCGGAACGAGAACACGCGGCTCAAATAGTCGGTCAGGGGGATCACGATGATCTCGCCGATCAGATACGACGTCGAGATCCAGGAGCCGTTGTCGGCGCCGGTACCGATGCCGCCCTCGATGTTGGCCAGCGAGGCGTTGGTGATCTGGATGTTCAGGATCGCCATGAACGAGCCGATCATGGCGGCGAGCACGGCGATCCAGATCGCGGCACTCGCGCGGTTCGGGTCGGCTATTGCCGGATCAGGCGTCGCGGCCGGTGTTGCTGGCGTCGAAAGTGAGAGGCTGTTTGACATGGCACGACCCTCCGGAAACGAGCTTCGCCTTTACGTTTGCCTTGGGCGCCGCGGCCGCATTGGCGGTCGGCGCGGTCGAACGTGTTGCAATGGTTGGGATCACGGACATGCCGGGGCGCAGCGCGATCGCGGGACCGTGCGCGGCATCGAGCGCGATCTTGACGGGGATGCGTTGCACCACCTTGGTGAAATTGCCGGTGGCGTTGTCGGGCGGCAGCAGCGCGAATTCCTGGCCGCTCGCCGGCGCGATGGAATCGACGTGGCCGTGCACGACCTGACCCGGGAAGGTGTCGACCTCGATATCGACGGCCTGGCCGGCCTGCACGTGGGTCAGCTGCGTCTCCTTGAAATTGGCGACGACATAGGCGCCCTCGGCCGGCACGATCGCCATCAGCTGGGTGCCCGCCTGCACGAACTGGCCGACGCGCAAGGAGCGGTTGCCGACCACGCCGTCGATCGGGGAGACGATCGTGGTGTAGCCCAGATTGAGCTCGGCCTGACGCTGGAGTGCGGCCGCGCGTGCGGCGGCGGCCCTGGCTTGCAATATCTCGGCGTTGAGGAGATCGACCTGTTTCAAGGCGGAGGTGAGATTGGCGATATCGCGCTGGATCGCCGCGTCTGCGCCGGCGTCGCGCGCTTGCGCTTGCTGCGCGTTCTGCACGCTGCCGAAACCCGTTGCCGCGAGATCGGTGTAGCGCTTGTTCTCCTGCTTCGCGAAAACCTTCGCGGCATTGTCGACATCGATGGTCGCTCTTGCCGCCGCGATCACGGCTTGCTGGACCTCGAGCTGCGCTTGCTTGCTCGTCACCGTCGCATTCGCGGCGGCGACGTCGGCCTTGGCCTGGTCGAGCGCGACGCGGAAGTCGCGATCGTCGATCCTGGCGAGCACCTGGCCGACCTTCACATGCTCGTTATCGCCGACCAGGACGCGGTCGAGGTAGCCGCTGACCTTCGGCGCGATGGTGGTGTTGTCGGCCTTCACATAGGCGTCATCGGTGGAGACGAGGTACTGCCCGACGGTCCAGTAGTCGTAGCCGTACCAGCTCGCGCCGGCCAGCGCGACGATCGCCGCTCCCATCAGCAACAGCTTGCGGAGATTGAATTTTTGCCAGCGGACGCCGGTCGGTGCGGTGGGCAGGACGCCCTCCGGCACGGTTGCTGGAATAGCGGTTTGGGTCGCAGCAGATGGGGTGGTGTGGACGGACATGGCCGGCTCCCCCTGAATTAGGAAACTTGACGATTTCCAAAATGAGACTAGCTTTGGAATTGTCAATAGAATGACAGGCGTCATTTAAAAGCATGGCTCAGGCAAGACCTTCAGGTGAATGCCGCCCCCGCGGGCGGCCGCAACTGCGCAGCGACGAGGAGACGAGGCGGATCGTCTTCGACGCCGCGCGCCACGCCTTCGCCGTCGACGGCTATGCCGCGACCAGCACCGAAGAGCTGGCACGCCGCGCCGGCATCTCGACCAAGACGCTCTATCGCCTGTTTCCGGGCAAGGCCGCACTGTTCGAGGCGATGTGCGCGGACAGGCTCGAGCGGCTGCTCTCCGCCGTCGATCTGCAAGGAAGCGACGAGGTCGATATCGAGACAGGCCTGCGTGCCGCGCTGTTGGCCTGCGCCGATCTCGCACTCGATCCGGAGGTCGTGGCGTTGCAGCGCATGGTGCTGCAGGAATCCGCCGCGTTCCCCGAGCTCGCGGCCAACTTCTACAACAACGGCATTTCCCGCACCGTCAGGACGCTCGCGGGCTGGCTGCGCGTCCAGGTCAAGCGCAAGCGCATCGCCATCGATGATGCGGAGGAAGTTGCCGGCATGCTGATCGGCATGGTCGCATCGGCGCCGCAGCGCGCGGCGATCTATGGCGGCATGCCGCTGCCGTCACGCAAGCAGATCGAGCGCCGCGTGCAGACCTGCGCGGCCCTGTTCCTCGATGGCTGCCGCGCCGCGTAGCCGTCTCCCTTTGACAATCCGGTTCGGCTCGGTTATCTATTTCGCATGCGAAATAAAGAAGCCGCAGCGAGGCATCATCGGCTTATTTACCTCTTGAACGTCGCACAACGCCGCTTGCAGCGCTGGATGGCGGCGCAGCCGCAGAACGAGGTCACGCCGGCGCAGGCGGGGCTGTTGTTCATCCTCGGCAAGCAGGACGGCGTGCTGATGGGCGAGGCCGGCGCGGCACTCGACATGGGGCCGGCCGGCATCTCAGGCCTCGTCGATCGTAGTGCTGCGGCAAGGCTGGTCGAGCGGCGGGCCGATCGCGAGGACGGCCGGGCCTGGCGCGTATGGCTGACGCCGAAGGGGCGCACCGTGCTGGCGCAGGCGAAGACCGACGCGGCGCAGATCAACGCCGCGTTGACGGACGGATTTACCAACGCGGAGATCGACATCGTCGCGCGCTGGCTGACCAGCATTCAGGACAAGTTTCCAAGACCTTCAGACGAATAAAGGAGAGACCCATGACCGAGCACGTCCGGATCGAGAACAACAACGGAATTCTCACCCTCACGCTGGCGCGCCCCGACAAGAAGAACGCGCTGACGGATGCGATGTACGGCAAGCTCGCCGACACCATCGAATCCGCCGAGTTCGATCCGTCCGCCCGCGTGCTCCTGATCCGCGGCGAGGGTGACATGTTCACCGCCGGCAACGATGTCGGCGAATTCGCCGCCGTCGCAGCCGGCAAGTCCGAAGGCAGCCGCAACGTCGTCCGCTTCATCCAGTCGCTGGCGCGCTGCACGCGGCCGCTGGTCGCGGCCGTACAGGGCCGCGCCGTCGGCGTCGGCACCACGATGCTGCTGCATTGCGACCTCGTGGTGCTCGCCGACAACGCGCAATTGTCGACGCCCTTCGTCAGCCTCGCGCTGGTGCCGGAGGCCGCCTCCAGCCTGCTGATGCCGGCACGCATCGGCTACGCCCGCGCCTACGAGATGTTCGCGCTGGGCGAGATCGTACCGGCGAGGTCGGCGCTGGAATGGGGCCTTGCCAACCGTGTGGTGCCGCTCGACAAGCTCGATGCCGAGGCGCTCGCGCTCGCCCAGCGTCTTGCCCGCCAGCCGGCCGGCGCGCTTACTGCGACTAAGAAGTTGATGCGCAATGGCGAGGCGCTGGTCGCGCAGATGCAGGCCGAAGGCGAGCAATTCGCGCAGCGTTTGCGCACGGCGGAAGCACGCGAGGCGTTCACCGCCTTCGCCGAGCGCCGGCCGCCGGATTTCACCAAGGTTGCCTGATTTCGCTAGTCTTAAAGCGCTTACAGACCGGGCACTCCCGGCAATTTGACTAAAACCTTAACCGATCCTTGGCATGTCGCGATGCAGGGTGGCCGGCAGTACAATGCAGGCCCCCTGACTCATGGTAATGTTTAAGAAATCGGTAAGCTCGCTTCTCCTGACCTTGATGGCCCTGCTGGCCGCCGGTGCGCTGGCCTCTACGGCGATCCAGATGTTCGGAGCGTTCGGTCGCTACAGCGACAGTCTCGAGACGGCGCGGCTCGCCGCTGCCGACAAGGCGATCTTCCATGGCGTGCTCGCGTTGCGCAACAATCGTGGCGATGCCCAGAGCGCCATCCTTGGCGAGGACGATCCCAAGGCAAAACTCGCCGAAGCCGAGAAGGCCGAGCAGGGCGGCTATGAAGGGATCAGCACCGCGCTCGCGACCGTCGATTTCGCACGCCGCGACGAGCTCGCCAGCACGCTGAAGCAGCGCTGGAACGAAGCCGCGCCGCAATTCCAGCTGTTCTACGACGAGGCCAAGCTTCCGCGCGCCGAGCGCAAGATGGAGCGGACCAATTCCTGGTACGACGCCGTCACCAAGGTCATCGACACAGCGAACCTCGCCTCCACCGCGGTGTCGAACCGCGCCTGGATGAACGATCCCTACATCGCGCGCATGATCCAGGTCCGCCGCTTCGCCTGGCAGGTGCGCGACCGCTATGGGGTCCATTGTTCGTCGCTTCGCTCGAACATCAACAGCAGCAAGCCGCTCGACGACGTTCAGAAGCGGTCGGTGGCGCAATGGGACGGCACGATCGCCTCCGGCTGGGCGGGCATGGCCGAGTTGCTGGCTGCGCCCGACGTGACGGCGGAGCTGGTGACGGCAGCGTCGGACGCGAAGACCAAGACCGATGGCGTCCTGAAGCAGATCGGCGATCTCACCAAGAATCTCGACGGCAGCGGCAAGCCCGCGATGCCCGCTTCGGAGTGGAATACGCTCTGCCAGTCGCCGTTCCCGCTCATTGTCGGGGTCGCGACCAAGGCGCTGGATCAGTCGATCGCGCGTGCCGAGGCCGTGCAGACCAAGGCGCTCACCAACCTCATCGTGCAGTCGCTCGCGTTTCTGCTCGCGCTCGCCGTGACCCTCGCCGGCGTCTACGTGGTGCGCAATCGCCTGATGCGCCCGGTCCGCGCCATCCTCGACGCCATCGCGCGAATCAGCGCCCGCGATTACGCGACGCCGGTGCCGCAGTCGAAATATCCCGACGAGTTCGGCACCATGGCTGCCGCGCTCGAGAGCCTGCGCGAGAGCGCGGCGACTGCCGAGCGGCTGGGCCAGGAACGCGAATCGCAACAGGCGCTGCAACTCGCCCGCTCCGGCACCGTGGACGACGCGTGCCGCAGCTTCGACGACACCGTGCAGGCGGTGATCCACAGCGTCGCGGCGTCGGCGAGAGAGCTCGATGCCACCGCGACCGATGTGCGCACGCTGGTATCAGAGTCGACCAGCCAGACCGCGGCAGTCTCTTCCGCAGCCGAGCAGGCCACCAACAATCTCGAGACCATCGCGGCCGCGACCGAGGAACTCTCCGCATCCGTCGGCGAGATCTCTGCACAGGTGCAGTTGAGCGCCCGCGAGGCGCGCGAGGCGGTGTCGCAGGCCGAGCGGACCAACGCGACGGTCGAGATCCTCGATCAGACCGCGAGCCGGATCGGCGAGGTCGTGAAGATGATCAACGCCATCGCCGGCCAGACCAATCTCCTGGCGCTGAACGCGACCATCGAAGCGGCGCGTGCGGGCGAGGCTGGCCGCGGCTTTGCCGTGGTCGCCGGTGAGGTCAAGAGCCTCGCCGCGCAGACCGCAACCGCAACCGAAGAAATCTCGCGCCAGGTCGAGGAGATCCAGGGCGCGACGGGCCAGGCCGTGACCGCCATTCGCTCGATCGGGGGTGCCATCAGCGGCATCGACGAGAAGATGACGGCGATCGCAGCCGCAGTCGAGGAGCAGCGCGCGGCCACCACCGAGATCTCGCGCAACTTCCAGCAGGCCGCCCAGGGCACCCGCGAGGTCACCGACACCATCGGCAGCGTCGCCAGGCTCAACCAGGAAACCGGCAATGCCGGCACGGTGCTGTCCGAATCCGTGAAGAAGATGTCGGGCGATGCCGATCGTCTTCGCGTCGCGGTCGAAGGCTTTTTGGGGGCCGTGAAGACCGCATAACGTCGATCGTCATCCGTCTGGGCGTCGCGCGAACGGCATTGCCGCCGCTTCACGCGGCGGGTACATCTGTGGCGCTGCGGGAGTGCAGCAACAGACGTATCAAGGATGGAGAGTTCGATGCCGGTCACCCCACACAACGCCCAGCGCCCCTATCGCGGCGTGTTCCCGGTCGCGCCAACCATCTTCGACGAGCGCGGCGAGCTCGATCTCGAGGGCCAGCGCCGCTGCATCGATTTCATGATCGATGCGGGCTCGAATGGTCTCTGCATCCTCGCCAATTTCTCAGAGCAGTTCGTGCTCACCGATGCCGAGCGCGAAACCGTGATGCATGCGGTGCTGGAGCATGTCGCGGGCCGGGTTCCCGTGATCGTCACCACCACGCATTTCAGCTCCGCCGTCTGCGCCGCGCGTAGCCAGCAGGCGGAGGCGGCCGGGGCCGCCATGGTGATGGTGATGCCGCCCTATCACGGCGCGACCTTCCGCGTACCCGAGAAGGGCATCGTCGAATTCTTCAAGGTGCTCTCGGGCGCGATCAACATTCCCATCATGATCCAGGACGCGCCTGTCGCCGGAACGCCGCTGTCGGTCGAGCTGCTCGCGCGGCTGGCGCGCGACTTCGCCAACATCCGCTATTTCAAGATCGAGGTGCCGGGCGCCGCGGCAAAGCTCCGCAGCCTGATCGAGGCGGGCGGCAAGGATATCGAAGGCCCGTGGGACGGCGAAGAGGCCATCACGCTGCTCGCCGATCTCGACGCCGGCGCCACCGGCGCGATGACGGGCGGCGGCTATCCCGACGGTATCCGCCAGATCATCGATCCCTATTTCGCCGGCAAGCGCGAGGAGGCAAAGGCCGCCTATGAGCGCTGGCTGCCGCTGATCAACTACGAGAACCGCCAATGCGGCCTGATCGCCTGCAAGGCCATGATGCAGGCCGGCGGCGTGATCAAATCGGACGCCGTGCGGCATCCGCTCCAGCCGCTGCACCCGGCGACGCGGGCTGGGCTGCTGGAGCTCGCCAAGGAGCGGGATGCGCTGGCGTTGCGGTGGGGCAAGTAGCGCCGCACCCACTCGGTTGTCGCCAGGTCTCTCGGCAGTCCCCGCCTTCGCGGGGGCGACGCCGAGTGTGAGGTGCGCGCTGGCCTGATCCCGCTGGCCTCCGTCTGGCTGAGGGCGTCGAATTGGCGCGGTTCGGGCGGTTTTCCGCACGCCGGCGATGACATATTGTACGCTCCTTGCACGCTCGCCAACCAGGTCCGCGGAGCTTCTCGAGACGTCGCTGAGCAGCTCTTCATTATGCCGCTATTCCGAGCCAGGTTGGAGCGAGCCGACGAAACAGGGAGGCAGTGCCATGACGATGAGGCCGGATCCCACCTTTCACGCATCGCCCAAGCTGGCGATGGAAGCGCCAGCGGAGAACTTTGCCTACACGCTGCTGCTCAGTCCGGATTTCTCAAAGCCGGATGCTCTCGCGGTCATCGACGTCAAGCCGGGATCGCCAACCTACAGCCAAATCGTTCACACGGTGACGATGCCCAACAAGGGCGATGAGTTTCATCACTTCGGCTGGAACGCCTGCTCCTCCGCCTTGTCGCCGCTCGCCGGACACGCCTTCATCGAGCGGCGCTATCTCATCATCCCCGGGATACGCTCGTCGCGGATCTACATCATCGATACCAAGCCCGATCCGACCAAAGCCAAAATCCATAAGATCATCGAGCCCGAGGAAATCTTCAAAAAGACCGGCTACTCGCGGCCGCATACTATCCATTGCGGGCCGGACGGCGTCTATGTGAGCACGCTGGGCGGTGGCGGCAAAGACGGCACCAACGGGCCTCCAGGCGTCTTCATCATGGATTGCGAGACGTTCGAGGTCCTCGGACGGTGGGAGATCGACCGCGGTCCGCAGACGCTGCACTATGATTTCTGGTGGAACCTGCCGCGCGACTACATGGTGACGAGCGAATGGGCGTTGCCGCCGCAGTTCGAGAACGGGATCGTCGCGGAGGATCTGCTGGCGAACAAATATGGTCATCGTCTCCACTTTTGGGATCTCCGCGCCCGTCGCAACGTGCAGACCATCGACCTCGGCGCCAATCATCAGATGGCGCTGGAGGTGCGGCCCGCGCACGATCCGGTTCGCGAATACGGCTTCGTTGGCGTTGTGGTCGACACCACCAACCTCGAAGCATCGATCTGGACCTGGTGGCGCGAAGGCGGAAAATTCCACGCGGAGAAGACGGCGACGATTCCGCCCGAACCCGCGCCAAAGGAGCAGCTCCCGCCGCTGCTGCAGGGATTTGGCGCCGTGCCGCCGCTGGTGACCGACATCGACCTGTCGATGGATGACCGGTTTCTCTATGTCTCGTGCTGGGGCACGGGTGAAATGCGCCAGTACGACGTGAGCGATCCGCGAAAGCCGAAGCTTGCGGGCTCGGTTCACATCGGCGGCATCGCGCGCCGCACCCCCCATCCGAACGGCAAGGCATTTGCGGCCGGGCCGCAGATGGTCGAGATCAGCCGCGACGGCAAGCGCGTGTACTGGACCAATTCGCTGTATTCCACCTGGGATGACCAGTTCTATCCCGATGGGGTTCCGGGCGTCGAAGTCATGGCCAATGTCGGTCGCGACGGCGGCCTCGAGCTCGCCAAGGACTATTTCGTGAGCTTCCCCGACGGATATCGTGCGCACCAGATCAGGCTGGAGGGCGGCGATTGCTCGACGGACTCCTTTTGCTACCCGTCGGCCTAGGCTGGCAGCACGGGAGTTGGCCGCTCGGCTGGCTGTGGCTCGCTCTTGTCGCGAGCGGTCTCTATCACGGCGTCAATCCGGGAATGGGATGGCCGCTCGCCGTGTCGGCCGGGCTCATGGACAAGAGCCCGCGCGCGCTGTTCCGTGCGTTGTGGGCTCTGGCGGCCGGACATCTCCTGGCAACCCTTCTCGTGCTGCTGCCATTCGCGTTCCTGCTCGTGCTGGCCGAGTGGCAGCGTTCGATCCAGCTCGGCGCGAGCCTTCTCGTTATCGGCTTCGGTGTCTATCGGCTGATCGAGCGGCGCCATCCGCGCACGCTGGCACGAATTCCGCCAACGCAATTGGCGCTCTGGTCATTCGCCGTTGCCATTGCTCACGGCGCGGCCTTGATGCTCGTGCCGATCTATCTCGGGCTCTGCCAGGCGTTCGAGCTCGATGCCGGCCATGAGGCGGCGGGCGCGCTGATGAAGGCAAGTCTTCTGAAGACAAGTCTCGGGATGGCGGTGCTGGTGTCCCTGGTGCACGTTGTCGCCATGGTCAGTGCCGGCGGGTGTCTGGCGTGGCTGGTCTACCGCTATCTGGGATTGAGGTTCGTCTCGCGAAGCTGGTTCAATCTGGATGCAATCTGGGCGACCAGCCTCATTCTGGTTGGCGCCGTGGCGCTCGCCTTCAATCTCGCGAGCTGGCGCTGAGGCCTACTTCGCCAACGCCCACTCGCCGACAAAGCGGAAGCGCGCCCTGGTATCATCCTGCTTGAACAGCGCGATCCGGTCGATCACCAGCGTCTCGAGGCCGAGCGCCGCAAACCTCGCGCGCAGCATCTCCAGGATCGGCCCGCGCCGTTCCGCATCCAGCCGTCCCGTCAGCGTCATGTGGAAGCGGAATTCTTCCATCACGTACGGGTAACCCCAGCGGTCGAGATAGTCGCGCTGACGCTCAGTGAGCCTGTCGGGCTTGCGCCGCGCGCGGTCTTCCGCCGTCATGGGCGCGCGGAAGTCGTCGAATTCGCGGACGCAATCGGCCGCAAGTTGCTGGAGCGCACCCACCGGCTCGGTCGGAATCACCGCAATGAAGCCGCTGATGGAGTCGACGACCGGACGGATTGACGGCATCGGCCGCGCCTTGCCGGCAAAGGCCACGCATGCTGCGACGAGCTCGGCTTCAGTCCTGCCTGGCGCCAGCGCCATCGGCGCCTTCAGCGTGCCGTGGAAACCGTATTTGCGGGGATCGGCCGTGACGTCGCGCCAGTCCGGCGCAACACGCGATGCGTCGGCAGGGAACGGCATCTCCTCACCGGTGTAGACATCATAGCCGAGCAGCTTGGCGCCGAAGCGGGAGAGGGCGCTGTCGGCGCCGGCTGCGAAGTAGATCGCGTAGCGGGGAAAATCTGTCATTGCCCGAGCATAACCGGTTCAGGCCGCAACAACAGCCTCGCGCGGCGTCGCCGCCGCAGCGAGCAGTCGCGTCGCATCGGTGAGATGCACGAGCTTTCCGCCTGATACCACCGCGATCAGCCGCGGCCGCAGCGGCACGCTGTCGTCGACCAGCAGCATGTCGGCGCGGCGTCCTTCCGCGAGCACGCCGCGATCGGCAAGGCCGGTCGCGCGGGCCGGTCCCGCGGACACCAGGTTCCAGGACTCGGTCAGCGGCAGCACGCCGTCGGCGGCGAGGCGGAACGCGGCGAGCAGCTGCGCGGGATAATAATAGTCCGACGCCAGCACCGAGCAGAGCCCCTTCGCGATCATGTCGGACGCCCGGGTCCAGCCGGTATGGCTGCCACCGCGCACGACATTCGGCGCACCGTAGACGATGGCATCGCCGGCGGACGCGGCCGCTCGCGCGGTCTCCTCGTTGATCGGAAACTCCGCGATGTCAGCGCCCAACTCGCGAAACTCCTGCCGCATCGCCGGCGTCGCATCGTCGTGCGAGAGCATCCGCACCTCGGCCGCGCGAGCAGTTGCGGCGAGCCGCGACACGGAAGCCGGCACTTCACTGGCGCGCGAAAGCACACGCTCGACCAGACGGTCGAATTCCTCGCCCGAGAGGCCGGTGCGCTCGACCATACGGTTGCGCTTGCGCGGCTTGGCCATGTCGGCAACGGTGCCGTCCATGTGGTCGTTGAAGGCGAACAGGTCGACGCGGCCCTCGGCGAGCCACTGGCCGATCTCGGTCTCGGCATCGAGATTGTAGGTCTCGTGCCGCAGGTGGAAGCGCGTGTCGGCGGCGAATTGCGGGCGCTGCCGCTCGATCGCCTCCATCAGGGCGCGCGCATTGCCGGCGCTGCGCAGGCCCGGCTCCCACGAACAGGTCGTGGCATGAAACACCGTGGTGATGCCGTTGCTGATCGCCTGGCGGTCACTGTCGGCGAGCGCGACGTCGATCGGGAAGTCGACGCCGGCGCGCGGCATCATCTGCCGCTCGAAGGCATCGCCATGCAGATCGACGATGCCGGGCAGCACCAGCAGGTTGCGCGCATCGATCGCCAGCCGCGCACGGCCGCGAGAGGCATCGACCTGCGCAATGTCCGCGCCGGACACCAGAATGGAAGTTTCGACGAGCTCGGAGCCGATCAGGGCCCGGCCGCCCTCAAGGAAGATGTCTGTCAAGCGACCGCGCTTCGTTTGCTGGCAGGGGAACGGGTGAGGGAGCTTGCCCGTGCTTCATATGCCGAGAGGAAATCTTCAATCCCGAGCTTGCGGAAATCGGGCAGTGCTTCACGCAATTTGTCGTGATCCCAGTCCCACCAGGCGAGCCGGGCCAGCCGTCCGGCGACGTCTTCCGAGAACCGCCGCCGCACGATGCGCGCTGGATTGCCGGCGACGATGGTGTACGCCGGCACGTCCTTGGTGACGATGGCGCCGGCCGCGATCACGGCGCCGGTGCCGATGTTGCGGCCCGGCAGCACGATCGCGCCATGGCCGATCCAGACGTCGTGGCCAATATGGACGTGATGCTGGCGCCGCCAGTCGAAGAACTCGGTGTCGTCGCTCTCGCCTTCGAAGTAGGCGCTGGAACGATAGGTGAAATGCGCCTGCGTGGCGCGATGCATCGGATGATTGCCGGGATTGATGCGGGTCATCGCCGCGATCGAGCAGAATTTTCCGATGGTGGTGTAGGTGATCTGGGCGTCGTTCACGACATAGGAGTAATCGCCGATCGTGACTTCAGTGAGGATCGTGCGCGCGCCGACTTCGGTATAGGTGCCGAGCCTGGTCTCATGCAGCTTCGCCGAAGGGTCGATGGTCGGTTGAACCGAGAGCGTTTTGCCGGCCATGCTACATCCGATAGGTCGAGGGCGGGCGTACCTCTTCGAGCGGCCTGATGACAATGTCATGACGATGCGATGACAGGGGAGGAGGTGTGTAGGATCGCCGCACCGCGATCCGCGTGTCACACAAGTGTCAAGTGCCGGCGTTAGCGGTGGCAGCCAGCTACTCTGGAGCCCTTTATGCTGGTGGTTGAAGGTCTGACGTGCCGCTTCGGCGCAAAAGCCGCGGTGGACGACGCTTCGTTTCAAATCTCCCCCGGCGGCTTCGTCGGTGTGATCGGGCGCTCCGGCGCCGGCAAGTCGACCATGCTGCGCATGATCAATCGCCTGGCGACGCCGACGCAGGGCCGCATCCTGTTCGACGGCCTCGACGTCACCGCGCTGCGCGGCAAGGAGCTGCGGCAGTGGCGGGCGCGCTCGGCGATGATTTTCCAGCAGTTCAACCTGGTTGGCCGGCTCGATGTGCTGACCAACGTCCTGATGGGGCGTCTTGCCACGATGCCGGCCTGGCGCTCGCTGACGCAGACATGGCCCGAGCACGACAAGGCGCTGGCGATGTCGGCGCTCGAGCAGTTCGATATCGCCTCGCTCGCCGCCCAGCGTGCCGACCAGCTCTCCGGCGGTCAGCAGCAGCGTGTTGCGATTGCCCGCGCACTGGTGCAGCAGCCCGACATCATCCTCGCCGACGAGCCGATCGCCTCGCTCGACCCGCGCAACACCAAGATCGTGATGGATGCGCTGCTGCGCATCAACAAGCATTTCGGCATCACCGTGCTCTGCAACCTGCATTCGCTCGATCTCGCCCGCAGCTATTGCGACCGCCTGATCGGCATGGCGCAGGGGCGCGTGGTGTTCGACGGCGTACCGTCCGAGCTCACCGACCACGTCGCGCGTGAACTCTACGACCTTGAAGCCTCCGACGTCATGGGCGGAATGCCTGTGCCGCTGCCTGAGGGTGTGCCGGCGCTCGGAACGGCCGCGGCCGCCTGAGCTGCGCCTGTAACTGCCAAATTGTGCGTCAACCGACCCCAACCGATGAAGAGGGTATCATGATCACTCGCAGACTGGTTCTTGCCGGCGCCGCCGCGCTCGCGTTCACGACCTCGGCCTCCGCCGACGACTGGAAAGCCAAATATCCCGAACTGACCTTCGCGGTCATTCCGGCCGAAAACGCCTCGGGCGTGACCGAGCGCTGGGCGCCGTTCATGAACTATCTCTCCAAGGAATTGGGCGTGAAGGTCACGCTGCGCATCGCCAATGACTACGCCGCCGTCATCGAGGGCCAGCGCGCCGGCAACATCCATATCGCCAGCTACGGCTCGGCGTCGTTCGCCCGCGCCCGCCTGACCGGCGTCAAGACCGATGCCTTCGCCAACGACATCAACGCCGACGGTTCGACCGGCTACTACTCGGTGTTCTTCGTCAAGGCGAGCAGCCCCTACAAGAGCGTCGACCAGCTCAAGGGCAAGAACCTCGGCCTCGTCGACCCGAACTCGACCTCCGGCAACAACGTGCCGCGCTTCGAGCTCGACAAGATGGGCATCACGGATGCCGACACCTATTTCAGCAAGGTCGTCTTCACCGGCAGCCACGAGAACGCCATCCTGGCGCTGGCGCAGGGCACGGTCGACGTTGCGGCCAACCAGTGGACCAGCGATGACGATTCCACGCTGGCGCAGATGCTGACCAAGGGCATGCTGAAGAACGCCGACGGCTCGCCGATGAAGAAGGACGATTTCCGCATCATCCACAAGTCGGCGCCGATCATCAACGGCCCCTACGCCTACAATTCCGACCTGCCGGAAGATGCCAAGGCGGCGATCGCCAAGGCGTTCTTCGACGCGCCGGCCAAGGACAAGGCGGCCTTCGATCGCCTCCAGGACGGCCAGAAGAAGGGTTTTCATCCCGCCACCACCAAGGATTGGGATGGCACGATCGAGCTGATCAAGTTCGTCGATGCACTGCGTAAGAAGAAGGCGTCCTGAGTTTCGGGACGATAGCACTGGAGCCGGGTCGATGGACCCGGCTCTTTCTCTTTGATCGACCACCTTTCCTGGCCAGATGACCGTCGCGGTTTCGATCCTCCCCGAGCAGCAGCTCGCCGTGCTGAACGCGGCCTATCGCCAGGCGGTCGCGCGCAAGCGGCTCCGACTCCTGTTGGGGCTGGTGATCTTTGCCGCAGCGCTGTTTCTTGCCGCGATCGGCGCGGAAGTGAACCTCCGCACCTTCTTCGCCCATTTCGGCAATTTCATCAGCTATTTCGACCGCATCCTCACGCTCGACAGCGGCCAGCGGGCCTGGACCGATGCCGGCGAGTGGCTGTGGGGCTGGCGCAAATGGCTGAAGATGCTGGGCGAGACGCTGCTGATCTCCTATGTCGGCACGCTGATCGGCGCGACCTTCGCCTTCGCCTTGAATTTCTTCGCGGCCGAGAACACCTCACCGTCGCCCTGGCTGCGCTTCGTGGTGCGTCGCCTCCTCGAATTCGCCCGCACCGTGCCGGGCATCGTCTTCGCGCTGATCTTCGTGATCGCGTTCGGCCTCGGGCCGATGGCCGGCGTGCTCGCGATCGCGATCCATTCCACCGGCGCGCTCGGCAAGCTGTTCTCCGAGATCGTCGAGAATGCCGACATGAAGCCGGTCGAGGGCATCCGTTCGACCGGCGCGAGCTGGCTCTCCTGCATGCGCTTTGCGATCGTGCCGCAGGTGACGGCGGGCTATGCCAGCTATGCGCTGCTGCGCTTCGAGATCAACGTCCGTGAAGCCTCCGTCATGGGCTTCGTCGGCGCCGGCGGCATCGGCCAGGAGCTCGTCGTCGCCATCCGCAAGTTCTATTACTCCGACGTCAGTGCCATCCTGCTCACCATCATCATCACGGTCTTCATCATCGACATCGCTACGGGCTGGCTGCGCGGCCGTCTGTTCGGCAAGGAGGCACGGACGTGACGAGACCGCAGGAGGTCGACACGCGAGAGCTTCGCGCACGCTACCCCGATGTGTTCGACCGCCCCGCCTCGGCGCGGCTTGCGATGCCGGCGATGATCGTCGCGGCGTTTGCGATCCTGGTTTACGGCCTCGTCGATCTCGACTTCTCGCCGTCGCGATTCTTCGCAGGGCTGAGCCAGCTCGGCTGGATCAGCCTGATGATGATCCCGCCCGATCCTGGTTCCTCGCTGCCGGTCTATCTGAAGGCGCTGGGCGAGACGCTGTCGATCGCGCTGCTCGGCACGACGCTGGCGGCGGTGTTCGCGCTTCCGGTCAGCCTGCTGGCCGCGCGCAACGTCATACCCTCGCAGATCCTGCGTTTTCCGGTTCGCCGCTTCCTGGATTCGATCCGCGGCGTCGATACGCTGATCTGGGCGCTGGTGTGGATTAACGTCGTCGGGCTCGGCCCGTTCGCCGGCGTGCTTGCGATCGCGGTGTCGGATTTCGGCGCGTTCGGAAAACTGTTCTCGGAGGCGATCGAAGGCGCCGACCAGAAGCAGGTCGAAGGCGTCCGCGCCTCCGGCGGCAGTGCTTTGCACGAGATCCGCTTCGGCCTGCTGCCGCAGGTGCTGCCCGTGATCGCCGGCCAGGTGCTCTATTTCATCGAATCCAACACGCGCTCGGCCACCATCATCGGCATCGTCGGTGCCGGCGGCATCGGGCTCCAGCTCGCCGAGCAGATCCGCGTGCTGGAATGGCAGCGGGTGTCGTTCCTGATCCTGATGATTCTGGTCGCCGTCGCCGCGATCGATTTCATCTCGAGCAAGCTGCGCTTTGCGATTATTGGGCGCAGGGCGGTGGCCTAGCTTTCTTCCTTCTCCCCTTGTGGGAGAAGGTGGCGCGAAGCGCCGGATGAGGGGTCTGCCTCCTCAAACTCAGATCGGTGTTTGCAGAGACATACCCCTCACCCGTCTCGTCGCTTCGCGACGAGCCACCCTCTCCCACAAGGGGAGAGGGGAAGAGGGCGCCGCTCACCCGTTCTCCACCAGAAACTCCACCCGCTCCGCTGCAAAGCGCGAGTGCTTGGTCACCAGCGGCTTGCCGGCGAGATCGTGGTCGGTGGCGTCGACCACCAGGATCGGCCGTCCCAGCGGCAGATCGAGCCGCGCGGCATCGGTCGCGTCCACGATGCCGGCGGTGATCCGGGTCGCGCCGCGGCTGTAGTCGCGGACGCCGTAATGCTCGAGCAGTTTCGTCATCGAGCGCGTCGCGGCGAACACCTCACCCGCGCCCGGGAACAATTCCGCTGACAGCCAGGTGGTGGAGACGCAGATCGGCGTGCGGTCGGCGAGGCGGATCGCCTCGATCCGCACCAGCGGCGCGCCGGCCTTCAATCCCAGTTCGCGCGCCAGTTCGCGGGTCGCGACATCGCCGGACGCCTCGATCAGCCGGCCATGCGGTTCGCGGCCATCGGCGCCGACGATCTCGGAGAAGCGGGTGCGCGAGCGCAAGGGATAAGCGAGGCGCTGCGCCTCGACATAGGTTCCGCTGCCGCGTTCGGCGCGCACGATGCCGCGCTCGGCAAGCGCGGCCAGCGCGCGCCGCACGGTGTGGCGGTTCACCCGATAGGTTTCGGCGATCTCCATCTCGCCCGGTAGCTTGTCGCCGGCCGCAAAGCGGCCGTCGGCGATGCCGCGCTCGATGCCGTCGGCAACGAGGCGCCACAGCGCGACGCCCGAAGAGGCTGTGTCCTGCATGCTCATGTAGCCGAGAAGCCTACTTCAGAAATCACACGTTTGTCACGAAACAGTCATGGCGCTTCCGTATCAAGTTGTCTATTATCATAGACAACTTGGATTCGGCAAGTTCTGTCAAAATCTCGGTGGATTTGGTGACCCAGCACAATAACCAGCAAGTCCAGCGCAAGGCCGCGATGGCCGTGCTGGCGCACGCGGAGGCGGGCGAGATCGCCGCTCGCCTCCGCGCTCTCGCCCTGCCGGCTCATCAGGAGCTGCGCGCGCCGGAAAACGGTCTCGTCATGCTGCGCGGCCGGGTCGGCGGTGACGGCGCGCCGTTCAATCTCGGTGAAGCCACGGTGTCGCGCGCGGCGGTCCGGCTCGCAAGCGGCGAGGTCGGCTTCGGCTACACGCTGGGGCGCGACGGCGAGAAGGCGCGGCTAATCGCGCTGTGCGACGCGCTGGCGCAGTCCAGTGATTTCGGCGAGGCGGTGGAGCGTGACGTTATCGCGCCGTTGCGCGAGCAGCTTATGATCCAGCGCAAGCAGGCGGCGGCCGAGACCGCCGCGACGAAGGTTGATTTCTACACCATGGTGCGCGGTGAGGGGTGAGGCCATGACCACGATTGCGGAACTGCCGTCGGGTTTCGTCGACAAGGTCTTGTCGGCGCAATCGACCTTTCGTTCCGTCATGGACGCGATGGCACGGCCGGGCTCGGTCCAGCGCATCGTGCCGATGGCGGGAGCGCCCGAGCCAACGATGCGCGGCACTGCTGCGATCGCGCTGACGCTGTTCGATCACGACACGCCGCTCTGGCTCGATGCCCGGATGGCGGAGAGGTCGGACGTGGTGAAATGGCTCAAGTTCCACACCGGCGCGCCGGTGGTGCAGGACTCTTCGATCGCGAGTTTCGCGCTGATCAGCGACGGCGCGGCGCTGCCGTCGCTCGAACGCTTCGCGCTGGGCACGAATGAGTATCCGGATCGTTCGACCACGGTGATCCTTCAGGTCGAGAGCCTGAATTCGGGGCGCAGTTTCGAACTGCGTGGCCCCGGCATCGACGGTGTCGCGACGCTTCAGGCCTCGATCAGGCCTTTCGACCTATTCGAACGGCTGCAGTTCAACGAGGCGCTGTTTCCGCGCGGCATCGATTTGGTGCTGGTCGCCGATGATGCCGTGGTTGCGATCCCGCGCACCACGCGTGTCGTGAACAAGGGAAGCTAGTCGCATGTATGTCGCAGTCAAAGGCGGCGAGCGCGCCATCGAGAACGCCCATCGCCTGCTCGCCAATGCGCGGCGTGGCGACCAGAGCGTTTCCGCGGTCACGCTGGATCAGATCTCGGAGCAGCTTGGCCTCGCCGTGGACCGCGTCATGAGCGAAGGGTCGCTCTATGACCGCGAGCTCGCGGCGCTCGCCATCAAGCAGGCGCGCGGGGATCTGATCGAGGCGATCTTCCTGGTCCGCGCCTTCCGCGCCACCCTGCCGCGCTTCGGCGCCAGCGAGCCGGTCGAGACCGGCGCGATGCGGGTACAGCGGCGAGTGTCGGCGACCTTCAAGGATATTCCCGGCGGCCAGATCCTCGGGCCGACCTTCGACTACACGCATCGTCTGCTCGATCCCTCGCTTGGCCAGGGCTTTGTGCCTGAAGTGCCGGCGACGGCCGAAGCGTCGACGGCGCCCACGCCGCGTGTGACCGATATTCTGGGCCGCGACGGGCTGATCGAATCCTCGCCGCGGGCCGAAGACGGCGCCAGCGTCGGCGATCTCACGCGCGAACCGCTGAACTTCCCGGCCGATCGCGACCTGCGCCTGCAAAACCTCGCGCGCGGTGACGAAGGCTTTCTGCTGGCCATGGGTTATTCCACCCAGCGCGGTTACGGCCGCAACCATCCCTTCGTCGGCGAGATCCGCTTCGGCGAGGTCGAGGTCGAGTTTTTCGCGGAGGACGTCGGCTTCGCGGTGCCGCTCGGCTCCATCGAGCTTACCGAGTGCCAGATGGTCAACCAGTTCAAGGGCTCGGCGACGGAAGCGCCGTGTTTCACCCGCGGCTATGGTCTTGCTTTCGGCCAGAGCGAGCGCAAGACCATGTCGATGGCGCTGGTCGACCGGGCGCTGCGTGCCCGCGAGCTCGGCGAAGAGGCCGTGGCCCCGGCGCAAGATGAAGAATTCGTGATGTCGCATTCGGACAACGTCCAGGCGACCGGCTTCGTGGAGCATCTGAAGCTGCCGCACTATGTCGACTTCCAGTCCGAGCTCGGGCTCCTGCGCAAGCTGCGCAAGGAATTTGCCGAGGCCAATGCGCCCGATGCCATGAAGGAGGCCGCGGAATGAACGCGCCCGCCTACAATTTCGCCTATCTCGACGAACAGACCAAGCGGATGATCCGCCGCGCCATCCTCAAGGCGATCGCTATTCCGGGTTATCAGGTGCCGTTCGCCAGCCGTGAAATGCCGATGCCCTATGGCTGGGGAACCGGCGGCGTGCAGGTCACGGCCGCGATCCTTGGGCCCCAGGATGTGCTGAAGGTGATCGACCAGGGTTCCGACGACACGACGAATGCGATCTCGATCCGCAAATTCTTCGCCAAGACCGCGGGCGTCGCCACGACCACGGCCACAGAAGATGCGACCGTGATCCAGACCCGTCACCGCATCCCGGAGACGTCGCTGCACGCGAACCAGGTGCTGGTCTATCAGGTGCCGATCCCGGAACCCCTGCGATTCCTCGAACCGCGCGAGACCGAGACGCGGCGCATGCATGCGCTCGCTGAATACGGCCTGATGCACGTAAAACTCTACGAGGACATCGCCCGCTTCGGCCACATCGCCACCGCCTACGCCTATCCGGTGAAGGTGAACGCGCGCTACGTGATGGATCCGTCACCGACGCCGAAATTCGACAATCCCAAGATGGACAATTGCCCGGCGCTGCAATTGTTCGGCGCCGGCCGCGAGAAGCGCATCTATGCGATCCCGCCCTATACGCAGGTGGTGTCGCTCGATTTCGAGGATCACCCGTTCGAGCCGTACCGCTTCAACGCGCCCTGCGCGCTGTGCGCGGCGGAAAATTCCTATCTCGACGAGATCGTCACCGACGACAAGGGCGGGCGCATGTTCGTCTGCTCGGATACCGACTATTGCGAGGGCCGTCAGGCCGCCGGCCATCACGGCAGCCTCAGCGCCGCGCCGTACAAGGAGAAGGCGGGCTCACATGGCTGATCAAGACATGGCTGGTCTCGCCAAGCTCGAAAACGATCAGCCGCTGCTGGTCGCGGAGTCGCTCAGCAAGTCCTACGGCCGCATCGCCGCGTGCCGCGACGTGTCGTTCTCGCTCTACCCCGGCGAGGTGCTGGCGATCGTCGGCGAGTCCGGCTCGGGCAAGTCGACGCTGCTGCAAATGCTGTCGGGCCAGCTCGCGCCGAGCGCCGGCCAGGTGTCGTACCGGATGCGCGACGGCATCACCCGCGATCTCACGAGCCTTGGCGAAGCCGAGCGGCGCTTCCTGTTCCGCACCGACTGGGGCTATGTGCACCAGGATCCCGCGCAGGGCCTGCGCATGGCGGTCTCGGCCGGCGCCAATGTCGGCGAACGGCTGATGGCGGTGGGCTGGAATCACTACGGCCGCATCCGCGATACCGCGTCGGACTGGCTCACCCGCGTCGAGATCGATATCGCGCGCATCGACGATGCACCGCGCACCTATTCCGGCGGCATGCGCCAGCGTCTCCAGATCGCGCGCAACCTCGTCACCGAGCCGCGGCTGGTGTTCATGGACGAGCCGACCGGCGGCCTCGATGTCTCCGTGCAGGCTCGCCTGCTCGACCTCGTGCGCAGCCTCGTTGCCGAACTGCACCTCGCCGTCATCATCGTCACCCACGATCTCGCGGTGGCGCGACTGCTGTCGCATCGCGTGATGGTGATGAAGGGCGGCCGCGTCATCGAGACCGGTCTCACCGACCAGGTGCTCGACGACCCACGCGAGCCCTATACCCAGCTCCTCGTCTCCTCGATTTTGCCGCCATAAGCCTTCCAAGATGAGTTTTCCGATGACCGCCATGATCGACATCGCCGCCGCGAAAAAGACCTTTACGATGCACCTGCAGGGCGGCATCGAGCTGCCTGTCGTCAGCGGCGTGACCTTCCACGTCAACCCGGGCGAATGCGTCGTGCTCTCAGGCCCGTCCGGGGCCGGCAAGTCGTCGATCCTGAAGATGATCTTTGGCAATTACCGCTGCGACTCCGGCCGCATCGGCATCCGCCATCGCGGCGCGGTGGTCGATCTCGCCACCGCCGAGCCGCGGCAGGTGCTCAACATCCGCCGCTCCACCATCGGCTATGTCAGCCAGTTTTTGCGGGCGGTGCCGCGTGTTGCGACCATCGACGTCGTCGCGGAGCCACTGATCGTGAACGGCCTGGCACGCGCTGAGGCGCAGCAGCGCGCCGGCGAGTTGCTGCACCGCCTCAACATTCCCGAAAGACTCTGGCAGCTGCCGCCGGCGACCTTCTCCGGCGGTGAGCAGCAGCGCGTCAACATCGCGCGCGGCTTCATCTCGGAGCTGCCGATCCTGCTGCTGGACGAGCCGACCGCTTCGCTCGATGCCGCCAACCGCGCCGTCGTGGTCGATCTGGTCGCCGAGAAGAAGCGCCAGGGCGTCGCCATGGTCGCCATTGTCCACGACGACGAAATCCGCCATTTGATTGCCGACCGTATTGTTGACGTCACCAGCTTTGCCGCCGCGGCCTGAAGGAAATGGAAATGAATGCCAAGCCGAAGGAAACATTGATCGCCAACGCCAGGATCGTGCTGGCTGACCGGGTGATCGAGCAGGGCTGGCTCGCTCTTGCCGACGGACGCATCGCCGAGATCGGCGAGGGCAGGGCGCCTGCGGGTGCGGAGGATGCCGGCGGCGACCTCATCATGCCCGGCCTGATCGAGCTCCACACCGACCACCTCGAAGCGCATTACGTGCCGCGCCCAAAGGTGTTCTGGAATCCGGTCGCCGCCGTCATCTCCTATGACGGCCAGCTTGCGACCTCAGGCATCACGACCGTGTTCGACTCGCTCCGGGTCTGGCGCGAGGACGGCGCCGAGGAAGTCGATGGCCGCGCCGGCGTGCTCGCCGCCGCCATCACGACCGCGCGCGATGCCGACCTGCTGCGCGCCGACCACTTCCTGCATCTGCGCTGCGAAATCCCGATGCCGAGCGTGGTGGAGGAGGCCAAGGAGTTGATCGACCGTCCCGACGTCAAGCTGATGTCGCTGATGGACCACACGCCCGGCCAGCGCCAGTTCCGCGACGAGGTCAAGCTGCGCGACTATTACCGCGGCAAGGGCGGCGGCAAGACCGATGCCGAGCTCGACGAGCTGTTCGCGAAGCGCTTCGAGTATCAGAAGCTCTATGCCGCGACCAACATGCGCGAGATCGTGGCGCTTGCGCAGAAATACAAAATCCCGCTCGCAAGCCATGACGACACCACCGAGGAGAACGTTGTGGACGCCGTGCGCGATGGCGTGTCGGTGGCGGAATTCCCGACCACGCTGGAGGCCGCGCGCGGCCTGCACGAGGCCGGCATCGACATCCTGATGGGTGCGCCGAACGTCGTGCGCGGCGGCTCGCACTCCGGCAACATCGCCGCGGTCGATCTCGCCCGCGAGGGCCTGCTCGACATCCTGTCGTCGGACTACATCCCGTCCAGCCTCCTGATGGCCGCGCTGCAATTGCCGGAGCATGTGCCCGCGATCAGTCTTCCGGCGGCGGTTCGCACCGTGACGAAGGCGCCGGCCGAGGCGGTTGGCCTGTCGGATCGTGGCGAGGTTGCGATCGGCAAGCGCGCCGACCTGATCCGCGTGCATGTCGCAGGCGACGTTCCCGTCGTCCGCAGCGTCTGGCGCGAAGGAAACCGCGTCGCATGAGCGAGACCGCGACCATGGCACACGATGAGGCCAGCGGGATCGGACCCGGGCGGCTCGTGCTCGTGGTCGGTCCCAGCGGTGCCGGCAAGGACACGCTGTTGCGGCTCGCACAGGCGGCCTGCGTCGACGATCGCGACATCGTCTTCCCGCGCCGTGTCGTGACGCGCGAATCCTCTGAAGCCGAAGACAACATGGCGATGAGCCAGGACGAATTCCGCCGCGCGCGCGAGCACGGCGATTTCGCCGTGCACTGGGAAGCGCACGGTCATTCCTACGCTCTTCCGCTCGAAATCAATGATGACATCCTCGCCGGCCGGGCCGTCGTCGCCAATGTCTCGCGCACGGTGATCGGAGCGCTGCGCCAGGCCTATGCCAACGTCGTCGTGGTCGCGATCACGGCGCCGCCGGACGTGCTGGCGCAGCGGCTTGCTGCCCGGGCCCGGCACAGTGACGGCAATATCGCAGATCGCCTCGCGCGCAGCGTCGACGACGCATCGGCCAATGCCGATGTCACCATCCTCAACGCGGGCAGCGCGGACTATCACAGCCGCCAGCTCGTGCGTGTGATCAGGAACGAAGGCTGGCACGAATAGCCGGCGCAACAAGGAGAGCGGAATGTCGGTGATTGAAACGGTCGAACAGCTGGAGGCCATCTACGGTGCCGTTGGTGATGCCTCGACCGTGAAAGTCGCCGACCACGTCACGCCGCTCTACCGCATCTTCATCGAGAAGGCGCCGTTTGCCGCGCTCGCCACCATCGGGCCGGAGGGGATCGACTGCTCGCCGCGCGGCGATCTCCCCGGCTTCGTTCGCATCCATGATCCGAAGACGCTGATGCTGCCGGATCGCCGCGGCAACAACCGGGTCGATTCCTTGCGCAACATCGTGCGCGATCCCAGGGTGTCGCTGATGTTCCTGATCCCCGGTTCCGGCAACGCGGTGCGGGCCAACGGCCGCGCTTGTCTCTCCGTCGATCCCGAGCTGCTCGCCTCGTTCAAGGTCGAGGGTAAGGCGCCGCGCAGCGTCATGGTGATGAATGTGGACGAAATCTATTTCCAGTGCGCCCGCGCCATCGTCCGCTCCGACCTCTGGAATCCCGACAAGCGGATCGATCCGAAGACGCTGCCGACGCCCGGCCAGATCCTCGCGGAAATGAGCGAGAACAAGGTCGGCGGCGCCGAGTACGACCGCATCTGGCCCGAGCGTGCTGCTGCGACGATGTGGTGATCTTTTTCTTACCCTCTCCCCTTGTGGGAGAGGGTGGCTCGCCGCGAAGCGGCGAGACGGGTGAGGGGTATCTCTCCGCGAACTCATCTCTCAACCGGCATGCGCGGAGAGATACCCCTCATCCGGCGCTTCGCGCCACCTTCTCCCACAAGGGGAGAAGGAAAAGCGGCACCATCTTCGCTCCTAGTTAAACGCCATCCCGCCGCTCAGCGCGATGGTCTGCCCGGTCATGTAGGCATTGTCGACCGGCAGCATCACGGCTTTCGCCACCTCATCGGCCGTGCCGAAGCGGCCGAGCGGGATGCGGCTGACGAACTGGGGCTGGCCGCTCATCATGTCGGTCTCGATCAGCGACGGCGCCACCGCGTTGACGGTGATGCCTTCCTTCACCAGCCGCGCCGCATAACCGCGCGTAAGGCCCTCCATGCCGGCCTTGGATGCATTGTAGTGCGGGCCGATCGAGCCGGCACCGCGCGCCGCGCCCGAGGAGATGTTGACGATGCGGCCCCATTTCCGCACACGCATCTCCGGCAGCACCGCCTGCGTGCACAGGAAGGCAGATTTCAGGTTGACCATCATGGTGCGGTCGAAATCCTCTTCGGTGAGATCGTCGACGCCGCGCGTGATCGCGATGCCGGCATTATTGACGAGGATATCGATCGGCCCGAGCCCGGCCGTGACGCGCTCGACCATTGTAGCCACGGCGTCGCGCTGCGAGACGTCGGCGGCAACGACAATCGCGCGACCGCCTTGCTTGCCGATCTCGCCTGCCAACTGCTCGGCCTGCCCGATCTGCTCCCGGCAGTTGATCGCCACCGCCGCGCCTGATGCGGCCAGGGCGCGACAGACGGCTGCGCCAATCCCGCGCGAGCCGCCGGTGACGAGCGCGGTGCGCCCCTTCAGATCATTCGCCATGTCCGGATCTCCCAGATTGTCTGTTTTTACGTTGCGCGAGCGTACCACGCCTGCCGCCCGCGCCTGCTGAACTCATCGCGAGATGAATCCGTCTGTCGGTACTTGCGCCGGGAGAAGCGCGCCAGCGCGCCGGTGCCAAATATGGATAGCCATTTCATTGACCGAGCTCACCAATCGCTCGATATTCGGAGCATCGAAACTGCTCCTCGAGCTTGATGCCGCGATATGAGAACCGATCACCAGCGTAATCCCAGCGACATGCACGCGTGCATGACGCGGCGCTGTTTCTCGGCGGCAACCGGCGCCTGTTGTTGTTGCTGATCGCCTCCTAGCAACCTCCCACAGCACAAATCCCACGACAGGAACGCCGACATTCCGGCGAACGAGCAGTCATGTCCCAGACCCAGTCGAACGCCTACATCATTGAAATCCACGACCGCGCCGCCGGCATCATCACAAGAGATGAGCGCGGCTTCCGCTTCTTCTCCTCCGAACGCCTGTTCGACAGCCTCGAAGGCCGCCAGTTCCGTTCGGCGCGCGAGGCCGAACGCGCAGCCCGTGCGGTGTTTTCGGAGCGGAGCCGCCGCGCCAATTCCTCACTCTTCGCTAACTGAACCTGACGCAAAGGACCGCAACATGATTGCACGACGACATATCCTGACCGCAGCGCTTCTCCTTGCAACCGCCCTGGCCGCACCAGCACGCGCCGAGGACAAGCCGGCGGAAATCCGCATCGGCACTCAGAAGGGCGGATTCTTCCCGGCGGTACGCCAGCGTCAAACGCTCGAAAACGCCTTCAGGCCGCTGGGCATCGAGGTCAGATGGATTGACTTCCAGTTCGGTCCGCCGCTGCTGGAGGCCATCAACGTCGGCAGCGTCGATTTCGGCTTCGTCGGCGACACGCCGCCGATCTTCGCGCAAGCCGGCGGCGCAAAAATAAAATATGTCGCGGCCGTGAAGTCCGAGGGCGACAACCAGGCGATCGTCGTGCCGAAGGATTCAGCCATCAAGACGCTCGCCGATCTCAAAGGCAAGCGCGTCGCCTTCGGCAAGGGATCGAGCGCGCACAATCTCCTGGTCGCCTCGCTCGAAAAGGCCGGCCTGTCCTGGTCCGACATCACGCCCGCGCCGCTGGCGCCGGCCGATGCGACGGCGGCCTTCGTGAAGGGCTCGGTCGACGCCTGGTCGATCTGGGATCCCTATCTCGCGCTCGCCGAATTGAAGGAGAACGCGCGCGTTCTCGTCTTCGACAAGGACGTGCACAAGCCGAACGCCTACTACATCGCCAACACCGACTTCGTCGAGAAATATCCATCGCTGGTCGCGAAGCTCAACACGACCTTTGCCTCCGAAGGCAAGTGGGCGGAGCAGTATCACGAGGAGGTCGCAAAGGCGCAGGCCGAGGCGACCGGCGTCGACATCGACATCGAGGCTGTCAGGCGCTTCGTCAACCGCTCCGTCTACAGCGTGGTGCCGCTCGACGCCGAGGTGATCAGGACGCAGCAGGCCGTGGCCGACCGTTTTGCAAAGCTCGGGCTGATCCCGAAGCCGGTCAATGTCTCCGATATCGTCTGGAAGTGGACGCCGGGGTCGTAAGGCGGGGGCACTGGCAAGATGTCGTCATGCCCGGGCTTGTCCCGCCTGCGCGGCCGAAGCTGCTTCGGCGAGGCGAAGGCCCGGGCATCCACGTACTTCGCGCGCGCGGCCAGGCGTGGATGGCCGGGACTAGCCCGGCCATGCCGCCCGTGGCGGCTATCTGCGTCCAAACTTTCAAGTCGGATGCGGCTCAGCCCCTCAACGCCGCCAGCAATTCATCCGGGCGCTCGGCCATGATCATGTGGCCCGCGCCCGGCACCACGACGGTCTTCGCATGCGGGATCGCCGCGGCGAGCGCCTTGCCCGCCTTCGCCGGTGTCATCATGTCGCGTTCGCCGAGGATGAGCGTCGTCGGCACCTTCACGCTCGCAGCAGCGACAAGCGCGTTCGCGTAAGCGTTGCAGGCCGACAAATCCCTGAAGAGCACGCCGGGCTCGCAAGATTTCAGCACCGCCTGCGCGCCGCCATGCATCCACAGGCCCGGCGCGAGGCTGCCGCCGAGCTCGGCGTTGAAGCCGAGGCCCCAGATCGACACCATGTCGTTGGCGTCCTGCGAGTTGGCTTCGGCCGCTTTCAGCAGGTCCGGGCCGACTGTCATGGTCGCGGCGGTGCCGATCAGGCTCAGCGCGGACACCTTGTCGGGATGACGCGCCGCCGTCTCCAGTGAGATCAACGATCCCATCGAATGGCCGATCAGGTGCGCTTTCGCCACGCCGGCCGCAGCGAGCAATGCCGCCGTCCAGTCGGCCATCTCGGCGATGCCTCCCAGCGAAGGTCCGGCCGAGCGGCCGTGGCCGGGCAGGTCGGGCGCCAGCACGCCATAACCGTGATGCGCGAACCAGCGCGTATGCAGCGCCCAGCTCGAATGATCGAAGCCGGCGCCGTGGATGAAGGCGACCGCGGGCAGGGACTTGTCGAACTCGCGGCCGCCGTTTGCGACAAACACCTCGGCGCCGTTGACAGTGAGCTTCATGGTGTCAGACCTTTTGCGAGATGCGCAGCGCCTGCGCAAGATCGTCGATGATGTCGCTTGCCGTCTCGATGCCGACCGACAGCCGCACCAGCTCCTCGCCGATGCCGGCGGCCTTGAGCTGTTCGGCATCCATCTGTTGATGCGTGGTCGAGGCCGGGTGGATCACCAGTGTCTTGGCGTCGCCGACATTGGCGAGATGGCTGATCATGCGCAGCGATTCGATGAATTTTCGGCCGGCGGGTCGTCCGCCCTTGATGCCGAAGGAGACGATCGAGCCGGCGCCGCGCGGCAGCAGCGCTTTTGCGAGCTGATAGTCGGTGTGGTCCTCCAGCGAGGGATGCAGCACCCAGTCGACGGCCTTGTTGGCCTTCAGGGCTTCCAGCACGAGGTGCGTGTTTTGAATGTGCCGGTCCATGCGCACACCGAGCGTCTCCACGCCCTGCAAGAGCTGGAACGCGTTGGTCGGCGACAGGCACGCGCCGAAATCGCGCAGGCCTTCGGTGCGCGCGCGCATGATGAAGGCGCTCGTGCCGAACTGTTCGTCGAAGACGATGCCGTGATAACCGCCATAGGGCTCGGTCAGCACGCCGAATTTGCCGGAGCCGCGCCAGTCGAACCGGCCGCCGTCGACGATGGCGCCGCCGATCGCGATGCCGTGGCCGCCGATCCACTTCGTCGCCGAATGCATCACGATGTCGGCGCCAAGCTCGATGGGGCGGCTGAGATAGGGCGTGGCAAACGTATTGTCGATCAGCAGCGGAATCTTTGCCTCATGCGCGATTCCCGCGACCTTCGGGATATCGAGCACTTCGAGCCCGGGATTGCCGATGGTCTCGCCGATCACGAGTTTCGTGTTCGGCTTGATCGCCGCGCGGAACGCGTCGAGGTCGCGCGGCTTGACGAAGGTCGTGGTGATGCCGAAGCGGGGCAGCGTGTGCGCCAGCAAATTGATGGTGCCACCATAGAGCGAGCTCGACGCCACGATATGGTCGCCGGCATTCAAGAGCGTCGCGATGGCCAGATGCAGCGCGGCCATGCCGCTCGCAGTGCAGATCGCGCCGACGCCGCCTTCGAGCGCCGCGAGCCGCTCCTCCAGCACACCGGTGGTCGGATTGGAGATGCGCGTATAGATGTGGCCGGCGCGCTCCAGATTGAACAGCGCGGCGGCGTGGTCGGAATCCTGGAACACGTAGGACGTGGTCTGGTAGATCGGCACCGCGCGGGCGCCGGTCGCGGGATCCGGATGCTGGCCCGCATGCAGGCTCAGGGTCTCGAAGGCAGGCGGTTTCGGCGCGGGCATGCGTGGCCTCGTTGGTCGGTCGGCGGAGGCGGCTCTTGTGCCACAAAATGGTGCGCGAAGTCAGCCCATTGACAGCGCCGCCTAACCCCGGATCGCCTGCTCGATCGTGCGCGCCTCCCGCAGCAGGATCTCCACGACTTCCTGCTCGCGGCGGGGGCCGAGCCTCGTCCGAACGGCGGAGACCGTCATCGCCGCGGCAGGCTGTCCGTCCGGGGTCTTGATCCAGGTGGAGATCGATTTCGTGCCCTGCACGAGGCCGATCTCCCTCATGCCGTACCCCAGCCGTCTCGCGGCGGTGACCTGGCCGAGCACCGACGCGACGTCGGTCCGGTAGGCCTCGAATCGCTTCTCGTTGGCCGCGACGATTTTTCGCGCGTCCTGAGCCGGCATCGCGGCGAGGATGGCGACGCCTGCGCTGCTGACGCCGAGCGGCCGCCGCGCGCCGACCTCGATCGACAGCACCTGGATCGGATAGATTCCGATCCTGCGATCGACGCACAGCGTGTCGTTGCCGGTCCGCACCGTCAGGAACAGCGTGTCGCCGATCTCGGTGGAGGCACGCCGCAGCGACGGATTTGCCGCGACCAGCAGCCGCGACGGCCGCGGGCGCGCAAGTGCGAGCTCCGGCACCTGGTTGCCGATCGCGTAGCGGCCGGTTCGCTCGTAACGTTCGACGATGCCTTCCTCGATCAGCACGTGGACGATGCGATGCACGGTCGGGCGGGTGAGGCCCGTCGCGCGCACGACCTCGGCCAGCGGCACGCCGTCTTCGCGCCCTGCGGCAAGAATACGCAGCACCGCGAGCGCGCGCCGGATGGTCTGCGCGCCCTGTCGCGGCTCTGCCGTTCCGCGGGCGGATCTTGCGGAGTTCGTCTTGTCCATATTATGGACAAGAACGCCACAATTCTCTCGACAGGTAAAGCGCTCATCTGGAGATTGCGCCGCGATCGAGCGCCATGCGCGACGTCACGGCACTCGATATGGAATTGGAAGCGCCGCCGGGAGGTTAACATGAGATTAATCTGGATTGCCATAGCTGCCGCAGCCGCGATGCTGGCGGGACCCGCATCGGGCCAGCAATGGCCGGCGCGCAGCGTCAAGCTGATCGTGCCCTATCCGGCCGGCGGCAATGTCGACAGCGCCGCGCGCATCGTCGCCGACAAGCTCCAGGAAAAGCTCGGCCAGCCCTTCATCATCGAGAACAAGGCCGGCGCCGGCGGCATGATCGCGGGCGAAGCCTTCGCGAAATCCGCGCCCGACGGCTACACGCTGTTCGTCGGCGCCAACGGCCCGGTACTGTTCGCGACCGAGATCAACAAGCGCGAGGCCTATAACTGGAAGAAGGATTTTCTTCCGATCTCGACGATCTCGATGACGCCGCTGGTGCTCGAAGTGCACCCGTCCGTGCAGGCCACGACGTTCAAGGAATTCATCGAACTCGCCAAGCGCGAGCCCGGCAAGCTGACGATGGCCTCGCCCGGCCCCGGCACCACCAACCATCTGCTCAGCGAGCTGATGCAGTCGAGCCTCGACCTGCAATGGGTCACCGCGCATTACCGCGGCAACGCGCCGGCGATCAACGATCTCCTGGGCGGCCAGGTGCAGTTCGCATTCGACCAGCTCACGGTCAGCCTCCAGCACATCAAGGCCGGCCTGTTCCGCGCGCTCGCCGTCACCAGCCCGCACCGCCTGAAGTCGTTGCCTGATGTCCCGACCTTCACCGAGCTCGGCTACAAGGATTTCGACGGCCAGACTTTTACGGGCCTGTTCGCGCCTGCCGGCACGCCGGCGCCGGTCGTCGACAAACTTCACGAGACGCTGGTTGCGATCCTGAAAGATCCCGGTGTGATCGACAAGTTCGAAAAGCTTGGCGGAGAATCCACCCCGATGACGTCGGACGAGTTCAAGGCCTATCTCGCGCGCGAGGACGCCAAGTGGATTCCGGTCGTGCGCAAGGCCAACATCAAGGCTGACTGAGCGATGCGGATCGACCCCACCGAGCTCGGCGCGGAGCGCATCTACCGGCTGATGACCGGCATCGTGGTGCCGCGCCCGATCGCGTGGGTCACGAGCCTGTCGCGCTCGGGCGTGCTCAACCTCGCCCCCTTCAGCGCCTTCACCTTCGTCTCGCAGAAGCCGCCGATGCTCGCCATCAGCGTCGGCCGCAAAGGTGCCGACTACAAGGACACCGCGCACAACATCCTCGACACCGAGGAATATGTGATCCACATCGCCGATACCCCGCTGATGTCCGCGGTGCACGACAGCTCGGTCGAGCATCCGCCTGAAATCAGCGAGGTCGAGCATCTCGGGCTGGAGACGATCGCGAGCGAGTGTATCAAGGTGCCGCGGCTTGCCGCAGCACCCGTCGCGATGGAGTGCCGTTTCCGGCAGTGCCTCGAATTCGGCGAGGCTCGCAGCCGGCTCATCGTCGGCGAGGTCGTGATGTTCCACATCCGCGACGGCCTCGTGAACGACGGCAAGGTCGAGACCGCGGCGCTCGACCCGATCGCGCGCATCGGCGGGCCCCGCTACGCGCGCCTCGGTGAGATCGTGACGCTGAACACCGTCTTCCAGACGCCCAAATCCAAAGACTGAGCGCGCAGCCCATCGCGCCGGCCTATGTGCCTGAAGACCATCGGAGAACACGACAATGCGACTCGTAAGCTATCTCTTGGACGGAGAGCTGCGCTATGGCGCGGCGGTGGATGGCGGTGTCGTCGATCTGACCAGGCGGATCGGCCGCGACTTCTCCGACGTGAAAGCGTTGATTGCAGCCAACGCGCTGGCCGATGCGCAGGAAGCGGTGGCCGGACAAAAACCCGACTACGCGCTGGAAAGCCTCGTCCTGCTTCCGCCGGTGCTGGCGCCGGAAAAGCTCTGGTGCATCGGCGTCAACTACGCCGAACGCAATGCCGAGTATAAAGACAGCTCGGACCTGCCCAAATATCCCAGCCTGTTCGTGCGCAGCATCTCGTCGATGACCGGCGCCGGCCAGCCGCTCGAGAAGCCTCATGTATCTGAGCAGCTCGACTACGAGGGCGAGCTCGTCATCGTGATCGGCCAGGGCGGCCGCCACATTCCGCGCGACAAAGCCTGGTCGCACATCTTCGGCATGACCCTGTGCAATGAGGGCACGATCCGCGACTGGCTGCGCCACGGCAAGTTCAACGTCACCCAGGGCAAGAATTTCGATCGCTCCGGCAGCATCGGGCCGTGGATCGTCACGTCTGACGAGCTCGATCCGCGCGGGCCTCATGACATCATCACGCGCGTTAACGGCGAGGTGCGGCAGCAGGACACGACCGAGCGGCTGATGTTCCCGTTCGATTTCCTGATCTCCTATCTCTCCACTTTCGCCACCCTGAAGCCCGGCGACATGATTGTAACAGGCACGCCGACGGGCGCGGGCGCGCGTTTCGATCCGCCGCGCTGGCTTAGGGTGGGCGACGTCGTCGAGGTCGAGTCGAGTCGTATCGGCGTTCTGCGCAACACCGTCGCCGCGGAGCAGTAAGCCATGCTCGATACCGCCACGATCGAACGCCTCGCCGCGCGCCTGGATGAGGCCGAGCGCAGCAAGACGCTGATCCCGATGTTCTCGAAGGAGTATCCCGATTTCGCCATCGAGGATGCCTACGCCATCCAGCGCGCCTGGACGAAACTGCAGCTCGGCCGCGGCCGTGTTATCAAGGGACACAAGATCGGCCTGACCTCGAAGGCGATGCAGAACGCGGTCGGCATCTCCGAGCCCGATTACGGCGTGCTGTTCGCCGACATGTTCTATGCCGACGCCACGCCCATTCCGTTTGACCGCTTTCACGCGCCGCGCATCGAGGTCGAGCTCGCCTTCGTGCTGAAGGCGCCGCTGCGCGGACCTGACTGCACCATCTTCGACGTGCTCAACGCCACCGACTACGTCACGCCTGCGCTCGAAATCCTGGAGACGCGCATGCATCGCATCGATCCCGAGACCGGCAAAACGCGGAAGGTGATGGACACGATCTCGGACAACGCGGCCAACGCCGCGCTGGTGCTCGGCGGCCGGCCGTTCCGCCCGATGGATGCGGATTTGCGCTGGATCGGCGCGCTGCTGTTCCGCAACGGCGAGGTCGAGGAGACTGGGCTTGCGGCCGGCGTGCTCAATCATCCCGCCAACGGCATCGCCTGGCTCGCCAACCGTCTTGCGCCGCATGACGAACATCTCGCGGCCGGCGAGGTGGTGCTGGCGGGATCGTTCACCCGTCCCGTCGACATCCGGCGCGGCGACACGTTCCATGCCGACTATGGCGCGTTCGGCTCGGTGTCGTGCCAGTTCGTCTGAATCAACACATAAGAGGGAGCGCATCATGACGGGTCAAACGCGGCGCAAGAGCATCCACATCGGCGGCTTCAAGCACGCCAACCCGATTCCCAACGCCTGCCGCATCGGCAATCTCGTGATGTCCGGTGTCATCCTCGGCCGTGATGCGGCCGGCGTGATGCCTGCGAGCCTGGACGCGCAATGCGCCAACATGTTCGCGCATATGAAGGCGACGGTGGAAGCCGCCGGCGGCACCACGGACGACATCATCAAGATGACGGTGTGGCTGAAGGACCGTACACACCGCGGCCCGGTCAATGTCGAGTGGCTAAAAATGTTTCCGGACGAGCATTCGCGCCCGGCGCGTCACGCGCTGCCGATGGACAATATGGACGGCGGCGCGCTGGTGCAGTGCGACTTCACCGCCGTGATCGACTGAGGGAGCTTTGCGCATGCCGACTTATCTGCCGTTCGACCCGAACCCCCGTCGCCCGGTCAGGGCGCCGCCGCCGAAGACTGTCGACAGCCAGTTTCACGTGCTGGGGCCCATCGACAAATATCCGGAACGCCCCGGCGCTGCCTATCGGATGCCGAGCGCGACCTGGGAAGCAGCGCTGCGCGTGCACAAGACGCTCGGCATCGAGCGCGGCATCATCGTGCAGACCACGACCTATGGTGCGGATCATTCCGTCGTACTCGACGGTCTTGCGGCGATGGGCCCGAACTATCGCGGCTGCGCCAACGCACTGGTGTTCGCGGAAGCGAGCGACTCGTATCTTTCCAAGCTGCATGACGCGGGTGTGCGCGGCGCGCGCTTCAGTTTCCGCCAGGAGCTCGGCGCCGTGCTGTCGGACGCCGATTTCGCCCGCGCCATCGCGCGCATCCGCGAGCTCGGCTGGTACGTGAAGATCCAGCCCGAGAAGGACGGCATCGTCTCCAGCGTCGCCAAGTACGAGAATCTCGACGTCCCCGTGCTGATCGACCACATGGCGCGGCCCGTGCCCTCGAATGGCCGGGATGATCCGAACCTGCGCAAGATGCTGGAGCTGCTCGAGAAGGGCAATTTCTGGGTCATGCTGTCGCTCGGCGAGAAGACCTCGCAGGCCGGCCCGCCCTATGACGACGTGATCCCGATCGCGCGCGCCTATATCGAGGCCGCAATCGACCGCTGCGTCTGGGCCAGCGACTGGCCGCATCCCGTCTCCGTCAAGCAGCCGCCCAACGACGCCGACCTGCTAGAGCTGATGTACCGCTACGCGCCCGACCAGGCCGAGCTGGAGAAGATCCTCGTGCACAATCCGGCAAAGCTGTTCGGCTTTCCGGACTAGCAAGACCCTCATGGTGAGGAGCGCGGTACGCGCGTCTCGAACCATGCAGGCCCGGCTGTCGCCCGAGGCCATCCTTCGAGACGCCCGCCTTTGGCGGGCTCCTCAGGATGAGGTCTCGTATCGTGGCAAAGTCTTAGACCCTCATGCTGAGGAGCCGCTAGCGGCGGACGTCTCGCCCCATGAAGGCCGGGCGCTTTCACAGCCTCCAATTCTGGCGCTCACACCGCCGGCCGTGCCGCCAGCCGGTCGCGCACCTCGGCTGCGATTTCGAACGAGCGCAGCCGCGCGGCGTGGTCGTAGATCTGGCCCGTCGTCATCAGCTCGTCCGCGCCGGTCTCGGCGATCAGCGCCTTCAGCTTCTCCTCGACAGTTTCGGGCGAGCCGACGGCGGAGCAGGACAGCGACTGGCCAACCATGGCCTTCTCGGCCGGTGACCACAGCGCGTCCATGTCGTCGACCGGCGGCGGCAGCGGGCCGGGCGTGCCGCGGCGCAGATTGATGAACTGCTGTTGGAGGGAGGAGAACATCCTCTGCGCCTCCGCGTCGCTCTCGGCGGCGAACACGTTGACGCCGACCATCGCATAGGGCTTGTCGAGCTGCGCCGACGGCTCGAAGCGCGCCCGATATTCGCGCAGCGCCGGCATCATCATTTGAGGCGCGAGGTGCGAGGCGAACGCGAATGGCAGCCCGAGCATCGCGGCAAGCTGCGCGCCAAAGGTGCTCGATCCCAGGATCCAGAGCGGCACTTTCGTCCCAAAGCCGGGCACGGCGCGGATCGACTGGTTCGGCTGGACATCACCGAGCAGCGCCTGCAACTCCAGCACGTCGTGCGGAAAGTTTTCGGAGCTCGTGGCGAGGTCGCGCCGCAATGCCCGCGCGGTGAACTGATCGGTGCCCGGCGCGCGGCCGAGCCCGAGATCGATCCGCCCGGGATAGAGCGACTCCAGCGTGCCGAACTGCTCGGCGATGACCAGCGGCGAATGGTTCGGCAGCATGATCCCGCCGGACCCGACCCGGATCGTCCTAGTCCCGCCCGCGACATGCCCGATCACCACCGACGTCGCCGCGCTCGCGATGCCCGTCATGTTGTGATGCTCGGCGAGCCAGAACCGCTTGTAGCCCCAGGTCTCGGCATGCTGGGCGAGGTCGAGCGAGTTGCGGAACGCCTGCGCCGCATCGCCACCTCTTCGGATGGGAGCGAGGTCGAGCACGGAGAAGGGGATCATGTTTGGCGTACCGGGTGGGAGTGCGATGTGCGCTGCGGCCTCACATGTAGTGGCTTATTATGGAAATGTTAGCGCGGCCGTAGCGCGCAAATGCAATCCAAATCTGCTGTGCTAACGTCAGAGACGATGTAGCGGGCCAGGATTCACCTTTTGCTTCTCAAGAGCGAAATCGTCCTCCGTTTACTAGTTTTGGCTCCATCTCGTGAATTGTTCTGCCGTTCCTATTCCACGTCTCTGGCGTCGAGGGACGAACCTCCATGATTGTCGGTTCGGTCGAGATGTGGCCGGCACTTTTCCCGTTGGCGGCAGCTACAGCAAGCCGCGCTTGTGCTGGATGATGATGATAACGCGAATGATGCAGTCCGATACTGACTCGCCGGGCCGCCGTGCCTTGTGCAGCATTTGCCACGTCACCTCATCGATCTGTATCTGCCATTTGCCGCTTGCCAGGCGTTGTCCGGTATCGTCGGACGGGAACTCGGCCGCAATCAGAGCGCGGCACTCGTCGGTGATTTCAATTTCCGGCATTGTTGGTCGTTCTCGCGGACGGTGTGCTCGCGTGCAGCCCTCGCCCGATCCGGAGAGATCAGCCAGTTAAATCGCGGTAACTACCGATCCAGCCGAAGCCGATGCCGATCGTCCTGACCATGGACGAGGAGCGCGACATCTGGACGCAGTCGCGGTAGGGCGCTGCGGCGCCACCAGTGGATGCCTGCTGAATATTGAGGGATGCGGCGCTGACAAGAAGGATCATTCAATGGCTTGGGTCTCGTTCGCGCAGCCGTGACGCTTGAGTCGTCGGGCTCCCGTCGTCGCCGGACATTGCCGATCCTTCACAACCTTAATGCGATTTAACGAGGTTTCCGTAAGCGGTGTGGGTAAACCGCGAGTCGCGGGGGCGTCCTCCAGACACGAGATGACGCCGTGAAGTTTGACGAACAGGAACGCACCGCGCTGACGGACGCTGGGTTTTCCGTCGCCGACAACAGCAAAGCTGCCTACGTCGAAGCCGTCGTGGTGATCGCCGCATACGACGCCGAAACCTATTGGCTGACGTTCGCCCTGCCGAATGATGCCCAGATCGTGTGCGTTGTGCCACGCGACCAGATTGCCGACGCGATCGCAACTCGTAACTACGCAGCTCGGCGGAACCCACTTCAGTGAAGCTGACCTTCCCTCATGCAAGGCTGAAGGCGCTCTGGAACGAGGCCGTCCGGCAATGGCCGGTTTCGGTGCGAGCCATGAACGGTCGAGATTCACCCGGTTTCTGGCTTGTCGGTGGCCAAGGCATCTATCTCGTGCATAACGGCGCCAGGCCTCGGGGCAGCGTGACTCTGGCCTACGCAAACGAATGCGACCCGCTCAGGGTGCCGGTCCAAAGTTGGTTGGGTATCAAGCGCGCCATCTTCGGCGATAACGATGGGAGGGAATTCATCGATCTGGTGATGATCGGCACTGCCGTCGATGCCGGCGCCGACCTCGAGGTGACCTTCGAGCCCGACGCGATGACGGTGGCTGTCGTCGAAAAAGGGACGGCGAGCATACGACTGCAATCGCTGCGCATCCGGGACAAAAATGACACCACGTCAGGACGCAGTTGTCGGGTTTGAGTCTGAATCTCGGCTAAGGACCAGACGCGGTATCTTGGCCCGCTACTCTCTCCAAGCCCTGCACATCGTCGTCCTCCCAGTCCTCCCAGTCCTCCCATTCCACGTTGTTGGTTTCGAGATAGCGGGCGACGGCTACGCCGATTGTCGGGAAGAAGTAATTCTCTCCAAGCTGCGCGAAGAGGCCAAATCTTTTCAGCTTGTCCTTCACGGGATCTTTGAGTTCGGCAAAACAAAACTCTATGCCTTGCGCGTGCAACGATCGGTCCAGTTCGGCAACCACGTCGCAGGCGGTGACGTCTACGCTCGTGACCGGCTCCGCGGCAACAACTAGCCAACGCACGGGTGTTGGCGATGTCGCTACGGCATCCAGGACGCGTTCCCTGAAGAATTCGGCGTTGGCAAAAAACAGAGGTGCATCCCAGCGAAACAGGACCAGCCCGGGGACCCGGCGCGCATCCGGATATCGTGTGATGTCGTGATAGCCTTTGACGCCGTAGGCGCGCCCCAATACGGCGGAGTGTGGGCGCCAACCGTCCCACAGGAACTCGATGATAGCGATTGCGATCGCAAGACCAATTCCTGGAATGACTCCGAGCACTGCTACACCGACAAAGCAGACGATGGCCAGCCAGAATTCCCACCGTTGAATGCGATAGATTCGTTTGAGGTCGGCAACTTCAATCAAGCCAATCGCCGATGCGATAACGACGGCGGCTAATGCGGCGGTGGGTAAATGTTGGAGCAGGCTCGGCGCGACCAGGAGGAGCAACGCGATGGCAAGCGCGCCTACGACGCTGGTGAGTTGAGTGCGGGCACCGGCGGCTTCCGCAACGGGTGTCCGTGAACTACTGCTGCTGATCGGGAAGCCCTGGAAAAATCCCGTCGCCAGATTGGCGGCACCGAGCCCGACCATCTCTTGGTTGGGATCGACCCGAGACCCCAATCGCGCAGCATAGGCACGTGAAAGTACGCTCGTATCGGCAAACGAAACCATCGCTACTGCACAACCGCCGATCAGCACCGGCACGAGGTCGCTGGAGGTGATCCATGGGACAACGAAACCCGGCAGGCCCTGGGGAAGGGGGCCCAGCACCTTGACGCCGTATTGCGTCCCGAGATCAAGCACCCCGACGACGAGCGTAGCCCCAACGACCGCAATCAGAAGGCCCGGTACCCGCTTGTTGTTCCTGAGAAGCAGGATCACGATCAACGTGGCGAGGCCAATCGCGAACGCGACCCAGTTTATCTGCCCCCCAAGGATCGCGCTGACAATCGCCCACAGGCTTCGCAGTGGCCCCTCGCTCTCGATGGAAAAGCCGAAGAGCTTGGGCAGCTGGCTGATCAATACGGTCAGGGCAATTCCGTTCATATACCCGTAGCGTATCGGCTTCGAGAGAAGCTCGGTGATAAAGCCAAGGCGCGCGACGCCTGCCAGGATACAGACCGTCCCTGAGACAATCGCCATCATGCCCGCGAGTGTCACGGCCCGCAGGGGATCGCCCTGAGCCAAGGGAGCGATGACTCCAAGGAGTATTGCCGCCAGCGCCGAGTCCGGGCCAAGGACGAGAATGCGGCTTGGGCCGAACAGCGCGTAGGCCAGCAGCGGCACGATCGTTGCGTACAAACCGTAGATGCCCGGCAGGCCCGATGCAGCTGCATAGGCAATGCCGACCGGGACCAGCATTGTCGCCAGGACGATGCCGGCGAAGATATCGTGCGGAAGCCATGCTGCTTCATATTGACGGAGAGTGTCGAGTCCGGGCAACCAGCGCTTCATTGATGGTTTCTCCCAGCCCGCATTGAGCAAGTTTGCCCCGCATGATGTGTTGGACCGATCAGGCTATTACGCCCGCAGCAGGCTGAACAGTGGCCCGGCGCTATGGCCGAAGCAGCACAGCGGGCCATGGGTGCCAGCCGGCACCAAGTCTTCCCTGCGCCCTCTTCACGGACGAGGGGGAAGGACCAAAACCGAACTCGGGCGTTCCATGCCGCGAGAATGGCGTTCGTTCGCGGCTGTTTGAGTGGCCTGTGCCTCCGTTCACAACCCTGTTATTGCGACCTGGTGCGCCCGTTGTCTCAACTGGGCGTTTTGCGCCTGTTGTTGTACCCTTGGTGAAACTGCTGCTGGGGTCGCGAGGAGGAACTGACATGACCATGGTCGTACTCAACCGACGCTATCTCCTCGCCGCCGGCGGCTCGGTCCTGGCGGCCGGGGTGTCCGGGCTCCTGTTGCCGGCCCGTGCCGAAGGCCTCGCACCGACCGAGTCGATGTCGGGTGGCGCGAACAACTACCGCAAGGGCGCGGCGATCGTGGACCGGATCGGCAAGGGCGGCTTCTGGATGAGCGGCACCGTTCGCCGCGCAGGCGACGGGGCTCCACTTGCCGGGCAGCGCATCCAGATCTGGGCGCACACGACCGAAGGGCAGGAGCACGAACCGCAAAGTCATGGCGCCACGCTCACCGACAAGGACGGCAAGTTCCGGCTCGAGATGCCGCAGATCATTCCGATCTTCGGCCAGCCGCATGGTCACCTCGCCTATGACAGCGGTGAGTTCAAGACCGTCTTTCTGCGGCCGGTGATGCGGAGCGCGAAGGAGACGAGCCTGGAAGCGCACTTCGTCCTGCAGACGGCCTGACCGGGTTGCGAATGAAGGGGTGGAGACTGGCCCGGGTGATCCTGATCTGGGTTGCCCTTGCTTCGGCCATTGGCGTGCCGATCGTCGCGGCAGCGGGAAGCGAGCAGCTCGCATGGCGCGGTCCGCTCTACGTCGTGGCCGGGTTTGCGGGAATTGTTGCCCTCGGCCTCGTGCTCGTTCAGCCCCTGCTGATCGGCGGATATCTGCCGGGATTCCCGGCTTATCGCGGACGGCGTGCGCATCACTGGATCGGCGGTACGCTGGTCGCAGCGATCGTGATCCATGTCGTTGGCCTCTGGATCACCAGTCCGCCCGACATGATCGACGCGCTGACCTTCTCATCGCCGACGCCGTTCTCTCCCTTTGGCGTGACCGCGATGTGGGCCATCTTCGCGGTCGCGCTCTTGGCCGCCCTGCGTCGGCGATTGGGACTGCGACCACGAACCTGGCGCTTCATTCACATGCCGCTGGCGATCGTCATCGTCGCAGGCAGCGTGGTCCATTGCCTGCTGATCGAGGGGACGATGGAGACGATCTCTAAGGCGGCACTCTGCGCGCTCGTCCTCGCGGCAACCGTAAAAGTCATGATCGACCTGCAGGTGTGGCGAAAGCGAAGGACCTTGCGCGGCGAGAGCACTGCGCCGCAGTGACATGGCCGCGCGTAGCGCATAGTAGAGCGAAGCGAAACCCATCGCACTTTGTCTGCGCGGAAGCATGATGGGTTTCGCAAGCGCTCTACCATCCTACGAAACTTTTGCTGACCGCCTTGTTCAAACACGTTCGGCGTCGTCAGCGCCGATCTCCGCTCCGCTTGCCGCAGATTGCGACGGGGCGTATCCTAGCGCGATGGTTGTCAGTGCCCCCGAGCTGAAAGCGTTCCTGCTCGCGACGCCGTTCTTCGGCGGTCTTCCGGACCCGAGCCTCGACCTGCTGATTTCGATGCTGGTCGAGTGCCGCTTCGATGCCGGCGCGACCGTCGTGGCGGAAGGCGATCCGGGACGCTCGATGTTCATCGTCAAATCCGGGCGGCTGGCGGTGAGCAAGCAGGCGAACTCGGGGAACATCATCCCGATTTCCGTTCTGGAGGCTGGCGATTTCTTCGGTGAAATGACGCTGATTGAAATGCAGAATCGCTCCGCCACGGTGGTCGCGGAGAGTCCAACGGTGCTGTACGAGCTGACGGCGCAAAAGCTCTACGCTTGCTACAAGGCCGATATCCACGCCTATGTGATCGTCCTGCAGAACGTCAATCGAGAGCTATGCCGGCGGCTGCGCCGTGCCGACGATCGCCTCACCGGACACCAGGCGGACGAAGACGAAACCCCCGCGAGATGACTGTGCTTCTCTGCGCCGCCGCAAGTTCGCTCCGCGGCTGACGGTCCCGGATTACGCTCGCGCTCCATCCGGGCCACGCCACTTCGCGTGGGACGTTCAGCCCACCGGTCCCGGGATCCAATCGTCCCCTGAAAGTGGGATCACTCTTACGCCAACAATGACTCCGAGTTCCAGGCTTGGATCGAAATGGCGCATCGTCCGCTCGTTGAGGTCGATGATGCGGCCAGGCCTTAATGGCCCCACGTCATTTATCTTGACGATGACCTTCTTGCCGACGGCCTCGACGAGCGCATATTTCGGCCTCGCGCCAAATTGGACCCCACCAAATTTCCCGCGCAAATTCGTCTTGATGGCAGCCGCCCAGACAGAGGGATCATAGCGCTCGCCGGAGGCTGTGTTCGGACCGCCCTCTTCCTTGCCGGGCTTGAACGGATTGTACATGGATGCGGCGCCAACGATCGCCTCCCCGGAGGCGGCATCGACGACGGCGCTTGAGTGAACTTCACACGCTTCACTTCGATCAACGGGAACAGAAACGGCAAGCGCAACCAGGGCGCCGCAAATTGCGGCGCTCGAGCGGAACAGCATTATAACTCCTGTGATTTTTTCGATCGTCCGGTTCCGACACCGCAAGCATGGTCAAGCGAACGCGGAAGCGTTCACGAACTTGCACCAGTGCTTTGCGGATTCGAGCCAACCCCTGGCTACGGAACCGATGTGCGAACCAGAGCGGTGCGCACGCAGTGTTTTAGGTTGTCCCCGACTAAGACAGAGAATGCGTCAGCAGCATGACCTGATGGAACCTGCGGTGAGTGACAAATGCGATGTCGCCACAAGCCGACACGCTCGCGCTAATTGATGCGTCGGGCAAAACACCCGCCGCTCGCAGAAACTCGTCAATCCTCTTCAGTAAAAATATTCCACTTTACCGAAATTCGGAATTGCGGCATTCTCTCCGCCGTCCCGGCCCGAGAAGAGGGGCGATCGTACGTCGTCACGAACGTGGGCCGGGGTGCGGTGGACGCGGCAGTGCCGGGCACGCGAAGGCAGGACCAGGGCGAGATGAACCTCGTGAGGGCCTTGACTGCGTGCGGGACGGACGGCGCCTGTGTCCGGCGAAGCCCTTGGGTGGAGCTGGATGGCTGCGTACGGCGAAAACGCGTGGTCCTGACCGTCGTTGCTACGGTTAGCCTTGCGGAGATGGATCGGGACTCTACCGGGTTTCGAGGCATCGCCAATTCGCGAGGTGACGGAGGCCAGAAGGAACTCGGCTCCGGGGAGAGCGCGCATAAGCCGTCAGACCATCGCGCAGGGAAGGCCGGGTGTTTTTCCGGCCCACCTGTTTCCCGCCTGCGCATTTGCGTGTGCAAATTCCTGGCGCAGCGGATCATGGGTGTCAGCCGGCACCCGGCCTTCCCTGCGCCCTCTTCACGGAAGAGGACGAAAGAGGAGAGCAAAACTCGGGCGTTTCATGCCGCGAGAATGCCGCTTCATGCGTGAATTGAGAATGGTGTTGCCCGATGGGATTGATCGAGACGCGGGGTGCGTGTCGCTCAAAATCCACATGGGTTCGGAATCGCCAGCTTAGGTGCCTCAAACGGTCGCATCCGCGGACGCGATATCTTTGCGATGGCCTGACCAGGTTCCATAGTGTCAGCGATGATTTGCAACCGAGGGGCGGGGTATCAAATGACAGCGCGTAAATGTTTCATCGTGGCCGCGGGATTGATGACGGCGAGCGCCGCCCATGCCGAGGACGTTCCCTCCAACGCCGAACTGTTTCGCATGCTGAAAGCGCAGCAGCAGACCATCTCCGAGTTGCGTGCCGAATTGAAGGAGGCCAAACAGGAGCGGCGCACGGTCACTCCGCGAGAGGCGACTGCACCGGCAGCCAAGCCAGCCGGACGCGACGCCGCGAGGGAGACGGTTGCGGTAGCACCGCCCGCGCAGGCTTATGCGATGTACAACAAGGGACCCGCAGTCGCGCCGGCGCGCACCGGCGGTGCCTATGTCGGTGTGTTCGGTGGCGGCGGCAGTCGCGGCGGCACTGACGTCAGCCAGCTCGGCACCGTCTTTTTCGTTGAGGCCGTCGGGGGCCCCTTGGCTGTCGACGCCACAGGGCGGACCAGCAGCGGCGGCGTCGGGTTCGGTGGCGCGCATCTCGGTTATGAATGGTCGTATGGTACGTATCTGCGGCCCGCTTTGGAGATCGAAGGTTTCTATCTGGCAGGTAACCAGCCGCGTGCGACGTTGGTGACCCCCACAGACCGATTTGCAGAGCACTCCTTCGACACGACTTTCCCGACGCGCACCACGGTGCTGCTGGCGAACATGGTTGTCGGCTTCAACACGCCCTATCAAGGCATCACGCCCTATATCGGTGGCGGGATCGGGGCCGCGAACGTCTCCATCAACGGCGCCACGTCCACACAGACCGACCCGGCCGAGCCTGGCATCAACCACTTCAACGCGCGTCCGGACTCCTCAGCCTGGACCTTTGCGGCACAGGCCAAGGCCGGTGCGCGCTTCGCTCTCGGCAACAGCGGCGCTTACCTGTTCGGCGAGTACCGCTATCTGTACGTCGGCGATGTGAATCAGGTTTTCGGCTCCACCGTGAATCCCGCTCATGCTGCGACCAGCCCGTGGACGGCCAGCTTCGGCGGCACATCGCACCATCTCGCAGCCGGCGGCATCGGCTTCGGCTTCTAGCTGAGCTCGATCACTGCGAGAATCGGAGGGGGCGGACGACACGTCCGGCCCCTCCCAAGAGGCAACCGGGCAACGGAAGAAGGCGATTTTCTGAGGAAACTGGTGCTGCCAGACAGGATTGAACTGTGGCGGAATGGCCCATTCTCACTGAAATCGCTGAGGTTTTTCGCCTCGCCGGAGGCCGTTGTGTATCAGCGACGTGGGCCGTTGTCACGCCCCTCCGAGCTGCTTCCAATTCATGTTCACAAGACGAAGAGATGATTGCGGCTCTGACGTAGCTCAGTAGACTGCCGCTTTCCCTTGCAACCTTAGATGATTGCCGCCGATGAGCAAGCGCTACGAAAAAATCCCGAAGAAGCAAAAGGGGGCGTGGGTCGTCCATCACGCGCAGAAGACCGCAGCGACGCAGAATGCGTCGGCCGAGTTTCCGGCCATTGACGCGGCAGGTAAGGCATCATCCCTCCTGTCAAGGTTTGCCGCCAACGACGAGCTGCACATACCGAAGAAGCGCGTTGACGCGTTTGCACAAGCAGCAGGATTGAACCCTAAAACGGAGCTTGCCTCGCTGCTCGACATGCTCAAACGCAGGCGCGTGATTGACACGTCGCAGAATGGCGATGTTGTTGCTCTGGGCCTCACCACCGTGGCGACGGTGCAGCATGCCTGCGACATCTTCGAGGAACAGGACCCCACGGCGGAGGAGAGAGCTTCGATTGTCATCGCAGACGCGGCTTCAGCTTCGCCTGTCATGCGCAAGGAGAGCATCGAGGCCATTTCAGACGAGTTCGCTCTGCCGACCCAGCGCGTGGGCGAGTTGCTTGATCGCTCAGAGCTGGTTGGGTTTGTTGATGCGGAAGCGGTCGATGGAAGCAGGCTCTACTTCAACGGTAACCTCTTCCGACGCGACAACTTGACTAAGGTCAGCCGGGTGCTTGCTTCTCTGTCGTCAGCCGACCATGTGAAGGTGGCGGAACTCGATAGTATCCTTCAAGCCAAAGGCTGCGTCTCTGTGTCTGCAGCAGAGAGGCTCCTTGGAACGGTGCTGTTCGATAAGCTCAAGGCCGCGGGCATGTATGACGTGAACCACGTCATGAATGCTTCCGGTGAACATGGCTTTGTCACCCGGCCCGCGGCATTTCACAAGTTCAATGACCCTATGGTCGATGACGCGTTTGATCTGGCTAAGGCGTTGGTCGCCGCGCTAACCTACGGTATGACGCTGCGGTCACAGGGGACGGGTCGAATTGGCTCCGTGGAAGTTCTACTCCGGTCCCTCATCTCGGGTCGCGAAATCGGCCCAGCAACGGCCATCGGCGAGGATTACCGGGTGTTGGAGACGAAGGGCGTTATCCAGACGCGCCCCGGACCTCAGTACGGACATCTAATGAAGTTGCTGAAGAAGGACATTGGTGAGATGGCGCTCGCGGTTTTGACCACAGGCGAGGCGGCATCGTTGGCTGCGGTAGATAGGCCATTTGAGGGGAATATGTCGGGTTACGTCGGGCCGGAGCAATCGCGCGACCATTTCCGTCGAAAGCGCCAGACACCCGAGAGCAAGAAGTTGACGCGGGACGTTCTCTCCGCACTGCGCACGGGAGGTACGTTCTAATGTCGGATACAAACACCGGTCGAAAAGGGTTGGAGCTGGAAGAAGTGCTCAAGGAGTACTTCTGGCAAGCAGGCTATTTCGCCGTGCGCGGAGCTCCGTATCGTCTCGATGATGAAGATGTCACAGACGTGGATGTTTGGTTATACGAGAGGCCAGCGGCGCTTAGCCGGAGACGACTGATCGTCGATGCCAAGAACAAGACAAAGCCAAAGGCCGCTGAACGGCTCATCTGGGCGCGGGGGCTGCAATCAGCGCTCAATGTGGACGGAGCGATAGTCGCCAGCACCGACAAGCGACCAAGCTCACACAGGCTGGCGAAATCCGTTGGCGTGACGCTGCTCGATGGCGGCGCGATTAGTAAGCTCGTCAGCGCCCCAAAGCTGAGGCTGGGCGACCAGTACTCCTCTGAAGACTACGACAGTTTCTTCAAGGCCGTCGATACTGCGAGGAGGAATGCTGAGTGGAGATCGGCGATGCTTGCCGCTCGTTCACTGCTGCTTACGAACTTCGGCATCCATTCCGCTAACATGGCGTTGAGCGTCGCAGGCTTCTTTGGGGAGCAAGCGGTTCAAGCTGCGCCGAAGTCGGAGCCGGCCCAGGTTGCCCTAAGAGGCTTCTATTCAGCTTGCGCCTACGCGGCCATCGGGCTCGATTTCGTGTTGGCTGATCTTGCATTCCAGTCGCACGAGGAGCGTCGTGCGGCGCTTATCAGCGGTGTGCGTTACGGACACACAAACCTTCGTGAGGCATTGGCGTCTGTCCGGACGGCCGTTGGCCTCGTGCGACAGCACGTCTCTAATGGGAACAGCATTGCTGCGCAGGTAGAGCGCGGCTTCGACCAGCAGGCTGGCCGTGTTCCTGCTGAGATTATCGCTGACTATGTGGCGCGGCTATCGGCCACGGATGGTCTTTTCATAGTGGCTCGCGAGCTGGAAAGAAATGCGTTCAAGGTGGACATCACGCATTTTGACGCGTTGAGCGTCGAGGCGCGATCTCTCCTTGGCGTCATCTTGGATTTCCACACCATCTCACGTGAGAAGATCGCTAACGCCGCTCGGGGCTCCTTTGCAAATCCGACACCGGCCGTGGCGAACGAGGGCACGCTCTTCCCAGAGGACGAAATCGTCTCGACCAGAGCGGATGGGCGAATTTCCTCCGAGCCGAGCCAAAAGCATTGATCGAACCGTCGCTGCATCGCGAAGTCGCCCGTCTGACGGCAATCCCTTGTATGTCTATCGCGCTACGTTACATTGCCCATCCGCACAACCCAAGAGCAGCGTGAGGGGGACACAGGTGGACGCGACGGGGGTTCTTTTTGATGAGCGTTTCCTCGACCTGCATGCAGGCTCCATTATTTCAGACACGTCGGTTGCAATCGTCGAACTGGTAGCGAATGCTTGGGACGCCTACGCGACGACAGTCGACATCACTTGGCCAGACCAACAAGCAGGCACGTGCTTCTCGATTGTCGATAACGGAAGGGGCATGACCGCGGCTCAGTTCGACAGGCGGTGGCGCAAGATCGATTACGACAAGCTCCGCGAGGAGGGGACGCAATCAGACCCGCCGCTCGACCTCAAAGGGCACGCTCCGCGCAAAGCGTATGGGCGCAACGGTCGTGGTCGTCATGCTGGGTTTCGGTTCTCCGACCCGTACACCGTCCGCACATGGCGCGACGGGAATGAGGTGACCTATGAGGTTAAGCGTGGGACTACGCAACCCTTCGATCTGAGGGTGACAAAGACACGCTCCGATGCTGCGGGCCACGGTACAGAGATAGCCGCCACCTCCTCGCACGGTGTCATCATGTCTGCTGCTGAGGCGCGGGAGATCATCGGTACGAGGTTCCTAGCCGATCCTAGTTTCAGGGTATCGGTTGACGGGGTTCGGGTGACCTTTGAGGACGTGCCAACCATGCTCCTCACCGAAATCGATGTGCCGGTAGCGGCCTTTGGTACAGCGCATCTGATCATCATCGATGCTGCGAAAGCCGATAGGACGACGCGACAGCATGGTTTGGCATGGCGCGTTAAGTCGCGGCTTGTCGGCAACCAAAGCTGGGTCGGGTTTGACGACGAGCGCATACTCGATGGGCGCACTAGTGAAGCCAAGCGCTTTCAGATCATTGTCTCCGCGGACTTCTTAGACATTGCTGTCCTACCAGATTGGTCCGCCTTCAACCCATCGAGTGAGGCTTGGCAGGCAACGAGGACCGCTGTGCATGAAGCCGTTAAGAGGTTCCTCTCTACTTTCACTGCGGGGCGACGAAAGGAGGCTAAGGCGAGCATTCGGCAATCATTGGCACGTGAAGTAAGTAGACTGTCACCAGTCGGTCGCGACCGCTGGGGCGAGTTCGTGGACCGGGTTGTTGATGAGTGCCCTTCGATCTCGACTAACGAGGTTGAGCAGGTCGCAAACATCTTGGCCAAGCTGGAGCTATCAACTTCTCGCTATGGCCTGATCCACAAGCTGCACGAATTACCCACTGGCGACCTCGACGAACTGCATCAAATCCTCGCTGACTGGACGATCCGGACAGCTAAGATCGCGCTAGACGAAATCCAAACGCGGCTTAAGTTGATTGAAGAGTTGGACAGCAAACTGCGCAACAACGCGCTAGACGAGGTCGCTGATCTTCAGCCGCTCTTTGAGCGCTCATTGTGGGTGTTCGGTCCCGAGTTTGAGAGTATCGAGTTCACATCCAACCAAGGAATGACCGAAGTCATTCGTAAGGTGTTCGGCGCATCATCCGTTGGAAGTAGAAATCGTCCCGACTTCGTGATCGTGCCTGACGGTAGCGTGGGCCTCTACAGCCGCGACGCCTACGATGACGGGCATGAGGTCGATGGCGTCTCGCGACTTGTCATAGCTGAGATCAAGCGCGTCGGTGTCACGATTGGGATGGAGCAGAAGTCACAGGCTTGGAAGTATGTTCGTGAGCTTATGGACAAGGGGCTGTTGACCAAAACCTCAACGGTCACGTGCTTCGTCTTGGGCTCTAAGGTCGATCCAAATGAAGTTGATGACACCACCCACGGCAACAAGGTGACCGTCCGAGCTATGTCCTATGAGACCTTTGTCCGGCGGGCAGAGCGCCGCATGCTTGGCCTAAGAAGCAAGTTGCGCAATGCTCCGTTCATGCAGGGCCAGGACTTGGATGGCCAATCAGAGCAGATGCCTCTTCAGACCATGATCGACCTCGTTGAGCAGCGCTAAGCGTCCTGTTGAAAGACACTGATTGAGCTGAATGAAAACAACCATGCGAAGCGGCGTTGGCGGCCAGCAAGGATGACGGCCCCGAAAAGCTCAGGCCGTCGGGGTCAGTCGCGATACCGTCCTTGCCACCTGCACCGCCGACCATTCAGTTGAACCGCGCGGCGTGGGAATGCGCCGCACCGTGAGTGCCCTAGCGATGCCACTGAGTGAGGTTACGCCGTTGGCCTCTAGGTCTCGGATTATGTGGGCAAGGTCCGCGGCCCGCTCGTTTGCTCTCACGACTTGCGCATCGCGCCCGGCCTTCCGCGCCGCTCGTGTAAGGCGCGCACCCCTGTCACCGCCCAACTTGACACCGCGCCGCTTGGCCGCTGCGAGGGCCACTTTGGTGCGTTCTGAGATCGCTCGGCGTTCTTCGTCGGCGACCATCGCCATGATGCCAACCGTCAGCCGGTTCGCATGCGGCATGTCTGCGGCAACGAAGTCTACGCCAGCCTTCTCCAGCCCGAGCAGGAAGTGTGCGTCGCGCGACAGCCGGTCGAGTTTAGCGATGACGAGCTTGGCACCGTAGACGCGACACGTCTGTAGCGCCTTAGCGAGCTGGGGACGGTCGTCATCTCGCTTGCCGCTCTCCACTTCCGTGAACGCTTCTGCGAGTGACCAACGGCCGCCGTTGAGATAGTTGCGCACGGCCTCCTGCTGAGCCTCCAACCCGAGGCCCGATCTCCCTTGTCCCTTAGTAGAGACCCGGTAGTACGCCACGAACACACCTTCGGCCATGCCATAACATCCCAATCAACGAACGTTGACTAAGTTGTAATGGGGCCCGGAAATGTGGTCAACCCCTTCATCAGGGGCCGAGGCGGTGCCCCTTGGGCCCCGCGCGGAGCGTCGCCATGGTGCGCTCGACCTGCGCAGCGACATCAGGGCACCTCGCTTTAGCAGCAGAGCGGTCCGCTGTTCCAAGCGATATGCTGATCTGGTCCTTGTACCAGTTCGCTGGTCGCTGAGCTTTGGGCAGCTTTGCCAAGATCGCTTGAACGTCAGCTGGGATACGTTTGCGAAAGTACCAGTTGTCTGAGCCGGGGCGTTTAGTGGGGCAGGCCATTCTCAATATCATCGTGTAGCACCTGTGTGTATCAGGCGCAGCGCGAAAGCCTCAACATGTTCAGTAAGTTGCTGATGTCACACGGACATTGATGGTGCTGCCAGACAGGATTGAACTGTCGACCTCTCCATTACCAAGGGAGTGATCAAGAGAGGATTTAGTTAGAATAATCAATCTCTTAATATCGATATCGTGAAATCGGGGTGGTCTTCGGGGTGGCTCGATGCCATGACATCGCCGCTTTGACGGATTAGCCGGGAGCCTCCGCAGGAGGGATCGCGATGTCAGTCGAGAGGATGAAAGACAAACCTCATGGAAAGCCGAGAAAGCTTCCGTGGCGATACCGCGACCGCTCAGCGGGCGTCGTTCGATACTTCAAGACGCAGAAGGAAGCGCTGGAATTTCAGGAAGAGAACAACGCCAATAAACGGCGGACCGGACTAGGGCTTCCTACAACCGTCAAGGACCTACAGAAGTACACGGTCAGAGATATCATCCGGAGCTACATGCACTTCGGAGATAGGCTCATTACGGAGGACGATGCCGTATACGACGACAAAGAGGAGCTGGAGGAAGATAGTCTGCGGCCGTCGAATGTATTCCAAGTTTTGTGGAAATTTTCTCTTCGCGATATTTGCTCAATGTCCTTGTTCGAGTTCAATCGTCAGGTCGCTGATAAATATATCGGAGACCGAACCAAGGAAACTTGGAAGCCTCCGGGAAGCGCGGGAGACGGCAAGCTCGTCACTCCAAGCACGGTGCGCTGGGAAGTTAGTCACATACAGCTAGCTTGGAAGGCTGCGAAGAAGTGGCCGGGTTTAGCTCAGCTTCAAAACCCTTGGGAAGGAATTAGGATCAAAGGCTCGACGGGAGGTCGGCGAGAGCGAGGTTTGGAGGAAGATGAACTAAAGAGACTCTTAGCCGCTGCCGATAGATGCCTAGGAGAAAATCGGTACTACGTCCGTCTCGCTATCCTGCTCGCCGCACACACAGCAATGCGAAGGCAAGAAATATTCAACCTGACTTGGGACGATATCGATTTCAAGAAGCGTCGTATAACGATCAGAAAGAGCAAGACAGACCGGGCTACTGGTAATGTAGGTAAGCCTGTTAGGATCGTTTTGCCGGTCATGGCTGAATTGATGCTGCTTCAGCTATGGGCATCTCTTTATCACGACGGGCATTTGCCCGGACCTGAGAGGATGCCTTCACCCCTCGCTACTCCTGGCACTCCCCCGACTGGAAAGATTTTCCCCAAGACTAAGGATGCCGTCAGTCAGTCGATCAAGGATGCTGCAATTCGTGCGGGCGTAGAGGATTTTCAGTTTTCAAAAGATCTGCGTCGTACAGCAAACACGATGTTCATTCAGGCCAAACTTACTTTGGAAGAGCGAAAGCTTATGCGTCGGGAAACCGACAAAGGCATGGATGCCGTCTACATCGGCCGTGAAACCTTACTCAAAGATATTCAGGACAAGCTAGACAAGCATTTCCTCGGACAGACGGAGCTAGAGGCGTTCAACGAACGAAAGACACGTTGGTTGAATTACGTCGAGAGAGGATTGAAGGATGGCTTGCAACAGGATGAAGCCATTCAAGTGGCGAATGCTCTGTTTACGGATTGGGAGAGCGACTTGCTAGCATCAGTATCAAGCCGCCAAGCTGAGGAAGGGTTGTCAGAAGCAGCAGCCGAAGCATAGCGAAGTCATCGGCGGTTGGACTAAATCGGCTCGCGGTGACCCAAGAGACGAGCTTTGCAGCCGATGTTACTTGAGGGTCCGCTGTCGCAGAAACCTTCTCTCTAGCCTCCATGAGGTTTTGTATAACTTGCTGCTCATCTTTCTCAAGCTGTCGGCATTTGTCGCCACGCCTTATGCATTCGGAAGCCCTTGAAGTCGAGACAATGTCGAGTCTCCGCTGTGCGTCAGAGACGGCTGGAGTAACCCTTTCCGCTCTTGCTGTCGTGATTTCATGAAGGTTGAGAGTGGCGAAGCCTAAGCCGTTGATAACGGCGAAGGCGAAGAGCAACACGCACACCACAGAACCGAAGATAAATCCTCCCCAATTACGCTCCCGCCATAGGTTGGCGGTCTGGGCAGGCAGATAGAACATGATGGATTCAGCGATGAAGCCAAGCCCGCAGAGCAGAAGCTTATCGATATCGCTTGAGCCTCGGCTGTAGGCAAACCATCCATTGATGCCTATTCCAACGAATCCCAGGGAATAGGCGAGAATAATCAGTTGGATATTTTTTCGCTGTCGGGGCGGCTTAACGATCTCTGCTTCTAAGATCGGTAGCGGCGCAGGAATTGGATGTTGTTGAAGCGTGAGCACACTAATGGTGTTTGTATCGCCATTGCGGCTCTCAGGTCCGGACAACTCCGGTTTTGATATCTTGTCTCGATACTCTTGTTCTTGCCTTCTGAGGGTATTCTGTCTCTGTCTCCTAGCAGTTCTCATTGGCTTTCCTTTCCACGACAAAAAACCTCCCGAAGGAGGTTCTCTGCGGTGGAAACGAAGCATGGCCTAGGATGAAGTGAACTAGAATACGGTAGGTACTCTACCTTAGATTGATATTACTATAATATGCTACTAAACATCGTAAGTCAAATCGCGTAGCACAGCGATCCCCGACTTACGGCTTTAATGATGTCTTTTGTCTGCCGTGCGGTCGCGGAGACCCAACGATGTGAGTTGCCCGGTTTGAGGAGCGAAGCAGACTTCCGCAAGCAATTCCGGCATTTCGCCTTTTGACCCATTGCAGAAGTCAATTGGGCATCTTCGAATTCTCTCAACGAGGATACACCCAGTAATCCGGTGCCGTTCGTCCTGCCAATTCCCTCCAATGCGGCGGAACCTGTCTTAGGGTAGTTGTTCTATCATGAGGAGGTCTAGTGCGACTCGTAATGATGCGACCGAGATCATCGAGCACTGAACGGTCACTAATGAACACTCCATGGTTCAGAGCGAACATGTCTTCTCCGAGAGCCGTGACGTCGATCACATCAACACCTTGGATTAATAATGGGCCATCTGGTGGCACGTCGCCTACCCGCGGAACGCCTCCTGCTTTCAGGCGGGAAACGATCAGAGCCTTGTCAGCAGACGATGCGTAGATTGTTATTCCTCGTGCAGCTGATTTAATAAAGTCACCAGACGAAACGAATACGTCTCTGTCTACGTCCGGCGCGCCAAGTACGAGCTCTTCTACTCCCAGCGCACCTTCGCCAAGTCTCGAATTTATCGCCGAAAGTGCGCCGACAACAATCTGACTCCCAAGACTGTGCGCGACTAGGAAGATATTTTCGATGCTTGCCTTTCGGCGCAAATCATTCAGCAGATCCAGAAGTGCGTAATGAGAGGCAAGTGCCCGTTCTCGATCGGCATCGTACAATTCAACTGAGGCCCTCGAAGGCCAACAAAACGCAATCACTTCGCCTCTAAAGTTTGTGTCGTAACCGATTTGGGCGGCTCTAAAGAGCGCATCCGAAAAAGACACATTGAAGCCATGTACAAACACGAGCGCGCTTTTTGCTGACGCCTGCGATATCTCTTCAAAGAAGTCGGATTCCTTCAACCTAGATAGTTCAGCTAAGGTAAAATGCTTGGCAGGCTCTTCCGCCTCCTTGAGGAGCCAAAGCGATTTCCATATTCGCCGCGGTCGTTCCACAGTTCCTATTCTGTGAACGGCAGGGATTGTTACCCATGCTCGACCGTAATAGAGCCAGGTCTGAAAATGATGAGTTATCTTTTCCAAATCAAGGCTCGTCCCTTCGACCGTGTCGGTCATTCGCCGATTGGTAGCGAACATGACTTTCTGAATGCCAATTACACCGGGCGGGTAGTTCAGCCGTTTTAGAATATCTCGCGCGGAAGTGTATCTGTCTTCGGAGGCGTGTTTCACCGACAGCAGCAACAAAGTCGCCCACAATAAGAGCATTGCAAGCGCTACCAGACCACTGGGTATCACTTCGAGAATATCAAAATAGCGAAGCACCCCGAAAACGGCGCCAAATGAACTGATAGCTAGGCTCACAATAGGCAGAAGCGCGCCTACTTTACTCCGAAGAGCTCGCCATTGAGAGTTAACCATCTCTTCGCTCCCACAGATATCATGGAGCAATCAGAACGAGCGGACAACCAGAAACGCACGTCCTTTCGGTCGAAAGACCGAACCGCGGCCGCGATGTTGCCTTCTGGCCCTTAGCCGACTCGCTGAGACAGGACGCTTATGTCCGCTCCCGAAGACAGACCGGAAATCCTACTGTTCTCGGGCGGATTAAAGTTATGTGGCACGACCTAATTTAATGTCGCCATCCGAATGTCGTGAAGCACCGCAAGTGTCATTTCACTCAGGTTTCCTTCTTGGCTCTTCACCATTTCCATGTAGACGCCAAGTGCATCAGGAAACTGACCGGGCAACAACGCGTCGCTCTCTTCTAAGCAATTGATGAGCACCTGGAATGCCGCAACCATTGCGGCTCCGTAAGCCACTGTCACTTCGCCGTCGGGCGAAAGCTTCTTGCTCGACATCGTTGTCTCCTCGCCTGATAGGTCAAAATTTTTGTCAGCTATTTTTTAGGTGTAGTTCATGCGCCCTTTAAGGCACCCCACCCCCCACTAGTGCCCTAGCCATTTTCCGACTTCGAGAAAGTGCGAAGGTTCTCGAAAAAATGCTGATTCAACCCAAGGAAGCGTCGGGACAAGCGCTCTCCTATGCGCTATTCTGTCCAAATCTCACAAGTTATGGACAGAAGCCGAAGCTCTGATTTCTCTGGTTTTTTCCTGTCCATATATCGAGTCCAAAAAGGAGAACGTTATGGCGATCTATGGATATGCCCGCGTATCGACGGACGGGCAGACACTCGACACACAACGCGCAAAGCTCAAGGAGGGAGGCGCACATAAGATATTCGCCGAAAAGGAGAGCGGAGCAAAGAGGGACCGAAAGGCTCTCCATGACGCTCTAAAGGCGTTGAAGGCCGGAGACGTTCTGTTGGTGACTAGGCTCGACAGACTGGCAAGATCAACACTGGACTTGTTGAACACGCTAGACGCGATCAGTAAGGCAGGGGCAGGCTTCCGTTCACTAGCTGATACCTGGGCTGATACGACCACGCCGCATGGCAAGCTGATGATTACGATCCTCGGAGGACTTGCGGAGTTCGAGCGAAGTCTAATTCTTGCTCGAACCGGGGAGGGCCGGACAAGGGCCATGGCTAGGGGCGTGAAGTTTGGTAGGAAGCCAAAGCTGAGCCCGTTCCAGATCGTAGAGGCTAAGCGGAGACGTGACGCCGGGGAGAGCCACACCGAGATTGCTAGACTGCTTGGGGTAAGTCACCAGACAATAGGTAGGCTGTAGAAGATGATTCCAATTCAACGTCTCCCAGAATTCCTAGTTTCCATATGTTTTTGTTCGTCGCAAGCCCTGCCTTAGCGGAGCTGTCAGCAAACGAGCTGATCAAGCAATTCCGCAACGGAGACGTTCGTGCGCAATTCTTTCTCAGGGGAATAAGCCGTGAGCCGAATGGAACCTGCCTACGCTGATAAAGTACTGCACTCGTAAAATGCTGGTCCACACATGGCAGTCGGCGGCAAACCTATCATCCGCGCAATTGCTTAATCCTCGTCTGGCATAGCCATGGCGAACACTCTCAGATTGGGCACAAAAAGGTCCCTCGCTCAACGCGAGCTAAAGGTACTACTCCGGTTTAACAACGCCGTCCGGCGAAAAGCCGAGATGAAGAACTTCGCCGAGAAACAGATATGTATTGAGAAAGAGAGAGAAAGCTTCCTCGGTGGTCACGTCTTTATGCACACCGGTCGAAACGCGATCAAAGAGGTTAGACAAGTTTTGCCGCAATCTTTGTCGCCGAGAAGAGCTGGTGGTTATTCCTGCAATGTAGGCATTAATGCGGTTTTGGTGCTTTGAAGCATCAAGCTTAAGCGTATTGCCATTCAGCTCAATTGTTGAATCGGTTGGTGGAAAGATTGCGTCGGCGAAGGCTTCCAATATCCGTCGGCAAGTAGCGAGAGCTTGGCTAATTCCTTCTTCGTCCTTCTCATTCAAACGATTTACCACGGCAGGAATTTTAGAAAGGACGTCACCGGCATGCAGGGCAATCAATGCATCTACGTCTTTTTTGTACCGTTCGAACGTACTCTCAGCAAGGGCAGCAAATTCCCGCTCGTAATAAACCTCCGACACGAATTTGTGCAGGAGAGCCAAAACACGCGACGTAACCCCGCTGAGAGATGATATTGAAGTTGTAGTTGCGTTCTGAGCGGTGATCACACCTTGAATGGCGATACCTGCGTATTCGCTCGAAATGTTGGGCAGGTTCATGGACGAGAGTTTTGCAGTAAGGGCTGCTATGCTTGCCTCTTGCTGGGCAAACGGCCCCCAATACCCCTGCTTCTTTTCGTAATTAATCCAACGTCCAGTCTTCGTCATATAGAGCAGCGAGATCGGATCAGAACCGTTATACCCGCTCATTTCGAAGCCAATCCACTTCAACACCTCCTCTGAACCGGCTAACCGCGCCAAGCGCGAACATTTCAAGAGAAGCTTAGTGGCTTCCAAACGGCCAAGCTCAATATCATCCAAAAGCTCGCGACTGAGCTCCAGAATATGTTCAGACTGACTCTTCCCCGCCATGCTAGTGCCCCTGCTAGTGGTGCCTGTTCAGATAGAATGTTGCAAACGTAACCTATTCAGCTGCAAGACTGCGCGCCAAATTCGGCAACGACTTGCACCGCGCTCCTTGCGTCTAAGATCCTACCGACATGCCCTTTCGATCTGCGTTCCGAACCCACGCAACAATTCGTTGCATGAACTCCCATACGTCATCATTCGATGGACGCACGTATTCGGACGCACCGGGATCATCGCCAAGTTTCTGCAGCATTTCGACCGTCCATTCTGCCTTCCTGCTAGTAACGCCCAGAGGGCGTAGCCATGATTCCAACTCGCCGTCGCGGGTCACAAACACGCCGAACTGATCCAGCGTGTCGAAAAGCTCGTTCACTGCATCTTTGTCACCCTGCACTGGGAGACCGTCTACGCCCTTTAGCTTCATATCGACGTTAGCGTCTATGAACCGCTTATGCAGATCACCTCGCAGCACGCCAAGGCTGCCGGTCATTGCAGAAGGAAAGTTCGCTGCCTTTAGCCAACCAGTCCATGTTGATCCGCCATCTTTTAGAATGTCGATATCGACGAGGGCAGCAGCAGGCACCCCAAACGCGCGAAGTGGTCCAATTATATCTCTTATGGTTTGTTTGTTTTGTGCATTCACGAAAAGCAAAGACGGAAATCCAGGCTCGTTTTCGGTCAGCCGATAGTAGATTTCCGAATAGAAAGCCCTGTCATTGTCCGATTCAGTTACGACGACGCCATCATGAAACAAACCGGAGATGACGTTCGCGCTTCGGATCAAGGGTGCTTTAAAGAACTTCCTTAGCGCATCAGAATCGACCAACTGGCCGTTGGATTTACCGTTCGAGTATTCCAATCTGACGACCCGAACTTGACTAGACGCCTGTAGACAGCCAAGCAAAAAGTCGGCGCTATGCGTGGAAGCCATAAACGAGCCCGAACGCTTGGTAGTAGTTGCAGCAAGTTGGTAGCCTAGCTTTCTTGCAAGAGGCGGATGCAGGAACGCTTCTGGTTCGTCAACGAGGATCGAACGGAAGTCACCGGACAACACTGCTATCAAAATGCCGACAAACGCTTGGACGCCGTCGCTTGCATCTTTGATATGGGTCGCAGCTTGGTGGAAATCTCGTGCTGACTTAGCGAGTGATTGCTCGTCGTCGGCTGGGGGATTCTGCGACAAACGAATGCGTAAATTGCCACCGTTAAGCGGGTCGATAACTAAGTAGACACCAAAGGCATCGAAAACAATTTCTCGAATTTCCTGCCGAAGGGTGTCGTCTTGAAAAATGTGCGCAAACAAATTGACTGGAGCCCCCGCTAAATCACCGGATGGCCGGTCGTTAGTAAGATCGAAGCGAGTGCGGCCGTCCAATCGGATCTGAAAGAACCGGAAGAATTGGGACGCCATCCAGCGCTTGTTACGCTGCTTAAATATGTTGAAAAGAGCTTCCCGGTCCAATTTCTGCGCATCAAACGAGCCGCTCGAATTGAAACGACCGACGTAAATACTCTCCAATTGCACGTCACTTGGCGCTTTCTCTTTGAGCTTCTCGATATCGCTTCTGAATTGCGCTTCTTCTGGCCATTGAAGTTCGTAGTCGCCAAAGATCTTCGTTTCAGAGGTGCCGTTGCTCATGAATGCCGATTCGAACTCACGGAGCAAAAGACTTTTGCCAGAATTATTTGGACCCACAAAGATCGTTACCCCACGCGCAGGCACGACAAGCGGGTCAGTCCTCTTCGTGAATTTGAGGGAGATGCTTTCAATCATTTCGGGCGTTCCAATCAAGTGCGTCGGACATATGTTTCTTCCGAGTTGAGGCGAATCCAGGCCTCAACCTAGGTGAGTCGCGTCAATCAGGGTAGGCCGGGTAGACCCGGTAGACGGTAGAGCCTGGGCGCGCGGGAGATGCTGTAGCTGGACGCCGAATGGTGCTATCCTCAGGTGACGAGCTAGAGGTTTCCCATGCGGAATGTCTTGACGCTGTTAATTGTGGCAGTGAATTTCTGGATGCCCTGCTCTTTCGCAGGCGACGCAAGCTCGCTAGGCAACTTCCCCGGATATTCGAAGCCACTTAGCGGCGATGATACAGAAATCCGAACGGCTGTGGTGGAGTGCCGGGCCTATGTCAGCAAGCGTGATCTCAAGATGAAAGACCGCGAGCTTGAGTTCAATGGCTGCGTAGGTAGGCGAGGCATTCCGCTTATTTTCTTCTCAAGTAAATCGTTCTAGTCGTCGCTCGCGCAACGCTCGATGATTTCATTTAAGTGCTGTTTTGCATATTGGGGCAGCGAGTCATAGGCCAGCTTGGCATTGTTGATGCAGCGCTGCCGTCGATCCGCTCTCTGCTTTTCCATACGTGAATGAAATTCTGCGTCAGACATTGGAGGACGCTGGTTAGCTTGATCATGAAGCCACGCGACGCCCAGTATCAGCACAAAAATGCCGATCATGGCAAACGTGCAGCCCTTATTGCCGTCCATTTCCGCGCCCCAATTAGACAAAGTAGAATAGGTAGACCCGGTAGACGGTAGCGCCGGGACGCGCGAGACCTGTCAGCTTTGAGCGGCGCTCCCAGCTCATCATAGATAGAGATTAGAAAAAACAGAATAATAATAACTAGGAAGATAGACGCAGCCTACCGCCAGTAGGGGAATTACCGTCTACTTGGTCTACCTCTCTACCTTATTGAGAGAAGAAGACTGCAAGAATAACGACACCACCTCCATATTATAAGTTTACTATCTAAGGTAGTAAGTACTTGACATTGCACTAAAAATCATGTACAATTGCAATATTGCTTTCTATAAGGAAACAACCTCCAACAATGATACTAGACGACCCTACAAACGATCAGCCTATTACGGGCTACCAACCTTCCGAAACGACTCAAAACAAAATCCGCAGAATGCTCGCTGACGAAGAAAGTCAGCAACAGCGGACTTGGAGCTATTACACACGGCTCAAGAAGAGCAATCCTTCTTTGTATTGGCAGAGCCAAGCCCAGATGCATCAAGACGCCATGGCTCTCGGCGAGAGGTTTGCAGATTGGCCAGCCGATGTCTGACACCGTGAAATATTTCAAATACGCAGAACCGGCGGCACCTCCAAAAAATGCTGAGCTAGTCGGTTTCGAATACCGCAACTTTGTCCTCACACGAGATAGCGAGCACCTTCTCTGGAGCATCCAAATGAAGGACCAAACTTCTCCGCCTATTCCACTGAGAGGACGGTTTACGTCTGCTGAGAGAGTGAAATCATTCATCGATGACTTCCTCGCCAACGAAGCGAAGAACCAAGAGGAAGCGAATTGCACTCCGTCGAAGTAACGCATTCCTTGGATGACGCTCTCAATCCGATTGTTTCAGTACCTCTGACTAACTCCGACAAAGTCGTGCAGCTGTTCCAAGAGGATTTCAATTCGCTAATCGAGATGGGGTTAGATCCCCGCTGGCGACTTTCAAACGGTCAAGTCTTCGAGCGCGGAAAAAGCCGCGTGTCCATTACAAGACTAGTAGCCAATGCTTCGAGGGGCGAAAAGGTGCAACTACTCGATAGAGACGCCTGCAATCTTAAACGAGACAATCTCGTCATATCCTCCGGTGGAGGAAGAGCTAAGACGCGAGACAAGCTTTCCGCGATGGAAAGGCCTCACAAATTTCTCAACCAAGTCACACTGAAACACAAATATTTAAATCCCCCATGGAAAGAACAATGAAAATCATCTCCGATGATCCCAATCTTACAATTCCTGAAAAGGATAGAGCTTCTCCGTCTAACAGCCGCAATCAAGCAAAGCTTCAAGAGCACGTTAGAACTACTGTTGTGGACGCCCATGATAGAGTCCCCCAGTTTGCCGGCGCGGGATACGGCGGCATCAACGTCAAAAGTCCCGCTAAGCACGTCTACTCTGAGGTTGAAAGCGGGACGATCTCAAAGGCTCACGTCACGAATTCCGCAAGGGCTCGGTAAATGATGGCCGTCTTTGATGCCGGAAATGTTTCAGTCCAAGACAAGCTCGACTTTCAGAAGCTTCCAAGATCTAAAAACAAAGACTGGGACGAAGGCTTTGGGGCAGGACAGTTGGTAGGTTACGACCTCGGCTATTCCGCCGCTGTAGACCGGTACATCCCCGTCGATAGAGAATAGAGTTATATGCAAGAGGAAAACACTATACTCGACCAAATCGAGAAAGAGATCAGACGAAATTGCGTCTTCGATAAAGAAGAAAAATACGTAACGAATGCCCTTTGGATTGTTGCGTCTTACTTTCTAAGGCACGAGACCATTCGAGCTTTCGACGCCTTCCCGATGCTGGCGTTTATGTCACCAGAACCTGCAAGCGGGAAGTCTCAAGCGCTAAAGATTACTCAATTGCTGGCCTGCAACGCGATCTCTGCCGGAAGCCATACCACGGCGTCACTGCTAGCAAAGATAGATGCAGAGCCGGAAAAGATCATCACTCTTTGCTTAGATGAAATCGACACGATCTTCAGTCACGGCAAGGACAACTCTGATTTGATCCGTCTTTGCAATCTCGGATACGAACGGGGCAAGACGATCACCCGAATGAAAAGGTTCGGGGAGGGCTTTAACGAAACCCCAGCCTATTGTCCTAAGGTCTTCGCAGGGTTGAGCATGGCTCGGATACCAGGGCCTACTAAAACAAGAACGCTTGTAATCAACATGCGGCCTAAGTCGGCAAACGAAACGGTTGAGAGACATACAAATCTCGAAGCCCTAGCCGGACTACGGGACAGACTGACGGCGCTGGCGGACGATGCATCCTTTATCGGCAAGCTCAACTCTTTCTCTCTAGAGACGAGTTTTCTCAACAATCGAGACGAGCAACTGTGGGAGCCGTTGTTAGCTGTCGCTAAGGCGGTGGATGAAGAGTGGTATCAGCGCGGATTGAAGGCAGCTCAGTTCTTCGCAGCAGGCAAAGCCGACAACCTATCACATTCGATACTACTGAGCGTCTATAGGGTCTTTCGAAGTGGCAAGTACCAAGATCGAATACACTCTCTTACGCTACTGGAAGAGCTTCACGAACTAGGTATTCCGAAGTGGATTGATCACAATCATCTTTCGAAATGTCTCTCGGATTACGATCCGGAGATATCGACAAAGCAGATGAAAATTAGTTCGATCAATAGGAAGGGCTACGATTGGCACAAAATGGTGCCCACCTTCCGAACTTACATCACTGAGAACGAAGTAAGCGAAGTCGAAGAAGAGTTGAACATCACCGCCAGCCGCGAGAGAGAAGAAAGCGGTCTACCACCTCTACCAGATGACACAGTAGCTTTGTGGTAATGAAGCAATCATAGGTTGAGTATCTATTTCCTCTTGGTAGATACTCTGTCAGCCTAACAAGCTGACTTGGTCGGGATGGCGAAGACCACGCTGTCCCGACTTGTTTTGTAACTCAGACACGAAAAAAGCCCCTCGGCTAGGAGATCGTTCCGCCTAGCTGGAGGGGCTATTTTGTTTGAGGGCGCTATCGAGGGGTAAGTCTTTGTCGTTAGTCGTTGCCGACATAAGATATGCATGGGGTGGCAAATTGGGTGGCAGGATATCAGCGAAAAAGACGTGAATCTCGCGCAGGTTGCAAGGTGCGAACTTGTCGTCTGCATCGAACTGATTGTTATTGCTGGAGAAATGGTGCTGCCAGACAGGATTGAACTGTCGACCTCTCCATTACCAATGGAGTGCTCTACCACTGAGCTACGGCAGCATGTGCTGGGATGAGAATCGGCCGCCAAGGGGGCCTACCAAGCGGGCCGATATCTGCCACAAGCCCCCCTCCTGTGCAAGCTTGCTAGCTCCGCCAAAACGAGAAAATCGGGTCGATATCGGGGCCAAAATGCCCGTTTTCAGGTGAAAGTACCGACTTTCCGCCGATTTCGGTTCCGATATCCCCGGCCAACTGGCCAGTTGGCCGCGGCGTGGCATTCGGCCCATTTTGGATTTCGCACGAACAGTTCGCGAGGGGCCTCTTGAGCTGCCGCATTCTCCGGGCATGTTATCGCGGATCGCTGGTATGGACCGCTGATGGCTGACGAGAACGACAAGAGCACGAGACAGGCGAGGGGGGCGCGGGACGACCGGCTGAAATCGGCGCTGCGCGAAAACCTGAAGCGACGGAAAGTGCAGGCGCGCGAACGCGCCGCAATCACCGACCCCTCGCAGAACGACGATGCTTCCCTAGATGAGGGGACCGCCGGCAAGACTGGCGATTGAAGTCTGGCGATTAGAATTTTTGGAGTGCATGGACGTGGCAATGGGGCAGGACGAGCAGCAACGAAACGATGGTGATGCGCAGATGTCGCGGTTCACGCGCCCTGAGCAGACCTTTCCGGCGCTGACATCGGCCGAGATCGAGCGCATGCGGAATTTCGGCGAGGTCCGCACTTACGCCGACGGCGAATTCCTGTTCGAGACCGGCAAGCCCGGACCGGGCATGTTCGTCGTGCTGAAGGGCCACGTCGCCATCACCCAGCGCGACGGGCTCGGCAATGTCACGCCGCTGATCGACCAGGGGCCGGGGCAATTTCTGGCCGAGCTCAGCCAGCTCTCGGGCCGGCCGGCACTGGTCGACGGCCGCGCCGAAGGCGAGGTCGAGACACTGCTGCTGCCGCCGCCCCGCCTGCGCGCGCTGCTGGTCGCCGAGGCCGAGCTCGGCGAGCGCATCATGCGCGCGCTGATCCTGCGCCGGGTCAATCTGCTTCAGGCCGGCGTCGGCGGTGTGGTGCTGATCGGTCCCTCGTATTCGGCCGGCGTGGTGCGCTTGCAGGGCTTCCTCACCCGCAACGGCCAGCCGCATCATCTGCTCGATCCCGAGCGTGACCGCGACGCCGCCGAGGTGATCGCGCGCTATTCGCCGAAGCCGGAAGACTGGCCGCTGGTCGTCGCGGCGAGCGGCGAGGTGCTGCGCAACCCCAGCGAAACCGAGGTTGCGCGCGCGATCGGCATGATCGGCGGCCCCCGCAACGACCGCATCTACGATGTCGCGATCGTCGGCTGCGGACCCGCCGGGCTGGCAACCGCGGTGTATGCAGCCTCCGAAGGGCTCTCGGTTGCCGTGCTCGACACCCGCGCCTTCGGCGGCCAGGCCGGTGCCAGCGCGCGCATCGAAAACTATCTGGGCTTTCCGACCGGCATTTCCGGCCAGGCCCTGACCGCGCGCGCGTTCAACCAGGCGCAGAAGTTCGGCGCCGACATCATGATCCCCGTCACGGTGAAGTCGCTCGACTGCACGCGCCGGGACGGCGCCTTTGCGGTGACGCTCGACGGCAGCGATCCCTTGCGTTCGCGCGCAGTCGTGGTTGCGAGCGGCGCGCGTTATCGCCGCCCCGAGATCGAGAACCTCGACAAGTTCGAGGGCCGCGGCGTCTGGTATTGGGCCTCTCCGGTCGAGGCGCGGCTCTGCGCCGGCGAGGAGGTGGCCCTGGTCGGTGCCGGCAATTCGGCGGGGCAGGCGGCCGTGTTCCTGTCGGGACACGCCAAGAAGGTGCTGATGATCATCCGCGGCGGGGGTTTGGGCGCCAGCATGTCGCGCTATCTCATCGAGCGCATCGAAGCGACACCGAACATTGAATTGATGTTCAACACCGAGATCACCGCGCTCGAGGGCGACGAAGCCTCGCTGCTGCGGCGCATCCGCTGGAAGAGCCGGCTGTCGAGCGATGAAGACTCTGCCGACATCAAGAATCTCTTTTTGTTCGTCGGTGCCGATCCCGCCACCAACTGGCTCGACGGCTGTGGCGTCACGCTCGATCGCGGCGGCTTCGTCGTGACGGGCGCGCAGTCCGAGCTGAACCAGGGCAAGCTGGTGGCCCCACTGGAGACCTCGGTGCCGGGCGTCTACGCGGTCGGCGACGTCCGCTCCGGCTCGGTCAAGCGCGTCGGCGGCGCCATCGGCGAAGGCGCGCAGGTCGTGGCCTCCCTGCACGGCTATCTCGGTGACGCCGCAAAACCGGCGCTTTAGTCAAGGACAAGACAAGCAGACGGCAAGCGGAATCTCACTTGCCATCTTGCCGTGTCCCACAGACTATCGCCCCGTCGCGAGGCCAATCGCGCGTGGAAGAACAAAAGATTCACAAGGGAGGACTAAATGGCCGAACTCGTCGTGCTCTACAAGACGCCCAAGGACGCCGCCGCCTTCGACAAGCATTATGCCGAGACCCACATTCCGCTCGCGAAGAAACTTCCCGGCCTGAAGAAATACGCCGTCAGCACGGGCGCAGTCGGCTCGCCCGCCGGACCATCGGGCGTCCACCTCGTCGCCATTCTCAGCTTCGACAGCGTGGGCGACATCCAGAAGGCCTTCGGCAGCGAAGCTGGCAAGGCGGCCGCGGGCGACGTGCCGAAATTCGCCAGCGGCGGCGCCGATCTGCTGATCTTCGACACCAAGGAAGTCTGAGCGCGCGCGAAGCGTCTCGCCAAATTCGATTCAACTTTCGTCGAAGACCTGCAAGCTCGTAGCCCGGATTTAGCTTCGCGCCATCCGGGCTACAAACTGCCGTCGTTTGTGACAGCGGTGCAAAAAATTCAGTCATGCGTTTTTCGATTCGCACGACGGCGCATGGCTCCGCACGAGCCTGTGACATCGCGCATGTAGCCATTCAATGAGGGCCGTAATACCATCCAAAGCTTCCAAACGGAGAGAGTGAGATGATGCTTGGATTGAGCCTGCCCGCCTTCACGTTGGTCCATGTCATCATCAGCCTGATCGGCATCGTCGCCGGCCTGGTCGTGATGTTCGGCCTGCTCGGGTCGAAGTCGATGCCGGGCCTCACCGCGATCTTCCTGCTGTTCACGATCCTCACCAGCGTCACCGGCTTCCTGTTTCCGTTCAAGGAGCTGCTGCCCTCGTACATCATCGCCGGCATCTCGCTGGTGCTGCTCGCGATCGCCTGCCTCGCGCTCTACGGAATGAAGCTCAAAGGGGTCTGGCGTCCCGTCTACATCGTGACCGCGATGATCTCGCTCTATTTCAACGTCTTCGTGCTGGTGATCCAGTCGTTCCTGAAGGTGCCGGCGCTCGCCGCGCTCGCGCCTGCCGTGCCGCCGAATCCGCCGGGAGGCCCCGTCTTCGCCGTGGTGCAGGGCATCGTGCTCGTGTTCTTCGTGGTGCTGACCATCGGCGCCTGGCGCCGCTACAAGCCGATGACGTTTGCCTGATCGCACGTTCACGGTCGGTGCGCGGCATCGACCTCGTGACATCGCCCGACCATCTCCGGATCGCCGGCTCGCGTTTTGCGAGCCCCGGATTGATTTTCACTGAAGGAGCCATTCATGCCCACCATCACCACCAAGGACGGCGTCGAGATCTTTTTCAAGGATTGGGGCTCGGGCCAGCCGATCGTGTTCAGCCATGGCTGGCCGCTGTCGGCCGACGACTGGGACACGCAGATGATATTCTTCGCCAATCACGGCTACCGCGTCATCGCCCATGACCGCCGCGGCCACGGCCGCTCCTCGCAGGTCGCCGACGGCCACGACATGGATCACTATGCCGACGATCTCGCGGCGGTGACCGCACATCTCGACCTCAAGAACGCCATCCATGTCGGCCACTCCACCGGCGGCGGTGAAGTCGTGCACTACATCGCACGTCACGGCGAGAGCCGGGTGGCGAAGGCTGCGATCCTCTCCGCCGTGCCGCCGCTGATGGTGCAGACGGCGGCCAATCCCGGCGGCCTGCCGAAGAGCGTGTTCGACGATCTCCAGAAGCAGCTCGCCGCCAGCCGCACCGGCTTCTACCGCGACCTGGCTTCCGGTCCTTTCTACGGCTACAACCGTCCCGGCGCAAAGCCGTCGGAAGCGGTGATCCAGAACTGGTGGCGCCAGGGCATGATGGGCGGCGCGAAGGCGCATTACGACGGCATCGTCGCGTTCTCGCAGACCGATTTCACCGAGGATCTGAAGAAGATCAGCGTGCCCGTTCTGGTGATGCACGGCGACGACGACCAGATCGTTCCCTACGCCGATTCCGGCCCGCTGTCGGCCAAGCTGCTGAAGAACGGCACGCTCAAGACCTACAAGGGCTTCCCGCACGGCATGCCGACCACGCACGCCGAAACCATCAACGCGGACCTGCTCGCGTTCTTCAAGGGGTGAGGGAGTCTTCCTTCTCCCCTTGTGGGAGAAGGTGGCATAGGCGGCCTTCGGCCGCCGTTCTTAAGAACGCCGATGCTCTGCATCGGCTATGGCGCCGGATGAGGGGTCTGCTTCAACGAGTCGAACTGCAAGAGTTCACGCGCGGAGACAACCCCTCACCCGTCTCAATCGCGCGAAGCGCGATTGATCCACCCTCTCCCACAAGGGGAGAGGGGAAGAGCGTCACTTCAAGATCGCCCTGATCGCATCGAACGTGCGCTTCACGAAAACCTCCGGTTTCTCCCGCACATCTTCGCCGATCCAGTTTTCGCCGCCGACGCGCATCGCGCCGGTGGCGATCATGGCGACGAGCCGTGCCTTCAGCCTGTCCGATTTGGTTTTCGCACGCTGCGAAAGCCCTTCGGCCAGTGCGCGCTCGAGCTTCTCGTATTTGAGCTGGTCGCGCGCGTGAAGCGCGGGATTGTCGCGCTTGAGCCGCGACATCGCCGCGGCTTCCGCCGGGTCGATCCGCCTGACCGCCGCCGCGATCGCATTCTCCGCCGCCGTCAGCATGGTTTCGCCCGCTGGCCGCGCCACGACCTCTGCGACCAGCGCGCTTGCTGCGCCCTCCTGCCAGGCGGCGACCACGTCCTCTTTCGACGCGAAGTAGTGGAAGAAGCTGCGGCGTGACACGTCCGCCGCGGTCGCGATGTCGTCGATGGTCGTGGCCTCGAAGCCGCGCTCCAGGAACAGTGTCATCGCCGCGCGGGTCAGCCGCTCGCGAGTCTCTTGCAATTTACGCTGGCGCAGGCCGGGGCCATCAGGGAATTTTGCTCCTGCCGGCAATGGCTTGGCGCCTGTCCTGACCGATTTCCCGCCGGGCTTCGAAGCCTTCAAATTATTTCACCTCTTGCAAACTTGCACTCAGTGCACATTTAGACCGGTCGCGGGCCTCATTCCAGCCCCCGAACGGAGATACGGCATGACCGACTGGAGCACGGCAGACATCCCCTCCTTCAGCGGCAAGACCGCCGTCGTGACCGGGGCGACGGGCGGCCTCGGCTACGAGACGGCGATGGCGCTGGCGGGCGCCGGTGCCATTGTCATACTCACCGGACGCAACGACGCAAAGGGCCTGCGGGCGATCGAGGGCATTTGCGAGCGGTTTCCCAACGCATTGATCGCCTACGAGCATCTCGATCTCGCCAGTCTCGCCTCCGTCGCCGATTTTACCAGGCGCTTCGCCGCCAGCAACGAGCAGCTCGATCTCCTGATCAACAATGCCGGTGTGATGGCGCTGCCGAAGCGGCAACAGACGGAGGATGGTTTCGAGATGCAGCTCGGCACCAACTATCTCGGCCACTACGCGCTGACGGCACAGCTGTTGCCGCAGCTCCGCCGCGCGAAAGCGCCGCGCATCGTCAATCTGTCGAGCCTCGCGCACCGCTCCGGCGCGATCAATTTCGACGATCTGCAAGGCAAGCGTTCCTATCGTCCCTGGCGCGCCTATTGCCAGTCCAAGCTGGCGATGCTGATGTTTTCGCTGGAGCTGCAGCGCCACAGCCTCGCCGCCGGCTGGGGCCTGACGAGCCTTGCTGCCCATCCCGGCTACGCGCGGACCGATCTCATTCCGAACGGGCCGGGCGCCGACACCTTCCAGTCGCGTGTCAGCCGTTGGCTCCAGCCTTTCATCAGCCACTCCGCAGCCGAAGGCGCGCTGCCCACGCTGTTCGCGGCGACCTCGCCGGCTGCAGAGCCCGGCGGCTATTACGGTCCGAACTGGTTCTACGAACTGAAGGGGCCGCCCGCGCCGGCGAAGATCATACCGCAGGCGAAGGATTTCGCCGCGGCCGCCATGCTGTGGGATGTCTCGGCGACGTTGACCGGTGTATCCTTCGACGAGATCGCGGTCGCCGCATGAGCCGCGGGCCGGGTGGGGACGTCACGATGCAAGTCATCATCTTCGGCGCGACCGGCATGGTCGGGCAGGGCGTATTGCGCGAATGCCTGATCGACACCGGCATCGACCGCGTGCTCGTGGTCGGCCGCAGCCCGACCGGCGTGCGCAACGCCAAGCTCACCGAAATCACGCACGGCGATTTCACCGACTACTCGGCGATCGAAGCGCAGCTCACGGGCTTCGATGCCTGCTTCTTCTGCCTCGGCGTCTCCTCGATCGGCATGAGCGAGGATCGCTATCGCCATCTCACCTACGATCTCACGCTCGCGGCGGCGACGACGCTCGCGAAGCTCAATCCGCAGATGACGTTTGTCTACGTCACCGGCGCCGGCACCGATTCCACCGAGCAGGGATCGCGGATGTGGGCGCGGATCAAGGGCAAGACCGAAAACGATCTGCTCAAGCTGCCGTTCCGGGGCGCCTACATGTTCCGTCCGGGCGCGATTCAGCCCCTGCACGGCGCCCGCTCCAAGACCGTCTGGGTGCAGGCCGTGTATGCCGCAACCGGGCCGCTCTGGTCGGCGCTGCGCCGGATCTCGCCGCGGCTCGTCACCTCGACCGAGCAGATGGGCCGCGCCATGATTCGTGTCGCCCGGGAGGGGTATCCGCGGAAGGTGCTGGAGATGGAGGATATCAATAGCCTCTAGCCGGCTAGCTCGTTAGTTTCACGGAAATTTCCGCGTCCGCGCGCGTTGAGCCTGATCGGACCCCGAGGAGAAATGCCGGCGATGTCTCCCCAGCTCAAACTGATCGCGCTCGACGCCGACGATCTCGCCGTGATCTCGACCCATGTGCAGGACGCCCGCGTTCAGGCCGCCGACATCATCTGGCGGCAAAGCGAGAAGCGGCTGGTGGTCGGGATGAGCCGGCTGGACTGGGAGCAGTCGCTGGACGGCGAGGCCGAACCCCGCCGGCTGGTCGCCGCGCTCCGCTTCGACCGCGTGCTCGCCTGCAAGTCGCGCAACATCGACCTCGGCGCGCCGGACGAGGTTCTGGACCTCGTCGGCATCGAGTTTCACTCCCAGGACGGCCGCGACGAGGAGCCCGGCGGCAGCGCGCTGCTGCTGTTCGCCCATGGCGGCGCCATCCGCCTCGACGTCGAATGTCTGGAATGCGAATTGACCGATCTGGGGGCGGACGAGCTCGGGGCGGGACTGGGCCTCGAGGAGGAGGGGTGAGTTGGCCGGTATACCAGTCAAGCCAGGTCGGGCCGCTGCCGGAACGGCATCTCCCGAGGGTTGACGCAGCTTCCCCGCCGCGCCATTGAGCAGGGGGTCGGGTGAGCCAATCCGCCCCAAAGACCAGCCGGAAGCCAGGCCAAAAATGCCCGTTCGTCTCGACCGCAGCAGCGCCGATTTTGACCAGCGATTCGCGGCCTTCCTCGCCGCCAAGCGCGAGGTCTCGGCCGACGTCGAGGCCGCCGTGCGCACCATCGTCGACGACGTCGCCAGGCGGGGCGATGCGGCCCTGCTCGAGGCCACGGCAAAGTTCGACCGGCTGAAGCTGGATGCATCCGGTCTTCGCGTCACCGCCGCCGAGATCGAGACGGCCGTGAAGGCCTGCGATGCCGCGACACTGGATGCGCTCAAGCTCGCACGCGACCGCATCGAGACCTATCACCGCCGCCAGCTTCCGAAGGACGAGCGCTTCACCGATCCGCTCGGCGTCGAGCTCGGCTGGCGCTATACCGCCATCGAATCCGCGGGCCTCTACGTGCCCGGCGGCACCGCGGCCTATCCCTCCTCGGTGCTGATGAATGCGGTACCGGCAAAAGTCGCCGGCGTTGCGCGCCTCGTCATGGTGGTGCCGTCGCCGGACGGCAAGCTCAATCCGCTGGTGCTGGCGGCTGCTTCGCTTGGCGGCGTCAGCGAGATCTACCGGGTCGGCGGCGCGCAGGCCGTGGCGGCGCTCGCCCATGGCACCGCGACGATCGCGCCGGTCGCAAAGATCGTCGGCCCCGGCAATGCCTATGTCGCCGCTGCAAAACGGCTGGTGTTCGGCAAGGTCGGCATCGACATGATCGCCGGCCCCTCCGAGGTGCTGGTGATTGCCGACGACACCGGCAATGCCGACTGGATCGCCGCTGATCTGCTGGCGCAGGCCGAGCATGATGCCAGCGCGCAATCGATCCTGATCACGGATTCCGCGCGCCTCGCCGCCGATGTCGAAAAGGCTGTCGAAGCGCAGCTGAAGACATTGCCGCGCACCGCAATTGCCGGCGCCTCCTGGGCCGATTTCGGCGCCATCATCATGGTGAAGAATCTTGCCGACGCCATTCCGCTCGCGGATGCGATCGCGGCCGAACATCTCGAGATCATGACTGATGATCCCGACGCGCTTGCCGCAAAGATCCGCAACGCCGGCGCGGTGTTCCTCGGGGCGCATACGCCGGAGGCCATCGGCGACTATGTCGGCGGCTCCAACCACGTGCTGCCGACGGCGCGCTCGGCGCGGTTCTCCTCAGGCCTCGGAGTTGCCGACTTCATGAAGCGCACCTCGATCCTGAAATGCGGCCCGGACCAGCTGCGTGCGCTCGGACCTGCCGCGATGACGCTCGGACAAGCGGAGGGGCTGGACGCCCATTCGCGCTCGATTGGATTGCGCCTCAATCTGTCATGACCCAGCCGCCCGAACAGGACGACTCGACCAATCGCATCGTCGCGGTCACCCTCGACGAGGACTCGATCGGCCGTTCCGGGCCGGACATCGAGCATGAGCGCGCGATCGCGATCTACGATCTGATCGAGCAGAACCTGTTCGCGCCCGATGGCGCCGACGGGAAGGGGCCGTTCACGCTGCATATCGGCATCACCGGCAGCCGGCTGATGTTCGACATTCGCCTTGAGGACGGCGCGCCCGTGGTCGCGCATCTGTTGTCGTTGACACCGTTCCGGCGGATCGTGAAGGACTATTTCATGATCTGCGACAGCTACTATCAGGCGATCCGGACAGCTACGCCGGACAAGATCGAGGCCATCGACATGGGGCGCCGCGGCATCCATGACGAGGGATCGCGCACGCTCCAGGAGCGGCTGAAGGGCAAGGTGCGGGTCGACTTCGAGACCTCGCGCCGGCTGTTCACGCTCATCACCGTCCTGCACTGGAAGGGTTAGGGCATGATCCCGAAAAGTGGGCACCGGTTTTCGGACCAGATCATGCGCGAGACAAACGGCTTAATGGCCCGGAAAAATGTGCAGCGGTTTTCCGACAAGGCCATGCCCTCTTTCAAAAGAGGCTAGGCGCGATGGCGGGTCCGCCACGCGCACGCGATCCGCAATCGGTGCTGTTCGCCTGCGCGATGAACAGCGTGCGCTCGCCGATGGCCGAGAGCCTGCTCCGGCACATGTTTCCGCAGGGCCTCTACGTGAAGTCGGCCGGCGCCAGAAAAGGCGAGCTCGATCCCTTCGTGGTCGCCGTGATGGACGAACTGGGGCAGGACATCTCCGCCCACAAGCCGCAGACCTTCGAGGAGCTGGAGGATTGGGAGGGGCTGAATTTCGACCTCATCATCACGCTCTCGCCCGAAGCGCACCACAAGGCGCTGGAGCTGACCCGCACGCTCGCCGCCGACGTCGAATACTGGCCGACGCAGGATCCCACCACCATCGAAGGCAGCCGCGACCAGAAGCTCGCCGCCTACCGCGATGTCTGCGACCAGCTCCTGATGCGCATCCGCAGGCGTTTTGCGAAGGTCGGCGCGGCGAGCGGTTAGCCGTAACACCCGCGTCACAGACCGAGGGCACACGCATGTTGGACGCCTCGAATCAGTAAAGTCCGGGTTCCCGGGTTGTGAAATCAGCCCCCTTCCGATAGGTTCCGCGCGCAATTCATCCCCTGCTTCATCCCCCAAATCACCTGATGCTCGGCCGCCCCAAATTCGTACTTGCCTCCGGTTCGCCGCGGCGCCTGTCGCTGCTCAACCAGGCCGGCATCGAGCCGGACGCGCTCCGGCCGGCCGACGTCGACGAGACGCCGAAGCGGGGCGAGCTGCCGCGCGCCTGCGCCAACCGTCTCGCAAGGGCCAAGGCCGATGCGGCGCTGAAATCGGTGCAGCTCGACGACGAGCTGCGCGGCGCCTTCATCCTCTCAGCCGACACGGTTGTGGCGGTCGGCCGCCGCATCCTGCCCAAGGCCAATCTGGTGGACGAGGCCGCGCAGTGCCTGCGGCTGCTGTCGGGCCGCAACCACCGCGTCTACACCGCGATCTGCCTGGTGACGCCGCGCGAGGCCTTCCGCCAGCGCCTGGTCGAGACCCGCGTCCGCTTCAAGCGCCTCTCCGAGGACGACATCCAAGCCTATATCGGCTCCGGCGAATGGCGCGGCAAAGCCGGCGGTTACGCCGTGCAGGGCATCGCCGGCTCCTTCGTGGTCAAGATGGTGGGGTCCTACAGCAACGTCGTCGGCCTGCCGCTCTACGAGACCACGACGCTGCTCGGCGGCGAAGGTTTTCCGATCCGCTTCGGCTGGCTCAACGCCACGGCCATCTAGCGCGCCGACAAAAATCTCGAAAACAACCCCATGCACAGTAGAATGGGCCCGCCGGACCCGGCCAGCGACGCCTGCGCGACCGCCCGAGGAACCGCTTTGCCGACAGGCTCTTGAACGCCTTCACCCCGAGTAAGCTGCCGACATCATGGACGACCACGTCAAAAAGCCCGCCGGCCCGCTCAAAACCTGCCCGATCTGCGGCAAGCCGCAGTCGGAAGCCACCCGCCCGTTCTGCTCCTCGCGCTGCCGCGACGTCGACCTGAACCGCTGGCTGAAAGGCTCCTACGTCATCCCCGGCCGCGACGACGAGGCGGACGGCGAAGAATAATGAAATAATATCAATTGCTTAATCCGATGGTCGACGCGCCGCGCACCAGCCGCAGCAAGCCCGCCCCATCTTGTGCACAGCCGGGCCGCGCCCGGCGAAGCCTCTTGGCGAAGCCGGGTGGACAGGCCGCTTCTAGCCCACTATAAACCGCCCGCTCGATGGGCCTTGGCCCCTCTTTGGAGCACGCCCAGGTAGCTCAGTTGGTAGAGCATGCGACTGAAAATCGCAGTGTCGGTGGTTCGATTCCGCCCCTGGGCACCATCCCCTTGAGGGTTCCTTATCCTTCAATAAGTTAAGCCCTTACAGTGATTTGCGCTCGCCGGACTGTGTAACAACGGTAGGCAACATGCTGTATCGGGTGGTGCGTCCAATGAAGCGCGATGGCTCGCGGTTTCAGCTCTATGTACGACGGATTCCGGGGGATGTGCGGGAGCGGCTGGTTGGTCGCACCCTGTATTTTCCGCTCGGTGAGGCGACGCATGCGGTGACGATCTCGCCCCGTGCTCAGGCCATTCGGTTTTCCCTCCGGGCGGATGAGCCGGCAGAGGTCAAAGCTAGGATCGCTGCGGCCGATCAGTACCTTGAGCGCATCCTCCGAGCCTTCCGGGATGATAGCCCTACCTCCCTCACCAATGCTCAAGCAACGGCCTTGGCCGGACGCGTCTACAGGGCATGGGCCGGGGGCGAGGGACGCGAACGCACGTATGCAGCGGAGCAGGGCCATGATGGCAAGATGCATCCGGTGCCGCATGATCCCGAGGACGATGCCGGAATCTTCGAAGCGGTCCTGATGCGTCTCGTTCGGTTGGAGACCATAGGCCAGCATGAGATAGACAGGCCGAAACTGCTGCGCGATCCATTTGACCTCGACAATCTTCCACCCGCAGATCAGTGCCCGGAGACCTCCGCCCTTGAGATTCATCTGGGGCGCCTTGTTGATCGCTTGCTTCTGTCTGAAGGCATTCGACGGGTTGACGCCGCGTCGCGCGGCCTGCTGCTGAGGGCTTTTTGGCTGGCGCTGCGTGATGCATTTGAGGTCCGCCTGCGGAATGCTCAAGGCGACTACAGTCCTGACCCGAAGTCGGAACGCTTCCCTGCTTGGGTCGCGCCGAAGGGGGACACTACCAACAAGCAACCAGTCCTAAAGAGAGGCTCGTTGACTGCGTTGATTGAAGGCTGGTGGGTGGAGGCAAAGGCTCGCAACCTTAAGCCCAGCACCCACGAGAGCTATAGTAATTCGATGGCAGCCTTTGTTGCATTCCTCGGTCACGATGATTGCAGCCGCGTGTCGAAAAGCGATGTGATTGGCTTCAAGGATCACCGTTTAGCCACCATCAACCCTCGCACTGGGAAACCGATCTCAGCGAAGACTGTGAAGGACAGTGATCTCTCGGGGCTCAAAGCTGTGTTTGGATGGGCGGCGTCAAATGGGAAGATGCACAGCAATCCCGCTGAGGGTGTCACGCTCAAAGCTGCAAAGCCACGGAGGCTGCGGAGCAAGGCCTTCACGGATGCTGAGGCAAGAGCAATTCTCACGGCAAGCCTCCGGGTCAATCGTGGTGGAGAGATGCCGGAGACGTTTGCAGCCAAGCGGTGGGTGCCGTGGCTCATGGCGTATACAGGAGCGCGTGTCGGAGAGATGGCCCAGTTGCGAAAGGAGGACTTACATAAGCATGGCCGGGGCATTTGGTACCTCACGGTCACGCCCGAGGCGGGCACTGTGAAGACCAATGAAGCAAGGGATGTGGTTTTGCATCGTCACCTCATTGAAATGGGCTTTGTGGAGTTCGTGAGGGCTGCACCTCGTGGTCATCTATTCCTGCGACCTTCCGAGGATGGTGACGAACAGGAGCGTGTGCTTGGACCATTGCAGGGGATCAAGAACAGGCTTGCGGAGTTTGCTCGCGGAGTGGTGCCGGACAAAGGTGTCGCGCCGAACCACGGCTGGAGGCATCGCTTCAAGCCAATTGGCGTAAGGGCAGGTATCGACCGCCGAACGCTCGATGTGATCTCCGGGCACGCCCTTGAAGGCCGCACCGTGGCGGACGGATATCACGGTGTTGAACTTGAGGATCAAGCCGCAGCTCTCGCCAAGTATCCGCGCTATGAGGTAGCTTATCCGAAAGAATCAAAAGGCTGATGGATTCACCGCATGTTCCACTTGCTCCCGCAAGGTCCAATTCCCTTGGACCAAATTACCCGAATGAAGGAGCAAGTGCAGCGGGCGCTGTTCAACAATGTCCCTCAGCCGCTCCCAGAAAAGCTCTGGCATTACACCGACGCCGGAGGTTGCAAGGGCATCATCGAGAACGGGCGTTTACGTGCAACACACCTCGCGCATCTGAACGACGCCAGCGAGTATCTGCATGCTGTAAGTATTCTCGTAGAGGCGATCCGCTCGGAAAAGGCGCAGAAGGTTTCGTCTCTGCGTCAAACTGTCCTCGAAGAGTTGGAGGCATTCGTCACTCACACGAAGCCTGAGGATACGGCCTCAGTGTTCGTCGCGTGTTTTTCAATTGCTGAGAACTCCCTGAATCAGTGGCGAGCATATGGGAACGGCGAAGGCGGATATTGTTTGGGTTTCGAGACTAAACGCTTGTTTGAGATCGATAGGGAGAACGGCATGCTCGTCCCGGTGATCTACGACAAAGCCATTCAGACAAGCTTGATTGCGTCTCTGCTGCAATGGGCGCTCAATGAATACGAGGAACTCTGCGCAATCGACACCACATTAGGAAGTGATCGGAGTCGGCGTATCCTGTGGTGGAATTGGTTCGTCATAATCGGTGCAGCTTCAGTTGCTCCAGTGCTGAAGAACCCTGCATTCCAGGAGGAGGCCGAGTGGCGCTATATTCACCTCGCAACAGAGAATAGCGACATCGAATTTCTCCCGAGGCCTTTAGGGTTGAGGCCCTACATCGATCTTGATTTCAGAGTTCAACTGGCTCCAACCGATCCCACTCTGCGACTTCCTTTGACCGATTTATGGTCAGGCCCAGGAAGACGGAGTGGTGTATCGTTAATGGCCGGTCGAGTTCTCCTCGAAAAGCATAAATACGGTGGCATCAACCTGCATAGTTCAGAGATACCTTTTAGGGTAGGCTAGGCCGCGCGATACCTCTGAGCTTCGACCTCGTCGATCTGATACTGCCATCCATTGATCTTCCGGACCCGTTCGTAAAAATCGCGGTCGATCATTGCTGCATCCAGCACGTTCCCAGCATTAGCGCCTTGGTTCGCCTTGCTGATGACGATGGGACCGATAATGCCGACGATGAACCACCACCATTGCGAGGTAGGGTAGAGTGCATTCCGCCCGTAGGCGAGATGCGTTTTTGTAGCTGCGATCACTTGGAGATATGTTCCAAAAGCAACCGTTCATACGTCGCTTTGTCTCTGCGTACGACGGCGTTCATCACGTCGGCTCGTCCGAAGAAGCGCAGCATTTTTTCACCAAAGGTCATTGCTGTCTCTCCTAGGGGAGTATCCCCTTGATCCAATATTCACAGGGATCGGAATGGACCAAGCTATTTCGATGCGCATTTTGAAGTTTGGAAAATCATTCTTGCGCTTAAATAGACTCCGAGGAAAAATATTCTAGGGCTCTAATGTAACGCGGAGAAAGAAATTCTACGCCGCGTTCGCGCTATATCGGTCGTTAAAGCTACGCTTAGCGAGGGCGCTGGGGCCGTGCGTTTCTCCCTTCGCATCACTGGGCCTAGCCAGCGAAGAGGCGTTAGGCGCTCGCAGCGACAACTAGGGACCGTCTGGGAGGCGCTTCGCAACGACGCCCCGGTGCATCTAACCCACCGGCAGGCGACGGCCTTGGCAGGCGAACTCTATCGCGTTTGGGCGGACAGCGAGAGCCGCGCCCGGAGTGTCGCCATGGTCCACACGCCCGGTGTTGGTTGGGCGCCGGATACTGAGAGCCACGAGGAGCAGGAAGCTCACTGGGCGGCTGTAACCGAGATGTGGGAGAGGGTTGGCGGCGACGGTGCGGCCAACAAACTAGAGAAGGCGCTCGGGTCTATCGTGGACCGCCTCTTGCTGACCAAAGGCATCAGCAGAGTGGACAGCGAGTCGCGCACTCTCCTGCTCACCGCCTTTTGGGTGGCGCTGAGGGACGCCTTTGCAAGCCGGCACCGCAATGCAGGCGGAGACTATCCGCTCGACGCCAAGGCCGCTCGCTTTCCCGAGTGGCAGGCCCCGGCAGATGCGCCGAAGGAAAAGCCAAAGCGGGGTGCCTCTAAGAATTCCCTCACTGGGTTAGTCGAGGATTGGTGGAAGGAAGCCAAACGGGCCGGTCGAAAGCAGAGCACCTATGACAGCTATCGCAACTCAATGGCTCGTCTCGTGATATTCCTGAAGCACGATACGGCGAGCCGGGTGACGCCCGAGGACATCATTCGCTTCAAGGACTATCGCGTGCAGAGCGGCTTGAGCGCGAAGACCGTGAAGGATAGCGACCTCGCGGGCATGAAGACGGTATTCGGTTGGGCCGTGGTCAATCGTCGTCTGCCTAGCAATCCGGCTGAAGGGATCACCATCAAGGTCGGCAAGGCGCGGAAGCTTCGATCCAAAGGGTTCTATGATTCGGAGGCCATCGCCATCCTGAAGCACGCCCGCGAGTTCGTGCCCGGCCGGGAAGCCCCGAAGCTGGCGGCGGCCAAGCGGTGGGTGCCGTGGCTGTGTGCCTTCACGGGCGCCCGCGTGGGTGAAATGATCCAGATTCGCAAGGAGGACATTCGCCGCGAAGGCAAGCTCTGGGTGCTCCATGTGACCCCGGAAGCGGGGCCGGTGAAGACGGATGAAGCGCGTGATGTGGTGCTCCATCGGCAAATCATCGAGGAAGGCTTCTTGGCGTTCTTTGAGAAGTCGAAGGGCGGCTATCTGTTCGTTGATCCCAAGGCCGGCGAGTTAGGTGTGCGCAACGCGGTGAAGACAGCGCGGAACAAGGTCAATGAATTCGTCCGCGAGGTGGTGAAGGATAAGAACGTTGATCCAAGCCACGGCTGGCGGCATCGCTTCAAGACTGTCGGCATTGATCAGGGCGTCGAGATGCGCGTGCCGGACGCCATTCAGGGGTATGCGCCGCGCAATGTCTCGGAGGGCTACGGAGACGTGACCATCAAGGCGAAGGCGAACGCCATCGCGAAGTTTCCGAGCATCATCATTTCATAAATAAGCCTGCAAAGTACGCTAAGGCCACGTGGCCTCTTCCAATCAGAATAGCATTTAGTGTAGCCTACAATTCAGAGCTGTTAAGAGGGTGGGAATGCCGCATAGCGTTCGCAAGCTTCTGACGTCATCAGGTATGGAGGGCTGATGGAGGGTCCCGCCAAATTATCTCCGCCTCAATCGATAGTTTTGTGCCTTTCTGGAGGGGGTCTTCGCGCGACTTTTTTTCACCTAGGCGTCATCAGAACTCTAAAGCGGCTGAACCTCCTAGACAAAGTAACAGATATTGTTTCCGTCTCTGGTGGAAGCATCATTGCTGCGCACTTAGTTCAGCATTGGGCCAAATACGTTGGTGCTCCCAAATTCTTCGATAAAGCTCAACTCGGTCTACTGTCGCTTCGGCAATGGGATCTTCGTGGCAGGGCTATCCGGCGGTCACTACTTTGGTGGCCGCTATATGCCCTCGCGTTGCGGTTCCCGAAGTATTTATGGCGGTGGCGGGTCGGTCGCACTGAGTTGCTGCGGCGGGAGTACGATGAGTTTTATGGACGTCAAACTTTAGATGGGCTTTCGAAATTAAACGGTCCCGAATTTCATATCGTCTCCACAAACCTGAAAACCGGTGGTCTTTGCTTCTTTACGAAGGATAAATACCGAGTTTTCGAGGAAGCCAAGTTGAAGCCCTACCACGCGGAGCTTACGAAGCTTTCCTTGGTCGTAGTAGCATCCTCCGCATTTCCTCCGGTATTTCCGCCAATACTCTTTGACGAAAGTTTCACTAGCGCAGATCCAGGTTCATTTCGTGTTTCTCCCCATGTGCTGACTGATGGGGGCGTTTACGACAATACGGGATTTGAGTCGGCTGCGTTGTTGGACACTGAGCGACAAGAAAATAAGCTCAAGTTGAGCGATCTTATTTTGGTAAGTGATGCAGGAAGTCCATTTCAATGGCGGCAATTCGGAGAGTTTACAAATCCGTTTGCCTTAGCTCTCCGGGCCTCTCAGATCACCATGAACCGCGTAGCAGAAGCAACACTAAGGCGTATTGCGAGCGATGATAGGGTAGGCCTTATCTCGATCGATGATATCGACGAACGTGACGGCTTGAAACCGAGGATCCAAAAATCCGTTTCCTTGATACGCACTGACCTTGATCGATTTTCAGACATCGAGGTAGCTGCGCTCGTAAGACACGGTGAAAACAAAGCAGCTCGCCATCTAATGCAACGCTTTGAAATCAGCCCCAATGCATGCGCAGTAAATGAATTCCCGCTATCTCTGCCTTCGTCCAACGAAGCTCTTGCAGAGGCGCTACAAACGTCTTGGAAAGTACGATGGTGGAATACTTTCACGAATTTTTCCGACTTCTTCCCAACGTTGATCATAGACAGCGTTGGGCTTGCTGCTCTGTCTGGCGCGCTTTTCTCGACTTATTTAATCGTCGGAACTATTTATTTGCAGCTTGTGACGCCTTTGAGGACCCCGATAGTCGAGAGCGAAGCTGTGGCGCAGAGCGATCCTGTTCTCAAACCTTTGCCTGTACGCCCAATTAAACCTGCGCCCGAAATCAATGCGACAACTGTGCCTTATGCCGCACGTGCGAATCTTTGCCTTGACAGAATTGACACGACGGACGCCACGCTATCGGTTGATCAGGTGAGAAGCCTAGCTCGGCAGTGCCTTCAAACGAGATAGCATATTGAGGGTAGTATAAATGCTAAGTCCTGGGCGAAAATGGGCTGGGTGGGCGCTCGTTGTTGTGGCGGCAACTACGGGAAGTGCCCGGTCTGACGAAATCGACCAGTGCATGGCGCAATTGCAGGCAGCGTACGAAACACCTCAGCAATTTACCCAGCAAGGTGAAATTACGTGCCCTTCAGGGGATATAGTTGGTTTTCCGCCTCGGCCACGGCGAAATAATCGTAGTGGTTCTGTCTCTTACACGGCCCCTCAGGACTTCATAATTTCAAATCGGGCGATCACCTCGATCACAATCGAGAATGTTAGTCAGAACAACGGCCGCTACGGCTCACCTTCAATCTCTTCCGATGGCCGAACTGTAACAGTGCCAATCTCGTGTGATGGCAAGGGGCCAGGTGAGGGAAGGTCGTGGCAAAACATAAGAATATCAGGAGTGATCGTACGTCAGCCCACCACGGATGTCCTCAAATCGTGGGCCATCCAGTGTGCACGGTGTATAGTCGAGAAAAACTGCCCTCCGGCCAACCCCGAGTAAAGAGAAATAAAGCGGCCTTGATTAAGATCAAGCGCCCCAACTTTGATCAACGTCGGCCGACTAGGTGGTACTGCCGTGCGATATCCAGTCGCGGACATGCGCTTCCATCCACCTGTGCTCATCGCACTCCCGGGTGGCTCCAGCCTCCTGCAAGCACAGTGATTACCGAACCGTAGCTGTGAGGATCAGTAATTGAACGCCAATAGATGCAAAACCAGAAATTCCTAGAATTTCGAGGCAAGTGAGAGCCAATCTCATTAAAAGGCTTTCCGGAGAGGGCTCTCCTTGCAAGCTCAGCGAGGCACCTATTGTTTTGTGAAGACGTCCGTGCCGCGCATGGTATGCGGCTTTCCGTCGGCGCCGACGTAATCGAGCTTCCATTTGGTCTTGAGGGCTGGTCCGAGCAAACGGCCAGTCCAGACAGTCGTGGAATGGCAATCGGGCACGAGGATACCTTTCCAATCTACCGTGAAGGTAACACGCGTGCCTTTGCTCACTCCCACTGCGGCGTAGGGGACGCCTTGGCACTCGAAGCCAGCGGCCTTGTTTACGTAGTTCCCCGCGAACGCACCGGTAGCAGGATCAACGAAAAAGACGCTTAGAACAGAACCTCTCGTATTCACCCACGTGGAGAACGACGGGACTTGGGCTTGGGCTTGAAACGGGAGAAGGAAGAAAAGCAAGGTAAGTATGCGCTTCATGACTATTCTCCGAGTGAAACAACCGAAGGTAGTCTATTCTTTGTTTCTTTCACTTTTCAAGTGGCCAAAAAGATGGCCGGTGTGCTGACCAAGAGGATGGCGACTTGGATGCCGCCCGACTCGATATCCAGACGCTTGAGAATTTGATGTTCGAACCATAGGCAAAGCCCGATGAATCCCCAGAAGGCGCTTGGCCTATCCCAAGAGGACTTGGCTCTAGAGGCGGGGCTAGATCGGACCTACGTCAGTCAAGTCGAGCGGGGCACCCGTAATTGCACCATCATTGTGCTGGCCCGCTTGGCGAAGGCCCTCAAGACGACCCCTGACCGCCTGCTCGTGCCTCAGAGGAAGGGACGGGGCAGTCCTGAATCTCGTCCGGTGTCGGGTTGATCACTTTAAGCACCGGCCGCGAGGGAGCAGGGTCCGTCACCGGTAGCGGGGACGACGCATTGCCCAAGATCGCTTCGATCCAAAGCGGACTTCGGCAGTCACTCACACAATGTCAGCATGTGACCCGACACGGACGCTGAAGCGCGGCCCGCCTGAAATGGAATGGACTTCTCGAACGCCTTAAGTTTCTTCTACCTTGCGAAAGGTTCGGCTACCATTCGGGCGCTGCTGCGCTTTTCGTTATTGGGAAAGGGTAGGCTGTGAAAGAAGTCGATATAGCAAAGTTGGTAAGCACCGTCGTCCTGTTAGGACAGGCGCGGGCAACCATCATGTTTAATTTGCCACGCATGACCGAAATATTGGCGCCGTCAAAGAAGCCTGCCCGGCAGACGAGCGGCAGTAGTAAAATATTGGGTAAGCTGTTCTCTAAAAAATTATCTGAGAAGGCCGACCTTCTGGCCGAGACGGAGCAGCAACTACGGCTAGCGAGTGCGGAGCACGGTAGAAACGTGATGGCGTCTGTTGAGTCGGCCCTCGGAGAACTAATCAAGCACCTGGAAGACTTTGAGCTAACACTGACTTTAGCCCATGCTCGCAGGCTTAAGAAGGGAATTGAGACAGAGAAACAGTCACCAACCGCGCTGCTCTGGGAGAGCTGACGGAACGTCTTTTTGATGAGGTTCGGAGTCGTCGATTTCTTGCGCTCAGTCCGGAGTTGGGCGGCTATTACAATACTCAGCAATTTGCACCGGAGGTTCGGCTAAAATTTCCGTCTGCTGCTGTTGATATAGATGAAGCTATGAATTGCCTCGCGCTAGAACGTAGTACGGCTAGCGTATTTCATTTTATGCGCGTGATGGAGGTCGCGGTTCGGGCGACGGCATCTTGTTTGGGGGTACCCGATCCTGTTCGCGCATCAGAAAAAAACTGGGGTGTTATGCTTGGCTCCATAAAAGGCGGTATCAATAGCAAGTGGCCCACTTCAGCAGATAAAATGGGGCCTGATGCGAAGTTCTTCGAAAGCCTTCTCGCGTCGCTTGAAGCGGTCAAAAGTCCTTGGAGAAACGCGACCATGCATGTGGAAAACAGCTACACCATGGCTGAGGCTCAACGAATTCGTCATGCGGTGGAAGGCCTGATGCTTACGATGGCGAGCCGGTTCGATGAGAAGGGCGATCCGAAAGTGTGAGTGGATAGACCGTCGTTTGCTGTGCGCCTGATAAGGACGGTTGTACAGGCGCGTGTTCGCCCATGAAATGAGTATCGGCGATTCAAGAGGCGGAACCGGCCGAAGCCCCTGTTGGCCCTCAACAGACCTTGCTCGTGGTACGGCGGATGTCGGCCTGCCGCCAAAGCAGACCCCAGTAGGCTCGGTGATTCTGAGTCGCGCTACCCCTTTGGCTTCATCATCGAGGGGCCCAACAAGGGGACTAAAGGACTCATTCGCCCGAACTAAGAGGTGGCCCACTGGGTCGACCTTGGGGGCTGCAAGCTCGGCCTTAGTGGATTGTCCTTAAAGGTGGCCATGTAGGAGGGGTGGTGTAACCCTCCCAACTTGAAGGCCCCCCTTAAAGAGAGCCCTGAGATAGGCCTTCAAGTTCTAACTCTTTGAGTTTCCTCCCCTAGCTTCCTCCTCCACTAGCGGAGGCGTAAGATTTAATATGTTGTAATCATTAATGAATTTTTACTGAGACAATCGCGCAGGGCGAGCGGCTCCAGCGTTGAAAAACGGCTCCCATTGTTTCCTGCGCCACACCCACGTTGGATTTCGCGACGAGCACCGCGTCGTGGAGAGGCAGGGCGGTGACCCCAGCAGCCGATAATTCAGCGAGAACCTCGATCAGCATGTCGCTTTCGATGCGCATCAGTTGGAAACCAAGACCCTTTCCAAATAGGGAAGCTATGGATGCGTGCTTCGCGGCGAGCATCTCGACTGCCGTCCGGAGATTGATCCCATCCGGAAAATGCCGGTGCGTGTCCTCGGGCCAATTCTTCAGCGGCCCCCGCGAGAACAGCAGTGCGTTCATCAGCTTCTTGCAGCCTTCGCGGCCGGAGCCCTTCCCGAAAACATCGTAGAGGTCGCCCTGAGGCTGCGGCGCTCCGGCCCGCACGTAAGCAAGGCGCGGGAAAAGCTGTCGATAATCGACCTCCGCCACGCGTTCGCCGTCGATACGAATGCGCTGGCGTTCCGTTCGCTCCATTGACATCCAGAAGCCGCCCGCGAGACGGCCGCCGTGAAGCCACGTGGCGTTATTGAAGATGCGTCTCAGCGAGCGGCGATAGGGAGCAATGATTTGCCCATCCCTTCCTAACGAGAGGCCGGCGTCGTCCTGGCCCGCGACCTCAATGTCAGCCTCGCGCAAAAATCCGTTTATGCTCCGAACTTGGTTTGCGAACTTCTTAGACTGTGCGGTCTCGCGATAGGCGATGGAGGCGGCGTTTCCGTCCTCGTCCTTTCCTTCCTTCAGGAGGACCAACACGGGATCGTCAATTTGACAGATTGCGCGCCAATCGGGGGGAGTCAGCGGGAGGTGATCCGCGAGGCGTTCTTGTGGCTCAATGAGCGACGGCATTTTTGACCTAGCCGAGATCCTGTAGCCGCGCCGCCCCTCTGCAATGAGGCCCATGGCGGATAGGAGATCGATGGCAGTTAAGAAGTGTTGGCCGAGAACAGCGTTTCCTTGCCAGATGACGGCATGTGAGCGAGGGACGGCGAGTTTGGAGTTGCTTCCGGTGGCCTTTAGCAGAATGAGATTGCAGGCCAACGCCTCTATGGCCACGTAGAATTTCGCCGCGTCCGCTTCCTTTCGTGCTCGCTTGCGGGAAGCGCTCGCGGCCTCGTGGGCCAGTAATGCGTCTGCCAGCCTTCTGATAGCGGTTTGAAGCTCCGCCCCTTTCGCGCGAAGCTGAGGATCGAACATCATGTGCTGGGGGGGTGGGAGAGCATAATCTCGCTGCTTAAAAGTAACGGGCTCTAACATCGGCTTTGACGCACCCGATCAGTCCAATTCCACGCGCTAGGAAGTTTCGATTACCTGGGGTGCAATGCCCTGTTTCTGCGATAGTTCAGGTGCCAGCCACGGCAGATCGTCGTCCGTAATGCAACCTGATTAGCCAGAAGAAGGTTTTCGTCGGAGCGCGGCGGCGCGTGCCCCGGCTTTCGCCTGCCAATAAGCCGCTTCTGCTTCGTGTCGCATCACCCAATCGCTTGCCGGTGGACAGCTTGGTCCCATAAATGTCTTCTGAGTTGAAGACGAGTCTGTAGTCTTCGTTCATGTCTGGACTCCCTGCAAACGTTCAGTGTGGAAGCGCTCCATTCTGAGCGGTCGTGCTCAAATCAGATCGCTCTAATTGCTTCGCATCCTATTAGTGAACCCGAACACCGGAGAGGTGCACCAAGATACTTCCATCTGGAGCATCGATAACTTCGTATCCAGGCTCCAACGGTATCCAACGGTTTGCGTGGGCGGAGCCCGGATGGCCCCGTTTAGCGATAGCGATGCCTTCCAACTTCAAAATTAAATCGCTCTCGGTTCGTTCGAAATCGAGTTTGGATCGCTTACTCATGCGCTCTCCTATCTGCTGGGGTTCCGTGCTCAAAGTCACCGACTTAATGCCGCAACATGTGCGTACCGTTATCCGGCCACCAGATATGGCGTGCGAGAATCTATCACTGCAAATTATCCGACGCCTACTGAAGCACGGGATGGTGTCCATACCGTTTAACCTTCAGGGCGAGGACGGCGGAAAGGTGTTTTTCCACCACCCATTCGCACGGTTGCTCGACGGCCCGCCCGATCAGTCGCAATACCGGCCCAGACGACCTAGGAAAGGCATGCAGTTCGGTTTGGCGCTGCCTGCCCTGATGGTCCACAAATGGCCAGCGCTTATGGGTGCCGCTCGCTAGCCGATGTAGACTCTTTGCGATCTGGACCGTGCGAAACTCTTTCGTCCGGTGTGAGCCGGGGTCTTCTTCAATCAACGCGGCGACGGCCAGCACGATGGCAACGAAGCGTTCAGGCTTGATGCCTGCGACCCGAAGCCGTGCTAATGCGATGCGAGCCCGTCGGTTGGCCGACATGCCCCTGAGCCGTGTGGCGATCTCCGTGGGGCCCGCCTCTTCAAGGAGCAGTACGATTGCGCTGAGGGCCGCCTTGATGAACCGATCGGATTCGGCCCGGAGCCGAACATACGAGGTCGCCGCAGCAAGGTATGGCTTCAATTCGGCCGCGCTGTACGTCCCATGCCAGTGCGATCCGTGCCGGGCTCTGTGGTCCACGTGACGGCGGCAATGGAAAGCCGCGAGGCCCGTACCCGCTACTCGCATGGTGGGACTGCGGCAACCCGGGATGCAGCAGCGAAGTGCGCCTGCGGCATTTCCGAGGCGTTGTTTGATTGAACGTGAGCCCACGCTACGTGTCTCCGAGCGTGTCTCGCATAACGTAGACTCCAGCCGCTTTGTACCTTTCTGGATTCGCTACGCGATCTCGATACGCTTCCTCCGCAATTCGTGCGGCAACGTCTTTGGTTTCAGCGATTAATGCCCGCTCATCAGGAGTTTGCGGGAGGCGGGGCTTGAGGTCTGCGATTGCTTGGGATTCAAACAGTTGCTTGTAGGCGCTATGGCCATCGGCAGAAATCCGGCCTTCACGAAGCTGTTGAAAGAGGATGTTCTCCTGTGCTGGCCAGAAGTTCAGCTTTTCCATCACGCATTCAAAGCGAGGCATCTCCGGATCGTCCATCAGAGCTGCCTCAATGGCAATCGCTACGCCGTGCGCCAACATCACCGAGGGTGATTTTTCACCGCCGTATCCATTTAGATAAACATGTGTATCGTCGGGCTTGACCCAGATGCAACTGTACGCAACGGGCGCAATGCCATTGAAGCGTTGCGGCGGTTCTTTGTGCCTCGAATGGGGAAAGAGCAAGTGAGGGCGAGTCGAATTCTTGATCATGTTAGTCCGTTTCGTCGATTGCGCTTCGCAAGCCGCTGAAACTAGAAAAAGCGTTTCGATTGTGTCAATCCCCCGGCCCATCCCCCTACCACCCAGAAGTACTTGTGCCACAGGGGTTTCTTGTATGTGTTGGTCCCCCAACGTGGGTGTCGAGCACCGGCATGCTTACATCTGATGGTACCTCCCGGGCTCCTATGTGCAGGGCGACGAGAACCCACTGGGCTCAAAGCTCGCATGCCGGTCCCGACTGCCTACCTCAACAGTAAGCGCTGTGGCGGACACCCTCCATTATGGTGCCCTTCTTCGCAGGACCCTTGCGACCTGTACCCCGGTCCACTCGACGTGTCCTCGTGAGGTAGGGATACCTCTGTCGGTGAGTGCACGAGCCAACCCTTCATGGGACGTGACCCCTTGGCCTTCTAGTTCTCGAAGAGTTGGCATGAGGTCCTGCGCTCGCCGGTTGGCCATCGTTCCGCGGGCGACCCTGCTTGCTAAGTGAGCTGCCTTTGATATCGACACTCCTCGGAAACCTCCAAGCTTCACGCCCCGCTTCTTGGCGGCTGCGAGGGCCGCTTTGGTCCGTGTGGAAATGAGGCCTGCTTCCAGTTCCGCCACGGCGGCCATCTGTTGGAGCATAAACCGACCGGTTGGGCCTTCAATTGCGGGCAGGTCTGCAAAGCGGACTTCCACACCCGATTCCAGCAGACGCGAAAGGAACGCGACCGACCTCGTAAGGCGATCCACCTTGGCGACAACAATAGGAACGCGATGAACGCGAGCCGCAGCAAGTGCCTGCTCTAGGGCCGGCCTGTCGCTTCGGCGTCCACTCTCAACCTCCTTGAACTCCGCGATGACTTGCCCTTGCTCCTTGAGATAGGCCGCAACGGCAGATCTTTGTGCGGCGAGCCCAAGTCCGGACGCTCCCTGCTTGGCGGTCGATACGCGATAGTAGGCAATGAAGCGGCTGCTAGTAGACGACATGAAAGGCTCCAACATTTGCAACAACGTCCGTTGACCTAAACGTTAGGGACCTCATGTCTCCATCTCAACGGTATCAACGTGAGTCAAATCGACTCAGCTCTTGGGCCGGTTTGAACTTGCACATTGCGGTTGGGTGATTGTTCCTCTGGTCTTTAACTTCGATTTCAAGGGGGGGACTGGGGGGAAACCACTGCATCGCTGCTGCGAGGTGGCCTCTCGAATGCGTGACCCCAAATCGTTTCTCGGCCGGGGTTCGAGAGGGCTAGGCTATGTCGAGAACGAGAGTTGCGCCAAGTTGGCCCTGTTCGAAGCCATCAACTGCATGCGGCTGGACATGCTCATGGCTGTCGCTCGCAAGGACGACGACGACCGGCGCCGCAGGCAGGCTCAGGGCCAAGCGAAGGCGAAGGCAGAGGGTCGCTACAAGGGCCGCCCTGAGGACACAGAGCGCAATGACGGCATCTCGCCCGCATGCTCGCGGCTGGCCAATCCTGGAGCGCCATCCAGCGGGCCACTGGATGCAGCCGCGCGACCATCGCGAAGATTGCCAAGCGGACGACCGATAACCAGGAGGCGGCGGCTTGAGGCGCTAACCTGCGTCTCTCGCTCTCGCCCGCCGGCTCCCGCCCTGCGCCTCGGTGACTCGTGCCCTCTTGCCCCTCCTCGGGGCCGGGCCTGCCGGGAGGGCCACGGGGGGAAGTCGCGCGGCAGCCTGCGGGCCCTACCGTTCGCGTGCGTGACCCTAAAGGTGGTCCGGGGAAGCGTCGGATGGCTTTTTGAACTCGAGCCTTTTCTTGATACCCAGCTCTTTCACAAAGAGGCTGTGCACTGAGGTGAGTCCGTCACGCGCTTCAACAGCATCGACCTCTGTCCGCTGCTTCATTGCCACGACTAAGTCATTGAGCATGTGAGCCCGGGGTGCAAGCCACTCGGCGTCTTCCTTGGTCAACTGCGTTGTGCCTATGCTGCCCTGCATGGACGCACCGAACTTCTGCACCAGTGCCTCACGTTGCTGCCCGTATGAACAAAATATCGCGATGGTGCTTTCATGAAGCTTATCCAGAGCCGCAATCTGGTTGAAGGTCTGGTCATCGAGGGAGAGAACTAGCGCCATCTCATCTGCCGAGAAGTCTACTGCGTCGGGCAAATTCGCAACTGGGAGCACCATCTGCCATAGCGCACCCTTTAGGCCTGAGGCCGTGGCGTGCTCTACGGACTCTGCAACAGCCTTCCGCAGATTCTCCAAATCGGAAACAACACGGATCAGCTTAAACAGCAGCGAATAGGCCAGCGCCCGCCTGACCTCCAATCGATCATCATCTCTCTGCTTTTTCGCTTCTGCCCGTGATGCGCGTTGAAGGAAGTAGTTGATCGTGCCACCTACCACCGCGCCAGTTAGCGAGCCGCCTATCGCACTAAATACCGCCCATGCCGTAATCGTGCTTGTGCCATCAACGGCCATCCCACAGCTCCCTAGCCAACTCCATTGTAAAGGCCATGTTGTCCAGCATTGCTCTGCCGCTGTCGCTCATTTGCATGCTCCCGATTCGGGCGTACTGCTATCGCATGTAGGTAAAACGGTCGTCTTCAAACGAGGCTAGGCTCAGGCCCACCCATCGCCAACAGGCCGAGGTCTCGTGACTCGATGTGAAGGGGCCCCGATACTTAACGACGATTCGTACAAAGAACTGATCATCGCCACTAAGCTCTGGCTCGGGCATCGGGGGCGTATCTTCGTCAGCGTATTCACCGATGGTAATGGACTCGGGCACATCAAGTGAGAGCTTGGTACGCTTCTCGTTTGGAACCATGATTGGCAGGCTCAACAGGGAATGCCACCGCCAAGCGCTGCCAAGGTCACCGGGTAACCTTCCGACGCTAATGCCCGCGAAGACGGACTCGATCGTTGCCGGCGTCTTCCCGTAATTGGCCACGTCATATTCTACATAATGGTACGGGTCCTCCACGTCTTCCTTTAGCTGTAGACCCTTCGGATTGAACACGTAGAGGTATGGCCGCTCTAGCTTCGAGAAATTGTGCGTTTGCGCCTGCGCGGCCTCTGCGCTAATCCGAGCTGTCTTGTCTGCGCGGAGCAGAAAGTACCCTTGTCCCGCTGACACCATCACCAACCCACCGGTGAGGATGGCGAGCCAAAGGGTGTAGCGCACGAGCGCTTCGTCGTTCTCCTCCTTTGTGGGGTGAGATGGCGCTTCTGCTACGTGCGGCGTTGTGTGCTCTAGAGGCTGCTGTGTAACGTTTAAGCCGAAGGCTCCCCAGAACAGGCTACCTCCAAGTGCAATACCCATCAACAGCGTGAAGACAGGCCAAATAAGCGAACGCAAAGGCATGGAATCAGCAACAACCTTTTCTATCTCTGTTCTGAGTTAGCACCCCCAGGTTAGCTTCCGCTAGGGGCGTGGCGGATCATCTCCGGGGCCACGGAAGCGACCGAGGAGATGCTGGCGCTATGGAAAGCCGCTGAGGCAGCACGCAAGCAGGCGTGACGGCAAAAGCCACCGCAGGGCGCACCGGTTCCCACTCCCTGCCCTGCCTTGCGCCTTGGCGGCCTCTTGCTCTCTCACCCCTGAGGCGGGCCTGCCTAGAAGCCACGGGGGAAGTCGCGCGGCAGCCTCGGGTGTACCCCCAAAAAATTGTGCATAGGGTTGCAACGCTTACCCCGTACCCTCTCTCGCGTGTGTAGAGTTCAGGGTCCGATTCGAGGGCGGGACCATCAATGACTATTACGGGCGTGACCGACGAAGACTTGAAGGTGGTGTTGGCGGAGAACCTGACACCCTCCGACACGATCAAGACGCCAGAGCGCCTGTTTGGAAGAGAGAAGAACCTTCGGACGATTGACCGCGCCCTCAGTTCTCCAGGTCGTCAGATATTCATCTACGGCGACCGAGGCGTAGGTAAGACCTCCCTTGCTCTTACGTCCGCGCATCTTCACTCCGCAACGCAGAGCCCTCCCATCCATGTGATGTGCGGCAGGACAAGCGGCTTTGCGCAAGTGATGCAGGCCATAGGAAACGCACTCATCCCAGTGGAGGACCGCGTTGAGAAGCCGGGAGGGGGAGGAGGATTTAACCTCACCCTGCCCGGTCTAGGTGGCGTAGGAGTTAGCCGAGCAAGTAAGACTGTCCCAACTATCGCGGCACCACAGTCCCTCAACGAGGCCCTTGATGTCATCCGCTATGTCGCCTCAAAGCGGAGAGGTAAGACCATCATCATCATCGATGAAATGGAGAGGATAGAGACGGCAGCGGAGCGGGAGAAGTTTGCTGAGTTCATCAAGAATATCCCGGAACTGGGTGCAGATGTACGTTTCATCTTCTGCGGCATCGCGCATGACGTGGACGAACTGCTCCAATCGCATCCATCTGCGGGCAGGATTCTGGAGAATATCAACCTGGAGCGGCTCAAGCATAACTACTTGTGGCAGATTCTAATGGTGGTGGCGGAGAGGCTTGGCATTGAGATTCAAATGGAGACACTCATCCGCATCAGTCAAGTGAGTGATGGCTTCCCGCACTACGTTCACCTGATCGGCGAGTCACTGTTCTGGAGCATGTTCGATGACCCTGAGGTAGTCACAAAATCAGGTGCTCCACATTTCAAGGCGGGCATCGAGGGTGCCTTGCAGCGGACAGAGGCCACGCTCCGGGCACAGTACGACAAGGCTATCCAGAAGTACCGAAATACGGCTGACTACCAAGAAGCGCTTTGGGCACTGGCGGACAGCACATCCGACCGCCGGCAGATCGCGGACATTTACGAGAACTCCTACAAGTGGATCGTAACGAAGCGCGTTGGCCGTAGCCTCATGCCGCGCGACAAGCTCAATCAACGCTATCTCTCCCTACGCAAGGATACACACGGCAGGATCATTTCTGGTCATGGTGCTGGGTGGTTCTCCTTCCGAGAGAACATTATGAGAGGTTACGTGAGGCTCCGTGCGGAGGCCGAAGGGATCAATCTGGGGCGGCACCACAACACGGTCGGGATGGAATGACGCCATATCCAATGTTGCCAGAACAGGTCCATCATTAGATTACATCAGCTTTGAGGTACAAATTCATGAGCGCGGACAAATTGAATCATTCGACCGAAGGCATGGTCCAGGTCATCGGTCACCATATACCGTACGAGGTGCGGATGATGCGGCAGACGTACGCGATGCTGGCTAATGGTGCCACATGCCTCTGGTTCAGCCAAACTGTGTTGAACGCATTGATCGAGTCTTTTGCCATTCATGCCCGCTCATTGATTGAATTCTTTTCGGGCGATCATTCGCCAAGCGACAACACGTCCGCCGCTAAGCATTTCGCGAAGTCAACGTTCACGCCGTGCTCGGAAGAAGGGCCGAGCAGAATCCTCATGGGTAAGCTAAATGCGCAGATCGCGCACCCGTCGTATTCCCGATCAGATAAGCCTGAAGACAAGCTCACCGCGAGCGATCGGACGGAACTCATGCAATTCATTGAGAAGGAGCTCACCCGCTTCTCTAAGGAGATCAAGACGACCTACGAGAAGCATTGGCCGCGCGACATGGTGGCCAGCGCAGTCAGCGGAGCGGATCAGCCTGCGGTTGGTGTTTCAGGTCCTGCCGGAGCATCCTCTGAAATCGGCGTAATCAGTCGAACAATACCAACTGGGCCGACAGGGCCGACAGGGCCGTCGGGACCGATCTTCACGTATCGCACCAATGGTTCTTAGCGCGGCCGTTCACGATCTCAGACGGGCAGGTTCACTGCCTCCACGCATTCGCGCTTCAACTCGACTAGCTGAGTCTTGGAGTATAAGCCGATTCGTCGAGCCATCCTTGCTATGTCCCATGGTGGCAACCACGTTCTCCCGTTGACCCGGTTCTTCCGCCATAGCCTCTGCGCGACGCGCACGTGACCTTGCAGAGGTGGTGAGGGACATTCGGGCGAGCGGAGCGGTGACGCTGGAGGCCGTCGCCAACCGGCTGAGTGGCCGCGAGATGATGACGCGGCGTGGCGGTCGGTGGTATGCGTCCTTTGTGGCCAACCTGCTACGTAGGCTTGAGGCCTAAGCGTCGTGCTCCGCCGCGCAAGCGTTGGACCCGTGGTAGTGCGTGCTGCCCACAACGTTGGTGTCTCGTGGCGGGCACACGGGGGAAGTCGCGTTGCCGCCACCACGCCATGCCCTTCGGGATGGTGACCCTTAGAATTTGTTCGGATGTAAGATGACCCTGGTTGTCGCTAAGGTTACGCCGCACCAAATCGTCATGCTGGCAGACACGCGGATTCAAAGTCCACGCCAAAAGCGTGCACTGCCAGACGTGAGAAGCGGCAGCCTTAAGATCACGTTCGTCGCCAGCAACGTTGCTATCGCCTTCACGGGTGATCCGGACATCGCGAGTGCCGCTATCGAGGACATTCGTGGGGGCTGCACGAGCTTTCAATCGGTTATCTCTGTCCTCAAAAACTCAAGTCGCGGCAGTGGTAACGAGTATCTGGTTGGATTTGCCGGTCCGAAGCGGCTCTTTCATGTTCGCGGCGGTGAAGCAAAAGAGCGGCGCGTGGCTTTCATAGGAGATTCAGTAGGATTTGAGCGGTTTCAATCGGGGCCGCGTGCTGCGCCTCAGGATGACAGTTGGCACGCGACGATGATTGGTCCTGACGTTCAAGATCAGACGCTTGTCCACGACCAGTTAGCTCGCCTCCAGTCCGTTCTTGAGGACCGCAGTATTCTAAGCGTGGGCGATTTCTTTACGGTTGCGCTCAGCGACGGCGGCACCTTCAGATTTCCATCCGTCGCGACGATGTTCTTTGATGCCGAGTCTAGGCTCTTGGCTCCAGATGGAAGCGCACTACTCACCTCAACCGACGAGAGGAGGCATCGTTTCACGACATGGTATCCACGCCAAAGAGGGCTCGCGTCATCCGCCTTTGTGTTTCCCGACGCGCAGCGAGCGTTCGTGTTCTATCAAGGGACGCCCTTTAACTTTGCGAACCAATGCGAGATGTTTGACGGTCTCGTTGGAGACCAACTTGCTGATGAAATTGAGCGGCGCATCGGCATCCGCTTCGAGGTTTTTGAGATTCGGCACGTCTAGTGGCAACCTGCGCCCGGACCGGGCGACGAGCCCTCACCTGTGAAACACTACTGGTAAACATTCGTCCCGCCTGCTAGAGATTTTCTAGATATTTCAATGGCAAACGTGTCGGAAAGCGCAATCCGCCCCTGGGCACCATCACTTTCTGCCCGCAAAATGTCGTTGGTTCGATTCCCGGTCTGACGCACCATGTAGCGCACGGGTCGCAACCGGGGCTCGCATGGGTAGGAAACTGGGTAGCGCCGAAAACTGAACCGACGTCCGACCCATCCGATTTGTCCGTGGTTCGATTCCTGCCTTTGACAACCCACACGATCCGTTGCAGCGCGCTTGCGCGTTTAAAAGCGCGTGAGACAAATGGGTGCATGAGTAGAGGTCAAGCCAAAGAACCGTGCACCAGTTTTCGCCACCGGCAAGGAGACGAGGCTAATCTATTGTGCGGGAATTGTGCGTGGATCAGGAAAGAGCGCAAAAAGGGAATGCCGGTTTCGCCGCAATAGCTGACGAGTCCTCGGCCGCGCTACTTCCAACCGAGTCGCGGAGCGATGATTTCTTTTTCGACGGAGGCGCTTCCAAGCGGCGAAATTTTCGCTTTTTTCGTGACCTTGTCGTATTCGATCAATCGTTTTTTATGGAGCTTCACGAGAATATTTGATCGGTAGAGGTTCAACTTGCTGTATTCGATCGAGTTAAAGAGCGCGGCTTCATCGACCCAAGCTAGGCTTTGGTGAAGGATGAGTAACGTCTGTTGCGAGGCATCGAGCTTCGTATCGAGAACGCGTTTCAGATTTCCGCCCGGTGACCACACGAGTGGCATTTTGCGTTCTGCCAGCGCATCCACGGCTTCTTGTGCCTCGCTGATTGAGACCGCGTGAAATATGCGAATGAGTTCCGCCATGATCCAACTTGTCATGGTGTAGACCGCGGTCGCATCCATCAGGTTCGGGTTCACGTCGCCGCCGACGTGCCCTACTCCTCGATTGTTGCGGATGTCATAGAGAGCTGGGAGGAGCCGAGGAATGAGGATGCGAAGACTATGGTCGCCTGGCTTTCCTGAATCGGACAACCTCTCGATCACACGGCAGTCGTCGCGCATGTTCGCCGGTTTAGTCGGTCCGGCGGCGTATGTTCCGGTCGTGTAACCGTGACTGATCCAATATACGCACTCGCAGAACTTCCCGCCCTTCAGTTCCGAGGGCTCCCACCGATGCTCAGCGTAGTTTGACGCAATCTCCTTATATTCCTCGATCATAGGATCGCGAAGTACGGCCGGGATTGCCGCAAGAAGTTTGGTGGGATCAAGCTTCATGCCGAGTCAGCAGTCAGCTCTCTCACTAAAGCCGCACCGGCAGTCTGTCCCGGCGCCGTGAGCGTCCAACCATTCTTCGCCGAACCGGCGAGCAGATTGCCGCCCGACTTCGCATAGGTCGCGTGGTTCGTTTTGCCGTGTGTACCCAACCGCTCGCATTCGTTCTTGGCAGTCTCTTCGTCGAATTTCGACAGCCCGGTGCGAATAAGCTCACGCAAACCGAGGAGCACATACGTATTTACTGCGCGCTCGCGAGCGCTCGCACCAGGCACCTTGTTGGCAATGAGATCGACGGTCTCGCCTTCGATGTGGAACACCTGAGCAATTTGTTCGGCAGTCAGCTTGTTCTGCCTCATCCAGGTTCTAGTCTTGGCGTTAAACTCGTCCTGGACCTCGTCACCTTCATTAACGGCGCTACCATTGCCACTGCTTGGCTTTGCCTTTTGCTCGACGAAGCCGGGATCATCGCCAAGCATCATCAACGCCGACTTCACTGCGCGTTTGCGCATGTCTGCGTCGGTCACGGGCAGGAGCAGGTCATACAGGCCAGTCACGAGGTTCTTGAAATCGTCACTCATCAAACCACCAAAGAATCGAGGGAATGCGCGCAATTGTAGAGTTGCAAGCTCCCCATCACAACCCTTGCTGATGGTGTCCCGTGGTAATCCACTCCCAGTTGGGTAGCGACCTAGGTAGCGTCTAAAACAGTAACAAAAAGCATGAGTATAATCAGTTGTTTATCAAGTCGGCTATGGTCGGCCGCCTGGGCGCCATCCTGGTGTTTGCCCTCGTTCTCCGGCATCCGCTGACGCCAATTTCTCCGGTCTATTCCACGAACGCCGCGCATCGTGGCTGAGCGCGAACCTTGGTTCAGCGGGCGCGGTGCTGCTGACCATGCTCATTCATGGCCGCGCCCGCTTCAAGGCGGAACGTAACGATGATTTCCGTCCGCTCCAGGAGCCAAACCGCGTCGCCATGGACATCGCGGTCGCCGTTCTGCTGACGTTCTTCCGGTGGTTGATCACCATGGGCAGATGACGAGAGCGGCCGCGGACGAGCGCACCGTCACCTTCAATCCCGCGGATTACACCGGTGAGCGACTTCGCGAGCCTGACCAGGTCGACCTGGGGCCGAATCAAGTTGCAGGGTTCGGCGATGCAACTTCAATCGGCGCGTGATATCCTCGTCTCGGGGGATGGAATGGACTGTCCCTCCGCATCTGGAAGGACATGGCCATGACGTTGTCGTCACGCTTCGTTGCGCGTCCCGCTGTCACATTCCCATCGATTGCACTGTTGCTGTGCGGCCTGAGCGGCACGGCAATGTCTCAACCGACGCCCACCGAGACTCAGCTTCCCAGCATCACGGTCGACGCGCCGAGACAGGTGGCGAGGCCGCACAAGCCAACGCATCGCGTGGCCATCCGCAGCACCGGGTATCGGACATCGCCAGCCACATCGACGGCCGTGGCGGCGCCGATGTCGGATGCCGCGAGGCTCGCCAAGCTCGAACGCGAAACGAGCAGCTGTGCCGGCGGTTGCCAATCGAGCTTCAAGACGGGAAATCAGCCCTGGGTCGGCTGCAACGCTTCGGGCGGCGTGTACTCCTTCACGTGCCGGAACGTCGGCAACTTCAAGACTTACGACGAGTGCAAGGAAGCCGGACGGGTCACCGGCTGGCGATCGGGCGAGACCTCGGCGTATTGCAGCAGCCTGGCGTTGAAGTAGGGGCGGCTGGGGTTGAGGAGGCTCGTCGGCTAGGCCAGCCTCCTCCGATCGAACTGGGCACAGTCGCCCGCGTATCGATAATCACGGCGTGATCGCCGGTACCTATCATCGCACGCTGCGGTTCCGGTCGAAAACGCGACCAAGCCCAATAATGCTCAGTAGCGCTCCGTCAGAACTTCGAACCGACACCTCGATTGTTGATGCGAGAGCGATCCGGTGGGCAACCTGCAAACCCGCAAGACGAAGTCTGCCTTCTAATTCCCTTTGGGCCCGGGCGGTCCGATCGGGCCCGCAGGTCCGGCCGGCCCTGGAGGACCCGCTGGCCCGGGGAGGCCGCAATTCTGTATCACCACGTCTCTCGTATCCGGTCCGGACGTGATCTTTACGATACAAGTCGATGGAAACTCCGGTCCAATCCACCGAAATCCTCCGGTCGAAGTGCTCTCGACTTTCACGGTTTTGCTCGGACTGATCTTGATTTCCACGCTGGGCTCGCGGGGCCTTCTTACCCTTCCGACGATGACCAACTCGCCCTGCGATATGGTGGCGGTTGTTATGAATATTTCCGCATGCGCGCTTTCGGTCCACGCAATCGCAAAGCCAGCTATAAGAGCTCCAACGGCGCCAAAAGGCTTCGCGAGCATCATGGATGGCCTCCCCGCTTCCCTCACCGATGGTTAGGAGACCAGCTTGGTGCGAAGGCGCCCGTACTCGGTGTCGGTTATGGATCCCGATTTTTTGAGCTGATCGAGCTTGGAAAGCTCGTCGGCGACACTAAAGCCGACGATGTGCCGTAATTCCTCGCGCGCCCGCTGAGCCTGCTCAGCGCTGCGTTCCGCCATCCCCCTGCCTTGGGTGATGAGGTAAGCAAAGATGCCGAGGTAGGAGGTCAGAACAAGTGCAAGCACCCACAGTGCCTTACCCCATCCGGAAATGTCGTGGCGCCTGAACAGGTCGCCATAGATAACAATGAGCAGCCAGAACCAAACGACAAATGCGAATACAGCAATTATATCCATCAGAAAATTTCGATATGTGAATCCTTCCTGAGCGAAGAACATTGCGATCCCCTTGTTGAGTTGCCGTTCTCGATCTTTCCTGTAGGCCAGTCGCACGGCCCGCTACGCGAAGGCTCAACGGCAGTACCGATGCGACACGCGGTGCGACCTTCCGCTGGTCGAGCGGTACCAGCAGTTGCCGTTCCTCCAATAATATCGATGCCAATGGTGATGTCGCCGGTGGGCGCCCGCGATGGCTCCGGCCGTCGCCCCTATGGCAGCGCCGCGGCGACCACCAACAGCACCACCGATGACGGCACCTCGAAGCGCACTCTGAGCAAATGATTCGCTGGAAGGGACCATTCCTGCGAACGAGAGCAGGATGACGAACAGTGCAAGCTTTCGCATCGGGGGCCTTCCCTTGATTGACCGCTTCTGCCATGCCGTGCCGCCGAATAGCTCCGAGCGGTGATTAGCGCCGCCGCGGAGCGGCATAGCGCGGGTTGATGCCGCAATATGCGTTCGTGCCAGAAGCAGCAGCCAGGCATTGCGAGCGGGTGGCGAACTGACAATTGCCCGGAAAGCCCCAATTGCGACCTCGCAGGCAGTATCGATCCGCCTCGGCAGCTCGGACTGGCTCCAAAAAAGCAAGGAATACAGCGGCAGTGAGTAACGTCAGCATCGGAGCGACACGATGCATATCGATCTCCGTGGATGGATGGAGATGAATATACTGGCGGCGCGAGGGGAATACCGCCAGTAAAAGCCCTTGCCAGACGCTGGGGCGTTTATTGATGCTACCTGGCGCGAAAAGCGCTCATGCTATTCAGGCGCTTGTAGGTAAACGTAACAATTGCCATTGCATGTCCTTGAATGCGGACCGCTGGCCGGATGACGTACGGCTTTCGGATATCGAGCCCCGTTTCGCCACCCAGGATGCCGCGGAAGCATGGTTCGTAGAGAACGATCCTGAGGGAGTGGCGTTCGAATACGAGGTTTTCGAATGAACCGGATCGTCCGCAGGACTATCTACGCCATGTTAGTAATCGTTGTGCTGCTGATCGACTGGTAGATTCTCGCACCGCTTTGAAGGGGTGAGACGTCGTCGCGTAAGGCCAATGAACCTTGCATACTTGTAACGAGGCGGACACCGAAGCGCCTTCTGGGTGGCCAAATGCTGGCGGAATGTGAGGGCTTATAAAAGCCGACCCTGGCCCACGGGATTTACTCCGATGTTATTTCAAGCGGCGATTATTTGCCTGATCGTACTCAGCATCGGCGTTCTCGTCGCCCACGCGGTTGACGCTCTCAGAACGTAGCGAGCCCGCCAGCGTGAACCGGCGGGCCTCCACCTCGGTCTTCTCAGTTCACGCCCAGAGTCTGGCGTTGAAGTAGATGCGGCTGGGGTTGAGGAGGTTCGTCCGCTGGGCAGCCTCCTCCGATCGGACTGGGGTACAGTCGCCCGCGCATCGATCATCACGGCGTGATCGCCGATACATGTCATCGCACCGGCATGTCGCTTTCGCTCATGCGAGCTGCTCGCCCGCTTGCGTCGCCTACCGCCCCGCCTTCGCCAAGCCCGCCAAACTCGCCGCCAGCTCGTCGCTTCGGAACGGCTTCGTCAGCCGCGATAGGTCCGGCGTGATGCCTTCGTTGTTGGCGTAGCCTGACACGACGAGGATCTGGAGCTCGGGATATTGATTGCGCAGCGCGAGGCCGAGGTCTGTTCCGTTCATGCCGGGCATCAAATGGTCGGTGACGAGCAGGTTCGGCCGCAGGCCTTCCCTGACGCGCTGAAGCGCATCCTCCGCCGAGCCGGCTTCGACGACGTTGTAGCCGAGCTCGCCCAGCATCTCGGCGGTGCTCATGCGCACCAGCGGTTCGTCATCCACCAGCAGGGCCGTGCCGACGGGCTGTGGCCGCAGTTTTGACTGCGGGACGGCATCAATGGCGCTCGCGACGGCGTGGCTGACCGGCAGCCACAGCTCGACCGTCGTCCCCGCGCCCACGGTGCTTCTGATCGTCAGCGCGCCGCCGAGCTGTGACGCAAGGCCGTGGACCATCGAGAGGCCAAGACCGGTGCCTCGCCCGACGCCCTTGGTCGAGAAGAACGGTTCGACGGCGTGGGCCAGCGTGAACTCGTCCATGCCGATGCCGGTGTCGGCGACGGAGATGCAGACATAGGCGCCCGGTGCCAATTCCGAATTGTGAGAGTCTCCAACCGTGCGGGCCTTCGCCGAGATGCGCAACTTGCCGCCGTCGGGCATGGCATCCCTGGCGTTCACGCTGAGATTCAGGATCGCCATCTCGATCTGGTTGGGATCGGCCATGGCCGCGGGAAGGTCTTCCGGCGTGTCCACCGTCACCTGGATCTGCGGCCCGGTCGTGCTGGAGATCAGGTCTCCCATCTCGGCAACGAGGAGACCGATGCTGACGGGAATGGCCTGAAGCGGTTGCCGGCGCGCGAAAGCGAGCAGGCGTTGAACCAGCGTCTTGGCGCGCTCGGCCGCCTGTGCTGCGCCGGCGATGAGGCGATGCTCGCGCTCGCCGCCGATGCCCTTGCGCTGAAACAGGTCGAGCAGGCCGACGATCGGCGTGAGCAGATTGTTGAAGTCGTGCGCGACGCCGCCCGTGAGCTGGCCCATGGCCTCCATTTTCTGGGCCTGGCGGAGCGCCTCCTCGGCCTGCGCGAGCCGCGCCTGCTCCTCCAGGCGATCCGTCACGTCGATCCCGGTCAGGAACGCGCCGATCCGCGTGCCGTCCGGAGCGCGGAGCGCCTCGAACTTCATCTCGTAGACGCGGCGGTCGAACCGGGGATCGCCGAACTCATCTATGTTGGTGAAGGCTTCCCCGGCTAGCGCCCGGCTCCAGATCGCGGTTGCCGCCGCGAGATGCCCGGGCCGGTCGGCCAGAAATTCGTGCAGGGAATCGCCGACCTTCGGGCGCTTGCCGTAGATACGCTGATAGGCATCGGCGCAGGACGTGTTGATTGCGAGCCAGCGATAATCGAGATCGAGCGCCTGGATCTGTCCGTCGGTGGTTTCCACGATCGTCGCCAGCAAATGACGCTCGGCGGTGCGTTCGGCCACGCGCTGCTCGAGGGTCGTGGTCAGCTCCCTGTATCGCGCTTCGCTCGCCCGCAGCCGCGTCTCGCCCAGCACGCGCTCCGTCGTCTCGGACACGATGCAAAGCACTCCGCCGACCGAGCCGTCATCGTCCCGTACGGCCGAGTAGGAGACGTCCCAGTAGCTGGTTTCGCCGTAGCCGTGGCGCTCGACGTAAAACGGACGATCCTTGGCGGCGAACGTTTTTCTGGTTCGGCGCACGCCTGATAGCAGCGGTTCGAGATCGTCCCACAGCTCGCCCCAGTTTTCGATCGCGGGGCGACCGAGGGCGCGGGGGTGATTGGCGCCGATACCCGGGGCGTAGGCGTCATTGTAGAGCGCGACGAAGTCGGGCCCCCAGAACAGGACGATCTGGGCTTGCGCGGCCAGCAGCATGCTGACCGTCGTTTTCAGTGCCTGAGACCAATCGCGGGGATGACCGAGCGGTGAATCCGACCAGTCGCGGGCGCTCATCATCGCGCCCAGCTTGCCTCCGTCAGCGAGGAAGCCCAATTCAATCGACCGCCGAGCAGCCTTCTCAGACAGCACCGGATCCCCCGCTACGCGTGACACGGGCGTCCTTGCCCATTCGAGCCGGCTTTCGAGGGCTCGTGCTCAAGCGCAGATAACACCCGGCGCGCGCTCTGGTTCCATTCCAGTCGATTCCCGCCGTCCTTGTGCTATTGCTGCTCCCCGCAACTTGACGCGAGGTTCCCATGCTCCCCATTCCCGCCGACATCTTCACCGAGCCCGAGGACGTCTCGCCCGACGGCCTTGCCAATCTCGGCCCACTCCGCCGGCTCGCAGGGAGCTGGCAGGCGGACAAGGGCATCGACATCAATCCGAAGGCGGAGGGGCCGGAGCGGCGGACCTTCATCGAGCGCATCCGCATGGACCCGATCGACCCGCAGGCCAACGGGCCGCAGCTGCTTTACGGGCTGCGCTATCACATCCACATCAACACGCCCGAGGAAGACATCACCTTCCACGACCAGGTCGGCTATTGGCTGTGGGAGCCCGCGACCGGGCTGATCATGCAGACGCTCGCGATTCCGCGCGGACAGGTCTTGCTCGCCTCGGGCAAGGCCGGGCCGGATGACAGGAAGATATCGGTCACGGCGAAGCGCGGCGATACGGCTTACGGAATCTGCTCGACCGATTTCCTGGAACAGGCCTTCCGCACCGATTCTTATCGCTGCGACATCACCTTCAACGATGACGGAAGCTGGAGCTATCTGATCCAGACCGAGTTGTTCGTGCGCGGCGCGCCGTTCAACCATCACGACAGCAACACGCTCAAGCTCGTCGCGCCGCCCAAGCTCAATCCACTGGCGGTGATCGTGAAGGATCGTGCCGGGCGCGATGGATCGTCGGCCTGAAGCGTACCCGGAGAATTGCATGAAGCCCTACGTCATTTGCCTGATGCACTCCAGCCTGGACGGCCGCACGCATCCCAGCCGCTGGCGGCCGAAGGGGGCGGGCACAGACTGGTTCGAGAAGATCCATGACGAACTCGGCGGCGACGCCTGGGTGATCGGCCGCGTCACCGGCTCCGAGTTCGCCAAGGGCAAGCCCTATCCCGCAACGGCGGGCGAGACATTTCCCCGCCAAAGCTGGTTCGCGCGGCGCGATGCGAAAACCTACGGCGTCGTGCTCGACGCGCAGGGCAAGATCGGCTGGGGCCGGTCAGACATCGGCGGTGACCCGATCGTCGTGGTGCTGACCGAGGGCGTGCCGGATTCGCATCTGGCCGGGCTGCGCGGCGAGGGTGTGTCCTACATCTTCGCCGGCAAGTCCGAGATCGACCTGGCGCTGACGCTGGACATCCTCAATCGCGAGCTCGGCGTGAAGCGCTTGCTGGTCGAGGGCGGCGGCGTCGCCAATGGCGCCTTCCTGCGCGCCGGTCTCATCGACGAATTCAACCTGATCCTCAGCCCCGCGATCGATGGCGCCAGGGGCGCACCCTTCGTGTTCGATTCGACGGACGCGGACAGCGACAAGCGCGCGCCGCTCGCCGCGATGACGCTGGAGAGCACGCGCGACCTCGGCGGTGGCGTTCTGCTGCTGCGCTATCTGATCAAGAACGACCCGCAAGCGATGCCCAAGTAAGGCATCGGCATGGGACAATTGGAGCACATCGTCATCGTCGGTGCCGGCGCGGCCGGGCTGATGGCGGCGCGCGAGCTGGCACGCGTGGGCAGGACGGTCACGATCCTGGAGGCGCGCGGGCGCTGCGGCGGACGCATCGATCCGCTGCCGGCGTCGGAGTTCGGCTACTCCGCCGATGGCGGCGCCGAATTCGTCCATGGCGAGGCGCCGGTCACGCGCAAGCTGGTGCGCGAGGCGGGACTGTCGCTGCAGGAGATCGAAGGCACCCAGTGGAGTTTTGACGGCACGAGGCTCTCGCACGAACACCGTCACGATCCGCACGAGGCAGAGCTGTACGCCGCGCTGGGGGCGTTGAAGGATGATCTCACGGTTGCCGATTTCCTCCGCGGCCACTTCGCCGGGCCTGGCTATGACCGGCTGCGCCATTCGATCGAGCGCATGGTCGAGGGCTACGACGCCGCCGACCCCGAGCGCGCCTCGACGCTGGCGCTGCGCGAGGAATGGATGGACGGCGGGCATCACGCCCAGGCGCGCATCGTCGGCGGCTACGGCGCGCTGATCGATTTTCTGGCGAGTGAGTGCCGCGGGCTTGGCGTGACGTTTCGCTTCGGCCGCGCGGTGTCGGCAATCGAGGAGACGGGCGGCGCGCTGGCCGTCCGCTGTGCCGGCGGCGACGTGCATGGCTGCGATCGCGTGATCCTCACCGTCCCGCTGCCGTTGCTGCGCGAGATCGCGCTTCCGGAGCCCGCACGCGCGAAGGCTGCGGCAGCTGACGATATCGGCTTCGGCAGCGTGATAAAAATCCTGCTGCGGTTCGCGCGGTCGTGGTGGCGCGAGCGAAACGAAGATCTCGCGGACATGACCTTCCTGCTGTCGGACCAGTCGATCCCGGTGTGGTGGACGCGGCATCCGGACCAGCATCCCGTGCTCACCGGCTGGTTCGGCGGGCCGCGGACGGCCGAGCTTGCGAAGCTCGATCGGCAAGGGCTGATCGATGCCGGGGTCGATTCGCTTGCGGCCATCTTCGGCGTGTCGCGCGACGACATCGCGCGCGATCTCGTGGCGGCTGCGGCGACCAACTGGCTGCACGATCCCTTCGCCCGCGGCGCCTATTCCTGGGCGACGCCGCGGACGCGCGAGGCCCAGGCGATCCTCGCGCGCGCCGACGGTCCGGTGCTGTTCTCCGGCGAAGCGCTCTATCGCGGCCGCGACATGGGAACGGTCGAGGCGGCGCTGGCGAGCGGGCTGGAGATTGCGGAGATGATTTTGCGGGGATGAAAAAAGGCCCGCACAAGGCGGGCCTTAACTCTCACCAGCGGCCGCCGCCGAAGCTGAACGTTACGCCGGGACCTCCGCCACCATAATAGCCATACGGTCCGCCGCCGTAATAGCCGTGGTGCCGCGGGTAATAGCCATAGTTCCGGTAGTGCGGACGATAGTAGCCGTGGTGGTGATGGCGCCATTGGTGATGGCGATGGCCGTGGTGGTGGTGGTGCCTGTGCTGCGCGCTGATGTCGGTGGACTGGCCGGCTGGCGCGTTCTGCTTCGCGCTGGCCTTGCCCGCCGCGTTGGCCGTGGATCCGCCGGCGAGCGCCGCAGCACCTACAGCCATCGCGACAAAGAGATACTTCATGTCATCACTCCAGTTGAGAAGTCGCGTGATAACAGATGGCTGTCCGCTGCGTTCCGGCCAGTGCGGGCGTCGAAACGACGCAGACGAAGTTCCGATCGACGTGTGAAGGATGTCGCGCGATCTATTGTCGCATCGCTTCGAGCGAGGCGATCACGTCGGCGGTGGCGACGATGCGCGCAAATTCGCCGTTGAGATTCGATAGCGTCATCGCATGAATCTCTTCAGCCGAATGCTTGTCGCCATCTGGTCCGATCCGGTCGAAGGTCCAGGTCGCATCGCGCACGAGGCTCGCGTCGAAACCGAGATTGCCGGCCATCCGCGTCGTCGTCTCGACGCAATGATTGGTGGTGGCGCCGCAGATCACGAGCGTCGTGATGTTGTCTGCGCGCAGGCGCGTCTCGAGATCGGTGCCGATGAAGGCGCTGTTGACGCGCTTGACGATCACCGCCTCGCCCGGCGCTTCGCGCGCCTCGTCCTTGACCGCGTAGCCGGAGCTTTGCGGCAGGAACGACGAGGTCGGCTTGGTGCCCTCGTGGCGGATGTGGAAGATCGGCGCGCCGCGCTTCCTGAATGCCTTGAGGAGATCGGCGATGCGCGCCACCGCGTCCGGATTGTTGCGCCGCTTGCCCGCCGCCTCCCATTCATCGAATGCGCGCTGAACGTCGACGACGACGAGGGCGGGAAGGGAGTGGGACATAAGGAGTGGCTTCCAGACTTGCTTGCTGCGCGAAGTATGCGGGGCGACCGACGTGGCAGGCAATGTCGATTTTCCCTCGATTCGCGACAGCTCTCGTGCCCCGGACACGGAGAGCTGCGCGCGTGCTCGGCCCTCACGGATGCGGGTCGGGAAACCCGTGGCGTTCGGAGAGCGCGGCGAGGATCGCGTCCTTGTCGGCAATGAAGGTGCGGCCATGGTGGCTACCGGTCTGGTGCGGCGACGTCGTCCCGTCGGCCAGCACGAGCAGCGGCAGCGACTGGTTCTCCTCGCCGACCAGCGCGGTCACCGGCAGCCTTGGCCGCGGCCATGCGATGCGCTCAACGTCGAGCTTTTCGGCCAACGATGGAAACGAGGCGAGCACGCCCTCGATCAGCGCGCAATGCCAGCAATAGAAGCGCTGACCCGGAAAGGCCGGATCCTCGAAGCCGGGGCGCAGCAGAAACAGGCGGTCGCGCGTCATGAATCGCTCCAAAGCATGGCGCGATCATACATGCCGGCAGCAGCGGATGATGCCGTTACTTGAACGGATCCTGGATCGATGGCGACGATTGCCGGATGCGGCGTACGCTCACCGGCTTGCCGTCGGAGACGAACAGCAGCTCGTATCGGCGGCCCTCGCTGTCGGTCGCCGTGCAGGTGACGTCTGTGACCTTCCTTGCGGCGAAATTGCCGGTCTGGCGGCAGACGCCGGTCGAGGTCTGCTCGGCCGGCACCGGCAGGCCGTCGACCTTGGGCCGGTCCTTGGAATTGAGCAGCATGCGGTCGATTCGCAGCTCGTAGGAATTGTCGTCCGCGCGCTGGCCGTTCTCGCCGGAGAACGACACGACGTGGTTGGCGTCGGAGGGATCGTCGACGGCGACCGCGAAATTGACCCGGCCCTTGTCGCCATGGGCGTAAGCCACCGTCTTGCAAGCGAAGGTGCGCCCCGCGACCTTCAGCGTCTTGCAGTGGCCCGACATCAGCGCCAGCAGGTCGATGAAGGCGTTTTGCGCCGGAGGGTTGTTGACGGGAATGGGCGCGGAAGACTCGGCAAAACAAGGGCTTGCGAGAGTCGCGAGGGCCGCGGCGAGGACCGGTCGGCGGAGGCGCATCATCAGGCTCGTATGCCAGGGGGCCACGGCGGCGGAAAAGTTCCGCTCAACAACGAGCGAACCACAAATTGGTTGCGATCCCGTTTGTTCAGCTAAACCCGACTGGAATACCACCGCACCACCCATCGGCGATTCATCCGATCGCCCCATCCCGTCCTAGCAGGCCACTTGCTGCCAGACCGATGTTTTTTTCGTGGCAGAGCTAAACGGTCGCCGCCTGCCAGCGCGTATCGCGAAGCGAGGGCCGGCGGTGCAGGCGGGCGTCGAGCAGCGCGCGGGCACGGGGCAGCTCACCGCTGCGCATGAGCGCGACGATGTAGGTATCCTCGATCAGTTCGCGCTGGGCATGGCTGCCGCCGATGCGCACGACCTCGCCGAGGACGGGCGCGAGCGTTCGCACGCATGACGCGTAATCCTCGTGGGCAAAGGCCGCGAGCGCACGGCAGATTGCCGGCACCACGGGACCGGCCGGCAGCTTGCCGTCGCCGAGCCGCTGCTCGATCGCCGCAAGGCGCGCGGCGAGCGCCTCCTGGTTCTGCGTCGCGGCGGCGAACAGCGCCATGTGGACGTCGGCAAAGGGCAGGCTCGATTTCGGAAACAGTCTTTGCGCGGTGGCATCGGCCTCGAGCCAGAGCGCTTCCGGCACGGTGTGGCCGTAAGCCGACAGGCGCCAGAGCAGCGAGGCGCCGTCGGTGACGACGTTGAGCGGCGGCGCCTGCGTGGCGGAGGGCTGAAGCACGTCGGCATAGATCGCAAGCGCGCGCGCCGCATCGCCATGTTCGAGCGCGCCGAGCGCCTGGTGCCAGCGGATATGGCCGTGCAGGATGCCGGCGCGGTCGTAAGAGGGGGTCCATGCATCGACGAGACGGTCAGCCGCCTCGATCGAGCCGTCCTCGAACATCGCATGCAGCACGGCGTGCGCGGCGTGGGCGTTCTGACGGCGCAGATCAAAACCGCGCTCGGTGACGGTGCGGCCGCGCGCGACGTCGCCATTCTCGGTCATGGCCCAGCCGTACATGGTGAGAAACCACCAGTCCTCGCCATAATGCTGCGCGACGCGCTCGCACAGCTCGTGCCGGGCGCGGTCGTGATCGGGCATGCCGGAGAACGCGAACAGGCCGAACGCGCCGAGCGGCAGCGACAGCACCACGGCGTCGCGCGGCCAGCTCTCGACATGCTTCAGCGTCGATGCGATCGCCTCGGGCAGCCGGCCCTCGATCGCAAGCGCCAGCGTCTCGACATGCGAGCGCTCGCGCTCCGTGCCGCGTTTCGCTGTGAGCTCGCGCGCGCGTGCCGCCTTCTGCCGCGCGAGGTCGCCCTGCTGATAGAAGGCATGCACGCGGGCGCGGGCGATATGGGGAAGCGCGAAATCCGGATCGGCCGCAATCGCGCGTTCCAGCGCCTCCGCCGTGCCGGTCCAGCCGGCCAGCATGAGATCGACGCCTTCGCGATAGGCGCTTGCCGCCTCGTGCGAAGACGTCGAGAGCGAAAGGCCGTAGCGGTCTTCGTGCGCCGTCATCGTCTTCAGCTCTCAAGTCGTCCGCGCGCGGCGTCCCTCGATCGGATAGGCGGGGTCGTTGTAGCCCGGCGTCGAGGGATGGCCCGGCACGACCAGCCTGTCGATCAGCGCTTCGTCATCCGCAGTGAAGCGGTAGTCGAGCGCGCTGATGTAGCCGTCCCACTGCTCCTCGGTGCGCGGGCCGGCGACGATCGAGGAGACAAAGGCGGAGTTGAGCACCCAGGCGACCGCGAACTGGCCGGCGGTGATGCCCTTTTTCTCGGCGTGGTTCTTGATCTCCTGCGCGAGCTGGAGCGATTCCGGCCGCCATTCCGTCTGCATCATGCGGGTGTCGTTGCGGCCGGCGCGTGTCTCCTTGTCCGGCGCTGCGTCGGGCTTGTACTTGCCGGTGAGGACGCCGCGCGCCAGCGGGCTGTAGGGTACGATGCCGAGGCCGTAATAGGAGCAGGCCGGGAAGTGCTCGACCTCCGGCATGCGGTTCATGGCATTGTAATAAGGCTGGCTCACCGCGGGCCGGTCGATGCCGAGCCGGTCGCAGATGTTGCAGATCTCGGCGACGCGCCAAGCGCGGTAGTTCGAGACGCCGAAATAGCGCACCTTGCCGGCGCGGATCAGATCGCCCATCGCGCGCACCGTCTCCTCCAGCGGTGTCGCATGGTCTTCCTTGTGCAGATAGTAGATGTCGATGTGGTCGGTGCCGAGCCGCTTCAGGCTCTCGTCGGCGGCCTGCAACACCCAGCGCCGCGACAGGCCGACACGGTTGGGATCGTCACCCATGGGGTTGGCGAGTTTTGTGGCGAGCACCCAGGCGTGCCGGTTGTTGCCGATCGCGCGGCCGACGACCTCCTCGGATGCGCCCTTCGAATAGGCATCCGCCGTGTCGATGAAATTGATCCCGGCCTCATGCGCTTTCGCGATGATCCGGTTTGATGCGGCTTCATCGGTCGGCCCGCCGAACATCATGGTGCCCAGACAGATCGGCGAGACTTTCAGGCCGGTGCGGCCGAGCTGGCGGTATTGCATGGGCTGTTTCCTCAACGCTATCGAAGCTGGCAGCATAGCCAGCTAATTCCGTCATTGCGAGCGCAGCGAAGCAATCCAGAGATGCATCCGCGGAGAGATACTGGATTGCTTCGCTGCGCTCGCAATGACGAGATTGGGGAGGCCGCTTGCCAAACTCTCAGCTGTCATCGCCCGACTTGATCGGGCGATCCAGTATTCCGAGGAGGCAGAGATTGAACCGATAGGCCGCGGCGTACTGGATTCCCCGCTTTCGCGGGGAATGACGGCGGTGGGTGTGGTTGGCGCGGTGGGCCGACTGCGCGACCCTACCCGGGCCCCTTCAGGATCTTGAACACGCCATTCGCCATCACGACGCAACGATCGTCCACGCTGACTTCGGTGCTCATGAAAATCAGGCTGCGCGTCGAGCGCACCACGCGGGGGCGGGAGATCAGGATGTCGCCGATCTGGCCGGCCTCGACGAAATGGGTGTCGAGCTGCACCGTCGCCATGAATTCCTTGCCGGAAACGTAGCGGGCGGTCATGCCGCAGGTGCGGTCCGCGAACGTCATCATCACGCCGCCCTGGACCATGCCGCGGCGATTGTGGTGCTTGTCCTCGGTGGCGAGCGCGAATTCGTAATGGCCGTCGACCTTGCGCTCCCACAAGGGGCCGATCAGGTGCAGGAAGCCCGTGGTCTCCAGGATGCTCCAGCCGTCCGATTTGAGCCTTGCGGCGGCCTTGTTGGTCATGTCGTCGTCCATTGCTGCGCGGGCCTTGCGAGCTCATTTCATCGGGGCCTGACGTGGTGTAGTCAAGCATCATGAGACCGTTCGACGATGCCACACGGCGGAATATCGCGGCTGCCTGCGCGGCCTTCACGCGGCTGCCCGAGGACGATGCGCCGGCCGCATTGAAGCGCGCCGCGGTGGCGGTCGCGCTGACCGCGGCGAGCGACGGCGATGACACCGCATTCCTGCTCACGCTGCGCGCGTCACACCTGCGCGCCCATCGCGGCCAATGGGCCTTGCCGGGCGGTCGCTGCGATGCCGGCGAGACGCCGGTCGAGGCGGCGCTGCGCGAGCTTGATGAGGAGCTTGGCCTCCGCCTCACGCACGCGGAGGTGCTCGGCACGCTCGACGATTATCCGACCCGCTCCGGCTATCTGATCACGCCGGTGGTGGTCTGGACGGCCGACAGTGCCGCGATCCGGCCGAACCCGGATGAGGTCGCCTCGGTCCACCACATCGCGCTCGCCACGATCGAGCGCGAAGACGCGTTCGACTTCATCGCGATTCCCGAAAGCTCCGGCCGCGTGATCCGCTTCCATCACGAGACGAGCCTGATCCACGCGCCGACCGCGGCGCTGATCTACCAGTTCCGTGAGGTGCTGGCGGGACGTCACACCCGCGTCACCGAGCTGGAACAGCCGGTGTTCGCCTGGAAGTGACGATGGTAAACGGCGCGTTAACGTGACGGTTACCGGATGCCTGCTAAGAGGGCAGCATGCATCATTCGATTCGAAAACATCTCGCGCTGGTTCCATTCGCGCTCGTCCTGCTTGCGCCCACTGCGCGAGGCGGCGAGGCCGATGCGCTGCCGCCGGCCGTCCGCGATGCCAAGGCCCAGCTCTTGTCGCAGTTCTTTGCGCAGGGTGGGGCGTCGCCGGCCGTGCTCGAATATCGCCGCAAGCTGCAGGAATATCAGGCGGCGCGCGGGGCCTTCGACGAAGAGGCGGGTGCCTATTGGAGCCAGATCTCCGAGAAGCGGAAAGGCCGCAACGCCAAGCGGCGCAGCGGACAGCAAGTGACGCTTGACGATTATGTGCTGCAGCATCCGCCGCTCTATAACGGGCCGAAGCGGCCGGTGAATCCGGAGCCGGAGGAAACGCCGGATCGTCCGACCAGAAAGCCGATACCGGTGGTCGCCGATCTCCTGCAGGCGGCGCGGGAGCTCTATCAGTTCACGCCGCAGCGGCCGTCCAGCGAGGTCGAGTTCAAACGCGCCTATGCGCGCTACGCGCTCGCCTCGGGGCTGACGCGCGAGCAGGCGGTGCGGGTCTATTCGTTCGAGACCGGCGGCACCGGCAATTACGACGTGCAGGCGGGTATTGAGCATGGCGGCAAGCGCGCGATCTCGACCGCGATGGGCTACAACCAGCTCCTGACCACCAACAGCGTCGAGCTGCTGGCCGAGCAGGGCCATGAACTCATCCGCGCGCTTTCCGACAAGGTGGCGCGGGCGTCGGGACCGGCGCGCCAGCCGCTCGAGCACAAGCTTGCCGTGCTGAAGAAGATGGTGGCGCAAGCGAAATCGGTGCCGGACACCTGGTCGGAGCACGAGAAGATCGGCAACACCGCGCAGGGCTGGGCCATGCATGCCATGGTGCTGGACATCGATATCGGCCCGATGCTGCAAACCCATAAGCTTTTGACTTCGGTGCTGTTCGCGCGCACCAAGGGCTACACCCGGCCGCTCACCGCCGCCGAGCTCGAGATGATGAACCTCACCGGCGATGGCACCGGCCTCGACATGGTGACGATGCCGCAGGCGATGCGCGAGCAGGTGCCGACCTCGAACTTCTTCCAGCGCGGCGGCTACGAGCGCAACCCGGTCGCGATCCGTCACAACACGGTAGCCAAGCTGCTGGCGGTGACGGACACGCGGATGGACAGTAACAGCAACAATGCCGGCGCGCGGGAGCTGGCAGGGGCGTTTTAGTCCTCGCTGCCACATCCTCCGCTGTCATGCCCCGGCTTGACCGGGGCATCCAGTACGCCGCAGCCTCTCGATTGAAGCACAACGGCATCTGGAATACTGGATCACCCGCCCCAGTGCGCAAGCGCGCACAAGGCGGGTGATGACACCGAATGCTTGGGTTGGCCGTCGCCCCTTACTGATCCGATCCGAATTTGAACTTGCCGTCGCCTTCGAGATACGGGCCGCTGCGCATGTAGAGCTGGCCGTTGTGGCCGATGAAGAACAGCGTGCCTTTCGGCACCTTCTTGGCGCCCTTCAGGAGTTCACCGGCATTGTTGGTGCCCATCTTGTAGGAGAAGGTCTTGCCTTCCTTGTCATAGGCATAGCCGGTGTCGGGCTTGAGCTCCCAGGGCGTTGCCGCGGTCTGCGCCAATGCGGGTGCGCTGAACGCGCCGAGCGCTGCAGTGAGTGCAAGTGCAAATGTCTTCGTTGAAAATGCCATCATCCCATCCTCCCCATCGTTGGGGTTGCCATCTTGAACAAATCACGAACGGCGTTTACAGGTCAATTTGCGAAAGCGCCGCAGCGCATCACGTCCTGCCCAGCAGTTTGTGATTTTCCCTTCGTCCCCGCGCGACTATGTTCCGCTTTCAGTCTAGAACGCAATTCGACAAAAATATTGGTAGGGGGATGATTCGGATGAACCAAGTCGTGAAAGCCTGCTCAGCCGCCGCGCTGTTGGTGACGGCGCTGGCGCCCGCCGCCCGGGCGGATGACTACCAGCTCAGCCACAACCAGCGGATTTCGTGCAGCCGTGGCCTCGCCCCGGGCAAGCTGAACACCGCGACCTGCAAGTCCTACACCTACCTGTTCAACACCAAGACCTCGGAATATTTCCGCTGCCAGGTCTCGCTCGCGCTGACCCGCGACAACAAGGAAGTCATCAACGTCCAGACCGACGGCGGCTGCACCAAGAAGCCGCGCATCTTCGAGACCGACGGCAAATACGATTTCGACGCGACCGAGACCGAACCGCCGAACACCAACTCGTTCTTCGGCCCCGGCGGCTATTCGGTCTGGGCTGCCGATGTCACCGCGCAGAAGGTGCGCGGCTGCATCATCATCTCGTCCGGCCTCGGCTCCGACATCTCCAAGTGCCTGGACATGACCTTCCAGTAAGGGCCTGCCAGTAAGAGCTTGCCAGCAAGGCCTGCCAGGGACGGCGAGATACGCGCCAGATCCTGACTGCGCTACCTCGCCGCACCCGCGGGTTCCCCAAAAATCGAGCCGGGTCAGCCGTTTACCGCAGTCCTGTTGTGACTTTTGGATGGGTTGACCCGCTTCCCCCATCCGGCCAATTTCCCGGCCGGTTTGGGGAGTACAACAACCATGAAACGGACGATTTTCGGCGCGGCCGCGGCTCTTGCCCTGGCGGCGTCGGCACCTTGCGCGCATGCGCAATCCTTCATCAACGTGCTGACCGGCGGCACCTCCGGCGTCTACTATCCGCTCGGGGTCGCGATCGGAAAGATTTACGGCGACAAGATTCCGAACGTGAAGACGCAGGTGCAGGCCACCAAGGCGTCGGTCGAGAACCTCATCCTGCTCCAGCAGGGCCGCGGTGAAATTGCGTTCACGCTGGGTGACTCGCTCAAAGCCGCCTGGGAGGGCGACGAGGAAGCCGGCTTCAAGACCAAGCTGGACAAGCTGCGCACCATCGGCGCGATCTATCCGAACTACATCCAGATTGTCGCGACCGCCGAATCGGGCATCAAGACGCTCGCGGACCTCAAGGGCAAGAGCCTCTCGGTCGGCGCGCCGAAGTCGGGCACCGAGCTCAATTCCCGTGCGATCCTCGCGGCCGCAGGTATGACCTATAAGGACCTCGGCAAGGTCGAATATCTGCCGTTCGCCGAGTCCGTCGACCTCATGAAGAACCGCCAGTTGGGCGCGACGCTTCAATCGGCCGGCCTTGGCGTCGCCTCGCTGAAGGATCTCTCGAGCTCGGCCTCGATCACCGTGGTGTCGGTGCCGAAGGAGACCATCGACAAGATCGGCCCGCCCTTCATCTCGGCAATCATTCCGGCCAATACCTATACCGGCCAGGACAAGGACGTGACGACCGCGGCCGTAGTCAACTATCTCGTGACGAGCTCCGCGGTGTCGGACGACCTCGCCTACCAGATGACCAAGCTGATCTTCGAGTCGCTGCCCGAATTGCAGAACGCCCATGCCGCGGGCAAGGAGATCAAGCTCGAGGCGGCCGCCACCGGCAGCCCGGTTCCGCTGCACCCCGGCGCGATCCGCTATTACAAGGAAAGAGGGCTGATCAAGTAAGATCAGCTCCATTCGTGTCGTCATGCCCGGGCAAAAGCGCGAAGCGCGTCTTCGCGCAGATGTCCCGGGCATCCACGTTCTTGGCGACACCGTAGGCCGTGGATGGCCGGGACAAGCCCGGCCATGACGCGTGCGGTGGCACTGCCAATGTTATAATGACGCACCATAAGGGCTCGGGGACATATCGATGTTGCAGGCAGAGGGCTCCGCAGGGCCTATCAAGGTTGAATTCGACAATTTCGAGCACGGTTTTCCGGAAGGTTTTGGTCCGGGCTGGTGGGGCACTCTCGCCTACTGGATCGGCATCGCCTTCGCCACCTTCCAGCTCTATGTCGCCGCCTTCAACTATCTGCCGAGCCAAGTGGTGCGCGGCGTCCATGTCGGCTTCCTCGTTCTCCTCACCTTCGGCCTGATCGCCAACTTTACCGCGAAGAGCGATGTCGGCCGTACGCTCGGCTGGGTGATCGGCGGCGCCGGCTTCTTCTGCGGCCTCTACCAGTGGATCTTCTATGCCGACCTGATCGCGCGCGACGGCGATCCGACGCGGCTCGATCTCGCGGTCGGCACCCTGCTCGCGGTGCTGATCTTCGAGGGCACGCGGCGCCTGATGGGCGCGGCGCTGCCGCTGATGTGCGGCGCGTGTCTTCTCTACTGGTTCTTCGGCCAATACCTGCCGTCGCCGCTCAACCATCGCGGCTACGACTTCGACCAGATCGTCACGCATCTGTCGTTCGGCACCGAAGGTTTTTACGGCGTGCCGATCTACGTTTCGGCGACCTACATCTTCCTGTTCATCCTGTTCGGCTCGTTCCTGGAGCGCGCCGGCATGATCCAGCTGTTCACCGATGTCTCGCTCGGCCTGTTCGGCAGGACGCGCGGCGGACCTGCGAAGGTTGCGGTGTTCGCCTCGGGCATGATGGGCACCATCTCCGGCTCCGGCGTCGCCAACGTCGTCACCGTCGGCCAGTTCACGATTCCGCTGATGATCAAGTTCGGCTATCGCCGCGCCTTTGCTGCCGGCGTCGAGGCGACGGCCTCGATGGGCGGCCAGATCATGCCGCCGGTGATGGGCGCGGTCGCGTTCATCATGGCGGAGACGCTCGGCGTTCAATATTCGGAGATCGTGAAAGCGGCCGCGATCCCCGCCATCCTCTATTTCGCTTCAGCGTTCTGGATGGTGCATCTGGAAGCCGGCAAGCACGGCCTCGTCGGCATGAAGCGCTCGGAGATTCCGAGTGCCTGGAAGGCGCTGGTGACGCGTTGGTATCTCGTGCTGCCGCTCGCGGCGCTCGTCTACATGCTGTTCGAGGGCTTTACGCCGCTCTATGCCGGCAGCATGGGCCTTGCGCTCACGGTGACGCTGATCCTGGGCGCCAGCATCACCGCCGGCGCCTCCTCGATGGTCGTCCGCTCCATCTTCTGGATCGGACTTGCGCTCGTCGTCGGCGCGCTGTCGCGCGACGGTCTCCAGATCGTGCCGGTCGCGAGCGTCGTCGTCGGGCTGATCGTGATCACGGCGTTCGTGCGCGGCGGGTTCGCGGCCTTGCGCGAATGCCGCAATGCGCTGGCCGAGAGTGCGAAGTCGGCGATCACGGTGGGTATGGCCTGCGCCATCGTCGGCGTCATCATCGGCATGATGTCGCAGACCGGCGTCGGCACCATTTTTGGCAGCTGGGTGATCGGTCTCGGCGAGAAGAGCCTGTTTCTGGCGCTGATCATGACCATGCTGCTGTCGATCCTGCTCGGCACGGGCATTCCGACCATCCCGACCTACATCATCACCGCCGCGCTCGCTGCGCCCGCGCTGGCGAAGCTCGGCGTGCCCTTGATCGCGAGCCATATGTTCGCGTTCTATTACGGCATCATGGCCGACCTCTCGCCGCCGGTGGCACTCGCCGCGTTGGCGGCGGCGCCGATCGCGAAGGAGAACCCGGACAAGATCGGCTGGGAGGCGATGCGCATCGCGCTCGCCGGCTACGTCATTCCGTTCATCTTCGTCTATTCTCCGGCGCTGATGCTTCAGGCCGGCGATCCCATGGCGGCCAAGCTCGGCTTCTACGGCGCGGTGGCGCTCGCGACCTTCAAGGCGCTGGTCGCGATCGGCCTGTTCGGCATGGTCGCGATCGGTTTTCTGTTCACGCGCATGACGCTGCTCGAACGCGCACTCGCGCTCGGCGCCGCGCTTTGCTTGCTCGGCGATTTCGCCTTCAGCGATACCGCCGGCTTCGTGCTTTCCGCCGCGCTCGTGCTGTGGCAATGGCGGCAGCGTCCGCCGGCCATCGTCGAAGCGGCGTGAGCCTCTGCTTCGCAACAGCGGGCGGCGTGAAAGCGCTGGCGCTTTCCGCCTTCACGCTGGTGTGGACGCATTCGATCGCGAAGGTCGACTGGCAGGAAGACTGGCGCGTCACGCCTGCCGGCCTCGAGCTGGTGCAGGCGCGGGTCAAAGGCACCGGGCCCGGCATGGAGCCGCCGCCCGAGGCACGGCTCGTCGACGGCTGGTTTCAATGGCAGCCGCAGCGTGCACCGATGCCGGAGGTCGTGCTCGGCAATTCGGGTGCGGCCGGGGAATGGCGGTTATGCCATGATGGAAGCTGCCGGACTCTTTCGGAGATTGTCGGGCATCCCATCGGTGCTAACGTCACCACGATGAAGGTCTGTAACGATCCGTAGCCCGGATGAAGCGAAGCGCAATCCGGGAACAGTCGCCCCGGATTACGCTGCGCTCCATCCGGGCTACAAGAACAGCAAGGGAGAAATGCGATGGATCGGCTCAAGGGCAAGGTTGCGATGGTGGTGGGCGCCGGCTCGATCGGGCCCGGCTGGGGCAACGGCAAGGCGACCGCGGTGACCTTTGCGCGCGAGGGCGCGCAGGTGCTTTGCGTCGATCGCAACGGTGCTGCAGCCGAGGAGACCGCGAAGATCATCACGGGTGAGGGCGGCAATGCGACTGCCTTCACCGCGGACGTCTCGCGCGCGAGCGAGATCGAGGCGATGGTGGCGGCGTGCCTGAAGGCCTATGGCCGCATCGATGTGCTCGACAACAATGTCGGCATCGCCGAGATGGGCAGCGTGGTCGAGGTCGCCGAGGAGAGCTGGGACCGCGTCTTCACTGTCAACCTCAAGAGTGCCTATCTCGCCATGAAACATGTCGTCCCCGTGATGGTGAAGCAGGGCGGCGGCTCGATCATCAACATCTCCTCGATCGCCTCGATCCGGCATGTCGGGATTTCCTATGTCAGCTACAACGCCAGCAAGGCCGCCATGAACCAGCTGACGCGCTCCACTGCGATCGAGTTCGCGAAGAACCATGTGCGGGTGAATGCAATCCTGCCCGGCCTGATGAAGACGCCGATGGTGGAGCATTCCGCGGGTCTCGCGAACAGCTACGCCAAGGGCGACGTCGAGGCGATGTGGCGCGCCCGCGATGCGCAGGTGCCGATGGGGCACATGGGCGAGGCCTGGGACGTCGCCAATGCCGCGCTGTTCCTGGCGTCGGACGAGTCGAAATATGTGACGGGGATCGAGCTCGTGGTCGACGGCGGGATCACGTGCAAGGCGGGGGCTTAAGGCGCCTCATACTCCACTGTCGTCCCGGGGCGCGCAAAGCGCGAACCCGGGACCCATAACCACAGGACGAAGTTGTTTTGTTAAGTTGTAACTCCGAGTCTTCGTAACCACGTCGGCCTGTGGTTATGGGTCCCGGATCGGCGCTTCGCTTGTCCGGGACGACAGCGGTGACTACTGCGCCAGCGCCAGGATGCCACCGGCAAACGAATGCCACGCCGCACTCTCGCTGATCGGCCAGTTCAGCACCTTCACCGCCAGCAGCGCGAGCGTGCCGTAAATGTAGACCGGGTGCACGCGGCCATCGGTGCGCCAGTCGCGCACCATGGCGACGACGAGCAGGAGCGAAGCGACCACGGCCGGGGCGATCGTGACGGGCACTGGCGGCGGGCCGGGCGGTCCGGGAGGCGCGAGGAAGGTGATGAACCAGCGCGCGATCGCGGCGTCGAGGATCGAGACCGCGGCAAGCAGCATCAGGCGCTTGTGAATCTCGGGCTTTCGCGTGTTGATGATCGCGAGCACGAACACCACCGCGAAGAACGCGATGCCGCTCATCGGCACGATCGAGAAGCCGATGCCGGCATCCTTCTGCCCAAGTGCGGCGGCGTGCTGCATCACGTGCACCGAGGCGAGGAAGCCGAAGATCGTCATCGCGGTCGCAAGCGACACGCCGGCAATCCCGAGCGCGCGGTGATTGACCACGCGGCCCGACGCCGCGAGCCAGGTCTGGATCACGAAATAGAGAGACCAGGTGAAGAACAGGAGTCCGTGAAAATGAATCACCGGGCTCGCGGAAAACGTCCGCTGCGCGAGCGGTACGAAATAGGTCGGCGCGAAGCCGAGAAACGCGGTGGCCGCGCAGGCCAGTGCCATATTGAGATAAAAATACCGTGCAGGCGACGCATCACGCGCGCGTACACGACGGTCGTCGATCAAGGTCGTCATCTGGAATGAGTCTGGAGAGGCGGTGTTTGGTTCAAGCTCCTGACCACCTGGATAGGCCGGGACGCCGCTCAACGCTCGAGCGGAGTTTAACCGCCCGCGCTCAACTCTGCGCGATCGAGCTCTTCCTCGATCCGGTGAAACGCGTCGTCGCCGATCACTTCGGTATCGCGAAGGCCGAGGATCGATTTGCGCGCGGCCTCGATGGCGCGGCGGCGCAGCGGATCGGCGGGCAATTCGCCGCTGGCGATGCCGCCGTGCGGATCGTCGTCGGCCTGCATCAGGATGGCGCGGTATTCGAGCCGCAGGATTTCCGCCTCCTCCGACGGATCGTCCTCGATCGCATCGAGCGCGGCGCGATAGGCGACTGCGCGGGCGCGCGCGACCTCGATACCGACGGGATCGTCGTCCTTGAGGCCGAAGGCGAGAATCAGCGGCCGCAGCGTCAGGCCCTGGATGACCAGCGAGCCCAGCACCACCGCAAAGGCGATGAAGACGATGAAGTCGCGATAGGGGAAGCTTTCCGGCAGGGCGAAGGCGGTGGCGAGCGTGACGAGACCGCGCATGCCGCACCAGGAGATGATGAGGCCACCCTTCGGCGAGGCAACCTGCTTGGGATCCTTCGGATGATAGAGCCCGTGCGCGATCAGGACGCGCAGCGTCGCGCGGTAGAACGTGATCCACGCAAGCCGCACCAGGACCACTGTGAGCAGGATCCAGGCGGCCGCCACGCAATATTCCCAGCGCACCTCCGCGTCCAACCGCGTCCAGATCGGCCGCATCTGCATGCCGATCAGCATGAAGGCGAGCACGTTGAGCACGAACACCATCGTTTCCCAGACCGCATAGGACGGTACCCGCAACCGCGCCGGCATGCGCGCCCCAGCCGTGCGCGCGACGGTGATGGCGTAGACGACGATGGTGAGGATGCCGGAGAGGCCGAGATGCTCGGCTGCGATCCAGACCATGAAGGTGGTGGCGAACTGCACGATGATCGCGCTCGGCGCTTCCTTCACGCGTTCCAGGAACAGCGGGATGATGCGCCCGGCCAAAAGACCGGCGAGGACGCTGCCGACCAGCCCGAGTGCAATCGTCGGCGCGACCTCGCTCCATTTCAGATGCTCCATGACGACAGCGCCGACCGCGATGCGATAGATCAGGAGCGCGCTGGCGTCGTTGAGCAGGCTCTCGCCCTCCAGCACCTTCACCATGCGATAGGGCAGCTTGACCTGGCTCAGGATTGCAACCGCTGCCGCGGCATCCGGCGGGGCCACGATGGCGCCGAGCGCAATGGCGGCGGCCCAGGGCATGTCAGGCATCAGCCGGTGCGCGACGAAGGCCACGCCGACCGTGGTCAGGCCGACCGCGGCCACCACCAGGGTCGAGACCGGAACCCAGTTGTTGCGGAGATCGCGCAGCGAGGTGTCGAAGGCGGCATCCATCAGCACCGGTGCGACAAAAAGCGCCAATGCCAGGTCGGGTTCGAGCGTCCAGGACGGGCTGTTCGGCACGAAGGCGATCAGCGCGCCGCCGATGGCGAGAAAGGTCGGGTAGGGGACCTTGATCCGCCGCGCCAGCGCCGATAATGCAACGGCGCCGAGCAGAAGCACGATGATCCATTCGAATGTCGACACGTTGATCCCCGAAACCGATTTTGGCTGTGCCACAAGCTAGCACCAATCCGGCCGTATGATGGATAGTGCGTCCTCAAGGCAAGGCTCAAGCCAGGCCCAGGCCAAGATTCAAGCCAAGACTCAAGCCAAGACTGTCCGACTGCAGCAAGCATGCGTTCTCAAAATCTCATTCGATTGTCCGGTGCGGTGGCGCTCTGTGCGCTTTCGCTCGGGGCAGCCCATGCCGCGACCGGCGGCGAGCCCGCCGCCGTCGTGCAGGTCGATGTCGCGCCGTGCCTCGCTGCTGCTGCCGCCGACGACATGGACAAGGCCGGCTCCGCCTGCGCGTCCGTCATCGACAATGAGAAGACGGCCAAGGCGGACCTGGTCAAGGCGCTGGTCGCGCGCGGCGCGCTTTATGCGCGGCATGATCAGGTCGACCGCGCGATCGCCGACGACAGCCGTGCTCTTCAGCTCGATCCGACCCTGGCCGACCTCTTCAACGCCCGCGGCGAGCTCTGGCTGAAGAAGGGCGACAAGCCGAAGGCGGTGCAGGATTTCGGCGCCGCACTGAAGATCGATCCGAACCACGAGAAGGCCAAGGCCAATCACAAGGCGATGGCGCGCGAGCTCGAGCGGATCGGCGCGCAGATGGCGGTGGCCGGCAAACCCAGCTTCAATTGCAGGAGTGCGGCCCGGGCCGTCGAGAAGGCCATCTGCGCCAACCGCGAGCTCGCCGATCTCGATCGGGAGATTTTTGCGTCGAACGCCCGCGCGATCCGGGAGGCACGCAATCCTGCGGAAGCCAGGGCGCTTCAGCGCGAGCAGGACGAGTTCATTGTTCGCCGCAATGCTGGTTATGGGCGATCCGGGTACGATCTCAAGAAAGCGATGCAAGACAGATTGCAGCGACTGAACGGGGTGGACGGGTATTGAGGCGGTCTTCGGCTCTCCCCGCAAGCGGGGCGAGGGAGTGCGGGCGGCGGTGCGTCCCAACAGGGCCGAATTGAACCCATTCCTCGCCCGCCGCGACAATGGTGAACACCTGATGTCACGGAGTCTTCCCGATGTGCGGCACGCGTTCTTCCGCGCAAATGTTCCCGTTTGCCAAAATCCCGCTTCGCGCCTTCCTGCTCAGCGCCGCGATGAGCCTTATCCTCGCCGCCCCGGCCTCTGCTACCGTCGATTGCGTGATGGGCAGCAAGACTGCGCCCGCCGAACTGATCACGGCGTGCGGCGCCATCATCGACCAAACCACCAATTCGAGCTCCGACCGCGCCGCCGCGCTGCTGGTGCGCGCCGACGCCAATGCGCGAACCTCAGGCGGCCTCACGCAGGCGCTGCGGGATATCGACCGCGCCATCGCGCTGGACGGCAGGAATGCAAAGGCATGGCGCCTGCGCGGCGACCTGCTGCGCGAGGCCGGCGGAGATCTCAACCGTGCCGCGGCTGATCTCAGCAAGGCCATCGAGCTCGATCCACAGGACGCGGAAGCCTACGAGCTACGCGGCGTCGTCTACACCAATCAGCGCCGGCTCGACCGCGCGCTCGCCGATTACGATCAGGCGATCAAGCTGAAGCCGGATGATGCGCAGGCCTGGTCCGACCGCGGCGTGAACTATTATCTCGGCGGCGACAACGAGAAGGCGATCCGCGATCTCAGCGAGGCGCTGCGGCTCGATCCGAACCGGCCGCGCGCCTACACCAATCGCGGCGCGGCCTACAAGAAGCTCGGCCAGCTCGACAAGGCGGTCGCCGATGACGGCGAGGCGATCAGGCTCGATCCGAAGGTCCCCGAATATTACGACAATCGTGGCCTGGTGCTGGCCGCGATGGGTGAGTACGACAAGGCGATCGCCGACTACGACCAGGCGCTGCGGCTGGCGCCGCGGCCGAACTTCTTCACCAACCGCGGCGACTCTTACCAGCTCAAGGGCGAGCTTGGCGCGGCGCTCAGCGACTACGAGGCTGCGCTGAAGATCGATCCGAATTTCGCGCAGACCTTCAACAACCGCGCGGTGCTCTACAAGAAGATGGGCGAACGCAAGAAGGCGCTGGCCGATTACGAGACGGCGCTGAAGCTCGATCCCGGCAACGAGAATGCCGCCAACGGCCGCCGCAGCATGATCGCGGAGATTGCGAAGTTCGGCGCCGAGCCGCTGCGTCCGCTCGCGGCGAGTTCCGGCAACGGCCCGTCGTTCGATTGCGCCACGGCGAAGCGCGAGGTCGAGAAGGTGATCTGCGCCGATCCGCAACTCGGCGTGCTCGATCGCCAGATTGCCGAGACCTATGAGCGGGTGCTGAAGGCCACGAAAGGCCGCTCCGCCGGCGACCTGCGCAAGACCCAGCGCGATTTCCTCGCCACCCGTGATGCCAGCTTCCGCCGTCCGGGCTACGATCTGAAGAAGATCATGCAGGAACGGTTGCAGCGGCTGAATGCGATGGAGAGTTGAGGCGCCTCTACGCGCACACTGCGTTCCCTCCCCCTTGCGGGGGAGGGTTAGGGAGAGGGGTGGCCACAAACTCTAGACTGAGTTCGTGGCCACCCCTCTCTCCCGCTCTCCCCCGCAAGGGGGAGAGGGCTCACCTTTGTCGTGGCTCCAGCTTGCCTCGATGGCCTTTCTTCCCTCCCTCCCAAAGACCCATCCTTTTCAGCTTGAACCGCGGCCCGTTCCCGGGAAAATACCTCTCAAACAACGCCGGCACTTGATCCCTGTCATGGCGGGACGCTCGTCCTGTCGGTCAGGTCAAGGCCAGGCGAACAAAGGGATGGGAGCGCGGGAATGAACGTCAAGGGAACGAGCCTCTATCACGAGGTCCATGCGCGCTCGCTGGCTGATCCCCAGGGCTTCTGGGCCGAGGCGGCCACGGAGATCGACTGGATCGAGCCGCCAAAGACGATCTTCGATGCCTCGCAGGGCGTCTACGGCCGCTGGTTCATGGGGGGCGTCGTCAACACCTGCTACAACGCGCTCGACCGCCATGTCGAACGCGGCCGCGCCGACCAGGTCGCGCTGATCCATGATTCGCCGCTTACGGGCTCGGTCACCAAGTTCACCTATGCCGAGCTATTGGGTGAGGTGCAGGCGCTCGCTGCCATCATGCAGGATTTTGGCGTCGCCAAGGGCGATCGTGTCATCCTCTATATGCCGATGGTGCCGGAGGCGGTGGTCGCGATGCTCGCCTGCGCGCGCATTGGCGCGGTGCACTCGGTTGTGTTCGGCGGCTTTGCCGCCAAGGAGCTCGCCACCCGCATCGACGACGCGCAGCCGAAGCTCATCCTCTCCGCGAGCTGCGGCATCGAGCCCGGCCGGATCGTGCAGTACAAGCCACTGCTCGACGAGGCGATCAAGCTTGCGGGCACGAAGCCGACGGCCTGCATCGTGCTGCAACGTCCCCAGCACATCTGCGACCTCACGCCCGGCCGCGACTACGATTGGGCGAGCCTGCGCCGCAAGGCGATGAACGACGGCAAGAAAGCCCCTTGCGTGCCTGTCGCCGCCACCGATCCGCTCTACATCCTCTACACCTCAGGCACCACCGGTATCCCCAAGGGCGTCGTGCGCGACAATGGCGGCCATCTCGTCGCGGTGAAATGGTCGATGTTCAATCTCTATGGCGTCAAGCCGGGCGAGGTCTGGTGGTGTGGCTCCGACATCGGCTGGGTGGTCGGCCACAGCTACATCATCTATGGCCCGCTGCTGCATGGTGCGACGTCGATCATGTACGAGGGCAAGCCAATCGGCACGCCCGATGCCGGCGCGTTCTGGCGCGTCATCAGCGAGCACAAGGCGGTCGCCTTCTTCACGGCACCGACGGCGTTCCGCGCGATCCGCAAAGAGGATCCGGAAGGAAAGTTCATCCGGCAATACGACCTGTCGCAATTCCGCACGCTGTTCCTCGCCGGCGAGCGTGCCGATCCGCCGACGGTGGAATGGGCGGAGCAGCAGTTGAAGGTGCCGGTGATCGACCATTGGTGGCAGACCGAGACGGGCTGGTGCATCGCCGGCAATCCGGTCGGTCTCGGCATGCTGCCGGTGAAGCATGGCTCGCCGACGGTGCCGATGCCGGGCTACCAGGTCGACGTCGTCGACGAAGCCGCAAAGCCCGTCGGCCCCAACACCATGGGCTCGATCGTCATCAAGCTGCCGATGCCGCCGGGGTGCCTGCCGACGTTGTGGAATCAGGACGCGCGCTTCAAGGACGCCTACCTCACTGAATTCCCCGGCTACTACAAAACCTCGGACGCCGGCTACAAGGATGAGGACGGCTATGTCTTCGTGATGGGCCGCACCGACGACATCATCAATGTCGCCGGCCACAGGCTCTCCACCGGCGGCATGGAGGAGATTCTGGCCTCGCATCCGGATGTCGCCGAATGCGCCGTGCTCGGCGTCAAGGACGCGATCAAGGGCGAGGTGCCCTGCGGCTTCCTGGTGCTCAAGGCCGGCGTGAAGCGCGCGCCTGCGGAGATCGAGAAGGAGATCGTCGCGCTGGTGCGCGACAGGCTCGGCCCCGTCGCCGCCTTCAAGCTCGCCATCACCGTCGGCCGCCTGCCCAAAACGCGCTCGGGGAAGATCCTGCGCGGCACCATCAAGAAGATCGCCGATGGCGAAGCCTGGACCATGCCGGCCACGATCGAGGATCCCAAGGTGCTGGACGAGATCGGCGAGGCGCTGAAGGGCAGGGTGTGAGGTTACGCTCGGGTCGTCGTGCCAATGAGGTGCGACGCTGCCGCCCCAACCTCTGCTGTCATCACCCGCGAAAGCGGGTGATCCAGTGCCCCGCGGCCGGAGTTGTGTGACCCAATGACCGCCGCGGAGTACTGGATTCCCCGCCTGCCGCCTACGCTAAAGCTTCGGCGCCCCTGGACCTCAACCCCGGCGAAGCCTTGGCGTAGCCGGGTCGCGGGGAACGACAGCGCGTGGGGAACGGCGTCCAGGGACTTACAATCTCCTCATTCCGGGCTAAACAGGGCCGGCCAACAGGGGACCTCGTATGCCACTCGCCACCGCGCCGCGCCTGCTTGTCGCCGTGCTGCTCGCCGTCGCTGTCTCCGCCTGCTCCGCGCGCTACCAGACGCCGGTGGCGGTGGGCGGTGACGATGACGACGCGGTCTGTCAGAGTCGCGGCTATGCGCAGGGCTCACCCGAATACGTGGCCTGCCGCAAGGACCGCGACGTCCAGCGCAACGCTGCCACCGCCCGGTCCGACCGCCGTCAGCGCGATCTCGGCGAGTACATGCTGAACCATCCCGAGCGGCCGTGACATCGGCTACGGAATTATCCTGCGCATTTATTCGCGTTTCTCGTGACACATCGGCAACGCCACAACCAAATCGTGTCGCGTCAGTCCTGATTTGATCGGCGTCAAATCCATCACCATCCCCTTTCTGCTCTGACGCTGATGTCGCGCAACGACGCGCGAGAGATGGCTGAAGGGGAATGCAATGAACGGAACGACAAAAAACCTGGCGCGGCTTGCGACGGTTGGCGCGATGCTCGTGGGGACTTTTGGCTCGGTGCAGGCGGCCGATCTGCCTGTCTATAAGAAGGCACCGCCGCCGGTAGAAGCGTTCAATCCGTGGATGGTGCGTCTGCGCGTGCTTGGCGTGTTGCCGGATGCCGGTGGCTCAACCGTCAATGTCGCAGGCGTGCCGTCGCTGTCGTCGCCGAATTCCGGGCTCTCGATCAGCGACCAGGTCGTGCCCGAGCTCGACATCAGCTATTTCTTCACCAAGAACATCGCGGCCGAGCTGATCCTCGGCGTGACCAGGCACTCGATCAGCGGCAACGGCTCGCTCGCGAACCTGCCGATCGGCAAGACCACGCTGCTGCCGCCGACGCTGACCTTGCAATATCACTTCGACAATTTCGGCGCGTTCAAGCCGTATATCGGCGCCGGCGTGAACTACACCGTGTTCTTCAACAATTCGGCTGCCAATACGCCAGCCGCCATCGTCGGTCCGCCCGCGATCGTTGCCACCACCACCAGCGTGCACGTCAGCAACGCCTGGGGCGGCGCCGTGCAGTTCGGCTTTGACTACATGCTCGACCGGCACTGGGGTCTCAACGTCGACGTCAAGAAGCTCTGGCTGCGGCCGGATTACTCAGCGACCGTCAGCGGCCTGCCGGTCACAGGCACCGCGCATATCGATCCGTGGCTGGTCGGTGGCGGTGTGACGTACAAGTTTTGACGCGTTGTTTGAAGACGAGCTGTGGCCGCGGTTGACCCTGCGCTCCCTCCCCCCTTGCGAGGGAGGGGACTGCAGCTTGCGTGTGGCTGCATCTGTGCCGATCGCGAGGGTCTCCGCAAAACAAGAACGCGGCAGGTTTCCCTGCCGCGTTCAAATTGCGTTCGATGACGAATTGAGAGGGGAGCCTTACTCCTCCTCCTCGTCCTGCTTCTTGCCACCGAGCGTCTTCAGCTTGGCGAACACGGCGTCGACGTTGAGATCGTCGTTCGATCGCTCCGCCGGCTCGAACTCGTCCTTCTTGGTGGTCTCGGAGGCCGGCAGCAGGGTGGCGCCGCCATAGGCTGTGTCGATCGGCTTTTCCTTCGCCGCGCGCGCCACTTCGAAATCGAGCTCGATCTGCGAGCAAAGGCCAAGGGTCACCGGGTCGATCGGGGTCAGCTGGGAGGTGTTCCAGTGGGTGCGGTCGCGAACGCTGGCGATGGTGCTCTTGGTGGTGCCGACCAGGCGCATGATCTGGGCGTCCTTGAGCTCTGGATGGCTGCGCAGCAGCCAGAGGATGGCGCTCGGGCGCTCGTGGCGGCGGGAGACCGGGGTGTAGCGCGGGCCCTTGCGCTTGGGCTGGGGCGGCAGCACGACCTTGCTCTCCTGAAGGCGGAGCCGGTAATCCGGGTTCTTCTCGCCCTTCTCGATCTCCTCGCGGGTCAGCTGGCCGTTGGAGAGGGGGTCCATGCCCTTGATGCCCTGGGCAGCGTCGCCATCGGCGATCGCACGCACCTCGAGGGGATGCATCTTGGTGAAATCGGCGACCTGGTCGAAGGTCAGCGCGGTGTTGTCGAGCAGCCAGACGGCGGTCGCCTTGGGCATCAGAGGTGCGTTGCTCATGGCAAATCTCCTTTGTGCTTCGCCCACCCCTCTGGAGGCGAAACCGGTGGTCATCAGCGATGACAGGGAATTCGCGCTATATAAGCCCTGAGGGGCTAGCCACGCAATGGTTCTGCTATAGATAGTGCCTTGACAGAGCCCGAAAGGGGGCCCAATTCCCTTGGAAGCGCCTGTAAAGTCCTAGCAGACCCCTTTAAGCCCTATTCCATCCATTGACCGCCCCCGCCAGAAGGCGAAACGGGTGATTCGGTCCCGAGATCGCTCAATGTCAGCCAAACCAGACCTCAAGATCGTGCTTTGTTCTCCCCGCGGCTTCTGCGCCGGGGTGGTCCGGGCGATCGACACCGTGGAACGGGCGCTCGATAAATACGGCGCCCCCGTCTATGTTCGCCACGAGATTGTGCACAACAAATACGTCGTCGACGGGTTGAAGAAGAAGGGCGCGATCTTCGTCGAAGAGCTCGCCGAAATCCCGGAAAACACCACCGCGCCGGTGGTGTTCTCGGCCCATGGCGTGCCGAAATCGGTCCCGGCCGACGCCACCTCCCGCAATTTGTTCTCGCTGGATGCGACCTGCCCGCTGGTGACCAAGGTGCACCGCGAGGCCGCGATCCACTTCAAGCGTGGCCGCGAGATCTTCCTGATCGGCCATTCCCACCACCCCGAAGTGGTCGGCACGCTCGGCCAGCTTCCGGTCGGCGCCGTGACCCTGATCGAGACCGCCGAGGACGCCAAGACCATCGTCCCGAAGAACCCCGACAACATCGCCTTCGTGACGCAGACCACGCTGTCGATCGACGACACCGCGGAGATCGTGGCGCTGCTCAAGGAGCGTTTCCCGAACATCAACGGCCCGCACAAGGAAGACATCTGCTACGCCACCACCAACCGCCAGCTCGCGGTGAAGAAGGTGGCGCCGGTGGTCGACGCCCTGATTGTGGTCGGTGCGCCGAACTCGTCGAATTCGCAGCGCCTGCGTGAGGTCGCTGAGCGCGAAGGCTGCGGGATCGCGGTACTGGCGCAGCGCGCCACCGACATCGACTGGACCAGGTTTGGCAACATCAAGAGCCTCGGCATCACCGCGGGCGCGTCCGCGCCGGAAGTGATCGTCGAGGAGATCATGGATGCGTTCGCCGAGCGCTACACGCTGCATGTGGAGACGGTCTCGGCCGCGGAAGAGAACGAGTTCTTCCCGCTGCCGCGCCAGGTGCGTCCCGAAGCCGCCGCCGAGTAGACTTTTATGGCGGTCTACACCGACGTTGCCGCCGACGAGCTTGCGGATTTCCTGAAGCCATACGATCTTGGCGAGTTGCTCTCCTACAAGGGCATCGCCGAGGGCGTCGAAAACACCAACTTCCTGCTGCACACCAGCAAGGGCTCGTTCATCCTCACGCTCTATGAGAAGCGCGTGGCGAAGAACGACCTGCCGTTCTTCCTCGCGCTGATGACCCATCTCGCCGAGCACGGCGTCACCTGCCCGCTGCCGGTGAAGGCCAGGGACGGCGAGGCGCTGCGCGAGCTGTCGGGCCGGCCGGCCGCGATCATCACCTTTCTCGAAGGCGTCTGGCCGCGCAAGCCGAACGTGGCCCATTGCGCCGGCGTCGGCGAGGGACTGGCCAGGATGCATCTGGCCGGCGCCAATTTTGCGATCAAGCGTGGCAATGCGCTGTCGGTCTCCGGCTGGCGGCCGCTGTTCGACGCGGCGGCAAGCCGCGCCGATGAGGTCCAGCCGGGCCTGCATGCGTTTCTCGCCGCCGAGCTCGACTATCTCTCGAGCGGGGTCTGGCCGAGCAATCTGCCGGAGGGCGTGATCCACGCCGATCTCTTCAACGACAACGTCTTCTTCCTCGGCGACAAGCTCTCCGGCATCATCGACTTCACCTTCGCCTGCAACGACATGCTGGCCTATGACGTCGCGATCTGCCTGAATGCCTGGTGTTTCGAGCCGGACCATTCGTTCAACGTCACCAAGGCGCGCGCCTTCCTCAATGCCTATGGCCGGGTGCGAAAACTCTCCGAGGCGGAAGAAGCCGCGCTGCCGCTGCTTGCGCGCGGCGCCGCGATCCGCTTCCTGCTGACGCGGCTGGTCGACTGGCTCAACGTGCCTCCGGGGGCGCTGGTCAAGCCCAAGGACCCGCTGGAATATTTTCGCAAGCTGCGCTTCCACCAGAGCGTTTCCAGTGTGCGCGACTACGGGCTGATGCCGTCAGGACTGGTCGCGTGAGCGAGCTTCCCATTGTCACGATCTATACCGACGGCGCCTGCTCGGGAAATCCCGGGCCCGGCGGCTGGGGCGCGATCCTGAAGTTCGGCGACAAGGAAAAAGAGCTGAACGGCGGCGAACGCCACACCACCAACAACCAGATGGAATTGATGGCGGCGATCTCCGCGCTCGAAGCGCTGAAGAAGCCGTGCACCGTCGATCTCTATACTGACAGCCAGTATGTACGGCAGGGCATCACCGGCTGGATCCACGGCTGGAAGCGCAACGGCTGGCGCACCGCCGACAAGAAGCCGGTGAAGAATGTCGAGCTATGGCAGCGCCTCGATGCGGCGCTGAAGCAGCACGAGGTCCGCTGGCACTGGGTCAAGGGCCACGCCGGGCATCCCGAGAACGAGCGCGCGGATCAACTCGCGCGGGACGGGATCGTGAAGGCGAGGACGCAGACGCGGGTGGCGGAATAGGCGACGCGCTGTCGGCGTCGCCCGGTTTCGTAGGGTGGGCAAAGCGAAGCGTGCCCACGGCTTCTTCTCAATCAAGGAAAGATGGTGGGCACGGCGCTGACGCGCCTTTGCCCACCCTACGGCACTTCCCGCTTGGAAGGAGCTCTGGCCTAAGCCTACAGCTGCCCCAGCAGCGTATCGCCGCCGGAGACTTCGACCTTGCCGGGCATCGCTTCGAGGTTCAGCTTCTTCACCACGCCGTCCTCGACCAGCATCGAATAGCGCTTGGAGCGGATGCCGAGGCCGTTGCCGGAGGCGTCCAGCTCCATGCCGATCGCCTTGGCGAAGTCGGCATTGCCGTCGGCGAGGAAGATCGCCTCGTCGCGCTGGTCGGTATCGCGCTTCCACGCGTTCATGACGAAAGCGTCGTTGACGGAGACGATGGCGATGGTGTCGACGCCCTTGTCCTTCATGGCATAGGCGTTGAGGAAGATGCTCGGCAGATGCATCTTGTGGCAGGTGCCGGTGTAGGCGCCGGGCACTGCGAACAGCGCCACCTTCTTGCCCTTGAAGATGTCGTCGGTGGTCTTCACCTGCGGACCTTCGGCCGTCATCACGCGGAATTTCGCCTCGGGCAGCTTGTCGCCAGTCTGGATCGCCATCGTCAGTCTCCCTGAAAATCGGTCCCGCTTTTTAGACCGTGCGGCGGCGCTGCACAACATTGGCGGCGAGGGTCGTGGTCCTTCACCGTTCTGTCATCAGCCGGCAAAACCGCCGCCTTCGAGGAAGGCCCGTTCTTCCTCGGTGGTATCGCGGTCGAGCAGGCGGTTGCGGTGGGGAAAGCGGCCGAACCGCTGGATGATGTCGGCGTGCTCCCGCGCGTATTTCAGGTTCTCGGCATTGTCGGTGTTCTGAAACAGCGCGACGCAATGCAACTGGTCGGGCAGGTGCTCGGAATGCATGAAGGGCAGATAGAGGAATTCGAGCAGGATGGGATCGATCCTGCGATCGACGCCCCGCGCGATGGCGCGGCGGGCGACGTCGCGCGCCGGCGCGTCGCTGGCAAAGGCTTCCGGCGTGCCGCGAAACATGTTGCGGGGAAACTGGTCGAGCGCGATGACGAGCGCGAGCGCGCCCTCGTCGCTTTCTTCCCAGGAGGCCAGCTCGCCGGCGGTCGCCCGCTTCCATAGCGGAAGAAAGCGACGCCTGACCTCCGCGTCGAAAGCGTCGCTGCGCTTGTACCAGCGCTCGCGGCCGGCCTCGCGCCAGAAGGCGAGAATGCCTGATGGCGTGATGTCACCGCCGTCAGTCATGAACCCAAGAGTCATGAACCAAGGCGCGGCTTACGCCGCCTCCGCCTTCTTCTCGTCGCGGAGCTGCCGGCGCAGGATCTTGCCGACATTGGTCTTCGGCAGGTCGGTGCGGAATTCGATGTGCTTGGGCACCTTGTAGCCGGTGAGCTGCTCCTGACAGAACTTGATCACGGCTTCCGCGGTGAGGTTGGGATCCTTCTTCACCACGAACGCCTTCACCGCCTCGCCCGACTTGGAATCGGGGATGCCGATCACGGCGCATTCGAGCACGCCCGGATTGCTCGCGATCACTTCCTCGATCTCGTTCGGATAGACGTTGAAGCCCGAGACCAGGATCATGTCCTTCTTGCGGTCGACGATCTTGGTGTAGCCCTTCTCGTCCATCACGCCGATGTCGCCGGTGCGGAAATAGCCGTCGGCGGTCATCACCTTGTCGGTCTCTTCCGGCCTGTTCCAGTAGCCCGACATCACCTGCGGGCCCTTGGCGCAGATCTCGCCGGGCTGGCCGAGCGGGACTTCGTTGCCGTCGTCGTCGCGGATCGAGATCCAGGTCGAAGGCACGGGGATGCCGATCGATCCCGAGAACTCGGTCGTGGTCGCGGGATTGCAGGTCAGTGTCGGCGAGGTCTCCGAGAGGCCGTAGCCTTCGGCGATGAAGCAGCCGGTCACCGCCTTCCACTGCTCGGCGACGGGGCGCTGCACCGCCATGCCGCCGCCGTTCGAGATCTTCAGCTTGGAGAAGTCGAGCTTCTTGAAGTCGGGATGGTGCATCAACCCGTTGTAGAGCGTGTTCACGGCCGGGAAGCTGTTGACCTGGTACTTCGCCAGCTCCTTGACGAAGCCCGCGATGTCGCGCGGATTGGGGATCAGCAGATTGCAGCCGCCGGCGCGCACCGCGAGCAGGTAGCAGGCCGTCAGCGCGAAGATGTGATAGAGCGGCAGCGCGCAGACGATCATCAGCTGATCGACATGCGGCGGCGCGGCGAGTGCCGGCTGGAGCCAGGCGTCGTTCTGCAGCACGTTGGCGACGATGTTGCGGTGGAGCAGGGTGGCGCCCTTGGAGACGCCGGTGGTGCCGCCGGTATATTGCAGGAAGGCGACGTCGCCCGGCGACAGCTTCGGCTTGTTGAACGTCAGGCTGCGGCCGGCCGATACCGCGTCGTTGAAGGACACCGCGCCTGGCAGCGACCAGGCCGGCACCATCTTCTTGACGCGGCGGACGACGACGTTGACGATCATGCCCTTGAAGCCGAGCAGGTCGCCCATGCTGCCGACGATGACATGCTTGACTTGCGTCTTCGCGATCACCTGCTCGACCGTGTGCGCGAAATTCTCCAGCACGATGATGGCTTCGGCGCCGGAATCCTTGAGCTGATGCTCGAGCTCGCGCGGCGTGTAGAGCGGGTTGACGTTGACCACCGCGAAACCGGCGCGCAGCACGGCAGCGGTCGCGACCGGATATTGCAGCACGTTCGGCATCATGATCGCGACGCGGGCGCCACGTTGCAGGCCACGGCCCTGTAAATAGGAGGCGAGCGCCAGCGACATCTGGTCGAGGTCGCGATAGCTGATCGCCTTGTCCATGCAGATGAATGCCTTGCGGTCGGCGAACTTGGCGAAGCTCTCCTCCAGAAGGTCGACCAGCGATGCGTATTGGGTCGGCTCGATATCAGCAGGGACGCCGGGCGGATATTGCTTGAGCCAGATGCGCTCCATGGAAAACTCCCCTCAATTTACCAGAGCCCGTTGTGTCTCGGGCTTGCCTCATTGCGGCCAGTATCGAGCCTGCCGGAACGGGTGGCAAGCCGGTCGAGGCTTAGGACAAAGGTCAGGGAGTGGCTACTGGAATTGTCGCAAGCCGCTCTGCCGCAGGTGCGAAGCGCGGGCGCGGCTTGCGATGGGTGCCGTTAACTGTTGTTGGCCGGCTTGGCGGCGGGCTTGGTCGCGGCCTTGGGCTTGGCGGGCTTGGCCGCCTGATCGCCGCCTGCCGCAGGCTTCTCGGCGGGTTTCGCCGCCGCATCGTGCTTGGCCGCGGCATGCTTGGTCCCGGCCGGCTTCGCAGCGGACTTGGTATCGCTCTTGGCGTCAGGCTTGGCGGCAGCCGGCTTTGCCGCCGCCGTCTTGGCATCCTTCGGCTTGTCGGCTGGCTTGTCGGTCGCGTCGGGCTTCCTGGCGACGCGCGACTTCTTGCCACGCGGCTTTGGCGTGGCCTGCTGGTCGGCATCGGCCGCGACCGCCGCGATCAGGGCAGTGCCGGTGCGGGTCGGGCCGGTATAGACCAGCACGGGCTCGGCCGCCGCGGGCGCCGTGGCCATCAGCTCGGAGGCCTTCATCAGGGGCGGCTGAAGGCCCGCGGTGAAGAAGGTCACCTGGGCTTCGCCGCCGGTGGCGGAGGCCGATCCGGACGTGCCGCCATTGGTGGCGATCAGCGCGTCGTCATCGTCGCTGGCCGGCCGCTTGCGATGACCGCCGCACATGTCCTCGCGCAGGTTCGGCGGCGAGGCGTCGACCGGCACCAGCCTGTCGACGGTGCCGAGCGAGGGGCGGAGCCAGGTGAGGTTGTCCTGGCTGAAGCCGCGCTCGAGCAGCTGCGCCGCCTTCACGGCACGCGCAGTGCCGGAGTTGGCGCCGAGCACGACGGCGATCAGCCGGCGGCCGTTGCGCGTGGCCGACGCCACGAGATTGTAGCCGGAGGCGCAGATGAAGCCGGTCTTGAAACCGTCGGCGCCGGGGTAGCGGCCGATCAGCTTGTTGAAATTGCCGGTGACGCGCTTGCCGAAGCGGATCGCCGGGATGTGCACGAAGTATTCGTATTCCGGCAGGTCGCGCAGGAACGAGCGCGCGAGAATGCCGAGGTCGCGCGCGGACGTGATCTGGCCGTCGGCGGGCAGGCCGTTCGGATTGACGTAGCTCGTCTGCGTCATGCCGAGCTTCTGCGCGGTGTCGTTCATCATCGCCGAGAAGCCGTCGATCGAGCCGCCGACGCCTTCGGCGAGCACCACGGCCATGTCGTTCGCCGACTTCACCATCATCATCTTCAGCGCGTTGTCGACGGTGAGCTGCGTTCCCGGACGGAACCCCATCTTCGACGGCGATTGCGAAGCCGCCGTCGGCGACACCGTGATCAGCGTGTCGAGCGTGAGCCTGCCGTCCTTCACCGCCTTCAGCGTCACGTAGGCCGTCATGATTTTGGTGACGGAGGCCGGATACCACGGGATGGTCGCGTTCTCGGCCTGCAGCACCTTGCCGCTGTCGGCTTCGATCAGTAGCAGTGCTTCGGCGCTGGCCGTGTGCGGCGCAAGCAGCACCGCGGATGCGAAGGCCGCAGCGAACAGGTTGAACAGGGACTTGCGAAGCAGCGGGCGAAGGGCGTGCACTATCCGATTCCGGTCCTTGGAGACCCGCCGGTTCCGGTCGGCTCTCGTGATCTGATGTTCGGTTCTGAAATCCGGCGCCGCCGCTTGCGGCGTCGCAAACCTATACCGGCTCGTGCGTCGAGAATAGGGGTTTCGGCCGGGTATTCCGCGATGAAATAGGCCGAATTTCGACGATGCTATGGGGACTTGACCGCAGTCGCCGCAGCCTCAGCGGCCGTCACGCTGGCCCGTGCATTTTCCTGAACCATGAACTGGGCCCTGGCGAGTTCGGCAAAATGGCCGCCTTTGGCCACGAGTTCATCGAAAGTTCCGCTTTCGATCACGCGGCCGTTCTCGAACACCAGGATCCGCGTGGCATTGCGGATGGTGGAGAGACGGTGGGCGATCACGAACGTGGTGCGTCCCTTCATCACTTCGTCGAGAGCGGCGTTCACCTTGGCCTCGGTGACAGCGTCGAGCGCGCTGGTGGCCTCGTCCAGGATCAGGATCGGCGGATCCTTCAGCAGCGCGCGGGCGATCGACAGCCGCTGCCGCTCGCCGCCGGAGAGCATGCGGCCGCGCTCGCCGGCATTGGTCTCGAAGCCGCCGCTGCGCTCGATGAATTCGAGCGCCTGCGCGCGCTCCGCGGCCTTGCGCATCTCGGCTTCGGTCGCATCCGGCTTGCCGACGTGCAAATTCTCCGCGATCGAGCGGTTGAACAGCAGCGCCTCCTGGAACACCACGCCGATGTTCCGGCGCAGCGACGTCAGCGTCACGCCGCGGACGTCCATGCCGTCGATCCTGATGAAGCCCGACTGCGGATCGAAGGCGCGATGCAGAAGCGCGATCGCAGTCGACTTGCCGGCGCCGGTCGCGCCGACCAGCGCGATGGTCTGGCCGGGCAGCGCGGTGAAGGAGAGGTCCTCGACCGCCGGCCGCTTGCCGTCATAGGAGAAGGTGACGTCGTTGAATTCGACGAGGCCGGAGAGCCGCCCGGCATCGATCGCGTCGGGCCGGTCGTGCACCGTGGGCACGGCGTCGAGCACGTTGAAGAACTCGCGCAGCCGCGGGGCTTCCATGAACACGTTGTTGATGAAGCTCACGACCTGCTCGAGCTTCTGGATCAGCAGCGTCGCGAAGCTCACGAACATCACGATCTCGCCGACGGAGGTGAGCCCCTGGTCGTGCAGCGCGATGCCGAGCGCGAAGATCGCGAGCACTGTGATCGTCGTGGAGGCGCGCGTGATGACGGTGACGAGCGCCCACCACGACAGCACCGGCATCTGCGCGGCCAGCAGCTCGTCGGCGACGGAGCGCAGTCCCTTCACCTCGGATTCGACGCGCACGAAGCTCTGCACCAGCGCGACGTTGCCGAGCGCGTCGGAGGCGCGCGCGGAGAGCTCGCTATATTGCTCCTCGACCGCCATCTGCATGCCGAAGGTCTTGCGCACGACGAAGGTGGTCAGCACGGTGAAGACGATGCAGAGCACGAACAGCAGGATCGCGAGCCGCCAGTTCAGGTAGAGCGACAGCGGCAGCAGCACCACGACCGACAGGATCGCGGCAAAGTGCTCGCGAAAGAAGCCGAGCCACAATCGCCACAGCGCATCGGTGCCGTTGAGCATCACCTTCATCAGCCGGCCCGAATGGGTGCCTGAGTGGAAGGTCAGCGGCAGTTGCAAAATGTGCTCGAAATAGTCAGTCAGCACCGCCTGGCGCTGGCGGTGCGAGAGCCGGTCGGCCTGCAACGCCACGATCGCGCTGCAGCCGATGGTGAACAGTCCGAACGCCACCCAGGCCAGCAGGAACGGCCAGGCCGAATTCGACCCGGCGACCGCCTTGCCGGAGAGCACGTCGACGATCCGGCCGAACAGCACGGGTTCCGCGAACTGCGAGGCGGCGAGCAGCAGATTGGCGAACGCCAGCAGCCAGCCCAGCCGCGCCTCCTTGCCGAGCAGCTCGAGAACGCGGGTGTAGAGGCTGAAAATGGACATGCGGGCGAGGAACTCAGGCGGATCGAACGAGGTGAGCCCATATTCTAATCAGGGATCGCCCGCGAGATACAGCGGAAGCTGCTGGTTTTGCTCAGTTGATCAGCCGTCCCGCGACCGGCGGCAGGAACCGGTCGTCGAAGATATCGCCCGCCGCCGGCCGTTTGCGGAATTTGAAATCCTGCGCGATCTGGTCGATCGAGCGGTCCAGGCGCGCCGGGTCGATGCCGCCGAGACCGTTGCGCTTGACCTCGTCGGTCAGGATGTTGTCGATGAGCACGCTGCGCAGGCGTTCCCGCTCGAGGTCGCGGTCGCCGTCGTCGATCCGGCTCGCGGCTTCGTCCGCCGCACGGGCCGGCTCTTTGACGGTCGCGTTGACGCCGGCGATCAATGCGCGGACGAATCCCTTCACGGCGTCGGGTTTCGCGGCGGCGAAAGCGGGGTTGGCCACCACGGCGAAGCCGTAGGCCTCGCAGCCATAGTCGGCATAGCGGAGTACCACGAGATCGCCGCCGGGCACGCCGCGGTCGCGCAGGTTCACCGCCGAGAGATAGCTGAAGCCGGCGACGGCATCGACCTGGCCCGCGGAGAGGAGCGGCTCGCGGACTGCGGCGCTGATCTTGTGGAATTTCACTTGCGACGCGTTGATGCCGTTCTGCAGCGCCAGCGCCGGCCACAGCCGCATCGACAGATCGCCGTCGGCGACGCCGACGGTCTTGCCGTCGAGGTCGGGCAGCAAGTGAATGCCGCGGCTCCTGCGCGCGACGATCGCGTAAGGCGCGCGACTGAACAACACGAACACGGCTTTGACCGGCGCGGCATCGTCCTTGTCGCGAAAGCGGATCAGCTCGTTGATGTCGACGAGCGCGAGTTCGCTGTCGCCCTTGGCGACGCGCGCGAGCGCCTCCGGCGATCCGGCAGCGCTCTTGAAGGACACGTTGAGACGCTCGGCGCCGAAATTGCCGTCCTTCGCGGCGAGGAAGAACGGCGCCATGCTCGCATCGACAGGACGATCGAATGTGAAGTGGATCGCAGTGGACGGCGCAGCAGTCTCGGCCGCGCTGACGTCGCGCGCAGCCAGCGCGGCAAGCGAGATTGCAATGGCCAGCAGGCCGCGAAGGGCGATCGTCTTGAATGCAAACATCAGGCGCGCCGGTCCCGCATTGTTGTGGTTTCGTGACGCTCGCAGCGCCGGCCAGCGACGAGCCTGCGCGCGCCAACATGAACGGCGGATGAGCGGGGGTTGCGTGATCATGACGCAACCCCGTTCAGCTTCTGTTGGGGTTCGGGAACCCAACATGGGCTGCGGGTGTTTGAAGGACATGAGCCTGTCGTCAGGCACCATTCGAGGTCCCAAGGAGGGTCCAGGACATGTTTGACCGATTTTCGAGATTTGCCGGCCGCAAGGCCGTCTTTGCCACCGCCGCGGTGCTGGCGCTGACCGCGGTCGCCCCGACCGCCTCATACGCAGGCGGCCGCCACTGGCATGGCGGTGGTGGCGGCGTAGCGGCTGCTGCGGCCATCGCCGGCATCGTCGGCACCGGCCTTGCGATCGCTGCGACCCGTGACGCCTACGCTTATGATTACGGTCCGGGTCCGGGTTATGGCTATTACGGCGGCCCTGCCTATTACAGTGGCCCCGCCTACGGTCCTTACTACGGCCCGGGCCCGAACTACCAATATCAGCGCTATGGCGGCACGGCTCCGTCGGAGCTCTGTGGCCAGGGCTACATGCAGAACTGCTACTAGCCTTGGCTACCAAGTCCCTGGCTACCAAGTCTTGACCACAACAGGCCGTCGCGCTTGCCGCGGCGGCCTGTTTTTCGCTTTTAACCCTGCGCGTTAACGCGCTCGCCATTGGTTTAGGGTAGTTTTGAGTACCATGAGTGATTCGCTTGAGCGGCTATATCTGGCTGTGCTCGCGGCCAAGGATCTTGATCCGGCAACATCGCGTACCGCCCGGCTGTTTCAGCGTGGGCCATCCAAAATGGCGAAGAAACTGGCCGAAGAGGCCATTGAGGTCGTCATCGACGCGGTCAATGGCGATAGCGAGGCCGTGATCCGGGAAAGCGCCGACCTGCTCTACAATCTCACGGTGCTCTGGGCCTCGGCCGGCGTGCGCCCGGAGGATGTCTGGCGCGAAATGGCGCGGCGGGAAGACATGCTCGGCATTGCCGAGAAGCTGCCGAAGTCGCCGATGAAGCTGCCCAAAGTCGCGTCACCGCGCGTTGCCGCCAGGCGGCCAATTGTCGCGCTGGAAGGGCGCGTCTCGCGCAAGCGCCACTAAAGCGTGGTGAAACCGGAGCAAAGCGTCATCGCGCTTTAGGTTGTTGTTTGGGCGTGATCTTTCGGAAAACCGCGACACACTGTTCCAGATCACGCCAAATCGTCACAAAACTCGCGATGGACAAATCCGTCCCATGGTGCTTCATCGCGGCGCCATGCTGAAACGTATCTACGACTGGTGCATCGACGCCGCCCACAAGCCCTACGCGCTCTGGATCATGGGAGCCGTGGCTTTCGCAGAAAGCTCCTTCTTTCCGGTCCCGCCGGATGTGATGCTGATCCCGATGTCGCTGGCGCGCCCGCAGCGCGCCTGGCTCTACGCCGCGGTCTGCACCGCGACCTCGGTGGTGGGCGGTCTGCTGGGCTACGCCATCGGTGCGCTGCTGTTTGACTCGGTCGGCCATTGGCTGATCCAGGTCTATGGCCTCGGCGACAAGGTCGATGCCTTCCGCGCCTCCTATGCGGAGTGGGGCGCGGTGATCATCCTGCTCAAGGGCCTGACGCCGATCCCCTACAAGCTCGTCACCATCACCTCGGGCTTTGCCGGTTACAATATCGGCCTGTTCATCCTGTGCTCGATCGTCGCGCGCGGCGGCCGTTTCTTCATCGTCGCGATCCTGCTCAACCGCTATGGCGACTGGATCCGCGTCAGGATCGAGAAGCATTTCGGTCTCTGGGTGGCGCTCGGCGCCGCCGTGCTGGTGCTCGGCTTCGTCGTCGCGGTCAAGCTGATCTAGGGAATGATCCGGACCCGAAGGGCCGCCTCAGCGCGACGTGTGAAGCCGTTCTCCGCAAAGATCATGTTCGCTCAATAACCCCGCGCTTTGCCGCTGCGCCGGGTTCGGCTACGGTTGCCGTCATGATGGTTCGATCCGGCAATCCGGTCCTCCGACCGGGGACGCTGATATTTGCGGTGCTTTCGCTCCTGCTCGGTGCCGGTGGCACCGGCTGGCCGCAATCCGCGCCGCCGGCGCTCGGCTTGCAGGAGCAGGGACCGCAGACCGCGCCGCCGCCCTCGACATCAGCTCCTTCGTCGCCGCCGGCGCGCGAGGAAAATCCCGGACTGATCAACGAAATGGGCAAGCTGTTCGACAAGCTGCCCTCGATCCTGCCGCCGATCAAAAGCCCGAGCGAGACCATGAACGATCTGTCGCGGCTGGCGACGCCGTCGGCCATGGTGTCGGGGCGCATGGCCTGCCCGGCCTCGTCGAATGGCGCGCCCGACTGCAAGCAGGCCGCCGACCAGCTCTGCCAGAGCAAGGGCTACAAGGAAGGCAAGAGCCTGAACGCCGATTCCGCGGAAAAATGCTCGGCCAAGGTTCTGATCCCGGGCCGGCAACGTAAACCGGATGACTGCCGCACCGATACCTTCGTCACCAGCGCGCTGTGCCAGAACTGAGGACGTAGCGCCAGCAAAGGAGCGCCCATGAGCCGCACGGAGCAGGACTTCCTCGGACAGCGCGAGATCGCCGACGACATCTATTACGGCGTCCAGACCATCCGCGGGAAGGAGAACTTCCACATCACCGGCATTCCGATGAACCAGGAGCCTTACTTCGTGAAGGCGCTCGGTTACGTCAAGAAGGCGGCCGCGATGGCCAACCGCGACCTCGGCGCGGTCGACGCGAAAGTTGCGGACGCGATCATCCAGGGCTGCGACCGCGTCATCGCCGGCGACATGATGGATCAGTTCGTCACCGACTTCATCCAGGGCGGCGCCGGCACCTCCACCAACATGAACGCCAACGAGGTGATCGCCAATCTGGCGCTGGAATCGCTCGGCTTCAGCAAGGGCGACTACCAGCATGTCAGCCCGAACGATCATGTCAATTACGGCCAGTCGACCAACGACACCTATCCGACCGCGTTCCGGCTGGCGCTGATCCTGCGGCTCGAGAGCTACATGACGGCGCTGCGCCAGCTCCAGGAGGCCTTCTTCACCAAGGGCCGCGAGTTCGAGCGCGTGCTGAAGATGGGGCGCACGCATCTTCAGGACGCCGTGCCGATGTCGCTCGGCGCCGAATTCCGCGGTTGGGGCACCACGATCGGCGAGGAGGTCGACCGCATCTCCGAGGCGCGCGCGCTGCTGCGCGAGATCAATCTCGGCGCCACCGCGATCGGCACCTCCGTCACCGCGGCCGTCGGCTATCCAAAACTTGCGGTCCGGCATTTGAGCGCGCTGACCGGCGTCGACTTCATCCTCGCCGGCGATCTCGTCGAGGCGACCTCGGACACCGGCGCTTATGTGCAGCTCTCCGGCGTGCTGAAGCGCACGGCGAGCAAGCTGACGAAGATCTGCAACGACATCCGCCTGCTGGCCTCGGGCCCGCGCGCCGGCTTCAACGAGATCAACCTGCCGCAGCTCCAGCCGGGCTCCTCGATCATGCCTGGCAAGGTCAATCCGGTCATCCCCGAGGTCGTCAACCAGACCAGCTTCCTCGTCATCGGCCTCGACACCACGGTGACGCTGGCCGCAAGTGCCGGCCAGCTTCAGCTCAACGTGATGGAGCCGGTGATCTCGTTCGCGCTGTTCTTCTCGATCCGCACCATGGAGCGCGCGGTCAACAGCCTGCGCGAGAATTGCGTTGTCGGCATCACCGCCAACGAGGAGCACACCCGCAACATGGTGCTGAACTCGCTCGGTATCGTTACGGTGCTGAAGCCGCTGCTCGGCTACAAGCAATGCGCCGAGATCGCGCGCGAGGGCTACAAGAGCGGCAAGTCGCTGCACCAGATCGTGGTGGTCGAGCGCAAGCTGCTGACACAGGAGAAATGGGACGAGATGTTCTCGTTCGAGCGGCTGATCAATCCGGATCTGATTGGGTGATGCCGCCCGCATTTGCGTAGCGAATTCCGCATGTTGGAATTGCGGTAACGGCATCCGCCACGGCGTCAAAACGCAATACTTGACAGTGGAAAGATTGCCTTGTTGGTATGGCCTCCAGCTTTCGATTTGCTCGCCACCAAAGGATCGTTTCGCCTATGTCCATGCCTGCCTTGTTCAAGGGGCGCCTGTCGATCCCCGTGATCGGTTCGCCGCTCTTCATCATCTCGGTGCCCGATCTCGTGATCGCGCAGTGCAAGGCCGGCGTGGTCGGCTCGTTTCCGTCGCTGAACGCGCGGCCGCCGGAGCTGCTCGACGAATGGCTGGCGCGGATCACCGAAGAGCTCGCGGCCTATGACCGTGCCCATCCCGACAAGCCGTCGGCGCCGTTCGCGGTGAACCAGATCGTGCACAAGTCGAACAACCGGCTCGATCACGACATGCAGCTCTGCGCCAAGTACAAGGTGCCGATGATCATCTCGTCGCTCGGCGCGCGCGAGGAGCTCAATCAAGCGGTGCACGGCTGGGGCGGCATCGTCTTCCACGACGTGATCAACCAGAAGTTCGCCCACAAGGCGATCGAGAAGGGGGCCGATGGTCTGATCCTGGTTGCGGCCGGCGCCGGCGGCCACGCCGGCACGATCTCGCCGCTGGCCTTCGTTGCAGAAACGCGAAAATGGTTCGACGGCCCGATCGCGCTGTCGGGTGCCATCGGCAACGGCAAGGCGATCCGCGCCGCGCGCATCCTCGGCGCAGACTTCGCCTATATCGGCTCGGCCTTCATTGCGACCAAGGAAGCCAACGCGGTCGAGAAATACAAGGAGATGATCGCGGGCTCGACGGCCGACGACATCGTCTACTCGAACCTCTTCACCGGCGTGCACGGCAACTATCTGAAGCCGTCGATCCTCGCGGCCGGCATGGATCCGGAAAACCTGCCGACGTCCGATCCGTCCAAGATGAACTTCGGCACGGATGCCTCCGGCGAGCGCGCCAAGCCGAAAGCCTGGAAGGAGATCTGGGGTTCGGGCCAGGGCATCGGCAGCGTCGACGGCATCATCCCCGCCGCCGATCTGATCGCGCGCTTCAAGAAGGAATATGACGAGGCGATCGATCCGCCGCTCTAACCGCTCTCGTGTCCCGGACGCGCTGCAGCGTGCAACGCTGCTGCGCAGAGCCGGGCCCCATCGCTGCAGCACATGGACCCCGGCTCTGCAGCGCACCGCTTACGCGCTGCGCTGCGCCCGGGGAACGCCAGCCGAGATATCGTGCAAACATGACCGCCATCTACCGCGTCGACGGCAACAACGTCGTCACCAGCCCCAATGCTGCAGGTCCGTGGGACCGGCGCATGCAGCACGGCTCGGCGCCGTCTGCGCTGGTGACGTGGGCGGCGGAACGCATTCCGACGCCGGTGCCGATGAATGTTGCGCGCGTCACCATCGACTTGATGCGCCCGGTGCCGGTGGCGCCGCTCACGATCGAGAGCGAGGTCTTGCGCGAGGGGCGCAAGATCCAGCTCTGCGAGATCAAGTTGTTCTCCGACGGTGTCCAGGTCGTCGGTGCCACCGTGCTCAAGATCAAGCGGCAATCACAGCCGTTGCCGGACGACGTCAAGGAGTTGCCGGTCACGCTGCCGTCGCCCGAGGACTCGCTGGTCGAGGATGGCCATGGCGCGACCAGTCCGTTCGCAGGCATGGTCTCGATGCGCGCCGCGCGCGGCCGCTTCGGCCAGGCCGGGGCCGGCGCGATCTGGTTTCGCCTCGACCATCCGCTGGTCGAAGGCGAAGCGGTCTCGCAGGCGATGCGCGCCGTGGTCGCCGCCGACTTTTCCAACGGCACCGCCTCGACGCTCGACTTCCGCGCCTGGACCTACATCAATGCCGACCTTACTGTGAACCTATCGCGCCAGCCGGTCGGCGAGTGGATCTTGCTCGACGGCGAATCCTGGATCGGTCCCGACGGCGCCGGCCTCGCGATGTCGCGGCTCGCGGATCGTCACGGCTATTTCGGCCGGGCGGTGCAGAGTCTGGTGATCGAAAAGCGGTAAGCGTGTCGGCAAGCGCCGTGATCGCTCCTTGCGCCGATGGAACGGCAAACTTCCGCCGCCGCGGAAGGGATGCCCTGGTCGCGAACCTCTTCTTGTCCGGAGGTCTCTGTTCGACGCCAGCGTCCTGCCAGTTCAGCTGCCGTAGACGATCTTGATCTCCCACAGCAGGACGATGATAGCCGTGATCAACGTGATCGCGGCCAACGCACTTTCCAAGGAAGCGACTCTCATTTGATACTCCGCTTCCCAGCCCCGTCAGCGGTCTAGTTGATTCGTTGATTCGCCTGCAATTGCGCGGACGGCGTGCCTGAAAAGTCCCTTCCGAGCTGTTGTTCGCGGGTCACAGCGACCCGTAGAACCCCGGGGTCCGGCCGCGGGAATACGTGCGGTGCTACCTGCCACAAGTTGCAGATCGGGGATGACTACCCCACCATCCGGTCCCGTCCACTCCAGAAGCCCGCGCGCAGCACCTTCTTGTCCACCTTGCCGACGCCGGTCATCGGCAGCTGCTTGACGAACTGGATCTGCTTCGGTGCATGTGCCGAGCCTTTTCGCGTCCTCACCAGATTGATCAGCTCGTCCGGATCGGGCTGTGCCCCCTCACGCGGCACGACGATGGCGGTGACGGCTTCGCCCCATTTCTCGTCGGGAACGCCGACGACCGCGACCATCGCGACATCCGCATGTTGCGACAGCACGTCCTCGACCTCGCGCGGAAAAATGTTGAAGCCGCCGGAGACGATCATGTCCTTCTTGCGGTCGAGGATGAACATGTAGCCGCGCTCGTCCTTGCGCGCGATGTCGCCGGTGTGGACCCAGCCATTCTTCAGCGTCTCGGCCGTGATGTCAGGCCGCTTCCAGTATTCGGCCATGACATGCGGAGCGCGCACGCAGATCTCGCCGGCTTCGCCCGTCTTCACTTCCTCGTCGTTGTCGTCGAGGATCCTGACCTCGCAGATCGAGATCGGGAAGCCGCAGGACAGGAACAACTCCGGCGTTTTGGGATCGTGATCCGCCTTGCGCAGCACCGAAATCGGATAGCATTCGGTCTGCCCGTAAAGCTGCGAGAACACCGGCCCAATGCGTTCGATGCCCTCGACCAGCCGGCTCGGCGACATCGCGGAAGCGCCGTAGAGCACGAGCTCGAGCGAGGACAGATCGGTCTTGCTCAAGGCGGGATGATCGAGCAGCACATAGATCATGGTCGGCACGAACAGCGTGAAATTGATGCGCTCGCGCGCGATCGTCGCCAGCACCGCCTCGGGATCGAAACCCTTCAACATGTGCACGGTGCCCCCGCGCATCAGGGTCGGCACCACTTTCGTGCCGGCGACATGGCTGATCGGGGCAACGGCGAGATAGTGCGGGGTGTCCGGGATCTCGAAGTCGGCGAGGATCGCGGCCGCACCCCCGGCGTTCTCGCGGTGATAGCGCAGCGCGCCCTTGGATTTGCCGGTCGTGCCGCCGGTGTAATTCAGCGTGGAGAGATCGTCGGGGCCGGCGAAGCAATGGGCGCTGGCGTGGCCCTCGATTTCGATCGCCTGCAACAGGTCGACGCCATAGTCGGCCGGTCCCGTGGTGAAGACCGCCTTGAGCCGGCTCGCACTCGCGGCAAGCTCGCCGCCGCGATCGCGGAAGGTGGCGGCATCGACCACCAGCATCTCGGCCTCGGAATCCTCGAGCTGGAAGAGCTGGTCTGCCCGCGATCCCAGCGGATGCAGCCAGGTGACGCAGAGCCTGGATAATTGCGCGGCGACGCCGGCGCACCAGGTGTCGGCACGGTTGGCGGTGAGGAAGGCGACGCGCGCGCCGGGCTGCAATCCCAGCCGCATGAAGACGGCCTGGATGCGTCCGATCAGGTCGGTGGTGCCCTGATAGCTTAGCGATCCACCGGGCCAGGCGAATGCGGTGCGGCCGGGATAGCGCGACAGTGCCCGCAGCGTCTGCGCGCAAGTCGGGGACGATGCGTGGAGCGGATCGGACATATGTTTCCCCGTTGCTTTGTCATCGGCTTTTGACGTGCCAATGTTTGCGCGCAACGCTAGCACAGGGAAGGCGGGATGGAACGACAAAGCCCGCGCAAGGAGGCGTGAGTGGCATCCGATCGACTGCAACACTTCCGTGATCGTCTCGCTCTGCCTCTGATCGCGGCGCCGATGTTTCTGGTGTCGGGCGTCGAGCTCATGGTCGCGGCCTGTCGCAATGGCGTGATCGGCAGCTTCCCCACCGTGAATTGCCGCAGTACGGAACAGCTCGAGGCATGGTTCACGGAGATCGAAACGCGACTGCGGCAACACGAAGATCACACAGGTCGCAAGGCCGCGCCGCTTTGCCCGAACCTGATCGTGCATCGCTCCAACGCGCGGCTGGAGCAGGATCTCGCCGTGCTGCTGCGACACAAGCCGGAGATCGTCATCACCTCTGTTGGGTCGCCCGCGCCGGTGTTGAAGCCGCTGCACGATGCCGGCGCGCTGGTGCTGGCGGACGTGGCCTCGATCCGCCACGCCCAGCGCGCGGCGGAAGCCGGCGCCGACGGGCTGGTGCTGCTCACCGCGGGCGCAGGCGGGCAGACCGGCTGGCTCAATCCGTTCGCTTTCGTCCGCGCGGTGCGCGCATTCTTTGACGGCATCATCGTGCTCGCCGGAGGGATCAGCGACGGCCGCGCGCTGCATGCGGCTGGAGTCCTCGGCTGCGATCTCGGCTACATGGGCACGAAATTCATCGCGACGCGCGAGAGCATGGCGGACGAGCGCCACAAGGACATGCTGGTCGACAGCAGCGCCGACGACATCCTGCTCACCACCGCGTTCACGGGGTTGCAGACCAGCATGCTGAAGCCGTCGATCGTGGCTGCGGGCCTCGATCCCGACGATCTGCCGGCGCGGGGCGCGATCGACATCGGCAAGGACATTGACGTCGACGCACGCGAAAACCGCCCGAAACGCTGGCGCGATATCTGGAGCGGGGGACACGCGACATCGGGCGTGACCGACGTGATGGCGGTCGACGATCTCGTGGCGCGGACCCTTGCCGAATATCGCGAAGCGGGCGGGCGGTAGGCGGCGTCTTTCCCCTCGCCGCCGCTTGTGGGGGAGGGAGAGGAGGAGCCGTCGCTCCCGATCACAGTTAATCGAGCGCTCCTCCGCGGCCCCGTACTTAACGGCAGATTAACCAACGCCCGCCAAGAATCCCCTCACGGCCGCCAATCAGGACCGAGAGGGACAGGCGATGGACTTCGATTTTCTCAATAGCAAGACAGCCGCGACGCTGGACGAAATCCGGGTCCGCGTGGCCCATGCTCTGGCCCGTCATCCGCTGTGCCGCAACGTGCGCTTCGACATCCTCAGCGTCCCCCGCACCCGCCGGGGCGGCAATTGGACGGTGACGCTGCAATCGGTCGAGCCGCGCGCGGTCTGGGAGGCCTCCGAGATCGTCGCCGACATCCAGGATGCCTACGACCTGGCGCTAGCTGCCTGATTTCCTTGAGATTTCGGGGCATGTCGCCACAGTCCGCGCGATTGCCGTCGCGATGGCTCGGTTAAGCCTTATTTACCGCCCAGTTTCCGGGCACTCGTCACGTGGACTTGAAGCTGGGCCTGGAGAGACGTTTGTCCAAAGCCATCACCATCGTCGTGCTGACCTGTTTCCTCGTCCTCGGCGCCGCCACCACCGCCATCCTCGGCCGTGACAGCGTGCCCAGCGTCAGCGCGGAGATGATCACGCAGGCCCCGCCGCCCAAGCAGCTTTCGACAAATCGCGCCGCCAAGGCCGACCGTCTGGTTCCGACGCTGGCACTGGCCTCGGCCGCGATCGATCCGGTCCAGGTCTCTGCCGACAAGCTCTCACAGGCGCCGGTGCTGACCGAGCCGCTGCGCCAGGCGTTTGCCGCCGCGACGCCCGCCGATTTCCCGATGCCCAAGGCGAGTGTGCATGAAGCGCCTGCCGCCGCAGAGGCTCCCGTCGAAGCTCCGGCCAAGCCGAAGGTCGCCGCCAAGCCGCAGCCGCAGAAAAACTATTCGTTGCTGTCCGACGTGCAGATCGCGGGCATCAGGGATCGCCTGAAACTGTCGTCGTCGCAGGAATATTACTGGCCCTCGGTCGAGACCGCGCTGCGCAATGTTGTCCGCAAGATCTCCGCGAACAAGCTCTCCAATCCGAACGCGCCGGGCGTGCCGATCGATCCGAACTGCGACGAGGTCCAGCAGTTGAAGTCGGCCGCAATGCCGCTGCTGTTCCAGCTGCGCGAGGATCAGAAGGAAGAAGTGCGCAAGCTCGCCCGCATCATCGGGCTTGAAAAAGTCGCGCAGCAGATCTGACGCGCAAGTTCCTCCGGGAACTCCGCCCCGCATCGGGAACATCCGGCAATCGGCAAGCGTTGCCCGCTCCAAAGAGGGAGTGGACCAATGCGCGCCTCGACAGCTTATTTCGTCGGTGCCGGAACGATCGTTGCCGCCATCGCCATTGGTCTTGGCGGCGGCATTGTCGCCGGCAACATTATGAATCCGGTCGCGACCAAGCAGGGGCCGGACACGAGCAAGATGGCGCAGCGCGCTGAAGCCGCCAAACCCGCGATGACGAACGCGCCTTCCGAGCGCTTGCAATATCTCACCGGCTCGCAAGCCTTCGGCGCCATGATCGCCGCTCCGGCACAGGCCGAAGCCAAATCCGAACCCGCAAAGCCCGACACGCAGGCAAGGCAAGCGAACGCCGAGCCGCCAGCGCCACAGTCTTCCCAGGCGGCCGCGGCCGAGCCGCCCAAGCCGGCACCGGCATCGCCTCCGCAAGTCGCAAGGCCTGCCGAGCAGCAGGCATCGACAGAGCCGCCACCCTTTGCCGACAACGCCTATGCCAAGGCCAGGGATTCCGACGTGAAGCGCGCCGCGTCCGAACGGCGCCGCATGGAGCGCCGCGAGCGCTGGGCCGAGCGCCGGCACTACGACCCCCGCGAGCCGCGCGGCATGCGCGACCGCACCGATTGGGATGACGTCGCGCGCAACATCCGCGAAGATTCCGATGCGCGCGATGTCGCGAGCCGGCCGCGCGGCGGCTTGCCGCAGATCAGGCTGTTCGGGTCTGACGATGATTAGCGCCCATCCTCGCCGTCGCGCACGCGATCGTGAGCGACGGTTCGTTCTGCGGACGCGCTTGCCTCGAATTTCAACTTCCAGACGATCTCCGTTCAATGCATGATTGGCGTGGCTAGCCAAAGGCCGCGTCATGGGCGTAGCGCTGTTAGCTTGGGGTCGCTTCTTCGCGCCGTACCGCGAAGGCGTCACCTTGCCGGCCCCGGTTGATAGAGCCGGCATTGCCTGGCTGCTCCACTTTCTCGCGCGACACGCGCGGAATCGCGGCTTCATCGCGCTGCAATTGCCCTCGAAGGCGGACGGCGGGGCGGCCTTCTCGACTGACCTCACTTATCTCGCATTGCAAACCTTTTAGAGGTTTCCATGTCGATACATCTGTTGTGGACGTCCGCGGACAGTCTCATCGTTGCCTTTGCACTCGCATTCATCGTTCCGCAACGGCATGTGCTGCCGCTCATTCTGATGTTCGGCGCTTGCGATGCGCTGGGTTCCGCGCTCGGCGTCACGATGCCGGTCGCGGGCGGGCTCGCAGCGATCCTGTTGATCGCGTGCGGCGCATCGCTGGTGGTGCGCCACCCCATCGCGCAACGTCTTTTGAATGCGCCAGGGTGGTTCTATGTGCTGCCACCGCTGCTGGCGATCGACAATTTCGTGTCGCGTACGCCTGATGCGCCGGCCGTTGCCGCACTGTCGAGCGCGATCATGGCCGGGCTCGGCTTTGCCTGCGGAGCCGTCGTGTCGAGCGGGTGGCGCGCAGGCTTGCGCGACGTACGACCGCTTGCCGCGGCTTGCCTGATTGCGGTCGGAAGCCTCCTCGCTTACGGAGCCTGACTATGGTCGCCTCCGTCACGACCCGCAGCTACGACCGTGCCCGTACCGGTACGAACAATTCCGAGACGGTGCTGACGGCGGCCGCCGTCCGCACCAGGGGCATCATCAAACTCTTCAGCCTTCCGATTCCCGACGATCCCAGGCTCGAGGCGCAGCCGCTGGCGGTCGGTGGCGTGCACACAGCCGATGGCAAGACCCGCGACCTGATCTTCCAGGCCAGCATGGGCAATTGGGTCTATGCATTCGACGCTGTGACCGGCGAGAAGATCTGGGCGACCAACTTGGGGCGTCCCATCGTCGGAACGAGGGCGATCGACGGCCACATGACCAACGTCCATTGGGGCATTCTCTCGACCCCCGTGATCGACGAGGGGGCGGGCATTCTCTATGCCTGCGCCTGGATCAGCGACGACGGCAGCGTCGTCAAGGGGCAGCATTTCCTCGCCGCGCTGCGGATCCGCGACGGCTCGAAGGTGCACGGGCTGCTGAACCTGGAGGGCGCGGTCTACACGCCGCCGAACGGCCTGCCGGTGCAGAAATTCGTCTCGGCCCAGCGCAAGCAGCGCAGCGCCCTGACGCTGACGCGGAACCACGTGCTGATTCCCTTCGGCACGATCGCCGAGACGTCGAAGACGGCGCGCGGCTGGCTGCTCGCGGTCGACGTCCATGCCTGGCGGCTCGCTGCGTCGTGGTGCTCCACCGTCACCGGCTCCGGAGGCGGGCTCTGGCAGAGCGGGGCCGGCCCGGCCCTCGCTCCCGACGGTTCAATCTACGTCATCACCGGCAACGGAGCGTTCTCGCCGCAGCATGGCGATTTCGGCGAGAGCATCGTGCGGCTCGCCTTGCACACCGGAAGCCATGCGCATTTCGAAGTCATGTCGTGGTGGGCGCCATGGACCGACGCCAACCGGGTCGGCGCGGCCGCGGACGCAGCAGCCGCCGACGATGACGACAATGACGAACTGGCGCTGCCGTCGAACGTTTCCCTGCCCTCCGTGATCGCGCATGCGAGGCGCATGGGAATGACGCTGAAGCCGCGGTATGCGCGCGAGATGCCGCATGTCGCGGTCACCTCGGGTCGCAGTGCAACCGATGCGCAGATCGCGCCGGTCGTGGCGCATCACATGGAGGCGATGAACGAGTCGATGTGGGGCGACCAGGATTTCGGTTCCGGCGGTCCGGTCTATGTCGCCTCCGCCCATGCCATTCTGGCTGCGGGCAAGGACGGCATCCTCTACACCGGCAATGCCAATGCGCTCGGCAAGACGCAGCCGGGCGAACTTGCGGCCGGCCATTTCGCGGCGAACTACAACAGGCTTCGCATGCCACCGATCCTGTACACGTATTTCGATCCCGCCGTGCCGCCGGCGCCGGCGTCACCGATGGAGCTGAACGTGTTTCCCGGCGGCGCGACGCGGCATCTGCATGGCACGCCGCTGCTGTTCCAGTCCGCCACCCACGGCACCATGCATTTCGTCGGCGGCGAGAACAGCGCCTTGCGGGCCTGGTCGATTGCGGCCGACGGGAGAACGACCTATCTCGCCGGGGGCAACGAGATCGCCTCGCCGCAATCGCCGCGTCCGCCGGGCGGCATGCCCGGCTGGAGCATCACGCTTGCCGCCAACAACGGCACTGATGGCATCATCGTGGCGATGGTGCCCTATCAGGACAGCAACATGATTCTCAGTCCGGGCCGCTTCCTGGTTTACGACGCGCAGAATTTCGCCACCAATCCGGATGGCTCCAAACGGCTCCAGGTGATCTGGGACAGTGAGGACTGGGGGCCGGAGCACGCCTTCATGCATCCCAAGTTCAACCGTCCGATCGTCTGGAAAGGCCGCATCTATCGCCCGACTTATGACGGCCGCATCGACGTCTATGGCCTGACGAACTAGCTGCTGTCCCTCTCCCTTCTTCGCGGGAGAGGGTGGCTCGCGGCAGAGCGTCTCTGCTCTTGGTGCGTCGAAGCAACTCTCATCCGCCTCGCCATTGGCAAGGCACCTTCTCCCACAGGGGGAAGAAGATCACCCGCCGTGCGACTCCACCACCTTGCGGCAGGCATCCGAGAGCTTTGTCTTGTTCTCGCGCAGGCAGGCATTCATCTGCGGCGGCTTGCCGATATGTTCGGCGCAGAATTTGCCGGCGTCGCTGCGGCAGGCCATCTGCTCCTGCGGCGTCGGACCGGATTGCGCAGCGGCGGGCAGGATGGCGGCAGCGAGCAGCAGCGCGGCAAGAACTGAAGTCTTCATGGAACACCTCTTTGGGATTGTGACGGGTCCCGCTGGGATCGGGTGAGCCGGACCATCTCGCGGAGGGCCGTTGCCGGTCCATGCCATGTTCATGGCATCGGCTCGCTCGGCGCACCCCCATCTTCATGGCATGTATCCGCGCGCCGTCTTTTGCCATTCAGGCTGCACGTCGGCTGCGAAACCCGGTGATTGCATCGGGGCGCCGAACGGGAAGCAGGAGAGCAAGATGTCGAAAAACGTGGGAGCGCTGAGCGCCGGCCTGACGGTCGTGATGCTCGCGGGTACGGCGATGGTGTCGCTGGGCACGAGCCCGGCGCAGGCGGTGGTCTATTGCAAGACGGTCGGCGTGCCCAAGGGCTGCGTGGTGCGGCCGACCGGGGCGGTGGTGGTTGCGCCGGCCGCCGCGGTCGCGGTGGCGACGCCCGGAGTCGGCGCGCCCGGCGTCGGCGTCCGTGCGGGAACGCCGATGAATCGCGGAGGCCCGGTCAATCGCGTCGGCGTGCGCTGACGATCTCGTTTGATTGAGTTGATTGCATCGCTTCGGGCGAAAGGATGATCTGCGGACGAACCCCCCCGTCCTCCGCATGACGATAATCCGGCCCGTTCCCTCTCTCCGTGCGTCCCACACGTTCGGGGAGGGGGCTTTTCAGCCCGTGGCGGCGGCGTCGCTATCGGGAAAGGTTTTCGGCAGTTGCAGCCGTACGCGCGTCCCCGAGGAATCCGAGGCGAGATCCAGCACCGCGCCGCAGCGCGCGGCGCGGCTTCGCATGTTGCGCAGACCCCGCGCGGTCTGGCCCGCACTGCCGGCTTCGCCGCTGCCGGACAGGGAAAAGCCCTTGCCGTCGTCCGCAACGCTGATCATGCCACGCGGTCCTCGGCCGTTATCCTGGCCATCTCCTTGGCCATCGTCGAGCGTCTCGATGGTAACAACGATATGGCGCGCCTGCGCGTGCTTGACCGCGTTGGTCACGGCCTCGTCGAGGATGCGCACGATCTGGATGACGTGCCATGGCCGCAGTTCGGGATGCAGCGGCAGGCCCTGCGGCGTCGCCACGTGCCATCCGAGGGCGACGTCGTGCGGCCGCAATTGTGCTGCCGCGCGCTCGCGCCAGGAGCCGAGCGCAAGCATCAGGTCGCCGCCGATGTCGTCCATGGAATCGATGACGAGGCGCAGATCCTTCAGCGCGGCGCGAGCCGCATCCGTGATGGTCGCGCCCTCGTGTCCGCGCTCGGAGAGCGCGACGATGCTGACGAGCTGACCGCCGAGGCCGTCATGCAGGTCGCGCATCAAGCGCGTGCGCTCGTTGGCGAGTGCGGCGGCACGGGCGCGCTCTTCTTCGCGGGCGAAGCTTGCCTTCAGCCGCTCCTCCGCCTCGCGCACGCGTGCGATGAGCTGGCCGGCGAAGCTGTCGACCTCGTTGAGCGCGCGGGCGAAGCGCCAGGTCAGTCCGGCGCCTATCGCCACCAGCATCGCGGAATAGGACAGCCGCGTGACGAAGGTGCGATCGTCCGGAACGAACTCGAACGCCGAGAGCATGTCGTGAAACCAGCAGGTCAGCACGATGGTCACGGCGCAGCCGAAGGTAAAGCTCGCCGCGTCCTGCCGCCTGATCACCGCCCACGTCAGGATGACGACCAGCAGCATCAGGCACAGGCCCACGGTCGGCACGCCGAGGAACAGGAAGGTGATGCGCGGGATCGGCTGGCCCGCAAAGAGCCCGACCAGCAGGATGACGAGCCCCGGCGCGAACAACAGCAGCCCGTAGCGCGGCCAGCGCCGGCCGAAGAACAGCACCGCGAACGTCACGACCAGCGCGCTCTCGATCGGCGCGGACGCCAGCAGGATGGCGGCCAGCCGCGGATAAGGCGCGGGCGGCAGCGGCGCCGGCGCGAAGGCCTGCATCGCGCCGACGAGCATTCCTGCCGCCAGCACGCCATAGACCGGCTCGCGGCGTCGCATCAGCCACATGATGGCGAGGATCACCGCCAGCAACGATTGCCAGGCCGAGAACACCACGGGCAGCGTCACGAACAGCAGCGTGCGCGTCTCGTAGGCTCCCCGCAGGCTTTCGTCCGGCCCGACATAGACGGTGTCGAGGAAGCCTCGCAGCGGACCCCACACCAACAGCCGCACGGTGATGGCGTTGCTGCCATCGCGCAGCAGCGACGACGGGATCACTGTGATCTCCGGCGTGTTGCGGTCGGGCCGGTTGGCGGTGGGATCGCGCCGAGAGTCCAGGATCGCGACGCCGTTGACCGCGACCTCCACGCCATTGCTGAAGCGCGGCAGAAAGACCGACCAGGCCGTGTTTGCCGCATCGGGCTTGAAGACGAACGTGCCCGAATAGAGCGGCGGGTCCTGGAGCGCGTAGCGCGACGACGTGAAATGCGGCAACGTCACCGCCCGGGTCGTGCCGTCCTCCCGCAGCGAAAATTCGCTCACGGCAAAATCGTCGGGGTCGCTGGGCTGGAGCAGCCGCAGCCCCTGGATGGTGACGATCACGATCAGCGCCTGGAGCAGCAGATAGGGCACGAGGCGCGCCGCGATCAGCCGGCGCCGCGGTCGCGCAGGTGCTTTCGCCGCGATCTCGCTCACAGCTTGATTAGGCCCTGCTGCACCGCCTCGAACACCGCTTCGCCGCGCGTGTGCACTTCGAGCTTGCGATAGATGTTCTTGATGTGGCCGGGCACGGTCTGCCTGGACAGGCCGAGATGGCTCGCGATCTCGGCGTAGCTGAAACCCTTTGCGATGCCCCAGAGGATATCGATCTCGCGCGGGGTGAGCCGTGCGGTGTTGAGCACGGGACCCCGCGGCGGCTCGGCCGAACTCGGCGCGGCGCCTTGCGTTCTGCGCACGATGAAACGGGCGATCGAGGCCGAGATCGGCGAATGGCCGGCGACCAGATCGCGCACGGTGGTGGCGATGTCGGTCGGGAAGGCGTCCTTCAGGAGATAGCCGGTGGCGCCGACCGTGATGGCCGAGATCACGCTCTCCTCGTCGCCGAGCGCCGAGATCACCATGATCTCGGTGTCGGGAAAGCGCTGCCGGGTCTCGCGGATCAGCTCGATGCCATGGCCGTCGGGCAGCCGCAGATCGGTCAGCAGCACGCGCGGCGCGCCGCCGTTCAGGGCCTGACGCGCCTCACCGAGCGTGGCTGCGCTGCGCACCTTGTAGCCGGCCTTGACCAGCGCATCCTGGAGCCGCCAGCAGGTCGGCGCGTCGTCCTCGACGAGGAGGATGGTGATGGCCTCACCCGTCTCGCCCTGTTCGCTCATGTTCATCGTCCCGCACCGCGTGTCCCCCGCGGCGCGAGGCCAAGTTTAGCTGCGGCGCGGACGCCGCGACACCCATAATCATGGGGGCGTTGTCACTCTTCCGCTCCGGTGTGGCCGGCGCCTACTGCTTTGCCGCTGCCGATGGCGTCGGCGGCGCGGGCAGACGCTGTACCGTGATCCGCGCCGTGCCGCTGTTGTTCTTGTAGTATTGTTCGTCCGGCCCGAAATAGTCGGCGTATTTTGCCGGGGCCAGCCATCGCAGGAAGCCCGGGACGATCTGCACGGCGTCGTTGACGTAGAAGAACAGCTCGCCGGAATCAGGTGCGGTGAATTCGGCCACCATCCGGTCCGCAAGTTTCTGCGTGTCCCAGACCTTGCGTGCCGACTCGTCTGGCGGAAGCGCATCGAATGTGCCCATCTTCGCGATATCAGCCTTGAGTTTCGTCAGCTTCGCCGCATCGTCCGTGCTCGATTCCCCAGCGTTTTCGATGCGGACGGGATATCTGTTTTTTGGCTCATCCTGAGCATTTTCCTCGGGGAGGGTCGGGTCAATGCGGCGCGGCAGTTCATCTGCCGACATCACGTTCATGGCCTGCAGCGTCTGATCGTTCAGGCCCTTCTCGCCGACGCGTACGACCGGCTGGAACCAGTCCGCGCCGAGCAGTCGCCGGGTCGGGAGAGCGAGGTAGTGGTGGTTTTCGTAGGTCTGGAATCCGTTGACGCCGGTCATGATCGTGCGGTCGAACCAGCGTTGGTCGATATCGATCCAGACCCGGTATTTGCGGCCCTTCTCCACGGCGAGCCTGCTTGCCCAGCAGAACTGGTTGACGTTGAAAAGCTCGGTCGCAGGAAGCTCGTTGTCGCCCACCGGCTTGGCTGGCGGAATGTCTACCGCGACGTTCACTCCCTTTCTCTTCGCCTCTGCGGCTTTTGTTTCCGGGGTTTCACAAACCTGTCCGGTCGCGACGCGCCAGGTGAAGAAGCTGCTCGAGGCGATCAGCAGGGCCGCGGCGTAGATGACGACGATGGAGACGATGGGAAAGATGATCTTGGTGAACGGAAAGCTCATCCACCGTGCATTTCGCTGCATCAAACCGCCAAACCTGAACAACAAACTCATCCGGCTCAGGTTTTTTGCGCTCGCCTTCCGTTCCGGCCGATACCAGGCGAGCCGCGCCCGCTCCTGGATGCCATCACGCAGCGAGGCGTTGATGCTCCAGACCCACCACGTGACCAGCACGACGAGTGAGGTCGCGACGGGATAATAGAGTGCGATATTGAGCCATGGCCCCGCATAGGAGGGCAACACGTTCTTGAGCAGGTTCGCGACGGAGCCGAGTATGGCGCTGAAACCCCAGTCGATGTTGCTGACAAAATCGCGCAGGCTCTTGCCGGATGTATCTATGATTTTGTGGGCGATCCACGGCCAGGCGACAATGATGCCCGTCATGATCAGGAGCGAGAAATAGGCCACGCGTCGCCACCACACGGCGCCGCGCGCCAGATTCGCCATGTCCGCGTCTGGCGCTTTCATTCCAGTGAAGGCGTCGGATTCCTCCTTGCTGATCGGGCGCCTCGCTTTCTTCGCGTAGGCGTCATGCATGGCCTGGTGCGCGCCGTCATTGGTGAGCTCCCTGATGCTTGCGTCGGGCATCAGCACCCGCGCGTTCGCCGGCAGCATGATCGGCGCATAATCGTCGCATCCGAACAGCATTCGTTCGACCACGGCGAAGTGAACGACCGGTTTGCCGCCGTTCACATCGCCTTCGAGGATCGGCCGCGGACCGTAGCGGTAAAGCACGGCGGCGCCGCTGCGTGAATCGTGCTTTGGCCCGATCGCCGATTGATACTCGCGGAAACGCTCGATCGTGCCGTTCTGGAAGCGCAATTGGCCACCGAGCTGCTCGGTCATCCAGACCAGCGGAACGAAGGAGAGGGTGGATTCCGGGTAACCGCCGCCAATGTCGGAATGGACGCCCGCGAACCACACCTCCTCGACAGTCTGGTCATTCGCTAGACGGCTCTGGTCGATCCGCAGCGGATGAAAGGTGGTGCGCTCGTCGTCGAGCGCGAGCGCGTGACAGATGTGCTTCGCCTTGCGCGAGGGCCGGTGATTGCGGAACGAAATCGGCCAAATTGCCCAGTCGATCGCGACGCGCAGCTCCTCGATCGGTACGCCGAAAGCCTCGACCGTGTCGAACAGCCCAAGGAATTCGATCTTGACGTTCTTGCGGCCGGCCATGGCCTTGCGGACCGTGCAATAGGAGCGGTGCCCGCAGACGAAATGGTAGATGATGAGCAGCAGGTCGCGAATCCAGCGCGTAATCCAGATCGTCGGCAGGCTGCGATAGCCCACCGATTCCTTGCGGTATTCCCGCCATGCGGACATGGCGTTGCGCTCCATCTCGGCATGCGAGACCGGCTCGCCCTTGATTTCCGCCGGCACCAACCCTTGGCTCGCGATCAGCGCCGCCAGCGTGCGCGCGGTGAAGGCGCCGCGGCTGAAGCCGAAGATGTAGATCTCGTCGCCCTCGCGCCAGTTCCAGCACAGGAAGCGGTAGAGCTTGCGGACGTTGGAGGGAACGCCGATGCCGGTGGCGCCGTCGATGGCTGCGAGCGGCGCCCAGCCGGCGGTGCCGACACCCTTGATGTAGTGGGCGATCTGGTCCGGCTGGGTGTGGTCGAGCGCTTCATAGAGCCGCCAGACGCTGGATTCCTGGGCGGTGAACGCGTTGCCCGTGCCGTCGGCGAACAGCACCAGCTTGCGCTTCGACAGGGTGGTGGCGGTCGGCCCGCCGGCGCTTGCATCGTCATGCGTGTGCTTGGGTCTGGCAGAATCGCCATTCTGCGCGCCATCATGGTGGGTCATGGGGCCCCTCTGGCAATCGACGGTGAAGCACTTCAGGCCGGAGCCGTTCAGTACTCCACGATTTCAATCAATGGTTGCGTTATGAAAACAGGTGCATTCTGTGCATAGTCCCGTTGAGGTAGCAAGCGGGATCGCGCCGCCGCCCTGCCGCGGTCGGACGCCGCGGCATGACGGTTACGAAAACGTTTGGTCTTGCTGGTGCCGGTGGCGAGAGGCGCGATGTCGGCGGACGCCTCTCCCCTGCGAGCGGGGAGAGGCGGAATGTTCAGCTCCTACCTGCCATTGCCGCGGCAAGCGCCGCCGGGGCCGATATGGTAGCCGCGCGGGCAGGCATGCGCGGCGGGGTTGGCGTAGTTCCTGAGGCAGCCGCCATAGGGGCCGCGGTGCCAGCCGGGGCCGCAGCCGCCGGCGACCGCGATGACGTCGCCGTTCGCGGCTGCGTTGAGCAGGGTGAGCGGCATGGCCTGGGCAACGCCCGTGATCGCGCCGAGCGTGAGAGCCGTGGCAAACAGGGTGCGTATCATGTCTTCCTCCCGAATGCCGTTGCTTCAATGGCCGGCGGCGAACGCGATGCCGGCGCGTACTTCGGCGATCGCCTGGTCGATCATCCCGATCGCCTTCTCGCGATGACCGCCCTTGTTCGGCTCTGCCTTGCCGAGCTCGGCGCGGGCCGATTGCAGGATCGCGATGGCTTCGTCCATGTGCGGCTGCGCGCCAAGCGCGTAACCGATGCAGAGGCTGGTCGCGATGGCGCCGCCGAGCACGAGGCTGCGGGGTAGAGAGGTTCGCATGTCGTTGTCTCCTCCAGCGGGCGTCAGGCTGGGGCCGCCCGTTTGCCCGGATGCAGTCCCGTCTGTGCCGGGATGCCGCATCCGCGGCCTGAATAGGGCCCGCCTGTGCGGGGCGTCTTGGACTGACCGGCGCCAGCGCCGTCGCAGCTTGGACTGACCGGCGCAGCTTGATTCACGTTGGCGTGCTGATAGCTTGCGGTATGCTGGTCTTCTGCGGGCGTCCGTTTGGCGTGCGAGGTTCAGCGAGCGCCAAGTCTTTTTTTGAAGAACTTAGAAAAGCCATTCTCGAAAAGTCGTTCTCGATGTCCGTCATCAGGAAGTCGCTCTCGACCGAGATGCTGCCGCAGGACTTGTCCGACCGGCAGCGCTTCATCCGCTTCGCGGAGCTGTTCGAGCATTTCTCCAACACCGGCGAGCTCGATCCGGCGTCCGACGTGCCGTTTCGCGCCACGATGAACTCGATCCATATCGGCACCACCATGCTCGGCCGTTGCGACGGCAGCTTCGTCACGGTCCGGCGCGAGAAGCGCCAGGTGATCGAGACCGGCGACGACCGCTTTTGCCTCGCGCGCAACACCGGAGATCTTCCGTCTCAGGTGATCCATCGTGGCCGCGAATTCACCATGCGGCCGGGAGCGATGGTGCTGCTCAAGCTGGACGAGCCGTTCTTCGCGGCCGACGGCGCGAGCCAAAAGCGTTTCACCAACGTGCATCTGCCGGTCGATACGCTGCGCGCGATGGTCGCCGACATCGACGATCTCGTCGGCTGCGAGCTCGAGCCCGGCGGCGCGCTGTCGCTGGCGATGGATTACAGCGATCTCCTCCTCCGCAATCCCACGGCCGCCGACGAGGCCGGCATGGCGATCGCCGGCCATCTGCTCGACCTTGCCGCGATCGGTCTCGGTGCCCGCAGCGATATCGCCACTGCCGCGCGACGCGGGGGCCTGCGCGTCGTGCGGCTCAAGGCCGTGCTGTCGATTCTTGAGGCGCGCTTCCACGAGCCGGGTTTTTCCGCCCAGAAGCTTGCCGCCGCCGCCGGCCTTTCCGAGCGCTACGTCAACGAACTGCTGTTCGAGGCCGGCGCCAGCTTCACCACCCGCCTCACTGAGCTGCGTCTGCGCAAGGCCGCCGACCTCCTGGCGCACCGCGAGGGCCGCATCAGCGACATCGCCTTTGCCTGCGGCTTCAACGATCTCTCTTATTTTAACCGCTGCTTCCGCAGGCGGTTTGGGTTGACGCCGACCGCGGCGAGGGGGAAGTGAGAGAGCGCTAGGTCTCCACCCGCGGCGGCGGATAGCGGCGCGCCAGCGCCGACAGCGGCAGGTGCCGTTCGCCTTCCGGCAGCTCCAGAAAGGCCAGCACTTGCGGCCGCTTCCAGTCACCGATGCCGAAATCCATCGCCATCCATTTCTGCGGCTCGGGGCCCTCGAGGCCCCGGACCCAGACGAAATAGCGGGGGAGGTCGTCGGCGTCCGCTTCCGTCGTGCGTCTCCTGGCCATCAAAGCTGCTCACTGCATCACCATTTCGTTGCGGTAGGATATAGGTATCGGCTCGCCGAAGTCGAACTCCCGGCTGCGGGTCCTGTGAGGCTGGACCGGTTGGTTGATGTGCAGGTCTGAAGATATGAACGAAGTCATGATCGATTTTTGGGGTGACGCCTCGGACGTCACGAAAAAGCTGATCGGCTCGTGGTCCTTCGACCGTGTCATCGAAGGCCAGGCTACGATGCAGGGTATCGCGATCTTCACGCCACTGGACGGGGGGCGGTTGGCCTATCGTGAGCAGGGACATCTGAAGCTCGCGAACGGCACCATTGTGCAGGCCGAACGCGAATACGTCTTCAGCAACAGCGACGGAGGATTCAAGGTCTTCTTCAGGGAAGATCCGCCGCGGCTGTTTCACGAGATTTCACTGTCCGCATCTTCCGGGGGAGAGCTGAGCGGACGTGCGAGCCATCTTTGCAAGCACGACGACTATCAGTCGGCCTACATGTTTCGGCCGGATGGAACGTTCGTCGTCCGTCATGTCGTATCGGGTCCACGCAAGGACTACACGATGAACACGACCTACACGCGTCTCTCGTGATCAAGCCGGGGCGATGGCGACGGCCGTGCCGCCTCTCACCGCCAGAGCTCACTCTCCGCCACGCGGTTGATGTCGGCGAGCCGGCGTTCGGCGTTGCCGTGAAGATCGATGCTCTCAACCAGCGTTAGCAGACGCTGATATGCGCCATCGGCGATTTCGACCGGCAGCGGCTCCTCGTCAAAGGCCTCGACATAGCTGCCGACGAGGCCGCTCAACAGGCGGCAAAGACCGCGCTGGGCGGGATCGTCCCGGCCGAGCGTCTCGAGCTTTTGCTGAAATGTCCGGAAGGTGCGCAGGCCGTGGTGCTGTTGCGAAAGCCACGTATGCAGGTCGTTCATGTGAGCTCCTTCGAGTTACAGAAGAAGCTACCGGTTTATACAGGTGGGATGTGACGATTGGAAGGGGAGGGGGATATTGAGGCAGTCCGTCTTCGCCAAGTGGCTTCGCCGGACACGCTTCGCCCTTTCGGTTCGGCGTGGCTGCGCCACGCGAAGCCCGAAAGGGCGAAGCGTGGTGCCCCTGGCCGACAATCACCTAGTGCCATAACCAATTGAATTGAAAGCAAAGTTTTTCTTGCATCGCTGTCGATGCCAACACAAATACCAACAGGATGACACGTGGCTAGCCGACAAAATAAAGCATCGGGCTTCCAGTATCGGCCATGCCACGCCATTTCGGACTCCGCAATTCGCTCCGACCGGAATCGAACCCGGCCCTGACCCGTACTCCCGGAGGCATCGATCGCGAGGTTAAGGGGAGGCTCTCGTCATGCTTAGCGCAAACCGTGGGTGTTGATCTAACCGCGCCAAAAATTTGATTGCGATTGACGGACAATTCTCCGCCAGTTGTACGATTTTGTACGCTAAGCCTTGCGGTATTCCAAAGCGCCCTTACAGCTTCGGAGCTGACTTAACTTGCGCCGCTGATGTTCCGGATCAGGTGTGGATCCACTCGGGCACTATATGGCGCCATTGGCCTGCTCGCAGATGCAGGTCGTGGCCCAGGCTACTGGGCACGGGAAGTCTGGGCGACGTCGCGCTCTGAGTTCACGCGACGGGCGGTGTTCTCGACAGTTATGGGCAGCATCACCTTCGGGTCGCGCGGCGAATGGACGCATCCCACGTGCTGCAGGTGCAATTCCAGAGTGTCGTTGGCGATAGTGTCGATCAGTTCAGAGACGGCTCACGGCAAGTCGTCGTTGCTCCGCAGGAAATGGCGTCGGGAGTGTTGATCTATCCGTTCGCGAGCGCTCGAGGGATCTAGGTCGTACATATGACATACCCACCTCGGCTCAGTGCTCCACTCAGACAGGTGCAGTGCCGACAACGTCCGGAGCGTTTCCGAAGCACTCGATCAGCATTTCGGTGAGGATTCTTATCTTGCGAGCGGGATGCTGGCCTGGTGGCCGGACGACAAATACTCCCGCCGGACGTATCGGGTGCCGGGTCATGATCGGAACAAGCGTGCCAGAGGCCAGATGCTCATGGATCAGGCCCTCGGGGAGATAAGCGATGCCGAGTCCCGCTATGGCGGCAGTGACCAGAGCTGTGCCGTTGTCGGCTTTGAAGCGCCCCTGCGGTCGAACCGTGACGGTTTGTTCACCATCCATGAACTGCCAGGTTTCTGTCCCCTGCATGAGAGCCTGATGCGTGAGGAGTTCATCCGTTGTCTCAGGCGATCCGTGCGCTTTGATATACTCCGGACTCGCAACTAACTTCCCATAGATCGGTCCGACGCGCCTTGCGATCAGGTTAGAGTCCGGAAGATGGCCAAGCCGTATCGCACAATCATAACCCTCTGCGATGAGATCGACGAAGCGATCAGTGTAGCAGGTGTAGATGCCAAGCAGAGGGTAACGTCGCGCCATTTCGGCGAGCACCGGAGCAAGATGAGTCGCGCCAAACGTAAGTGGTGCAGCAATCCGCAAGCGGCCGCGAAGATCACCTGCGGGTAGGATCGTTTCCTTGGCAACATCGATCTCGGCGCAGACTCTGGCGGCGTGATCTCGGAATGTGGAACCCGCCTCCGTGAGCACGGCGCCGCGAGTGGTTCGTGCAAGCAGCTGGACGCCGAGCTCTGCTTCAAGCCGAGCGAGCTGCCGACTAACGATCGACTTGGAGACCCCGAGCCGGCGCGCAGCAGGTGATACTCCGCCGGCGTCAGCGACCTCTACGAATGTTCGCAGTTCTTCAATGTCCAATTTTGGCGTTCCTGCTTTTGCGACACAGTGTGGCGAGAGCGAGCGCTACCGTATCGCAAATGGGAATGGCACTGTCCACGCAGACGTCGTCGCAGTCGGCGGATGTCTCCCACAAATCAGCCTCATCTAACGGCAGCAGAGGATATTCATGACCTTTCGCAACGGCCTTGCGTCGCTTCTTCGTCCCGAGGACTCGGTACTCGTTTTGATCGATCACCAGCCCTATCAGCTCACGAACTTGAACAGCCACGATCCGCAAGCTGTGGTCAACAACACGACCGCGCTGGCGAAGCTTGCAAAAGCCTTCAATGTTCCGACCATTCTCACCAGCGTGATCGCGGCGCGCGGTGGACTTCTCTTTAAGCAGATCACCGACGTATTTCCGGGCCAGGAAGTCATCGATCGCACCTGGGTGAACACCTGGCAGGACGAGAATGTGGTGAAGGTCGTCAAGGCGACCGGCCGCAAGCAGCTGATCATCGCGGGCCTGTGGACCGAGGTCTGCGTCGCAATGCCTGTCATCCAGGCCGCCGGCGAAGGCTGGGACGTGACCGTGATCACCGACGCGTCGGGCGGGATTTCGAAGGAGTCTCACGAAGTTGCAGTTCAGCGAATGATCGCGGCTGGCGCGAACGTGATGACCGTGATGGCGCTCGCTGGCGAATGGCAACGCGACTGGGCGCGCACCGAGCATGTCGAGGAACTGACCGAGATTCTCATCCAGCACTTCGCCGGCAGCGGTATTGCTTATATGTGGGAACAGCAATTGCTCAATACTCCGGTACCAAGCGCCGCGAAGTGAATTGAAGGGGTGGCGGGCGTCCGGACGATGCATTGCGAAGGGTGTCCACTGGGCTAGTCTCGTCATCCCCTCTTTCCGGAAAACTGGGAACCGAACCGCTTTCAGCGGGGCCTACAGCGACCTGGCTCGAATCGGGCAACGAGGCTGATCCGGATCGAAGGCGGCAAACTTGCCCAGCATCCGGACGTTCTGCAGAACGATGTGCCGGCAACCGCGACGACCTCGGGAGCTTCGATGTTCGATCCCGACGAGGGACTTCGCCAAGCTTAACTGCTCGAAAGGCTTCCCATGGAAATCGGTATCGACAGCTTCGCGGCCATGCTTCCCGATCCGGCGACGGGCAAGCTTCCATCCGGCACCGATCGCATGGCAGACCTCATCGCAGAGATCGAGGTCGCCGACCGGGCCGGACTCGATGTATTCGGTGTCGGCGAGCACCATCGCGCAGAGTTCCTGGATTCCGCTCCCGCGGTCATCTTGGCCGCGGCGGCAGCCCGCACCAGTCAGATCCGCTTGACGAGCGCCGTGACCGTCTTGAGCGCGGCCGACCCGGTGCGCGTGTTCCAGGAGTTCTCGACACTCGATTTGATCGCCGGCGGCCGGGCGGAGATCGTAGTCGGTCGCGGTTCGTTCGGTGAGGCCTTCCCGCTGTTTGGCCTCGACACCATGGCGTATGACGAGCTCTTCGCCGAGAAACTCGATCTATTTCTTAAGCTCCGCGAATCGACCAACATCACCTGGAAGGGGCGCTTCCGGCCCGCGCTCTATGGCCAAAGCATCTTCCCACGCCCGCATCAGTCGCAACTTCCGCTCTGGATCGGCGTCGGCGGCACGCCGCAATCCTTCGCGCGAGCCGGCGAACTTGGCCTTCCGTTGATGGTCGCGATCATAGGCGGCAGCTTCGAACGTTTCCGTCCTCTCGTCGATCTCTATCGCGAGGCTGGCGAGCGTGCCGGGCATGATTCCGAAAAGCTCGCGGTAGGCGTCCATGCAATGGGCTTTGTCGGCGAAACCGACGCGGCAGCCGGCGATGCCTTCTTCCCCGGCTGGGCGCATTTGACGACGAAGATCGGTCGTGAACGCGGCTGGTCGGCGCCGACACGCCGGCAGTTCGAAGAAATGGCCGGTCCGGAGGGCGCGTTTCTGATTGGTAGTCCGAGGACGGTCGCAGCCAAGATGCTCCACGCCAGCGAGGAGCTCGGCGGCGTCTCGCGCATCACATTCCAAATGAGCACCGCTTCGCTCGAAACCGCCGCGATGAAGCGCTCGATCGAGCTCTTGGGCACTGAAGTCGCGCCGATGGTCCGGGCGGCGGCTGGCGCAAATCCGTGAGGAGTGTTTCGTCTCTGGAAGAAAACACCTGATGGTATCCACTTCTCCACGATTAGGCCGTTCGGTCGTAGTCACGGGCGCCGGCGCCGGCCTTGGCCGCGACATCGCGCTCGGGCTCGCCGCCAAGGGATATATCGTCTTCGGCACAGCGATGTCCGCGGCGGAGGTCCAAGATCTCAGGGACGCTTCCGGCGGCCGTGTCAGCCTGACCGTCTGCGACTTCACAAAGCCGATGGGTGTGCAGGCTTGGGCCTCCGGTGTAACTGAAGCACTTGGCGATGCCGGGCTCAACCTCCTGATTAACCATGCCGACATCCTCACTCAAGGTCCGATCGAGATTCTTCTGCTCGATGCCATCCGTCACGAGTTCGAAGTCAACGTATTCGGTGCTCTTTCGGTGATCAATGCATTCTTGCCGGCTTTACGGAAGGCGCACGGCCGCATCGTGCAGGTCAACACATGGATGGCGAGCTTTCCGTTGCCGTTCAGCGGGCCGTCGGCAGCTTCGCATGCGGCGATCGAGGTGTTTTCGGCTGTCTATCGTGCCGAACTGAAACCCTTCGGCGTTGAGGTCGTGGTGGTGACCACCGGCAACATGAAGACGGGTGGTTCAGCAAAGACGTCGGCCTTGGCGCGGATCGCAAACGGGATGACGTCGGCTCAACGCAAACTCTACGGCAAGACGTTAGGCACCTTTGCGAACGGGCTGGGCAGTATGCAGGCGGCCAGTTTCGACTCGGCCGCTACCGCTGCACAGGTAATCGAAATCGCCGAGCAGCATCCCGCGCCGAGCCGCGCGGTAGTCGGCGCCGACGCCGAGGAGATGCTCCGAGCTATCCACGAAAGCCCGACGCCGGGGGGGATGCACTCGGCCTGACGCTTGCCGGCCTACTACGCACACCATCCCGAATATTCCGACATCGTCGATAGCCCGAACCGATCAGGAGAGATGACATGATTGAAATGGTCATAGAACAGCGACGTCGCGATCTCGGTGGGGGCTTCGAAGTCGGTCGCGTGCTTCCGATCGCTAAGCGTCGAATGGTCGGTCCCTTCGTCTTCTTCGATCATATGGGACCGCTCGATCTCGCGCCCGGTGTCGATCGTAACCTCGACGTCCGCCCACATCCGCACATCGGACTCTCAACCGTCACCTATTTGTTTGCGGGCGAAGTGATGCACCGCGACAGCCTCGGCTACGAGCAAGCGATCCGTCCGCAAGAGGTTAACTGGATGACCGCAGGTCGAGGCATTACCCACAGCGAGCGGCTCGAGCGGGCGAGACTGCAAGGTGATCATTTGCACGGCGTCCAGGCCTGGGTCGCGCTACCGACCGAAAATGAAGAGACCGCGCCTTCCTTCTCCAACTATTCCGGAAGCGACCTTCCCCAATGGAACGAAGCAGGCGTGGTAGGCCAACTCATCGCCGGCAGCGCCTATGGTCTGACGGCGAGTGCCACGACGCATTCGCCGCTGTTTTACGCTCATCTTAATATGGCGAGCGGCGCGACCGCCGAGATACCTGGCGGGCACAGAGAGCGCGCCCTGTACATCGCTACAGGGGCGGTGGAGCTGGATGGTAAGCGCTACCAGTCAGGCAAGATGCTGGTGCTGGCTTCCATCGCCTCCCGCGTGCTCGCCCTGGAGCAGTCGTCAGTGATGGTCTTGGGAGGAGAGCCCGTCGGCGAACGGTATATCTACTGGAATTTCGTATCATCTTCGAAGGGTCGCCTCGCGCAGGCGGCCTCGGATTGGAAGGCGGGAAGAATGAAGCTTCCCGACGCCGACAATGTGGAGTTCATTCCGCTGCCGGACGGCCCGATGCCGATCTTCTGATGAGGCGCGGGTAGCCAATGAAACGAACGTCGATCCGCGACGGTGCACGCTGCCAATGCGGAATGGGGAGCCGGACAGAGCCCGCTTTCAGTCCGTATCAAGAACGACCGCCAGATGGGCGATAGCGAAGGTCTTCAGGTGTGAAGAAAGCGTTCCGTCGCAGTTCAACCTGTCCCGCGCCCGTCACTGCTGGTCTTGCTCATCCGGATCCAGTCGCGCCTGGCGCAGCCTGCGCCGGTTGTCATAAGACAGCCCTTTACTACTTGGGTGGGTAGGGCTCGATGTCCGCAGACCAATAATGCCTGGCGATGTTCTGACTGTTTCGGATGACGTGGTAGGCAATATCCGGATCGCCTCCTTCAAAAGTGTCCGGATCTGCTCCACACATCAGGCAATACATTCGCTGATGAACGACGCCTGCAAAATATTCCAGCACCGGCGTGGCGTCTTCCTGATCGATTGCTCGCATGTCTTCGGTAACCTGTTTGACCGCCTCTTCCAAAGCCAGAGAAACCGCAGCAGCCAACGCCGTGTCCGCACGTTTGATGACGTCGACGGCCTTTCTTTCAGCCAGCGCAGGGCAACTTTTTGTCACTAATAACCTCCGTGAACTTTGATGGTTTCAGTGGCGAAACTCTTCTCCAATACGCAGCGTAATGAAGATCTTCCGCAAGGCCGGTCGACGAGCGGGACCACGAAGTTGTAGTGCCGGCCACTACATCACGGCATTGGAGCAGCACAGCGATTGGCCCGAGCTTCTTTCAGAACCTGAATCTCACGTAGGCCGAGCCATATTGGACGTCGCGACCGGGTATCGCGCTCGCGGTCAGAAACGGTCCAACGAAAAAGTAGGCATAGGCCAGCGAAACGTCTACGTGCCGGTTGGCTCGCCAAACGATCGACGCCGAAAGCTGGTCTCCGATGTAGCGCTCGCGGCTCTCCTGTCCCGTCCGAAGCAAATTGCCGGCTAACCCGTAGACGCCGTCGTGTAGACTATTTCTCCAGAACAGGTCGTAGCCAATTCCCAGCTGAATTGAATCCGATAGATTGGCCTTGAAAGTGGCACCCAGCGCCAACAGATTGGGAGCGCCGTTCAAGCCGATTGCAGCTTGACCGAAGTAGATTCCAGTGGGGAATAGAGCGCTAAACGTTCCGAATGTATCACTTGCCGGGCCGCCGTCACCGCTCGTCGCCGCCGCTTTCAGACTCACGCGGGGTGCGAATGGTATGGACTTGAAAGTGTAGCCCGTTTCAGTGGCGAAAGAATAGGCGCTTAGCGGAAGACCCGCAAAACTGCCGGCCTGATATGTCAATTCCCAATCGTAATCCCAATTTCCCTTCGACCCGAAAGCCCGCGCGCCGAATGTATGACGCTGCTGGTCTCCCGTGCCGCGATCGAAGGTTGCCTGGCGATTGTTGATGCCCAGATAATACAGATCGAGGCCGCCACCCATCGAAGCGACCGCCTTAGTCGCGTAGAGGCCCCAAAACGTCGTGCGCGTGTCCGACGGATCGTCGAACACGGACGGCCGGTTCAGTACCGGTCGGGTGACGAGCGCGGTTGCGTGCCAACCGCCGACATCCAAGACAGCCGAGACTCCATCGAATGCCCGCCGGACGTTCGGTCCATCGCGCACGTCCACGAATCTACCAGAGCCGAATCGAAACTCCTGCCGCCCAAGGCGGACCGAAATATCCGCGCCCGAGAAGGTCGGTACGTCGAACTGGGCAAACGCCTGTTCCAGCCACAGTTGAGCCTCATCCACCGGGCGGGGCCCGCCGTTGCGTCCAACTAATGTCGCGCTGGAAAGTTGCCCGAAGAGCCGGATCCCGTCTCCTAGATGCCAATCCGAGTAAGTTGAAATGCGCTGAAGGAGATAACCGTCGCGATCTTGTGGTCCCACCCCCCAATTGGCGTTCCTAAATCCCTCGTACCACTCCCGAACTTCACCGCCCAAGGTTAGATACTGGTCCTTTTGAGGACTCAAAGAAATGAACTTGATGGGATCTAACAAATCGCGTTTGCACCCGGGATCACGAAGGTAGCTATAGTCTTCATCCTGACGGAGCAGCGCATAGGGCGGCGGCGAGGGGCAGATCGAATCCGCCCATGCGCTAGAGGAGACCATGCTCAGGGCAAACACCCAAACCCACTTCGACGGGGGCCGTGGTACTTTCCGAGTTCTCACGCTTCCGGCGTAACTGGCACCGGTAGGCTTTCCGCGGATCACCACGCGAAGCTCGCCAGTGGTTACGAGCCGGACATCGCGCCGCGAACCAGCGCCCATCAGCGGCTCTTCATGGCGGGCGCATATCGAAGCAGCCGGTCCCCTAGCTGAAAAGATCGCCCACTTCTCCTTCGGGCACTGGGGCATCGAGATCGTCATTGTCCGCCTTTTCCCATCTCGATGAGATCAGGCGATCCCGAATCGACTCGGCTCTTCCGGGAGCGCCGCACCATGACGCTCCGACTGCTCGCCGCATATCGCTTTGGGACCAAGCGCGGTAGTCGCACGACTTGATCCTCTGTGTCGTGCAAAGTGGAACGCAGATTTCGTCTTTTCCGACTGGGGTAGTCTTAGAAGTGCGCTATGTTCGCGACGCAGCCGCCGTTGGGCGGGCTGAGACACTAGACGAGACACAACAGGCAAAAGCTCTCGCCGGCTCCTCTTGGATCAGGCCGAGCCCGTCCCAGTCTCAATGACCGCTCAATCAAGCCTGTTGATGGGCAAGTCCAGACAAGGAAGACATGTCCTCCGTTACTCGCTTCGAGATCGTGCTCTTGCTCATCGCGATGATCGTTGTTCTCGAAATGCTCGCGCAGCGGCTTCAGCTTCCTCGTGCGGCGGCGCTTATCGCCGGTGGGATCGGTCTTGCCATGATCCCGGGAACTCCAAACATCGAACTCGATCCCGATCTAGTCATGGTCCTTTTTCTGCCGCCGCTGTTGATGGCCAGCGCATGGTTCACCGCCTGGCGGGATTTCCGCGCGGACATAAGAATCATAATGCAACTTGCCGTGGGAGCCGTTGTTTTTACGACGCTGGTCGTCGGGGTGGTGGCGCACCTGGTGCAACCGACCCTTCCATGGGGAGCCTGCTTCGCTCTAGGCGCGATAGTCTCGCCGCCAGACGCCGTAGCGGCGAAGGCGATACTCCAGAAACTGCCTTTGCCGCAACGAGTCATCGTGCTGCTGGAGGGAGAAAGCCTGGTGAACGACGCGTCCGGGTTGGTTCTTTTCCGGCTCGCGGTCGCCGCAACCCTAACAGGCGTATTCAGCCCAACCCATGCTGTGCTTCAATTTTCGTGGCTCACAGCCGGCGGAGTGGGGTTGGGGGTAGCTTTCGCTAACGTATCCATTTTTGTCCTCAAGCGGATCGACGATGCAGACCTCTCCGTCGTCTGGGGATTTCTGACCGCGTGGATCTCGTATATCGCGGCGGAGAAGATCGGCGTTTCTGGAGTGCTGTCCACGGTATCGTGCGGCATGATCATGGGGTGGCGTCAGCATGATCTCTTGTCGGCCGTCACTCGCACGCGATCGGCGGCGGTCTGGGGCGTCGTTGTCTTCCTGCTGGAATCCCTGATTTTCGTCCTGATAGGCCTTTCACTCCGCGGCCTGTTGATCAGGCTCGGCGGATCAGAAGCCTTGCTCGAGCTCCTGCCCTCAACGATGGCGATCGTGGCGGCCGTGATCGTCGCGAGGTTCGCTTGGATCTTCCCGACGACTTACATTCCTCGCGCGTTGATCCCCATGCTCCGTGCGCGGGATCCCTATCCTCCGCTATCCGTGCCCTTCATCATGAGTTGGGCGGGGATTCGGGGAGTGGTCAGTCTCGCCGCGGCTCTCTCACTTCCCGAGGCCTTTCCCGGTCGAGACCTCATCCTGGCGGTGACGTTCGCGGTCATCCTCGCGACGGTTGTTCTGCAAGGCTCTACCCTAGCGCCGCTCGTACGATTGCTCTCAGGAGCCAGGATCACCTCTTTGCACAATTCGAAACTCTCTGAGGTCGATGCCCGGACTCGCATTGCTGCCGCTCAGCTGGCGGCGGTCGAAAAAGAGTCGCTCGAACCAGACGGAAGCCACCGTCATCCACGCTTGATGGAGCAATATTCCTACCGGGCGAGGGCGTCGGCGCGATTCTCGGAGGAGCCCGAAATATTGACGTCGCACCGCGCGGATCACTTCACGGCAGTCTTGGCAGCAATTTCCGCCGGTCGCAAAGAATTGCTGCGGATGCATCGAGACGACCAAATCCACGACAGCGTGCTTCACGCAATCGAGCAGGAACTCGATCTGGAGGAGATCACGGTAAAGCGGTTCGTATGACTTAAGTCCGCGATCGGGAGAATTGACCGCCTCGGAACCCACGGCACACGAGGAGACATTCAAAGCAGCGATGAACTCCGAGATAGGCGTTTGCCAACCGATCATCCGACAGGAAGGCCTCCCATTTCTCCGATGCCAATCTCGTGAACGATCCGGCCGGGGGCTATAAGTGCGCTCGGCCTGTGATCTCGGAAGCTATGCCGACGTTCTGCTGGACGAGGAGCAAGCCCATTCCTCTTTGTCTCAACTTCGGGTAGTCTAATGGATGGCTCGTCCATGATCTATCAATAGGCTTGGTTCGCAGGAGAAGCGTGCGCGCGATCGCAACTATCTGTTGTTATCCGCCGCTGAGCAATTCCACGCGCTGCGACCGCCGGTCCGCGACGACGGGGAATAGGTCATAGACGTCGTCGAAACGTGAACGCGATGGCGCGCGCGCCTTGTCGTTGGTCGCCCGCCCGTATCGTTCGGCTATGACCAAATTGTCCTCGACCGAAAGTTCGCCGAACAGATTGCGGTTTTTCAGCACACTCTACAGCGAGCCCTCGCGCTGAGTGCCTGCGGTTTAGTGATCTTCCAACTATAGCGCCAGTTTTACGCGATCGCACCCCCGTCCGCGGTTAGGATAGCGCCCGTAATTATGCTCGCAGCGGGGCTGGCGAGAAATACCACGGCGTTCGCGACTTCGTGCGGCTCACCGAAGCGCCCCAAAGACGACAAGTTGCGCTGAAACTCGGCACCAGGGCCGTCCGCCGGATTTGCATCCGTATCGGTCGATCCGGGCTGTACAAGATTCACAGTAATACCTTTCGGTCCGAGTTCGCGCGAAAGGCCGCGGGTGAAGGAAGTAAGCGCCGCCTTCGACATCGCATAGGCAGTCACGCCAGCGAACGGTACTCGCTCTCCCAGCCCCGAACCGATCGAGATGATGCGCCCTCCCACGCCGAGGTGAGGAATAGCGGCCTTCGCGAACAGCACCGGCGCTCGTACATTGACATCCATCAGGGTTTGGAATTCCGCAACGTCGATATCGGCAATCATGCCGTTGTGGCCGATAGCTGCGCTATTGACGAGGATGTCGAGCCCGCCGAGCGCCGATACGGCGTCTCTCACGGAGCGCATGATGGCTCCCGGGTGAGCGCTGTCGGCTTCAATCGCGATCACGCGACGGCCCGCGCTTCTGATCGAATCGGCCACCTTTTTCGCTTTCTCGGTCGAGTGCTGGTAGGTGAATGCGACGTCGGCGCCGTTCTCGGTCAGCGCCAACGCGATGGCCGCCCCAATGCCCCGCGACGCGCCTGTCACCAGTGCACGCTTCCCACTCAGATCAATCATAACCTGTCCTTCTGGTATCGTGATACGAGCACCCGAGCGGCTCACGTAAAAGATTACGAGAGGCGCTTGAAGCCCTATCTCGCGCAATCTGGTGATCGAGTGGACATCTCGTAGCAGCAAGAAGTGTCAAACTGTGTCGCAGCGAGAGGAACGCCGACCGATACGGCGGTTATGATAAGGTCATCGCGTCTGAAGCGATTGTCGCTTCGTTTCCGAAGCCGAGGCTGCGACCTCATCAGACTTTACGACATCATCTGTGTCGGCTGCCTGTTCGGCCGCAGCGCGAACGCGGGTGGTTCGTACACACGCAGTTAGCCGTTCATCGGACTGCAATCACGCGATCGCCTGACGTTCCGGTCGGCGCTCGGTTGGCGCATTCGACTAAGCGCGGTCGTCTAGTGCAAGTCACCGGCTCGTTCCCGATTCTGCGACACAGTGTATGGCTGCAACTAACTACCGTCGAATGAACGTCGATGGTACTGGCCGTTCGGGCATCGTCATAAGGGCGTGTGTCGTCCAACAAACCAACTTGTGACAACGGCATGTGAGGACTTGGATGGCGCTTTTTAGCGCATGGGAGTGGGCTAGCGCGCACTGAGCACGTTGACGAGTTGGCTGATCGCCGCGAGTTGCGAGCTGGCAAACGGTAGATGTCGATGCTCGCCGTCCTGCCTCATGCGATGAGGAGCTTGCTATGACGACTGCCGTCTAGCGAAGCCGATCGACCTTAAATATAGCCGAATGGGATAAAATGATCAGAAGAATATTAATCGCGTTTGTGACGTTCCTTCCGTTCTCCGCGATTCAAGCGCAATCGACGCAAAACGATCCTGGCGCTGACCTGATCGTTTTTAACGCAAAGATCTTCACCGGCAACCGTGGGCAGCCCGAGGCGTCGGCTTTGGCCGTCAAGAACGGTCGCATCTATTCTGTCGGCTCCGACGGAGATATTCTCGGCCTAGAGAAATCCGGGACCAAGGTGATTGATGCGCGCCGCCGCAGGCTCATCCCCGGCATCGTCGATGCTCATATTCATGTCCTCAACGACATGGCCTATAATTACAATGTACGATGGGACGGCACGCCGACGCTGCGTCGGGCGTTGATGATGCTGAGCGAGCAGGCCGAACGCACGCCGGAGGGGCAATGGGTCAAAGTGATTGGAGGCTGGTCCCCTTACCAGTTTGAGGAGAACCGCTTTCCTACGATGGACGAATTGCACAAGGCCGTCCCCAATCGACCCTTGATAGTACAGTATGCCTACAATCGCGCCTTTTTGAACAAGCGGGCGATGGAGCTACTTGGTACGGGTACCGATCGGTTCCCCAAAGTGCCGGACACCGAATTCGAAAAGGACAGCCGCGGACAGTACACCGGCGTGGTCCACGGCAACACTTGGTTGTTTCTCTCATTGGAGACCATGGTGCCACAGCCCACGTTCGACGAAGAAGTGAGTTCGTTGATCTATAGCATCCGCGGTCTGAACCGGTTCGGCGTGACCTCGATCATCGATAACGGGGGTAGATGGGAATACCCCAAAGCTCAGGCAAGGGTAGACATGCTTGCACGAGACAACCGGCTCAACGTGCGCATGCCCTTTGTGGATTTGCAACTCGGCGAAGGCGGGCCGGTAAACATGGTGGATCTGGAACTCGAGGCGATCACGAAAACAGCCCCGATAAGCCCAGGACAAAACCTGCACCCCACCCTGGCTCATGGTCATGAATATCGAGGGGCTGGGGAGGTTCTGAACGGAGAAGTGCACGATCATGAGAACTTCGATCGTCCGGCGGTCGTCATCGAGCCGCAGAAGATGCGGCGCTTCGTCGAGCAGGACGTGAGGAAGCTGGTAGAGCGGCGCATCCCGTTCCGCATGCACACCACCTACAACGAGAACATCTCCCCCTTTCTCGACGCTCTGGAGAAGGTGAACGAAGCAATCCCGCTTGATGGCTTGCGATGGAGTCTCGAGCACGCTGAGACCATTAGTCCGGAGAACATTGACCGGGTGAGAAAGCTGGGTGGGGGCATCGCCCTGGACCACAAAATGGCGCTGCACGCCGATGGTTTCATAAAGACCCATAGTCGCGAGGAGGCGTTGAGTACCCCTCGTTTGCGCATGCTCGTTGATAGCGGCATCCCATTGGCCATGACTACCGACGCCTTTCGGGCTGCCACGTTCAACCCTTGGGTCGGAATTAGCTGGATGGTATCTGGAAAGTCTGTGTCCGGATCCGAAGTTCTTGCGAAGGATAACCGTCTCTCCCGCGCCGAAGCACTGAAACTGTTTACCAGTGGTCCAGCGTGGTTCACGAATGCAGAATCCGAAATGGGCTTAATCGCCCCGGGCAATCTCGCGGATTTCGCTATTCTCGACAGAGATTACTTTTCCGTACCGGAGGATCAGATCAAATCCGTCTCGTCTGTTCTGACTATTATGGACGGTAAGGTTGTGTTTGGTGCACAGGACTATAGCGCTCTATCTCCAAAACTTCCCGAGATTCTCCCGAGTTGGTCACCCGTTAAGTACTTCGGGAGCTATTACGGGGACAATTGAGCCCCACGGGACTCATCGGGCTGCGTGGCATATCGGCCGAGGTCAACTTGCATCTGCCGATGCCACGCAGATCAAGCTCAGCTGCCCATTGATATTGCTATGCCGCGATCGAGCACTCGGACAGCTTCTGTCGGGGTGCGAAGGCCATCGACATCGGTGGCGGCGACCCGGCCGGACAGGCAGCGATGTTTCCTAGCTGTCTTGCCGCAAGCCTCCGGCCTCTCGTTCGGGTCAGCCGGCTTGTAAGGCGGCATGGCGCTTTGTTTTCGAGAAGAGGGATGTGAGCTTGGTCTGGTTCGGACGTCGCTCGGCTTTAGTGTGAGTGTGCCACGTGTTGAACTGAGCCTCGATCGCGAATCGACCTTGACCGGCCGATCGGGATTCAAAGTGCCAAAGAGAACGAGAGCCGCAACGAACTTGATATCGATAGGATCTAAAATGTCACTCCAGAGACAACTTCGCCGTGTCGCGGCTGCATCTTTCCTCGTATTTGTGGCTTCGCCGGCGAACGCGCAGTCGGCTCCGTTCTCGGGCTTCGCGGGCTCGTGGCCCGGAAACGGAAGTATTTCAATGTCGGATGGTTCGGAGGAGCGGTTGCGCTGCCGTGCGACGTACCGTGTATCTCTCGACGGAGCGACACTACGGCAGACGCTTCGTTGCGCAAGCGACAGTTACAAGTTCGAGTTGATCAGCGATGTCATCAGCCAGGGAGGGCGCCTGTCCGGGTCATGGACTGAGGCATCCCGTGGTATCAGCGGAAGCCTGCAAGGAAGTGCTCAAGGAAGCCGAATGGCTGCAACCGTCGACGCGCCCGGGTTCAATGCTAACTTAGCGCTCACGACATCCGGAAACAGGCAGTCAATATTGATAACATCCGAGGGCGACATCAGGAAAGTTTCGGTTTCGATGACAAAGGGCTGATGCCGCTCTGAAAGAACTGCGTCTAGGTCATAAGACATCATTGACCGGAAAACCCCGCACTGTGAACCGCTACAGCCGATGTCCCTGTCTGCTGAGCGTGTCGCAGGATGCGCGCCGTCTCCGAAGGTGCATGTGTTCCGCCCTGCTTTCGAGACTTCCCTTCGGCACTGCTGAAGTAGTACACGGTCTGAGATGTTGACAGCCGGCCTTGGAAGCGACGACGCATTCGAGCGGAATCGTCGTGTCGCACTTCAGCTATTTAGAGCATGAACTTGCTGAGGAAATCGCTTCCTTTCATGGCGGCATTGAAGCTGCCTGTTTTGTAAGTCAGATACTCTCGACTCGGTCGAAGGGTCGAAAGCGCCGCATTTGGCCCGAGTGCGATAGGTCCAGCGCCGAGCGAATTTGCACGCGCGAAGCGCGCCATACCGCCGTGGATTGAACTGGCGTTGCCATATTAGGAACGGAGCGTTCCTAAGCGGCGGGCTATCGGCCAGGATGCAACCTCGTTAGCTTATTTCAACGCTAGGAGTGTTTGCCTTGCTTGCTGCTCATGTACGCCCTTCGGACTCTGACAATAGAATCGAATCGATTTAACGATCGTCTCCGTTCAGGCGCTGGGGCTGCTGCCGTGGTGTGTTGACCGTTGCGTTTGGTCGAACTCGGTCCGGCGCTAACCTGCGACGGCGGCGGGTTAGATTTATTGGTGGCTTAGCTGACGCGCCGACGAACCGCCGGGACTATATGGGGAGAGCGGAATCAATGAGGTGCCGACGACGGTCGGCTCGCTATAACGTGACAGCTTTGATCGTAATTTGCGCCATCGTGCTTGCTGGCTGCGCGCGTCGGCCCGGGCCGTGGGTGCTCGAGCCCGTTCCGAGCGTCGGCGCTGCGAAACTTGTGAAGGTCTTCGTCGCAAGCACTCGTGCTGCACAGCCTGAAGCGCCGGTGCCTCTCGCCGAAGGTGTCGCTCCAACACCGGCGTACTTCCGCTATGTGATCTCCATCCCTCCCACTCATACGCCGACCGAGATTGAGTGGCCAACAAATGCTCCTGACCCAGCGAGGCATTTTTCAGTCGTTTCGGCAGAGCGTCTCGATGAAGACAGGTTCCTGCTCGAAATTGGGCAGGCTGCTGCTCGCGGTAATTCACTTGGCCACGACGTCGGCATCTTCGTTCATGGTTACAACAATAGTTTTCAAGAGTCGCTGTTTCGGACGGCTCAGCTCGTCGCTGACTCGGGTGCGGGGCCGTCCGCGGTTCTATTCTCCTGGCCGTCAAGGGCAGAACTTACCGGTTATATCGCCGACAAGGATGCGGTGACCCTCTCGCGCGACGCGCTCGCCCATCTTGTCACGCGGCTCGCGGCCGAGCGTGGGGTGGGGGGTGTCAAGCTCGTCGCGCATAGCATGGGGTCTTGGCTAACCATGGAAGCCGTTCGGCAGATTCGCATCGCGTCGGACGTTCGAACTATCGAGAAGCTCTACGATGTAACGCTCGCGGCGCCGGACATTGACACCGAGGTGTTCCTTCAGCAATTACGCGTCATCGGCCGCCTGCGCTCGCCCATCACGGTGCTTGTTTCCAAAGAAGACGAGGCTCTGTCGTTTTCCAGGTTTCTCGCGGGGGGACAACTCCGGGCTGGAGCGGCGAACATCGACGACCCCCGCGTCATCTCAGGGGCAAGGACCGCGAATGTCCGTGTCGTCGATATATCCGGCCTTGCCACGTCGGCGGGAGCCGGCCATGACGGCTTCTGGGCGTACTCTGCGATCTACGGCCGGCTTCAAACAAGCCGTGACGGGCTGAATGCTTCGGAGATAAGTGCAGGGGTGTACGTCCTCGACGTAGCCGACAGGCTAAGGCCTCTGGACGCCCGACTCGAGCAGAGAGACGCGGTCCCGTAGCGCTTCGCGCATGCACAGTCCGGAAACTTCGGCGAAGCGGAAGCAACGATCGTGGATCTTTTAGTTCTCTAAGGCGTCCGCCAAGTTATCACCACGCCCCGTGTCAGCCCACGTTTGAGCGATCACCGGTTCTCGACGTGGTTTGAGCCCTCAGCAAACCAACTGATGCGCTTGACGTGGCGACAACGGACCAACTCTTACGTGCACCTCTGTCAAAAGCACAGCAATCTTATGAGTCGCACTCGCTTCGGAATTGCTCACTTATTTTGGCTGATATGACGGTCTTATGAGTCACATGTCACGCCGACATAGCGACGTCTCGTTCAAGGCTCGAAAGCGAGCCGTTGTACCTGCGATCGTACTGATCATGTCGGAATGGTTTCGCCTTCAATGCGGGACGCTCACGCCGCCGAACTCGGAAGACTTCTGTCCGCTGGGCTAGGGTCAAATCTGACAAAGTGAAGTCCAAAATGCATATGAGTTTTATAGAACTCTTTAATTGTTTGACATTGGTTCGGAACGACCACCCTATTGGCGAGGCACGCGGAATTAGTTTCCGCGCGCGATCTTATCTCACGTTTCAGCGTTTGGTTTCCATGCACATGCTCCACAGCATCTTCGTATCGACAGCAGGCGCCGCGCCTTTCAGCTCGTGTGTCTGTGTCGCTCCGCGCATCGACCTAAACTATTTGTCTAACCGCGCCCGCTTTGGTTTGCGCAGCGATCGTGGCGGCACTGCAGGCGCACTGTTGCGCCGCCCGCCACGTCCGTGGCCACCACATCGGAAGACCGATCGAGAATCACCCAGACGTTCTGGTTCGCTTGTTGGCGCTGAACGGCATCGGCGTGTCGATCAGTCCGATAAATCCCGCGAACCGCGCCTCAAGCCCATGATCCGTTGCGCCGACATAAAAATACCGGCTGCGGAAGTCGAAGCGTCGTTAACCTGGATCTTTGCGTTCGGCAATCTGCCGTTGTTCCGCGCCACGATCCCATGCTTCAAGAGGGAGTCGTCGCGTTCATCTTTGCGGAAGCGCCCGGCTCGGCAGTTGCGGCCAAGCCGTATTTGACTTCTGCGCGAGCGCATTGGCCCACGGAAAAACTGCCGGCGTGGGTCGCCTATATCGATGCGCCGCCGATGACAACAGCACAAGATCCAGAAGCACACGCTCCGAGCAGCCAGGATCCGGCCTCATGGCCGAAAATGTTCGATCTGCGCTCCACAACAAAAAGAATAGCCAAACAGGCTTGAACAACACCAGGAAGGAAACCATGAGGAACGTCCTCAACTTATTTGCCCTCGTCTGGGTCGCAATGCTGCTGACAACATCGGCGCATGCACAAATATCGGACGACAGCGTCAAGATCGGCGTGCTGACCGATCTGAGCGGCGTTTACGCTGATGCCGCCGGTCCGTTGTCGGTAGAAGCCGTTCGGATGGCGATCGCGGATTTCGGCGGCAAGGTCGCCGGCAAGCCAATCGTCATGGTGGACGCGGACCACCAGAACAAGGCAGACGTCGGTGCTGCCATCGCGCGGCGCTGGTACGAAAATGAAAAGGTTGACGTCATCGTCGACCTCGTCAACTCGGCCGTGGCCTTTGCCGTGCTGGAACTAGCCAAGCAGAAGAACAAGGCTATTTTGGTTGCTTCCGCAGGTTCGTCGGATCTTACCGGCAAAGCGTGTTCGCCAAATTCGGTACAATGGATCTATAACACCTACGCACTCGCCAATAGCACGGCGCGGGCGCTCGTCATGGAGGGCGCCAAGAGTTGGTATTTCTTGACCGTCGATTACGCGTTCGGGCATGCGTTGCGCAATGATGCGGCCAAGACGGTGGAAAGACTCGGCGGCGCTATCGCCGGTGAAGTTCGCTATCCCCTCAACAGTATGGACTTCTCGTCCTATATCCTGCAGGCGCAAAACTCCAAGGCCGACGTCGTCGCGTTCGCCAACACTGGCGGCGACCTGGCAAACTCAATTCGGCAGGCTCAGGAATTCGGACTCACCAAAGGCAAGCAGCGCCTGGCGGTGTTCCTGATGCAGAGCAGCGATATCCACGCTATTGGATTGCAGGCAGCGCAAGGGCTGCTCGTGACAACCGGCTTCTATTGGGATCTCGACGACCAAACGCGGGCCTTCGCCAAGAAGTTCATGGACAAGACCGGCAAACGACCGAATATGGTTCATGCCGGGCTTTATTCAGCGGTGACCAATTATCTCAAGGCCATCGAAAAGTCCGGCACTGACGACGGCCCGAAGGTGATCGCGCAATTGAAGTCGATGCCTATCGAGGATTTTTTCGCCCGAAACGCGTCGCTGCGCGAAGACGGCCAGTTGATCCATGACATGTATCTGGTGCAAGCCAAGTCGCCCGCCGAATCGAAGGGAGCATGGGACTACGAAAAGCTGGTTCAGGTGATCCCCGGCAAGGATGCTTTCGTGACGCCGGAAGAAAGCGCCTGCCCGCTGCTCAAGAAGTAACGCACTTGCGCGTGAGAGAGCCCAGATGACAAACATGAACGAAGCGACGCCGTATATCTGGACGCCGCCATCAGAATTGGCGGGGGCAAGCAATTTGACGGCGTTTCTGCGTGCCACCGGCCAAAGCGATTACGACGAACTTGCGTCAAGAGCCGAAGCCGATCCCGCATGGTTGATGCAGGAAGTCTTCAAGTTCTGCGATGTGAGATTTTACCGTGACTACGACCAGATGCTGGATGTTTCCAGCGGTCAAGCGTGGGCGCGCTGGTGCGTCGGCGGCACCACCAATATCGTGCTCAATTGCCTCGACAAGCATCGCGACACCGCGGTCTGGGACCGGACGTTCCTCGTCTGGGAAGGCGAAGACAAGCGTGAACGGCGCTCGCTGACCTACCGTGAATTCGACCTCGAAGTCGGGCGTTTGGCGCAGGGGCTCCACGAAATCGGGATCGGACGCGGCGACGTGGTCGCAATCTACATGCCGAATCTGCCGGAGACGTTGGTCGCCTTCTTTGCCATCCTGAAACTCGGGGCGATCGTCATGCCGCTGTTCTCCGGGTTTGGCCCTGCGCCGATTCAGGCCCGCTTGAATCATGGAGAAGCAAAGGCCGTCATCACCGCTGACGGCACATGGCGGCGCGGTACTTCGGGGCCGCTCAAATCTGTGCTCGACATGGCCCTGGAGGCCTCGCCGACCGTAAGACACGTGATCGTCGCGCGTCGCGGCAATCTTGCGATCGACACGCCGATGCGGAAGGACCGGGATCTCTGGTGGGATGATGCCATCGCCGGCAAGGGCGGCATGATTGAAACCGCCGAGATGCAGGCGGAGGACCCTGCGATCCTGCTCTACACCTCGGGCACGTCGGGCGAACCGAAGGGATGCGTTTGGAACCATATCGGGTTCATCGGATCCATGGTGACCCGCGATACGATCATCTGCGGCGATTTCAAATCGACGGATCGGTTTTTCTTCTTCAGCGATATGGGCTGGATGGTGGGCTCGATGTGCGCTTGCGTCCCGAGCTTCGCCGGTGGCAGCTTGCTGGTAGTCGAAGGTACTCCGGACTATCCGGATACGGGGCGCTTCTGGCGACTGATCGCCGAACATCGGGTGACCTACCTCGGTGTTTCGCCGACGATCGTGCGCGGTCTGATGCGTTACGGGCTCGAAGCCGAATCCTACGATCTTTCCAGCCTGCGGATGACGGCCTCTGGCGGCGAAGCGTGGACCACAGCGCCTTGGCTGTGGTTCTTCGAGCGCGTTTGCAAGAAGAAGATCCCGATCATCAACATGTCGGGCGGCACGGAAGTCGGTGGCTGCATCTTCACGGGGACGCCCAATCACCCGATGAACCCGGGCTCTTTCGCGCGACCCGCGCTGGGCGTGGGCGCCGACATCGTCGATTTGACGGGGCAGCGCGTCCCCGATGGGACGGTCGGCGAACTGGTTCTGCGGCATTCCTCGATTGGACTGACCAAGAGCCTGTGGAAGGACGATGCGCGCTATATCGAAAGCTATTGGAGCACACTGCCTGGATTGTGGGTGCATGGCGATTTCGCGATGCGCGGCCTCGACGGACTCTACTACATTCTCGGCCGCTCCGACGACACCATCAAGATCGCGGGCAAGCGCACGGGGCCATCGGAACTCGAAGGCATTCTGATCGCGACCGGCAAGCTTGCTGAAGCCGCAGTGTTCGGCATTCCACATCCGGTCAAGGGCTCGGCCATCGTGTGTGCCTGCGTTCCGATGCCGGGCGTCATGGGCGATCGCAGCCTCGAAAACCAACTGTCGTTGGCCATCGTCGCAGGGATGGGTCCGTCCTATCGCCCGGAAATGGTTTTGTTCGTCGATGATCTGCCGCGCACCCGCAATATGAAGATCATGCGTCGCGTTTTACGCGCCGTGTTCGAGGACAAGGATCCGGGCGACCTCTCCGCGTTGGCTAATCCCGAGGCCGTCGACATGCTGCGCGAAAAACTGGCCGCCAAGTAAACCGACCCGCAAAGCCGAGCAAGCCCGACTTTGCCATATCATGCCCGCATCTCGAAGGGGACACGCAGGTCCTTCTCAAGTCTCGGCGCCAAGGTTGACTAGCGAAGAATTCGACGGTCTTCCTCTATCCAAGATTGGGCGGCATCGTCTTCCGAATTCGACCTCAACAGGAACCGTTGTCTATGAAGAACAATCGCAATCGTCAGGTCGTTCTGAAATCCCGGCCCGCTGATATTCCGCAGGCCCACGATTTCGAGATCGTCGAGTCGGACGTTCCCGATCTGCTGGACGGGCAGATCCTGGTACAAAACGTCTTTCTTTCGGTCGAACCTGCTATGCGCGGTTGGGTCAGCAACGTCGCGAATTATTCGGAGCCCGTGCGCATCGGCGAAGTAATGCGCTCGTTCGCTGCCGGCGAAGTGCTACAGTCGTCACATTCCGACTTCAAGCCGGGCGACAAGGTGATGGGCATGTTCGGATGGCAGGAATTCGCTGTCGTCGGGCCTGCCGCCGTCACGCGAAAGGTCCAGGAAGACGACCTGCCGCTTTCGCTCTCACTCGGCGTCACCGGTCTCAACGGGATCACCGCCTATTTCGGGCTGCTGGACATCGGTCGGCCGCGCCCCGGCGATACCGTGGTGGTGTCGACCGCGGCGGGCGCGGTGGGGTCGGCGGCCGGCCAGATCGCGAAGCTCTCGGGTTGCCGAACGGTCGGGATTGCCGGCGGATCGGCGAAGGTCGCGCAGTGCCGCGAGCTGTTCGGCTATGACGAGGCGTACGACTACAAAAGCGACAATCTGGACTTGGCGCTCGGCAAGGCTTGCCCACGGGGCATCGATCTCTATTTCGACAATACCGGTGGCGTCATCAGCGACACCGTACTTCGGCATCTAGCCGTAGGCGCGCGCGTAGTGATTTGTGGAACTGCTTCGTTCCCGACTTGGGATCCTTGGCCGAACGGTCCGCGCGCCGAGCGTCACTTGCTGGTCAAGCGCGCACGAATGGAGGGTTTCGTCATCTTTGACTACGCGTCTCGATACGAGGAGGCTGTTTCTCGTCTGTCACAATGGATTCGCGATGGACGATTGCGCTATTCCGAAGACATACAGAACGGCATCGAATGCGCGCCGGCAGCGATCGCCGGGCTCTACCGAGGGGAGAATACCGGCAAGCGGCTGATCAGAATCCGCTGAAGGTGTTTTCGCGACGCTAGATGCAGGATAGGCTTGCCGGCCATGCGAGAATTCGCGGGCGACGGTGTGCCGCTTTCTGACGCGCGTCGCGAAATTTCCGGTCTGCCGAAGCACGATCGCTCATTCGAATCATAGTCGGTCGCCGTGTTGCGTGAGACTCGGGCACCAGACACTGTCGCGGCTGCTTCAGGAATGTCCCGACCCGAGTTGTCGAAACTCGCACCGGCGCACAATGCTTTTCCGTCTGCAGCGAGAGCACCTGCACGGCACTTGCCCGCTTCTACGCGTCGGCGATCTGCCGGATAGACGATAGATCGAAGAAGTTCAGCGACAGTCCGCGAACTTCGCTGAGCGCGACGTTGTTCAGCGAGGGAATCGATACGGCATCTGCTGCAGCGGTAATGAGCGGCTCGTCAGAATATTGATGTCAGCGTAGGCCGAGCCCGCGCGCGATGATTCCGCGCAGAACCTCCGTGGTACCGCCCTGAATGGTGAGCTTGGGAGCAATTTTGAGGTTGAAGGCAAGGCATTCGTCAAGGGTAGCGAGGTTGTTGGCTTTGGCATCGACGAAAGCGGCGAGATCGCGCACCGTGTGTGGCAACCGCTGCTCCCAAATCGTACCTATGTCCTTGACGATGGCCGCTTCGACCACCGGCTCCCTGCCGGCTTCGAGCATTCCGGCAACAGAGACCGACATGCGCCGTAGCGTATGGAGTTGCGCCACCAGTCGCCCCAGACCTTCCGCCGCGCGGATATCAGGATCCGGTCCGAGCGAGCGAACCAATTCGGTCAGAACCGCGTAGGTTTCGAGAAAGCGTTCAGGCCCGCTGCGCTCGTAGGCGAGTTCGCTGGTTGCCTGCTTCCAAGCGCCGTCGATCTCACCAAGCAGGTTGCCTTCAGGAACGAACGCATTCTGAAACACCACTTCGTTGAACTCGCGCTGCCCAGACATCTGGCGAATGACGTTGCAGGTGATGCCTGGCGTTTTCAGATCCACCAAGAACGACGTCAGGCCACGTCGCCTGTTTTCCTTAGTGGGCGCCGAGGTCCGGAATAGGCCGATCATGTAGTCGGACACGTTGGCGTTGCTGGTCCAGATCTTGGTGCCGTTGATCAGCCAACCGCCATCAGTCTTTGTGGCCTTAGTTTTGGCCGCAAACAGGTCCGATCCCGAACCGGGCTCGCTCATTCCGATACAGAAGCTGGTCTCGCCGCGGATGATCCGCGGTAGGATGGACTGCTTGATATGCTCTGACGCGTAGCGGATCAGCGTCGGACCGCTCTGCCGGTCAGCGACGAAGAACGGGCGAACCGGCGCGTTGGCTACACACATCTCTTCGGTCACCACGTAGCGCTCCAGAAAGCTGCGCTCCTGACCGCCGTATCTCTTCGGCCAGGTCATCCCGATCCAGCCGCGCTGGCCGACGCGCCGGCTAAACGCCTTGGCGTCTTCACCCTCAGCGCTTCCCGGTCTCAGGGGATCAAAGGTCCCGGCCGAAATCTCGTCTGCAAGGAATGCGCGGACTTCGCGACGCAACTCCTGGCAATGCTCCGGCAGCCGGATGGGATCGAATCGTAATGCTGTTGTCATGGTCTTGGCTCCCAAATCCGGTCAACGCGACGCGATCAGCGGCCACAGTTCATCGGCGCCGCGCCTGCCGATCCACCAGCCGAGTTCGGAGGACCAGTAGCTCTCGCTTCCAAAATCATCCCGCCACGCCAGAGCGCGCAATGTCAGGCGATGCAATACATGCTCGGCCGTGAAACCGATGGCGCCGTGCACCTGATGCGCGATCGACGCGCCCTTATCGGCGGCCTCGCCGCAGCGAATCTTTGCCGACGCCACCTCAAGCAAGATGCCGTCTGTATCGCGCGAATCCGCGCTCACCGCGTCGGCCGCAGAAGTCGCCGCAGTGACCGCGGCGGCGACCTCGCCACCTAGGCGCGCGAGATTGTGCTGCACCGCCTGATATTTCGAGATGGTTCGCTCGAAGGCAACGCGTTCCGTCGAATAACGCACGGATAACTCCAGCATCGCCTCCAGCGCCCCGCTGATCTGTTGGCTGCGCACGGCGCTGCCCATCAAGAAAAGGGAGTTCGGATTGAACCCGTGTGGCGCGGTCTCAACGGCGACCGGCTGCACGCCAGCAACAGAAACAGTATCCGCCGCGTCGCCTGCAAGGTTTTCGAAGCGATCAATGCGGCAAAGCGAGGCATCCACCAAAGCGATCCTGACTCCTGCAGCGCTCTTGGCAAGAACGGCAAAATGAGCGGCATCGCGCGCGAACGGGATGCGCCTCGCCTGTCCGGTCAATCGCCCCTCGGCGTCCAGTCCGATCAGTTCACGCGGGTCGCCGGGCAACACCGTCATCATTCCCTCCGGCGCGACGATTCCGCCCTGCGACAACAGCCACCCCGCAAGCATGGTCTCCGCCAGCGGAACCGCAAGGGCTGACCTTCCGGCCGCGCGCAGCACAGCAAAGCCGTCGATCAGGCTCGCGCCCGAACCGCCGTGCTGTTCCAATACCCACGCCAACGGCAGACCGGCCTCGGCAAGTGCGCGCCACAACGGCGTCTTCCACGCATCGCCCTGAGCGTGCGCGACTTCTTGCAGATCCGCCAGGTCGGCGAAGATCCGTTCGGCGGTGGAAACGACGATATTGTCTTCATCTGACATGAAGGCTCCTGACTTGGACGGAAGGCAACTCGAGCGGGACAACGGCCTATTCGGCTTGGGCATTCCGATCGTCCGCTCGCTTCTGGCCTCGTAATCTCCTCTGGCGACAGCTTGAGCTTGCCGGCAAGATCGGTCGAGAAATCCGCCGAAAACAGAATGGCGGATACCTTTGCACACATGCGCAAATCGCCGATTGCGATACAATCAATCGCTCAAGTGAAACTTGATCGCATCACGCATCACGGCCGCAAATGCCTTCTCTTGCGAGACGAGCGCGTCGGTGAGGCCAGCAACACAAATGGCGAGAGGTTCGCTGGATTCAGCTACTCGCGGGAGAGCCATGGCCACGACGCCGGCGCCTGGCGTTACCAGACTGAGCGACAATGCATGGCCCTGCTTTCGTACCTTGCCGAGTTCAACCAGCAACGCCTTGACATCGACCTGCTTCTCGGGATGAGTTTCATAGGAGTTGAGCAGCTTAACCAGACGTCGGACCTCCTTGTTGGAATACCGAGACAGCAGCGCATAGCCCAATCCGGACTTTGCCAGCGGGCGGAGCGTTCCGGAGCGCACGTGCAAGCGCATGGGAACCTTGGATTGGATGACGTGGATGTATTGCGCGGCCAGACCGTTGCGCAGGCCGACCATGACGGTCTCCCCGGTCCTTGCCGACAAATCCTCCATCAGGTTGATCAAGCGCCCACGGCGGAAAAGAACGGGGCTGAGCCAGTGGCCCAACATCGAGATCCGCGCCGTCGGGACGTAGGTTCGGCGGCCGGCGTCATAATGCAGATAGCCAAGCGCGGTCATCGTCCGCATCAAGGCGGACGTGCTCGACTGCGGAAAATTCAACGCGGCAGCCACGTCGATAACCGATGCGGCGGACTGATACTCCTCGAAAAACTCGAGAACCTCGAACACGCGCTTCGCCGACTTGACGGTGTTGTCGATCTTCTGATCTGGCGGCACCAGACTCTGCGTAACCTTGGGAATGTCGCGACGCAATTCAGGTGTCAAACCGCGCGTGGACGCCGGTGTGACAGGCTCATTCCTTTTCACGACCGCCATCTCCGCTACTTGCCCTGCTGCCAAACCCGGCTCTTGAGCGACCAGCTTCCAAACTGGTCGGGGCGGCCGGCCCCCTCGGGATCGCAACCCAGCTGAAAGCGCCGCCCGCGCCGGCCAGCGATCTTCTCGGCCAAACGCAATCGCGGTCGCCTATCCGTCTCGCAGTGTGGATTCGACGTATTCGGATTCACAAATGAAACCTAGCTGGGAGGTGATATGGCCGCGACATCCCACACGATACCCGTTCGCAAATAATGGCGTCAAACTAGAAAAGTGTTCTGAAGAAACTCATATGCAGTTTGAACCGTCATTCGTGCGAATTCTTCATTGACGCCACCAGAAATTCGCAGCATCGGTGCGTTCACTGACGTAATGAGACGCCGAGCGTTAGCGGTAGTTATTCAATGCAAACGGAGAGAGCCAGATGAACGACGAGACGTTGGCTGCCGGGCTGGACAATCGCTATGCCAAGTATGCGCGGCTTCAGTTCGACTGGCCGCAGCCGCGCGTCCTACGGGTTACGATGTCGAACGGCAAGATGAACTCCGCCGATGAGAAAATGCACGGCGAACTCGGCATGGTCTGGCGAGATATCGACAGCGATCCCAGCGTCTCAGTCGTCATCCTGACTGGTGCGGGAAGAGCCTTCTCAGCGGGTGGCGATTTCGCGATGATGGAGCGTATCATCGACGATCATGACACGCGGATCCGTAACTGGAAGGAAGCGCGAGATATCGTCTACAATGTCATCAACTGCTCCAAGCCCATCGTGAGTGCAATCAGGGGGCCGGCGGTCGGTGCCGGCCTCGCTTGCGGGTTGCTGGCAGACGTCTCCATCGCCACCAAGACGGCGCGCATCATTGACGGGCATACGAAGTTAGGCTTGGCAGCGGGTGATCATGCGGCGATTGTGTGGCCGCTGTTGTGCGGAATGGCGAAGGCAAAATACTATCTGTTGCTGTGCGATCAGCTGTTGGGCGAAGAGGCGGAGCGGATCGGTGTCGTATCGATGTGCTGCGAGGACGACGAACTGGACGCAAGAGCGATCGAAGTCGCCAGCCGTCTTGCTGCAGGACCGCCGAGCGCCATTCGCTGGACGAAATACGCGCTCAATAATTGGCTCCGGCAGGCCGGCCCCACATTCGATGCTTCGTTGGCGCTTGAATTCATGGGATTTACAGGACCGGAAGTAAAGGAAGGCCTTGCGGCTCTCGTGGAAAAGAGAACGCCGGCATTTCAACTGGACTGTCCGCTCTGAGGAAACGAGGACTATCTCGTTCTGTCGCTCCTCCTGAGCCTATGCTCACTTCATGAAATGCGCCGGCGTCATCAAGAACGACGTCGGCGCGGTGGTCGAGCTGCGCTGTACTTTCGATTGCGCGACCCCCGACGGCAACGCGCCGGGCGGACGCAAGGTCAAGGCCACCATGCATTGGCTGCCGGCGGCCCAGTCGCGCCTAGCTGAAATCCGCGTTTACAATCAGTGTTCGCCGAGCTGAGCCCCGAGCTGGCAATTTTGTCGCCGACATCAATCCGCAGTCGATGGAAGTGCTGTCCGACGCGGGGATCGAGACCGGCGTGGCCGAAAGCAATTCGAACGAGGTGAACAGGCAATCAACATCGCAAAAGCTGGTGTTCAACTGTATCGTCGGCCTACGCGACACCTTTGCCAAGGAAGACGCCAAGGGCTGAAGCCCGTTCAGAACGATTGGATATTCGATGCTACATGCTGCCGACGACATCGCATCCGACATCATCGCGAAATGGGCCGCGGCTTTCAGCAGACTGGACGCCGACGCGCTTTCCTCGCTCTATTCAAAGCATGCGCTGTTCTTCGGCTCGAACCCGATACTGTATCGCGGGAGAGACGGTGTTGCGGCCTACTTCAAGGGATTGCCGCGGTGGCGGACAACTGCCGTTCAATTCAGCGACGTCGTCTTCGAACTGGTCGGCCCCGATCTGGTCAATGTCGCCGGCACGGCGTCGTTTGACGTTGATCAAGGTGCGATAAAACTGTCGCTCAAGATTACCTGGGTGATCGCCCGCGAAGATGGCGACTGGAAAATCGTCAGCCATCACGTCTCGTCGAAGGCGCCGTTGATTTAACAAGTGCAAGGCCATCATGGAGGGAGCGCTTGACAGAAATGCTGCGCTCGCACGCAAACTGATCGCGCGACATCCCAATTGCCCTTGTCCCCGTGGAGCCGCCCGCCAAAAGAGCAGGTGAGGAGTTTAGGGAAGGCTCTGCTGAATTTCGTGCCCGGTCGCTTCCGGGCGCGCTGCATCGGCATGCCCGCTGGCGCGGCGCGACATCTGAGAATGGATGGGTTCCACTGCGATCTGAAGGGGGGCGCCATTTTTCGTTGGGGCTGGGCGCGTCCGCTTGGTCGCGGATCGGGCTCTCGTGTTGGGGTGGACGGCCCCCTTCCGCCGGTTTGCGTGGCAAGATGGGTCATCGATGACCTGAAACGAGGGAGCCGCCCGTGGAAA